>JAMPAG010000009.1 GCA_023667365.1 bacterium | reverse complement strand
AAGAGGCTCTCCTTCTATGGAATTAGTGCGAATTATTTTTTCCTTTCAAGGCTGCCATCGTCTACATTTCACACATTTTCTATGCCATTTATGGTAATTTTACCCAATTTACACAGAAGTCAATCCGCAATTTTTACAAAAGTCTTCTAATCCGTTCCCTCCTCATGCAAAAATCAGGCGCCCCCCTTTACCTATACCGTCTCACACACTTCTCACAAGCGCTTCGACTTCTCCACACATGCCGTCAGCGCCTCCACGACCGCGCTCCGCATCCCCGCGCTCTCTAACACGCGCACGCCCTCGATCGTCGTGCCGCCGGGCGAACACACCATATCTTTCAGTTCTGCGGGATGCTTTCCCGTCTCAAGGATCAGCTTCGCCGTTCCTAAGACCGTCTGCGCCGCAAACTCATACGCCTGCGCCCGCGGCATACCGCCGAGCACCGCGGCGTCCGCCATCGCTTCCACAAACATGCACACATAGGCAGGCGCGCTCCCCGCTACCGCTCCGACCGTATCCATCAGCCGCTCCGGCACTTCCACCGCGCGTCCGAACGAGGAGAGCAGCGTCTGCGTCAGCGCCTTATCCTGTTCGGTCACGTTTCCGTGATAACATACGCCCGTACAGCCCTCGCCGACAAGCGCCGGCGTATTGGGCATACACCGCGCCAGACGGAGCGTTTTCCCAAATTCCTGCTCGATATAGGCGGTCGTCTTCCCTGCCGCAATGGAAATAACAAGTGTTTTTTCATTAACACAGTCCTTCACCTGCGCGATCACCTGTGGAAACATCTGCGGCTTGACCGCCAGAAAAAGCACGTCCGCCTCCGCCGCCACACGGCAGTTGTCAAGCGTTGTCTCCATCCCGAACCGCTGCGACGCCTCCCCGATCGTCTTGGCGCTTGCCGCCGAGCCGATCAACGCCTCCGGCGTAACCACCTGCTTTTCCAGCATACCGCCGATCATTGCCTTCGCCATATTGCCAAGTCCGATAAAACCGATTTTCATATGTTCTGTCTCCTTCCGCCGCGCCGTTTTCTCCTGCCTGCCGCCGCATCCGCACGCTCCGCCGTTTTCTCCTGTCTTTCACCGCGTCCGCACGCCGCGCCGCTGGCGCGCCGCCTCATACATCAGGATTCCTGCCGCCATTGCCGCGTTCAGGGATTCCACCTGTCCCGCCATCGGGATCGTGATACAGGACTGCGCGCACTTCACCGTCTCCTCCCGCAGTCCGTTTCCCTCATTTCCGATCAAAAAAGCACACGGTTCCCGGTAATCCGGCGTATCATAGACATACGCCCCCTCCGCCGGACAAGCCGCGTAGGTATGCACGCCCGCCGCCGCAAGCTCTTCCAGCGCCTCCGCTAAATCCTCCGCCACGACAAACGGCACCCGGTACACGGAACCCATCGTGGAACGGATCGTCTTCGGGCTGTAAAGATCCGCCGTATCCCGCGTCAGGATCACACCCGTTATCCCCGCGCCCTCCGCCGTCCGGAACATCGTGCCCAGATTTCCCGGATCCTGTATCCGCTCTAAAACAAGAAACAGCGGTGTTTCGCCGCCCGTTCCTTTCAATAACATATGTAATTGATAATGTGACTGTCTGACCACGCTCAAAACGCCCTGCGGCGTTTTGGTATCGCTGATCTTGCGGAACACCTCACTGCTCACAAGTTCAACGGGAAGCGCGTCCAGTTTTTCCCTCATGGCGCCATCCGCCCCGCGATAACAGGCTTCCTCCACGTACACCTCCGCAATACGGTCAGCCGGCGCTTCCATAAACAGCTTGCGCCCCTCCGCCAGAAAGACATCCGCCTCTGTGCGCGCTTTGGGCTTCGCAGAAAGCTCCACAAGCTCTTTGACTTTTCTATTAGAGACGCTTGTGATCATGCGCTCCCCTTTCCTATCCTGCCGAAAATTCCCCTTTGGCTGTCCCTGCGTCACTGCGCGAGCACACGGCTCACCTCATACTGGTACTCGGAAATATCCTTCGTCATCGCCAGCGCTTCCTCAATGTCAAAATCCTGAAACTCTCCGTTCCTATAACCGACAACGCGGTTGGTCTTGCCCTGACAGAGAATATCCGCCGCATAAGCGCCCATCACCGACGCATAAAAACGATCCTTGCAGGTCGGATTGCCGCCGCGCTGCATGTAGCCTAAGATCGTCGCCCTCGTCTCAATCCCCGTCGCCGCCTCGATACGTCTTGCCATGGACGTGGAATGTCCGATGCCCTCCGCATTGATGATGATGTGGTGCGTCTTTCCGCGCTTTCTGTTCGCGATAATATTATTGATGATATTCTGCTCGTTATAATCGTATTTCTCAGGGATCAGAATATCCTCCGCGCCGTTCGCAACGCCGCACCACAGTGCGATATAGCCCGCGTTGCGTCCCATGACCTCTATGATACTGCACCGCTCATGGGAAGAAGAAGTATCCCGCACCTTATCGATCGCGCTCATCGCCGTATTGACCGCCGTGTCAAAACCGATCGTATAATCCGTGCAGGCAATGTCTAAGTCGATCGTTCCGGGAAGTCCCACGGTATTGATCCCGTTGCGCGCAAGTGCCTGTGCGCCGCGGTACGAACCGTCCCCGCCGATCACGACCAGTCCGTCGATCCCGTGTTTACGGCACATTTCCGCGCCCTTTGCCTGCCCTTCCTCCGTCTTGAACTCAGAGCAGCGCGCCGTGCCGAGGATCGTTCCGCCGCGCTGGATAATATCCGACACCGAGTGCCGGTCCATATCGACGATCTCCTCGTTCAAAAGTCCCTGATACCCCTTTTTGATCCCTTTCACTGAAACGCCGTTCGCCAGCGCCTTTCTCACAACGGAACGGATCGCCGCATTCATACCGGGCGCATCCCCGCCGCTCGTCAATACACCGATTGTCTTGATCTGATTCGCCATCGCTCTACCACGCCCTTTCCGTCAACCGTTTTTCCAACTAAAACCATTTTCATTTTAATTCATTTTGCATTTTTTTTCAATACGGGATAGCTGATCTTCACGTTTTCCTCGCCAAACGCGTCCGCAAGCTGCTTCATCACTTCCGCGTCGGCATGGATCTTCCAGTTTGCGTCCAGTTCTTTTTTCGCGCGAATATCTTCTATATAAATAACAACGCTGTCCTTCCCCTCCTGCTCCCACAGCAGGGTTTTCAGCCGTTCCTCTGACGTCTGATACGCCTCTTTCGTCGGAAACTTGATCCACACGCTGCGCGGGACATCTTCAAAAAACGAAATGCGCTCACAGATGAGTTTTGCGTCCTTATCCTCCTCCGCCGAGACGCGCCCCGTGATAAACACCTTGGCGTCCTCGATCAGCTTCGCGGAATTTTGTTCATAATCGCGTGGAAAAACAACCACTTCGATCGTGCCGACCAGATCCTCCAGCGTGAGAAACGCCATGACCTTATCATTTTTTGTATATTTGATCTTTTTATCCGAGATCAGACCGCCCGCCGTCACTTTCTGACCATCCTCCAGCGCGGTTTTTCCCGTCTCCTCATCCAAGTGGAAATCCGTTGTTTTTGCCGAAATGCAGCGCTCCCACAAAGACTGGTACTGCTCCAGCGGATGACCGCTGACGTAAACGCCGAGCACCTCTTTTTCGAAGGCGAGCAGCATATCCTGCCCGTATTCGCCCACGTCGGGCAGCGTGATCTCCAGCGCCTCACGGCTTTCCTCGCCGACTAAGTCAAACAAGGACATCTGGCCCGCCATATGATTCTTTTTGTCCTGATGCAGCGACTCCATGATCTGCACATACACGCACATAAACTGCTTGCGCGTACCGCCCAGACCGTCAAATGCGCCCGCCTTGATAAAGTTCTCAATGGCGCGCTTATTGATCTCGCACTCCGCGTCGCTCATTCTTGTCAGGAAATCCTTGATACTCTTGAATTTACCGCCGCGCTCCCGCTCCGCCACGACCGCCTCGATGACCGGTCTGCCGACCGTCTTGATCGCCGTCAGCGCATAGCGGATCTTGCCGTCGGAAACGGAAAATCCGCCGCTCCCCTCGTTGATGTCAGGCGGCAGGATCTCGATCCCCATGCCGCGCGACACGAGAATATATTCGCACGCCTTACCCGGATTGTCGATCACGGACGTTAAGAGCGCCGCCATAAACTCGACCGGATAATAATGCTTCAGGTACGCCGTCTGATAAGAGACGACTGCATAGCACGCCGCATGGGATTTATTGAACGCATATTTCGCGAAATCCATCATCGTATCGTAGATCTGGCTGGCGACTTCCGGCGCAATCCCGATCGACTCACAGCCCGGCACGCCCTCCTCTTTGTTGCCGTACACAAAGTTCTTGCGCTCCTGCTCCATGACGTACTGCTTCTTTTTGCTCATGGCGCGGCGCACCAAGTCGCTTCGTCCAAGCGTATAGCCGCCCAAGTCGCGCACGATCTGCATAACCTGTTCCTGATACACGATACAGCCGTAGGTCGCCTCTAAGATCGGCTGCAGCTGCGGGCAGGCATAGGTGATCTCGTTCACATGATCTTTTCCGTAAATATACTTCGGGATAAAATCCATCGGTCCCGGACGGTAAAGAGAAATACCGGCGATAATATCCTCCAGCGTGCGCGGCTTTAACTCCTTCATGAAGCTTTTCATGCCGCCGCTCTCTATTTGGAAGATGCCGTCCGTTTTTCCCGTCCCGATCTCGTCAAACACCGCTTTATCGTCATAATCGATCTCATTTATGGAAAGCGTGACGCCCCGCGTCTGCTCAATATTGCGCACCGCATCCTGAATGACCGTCAGCGTCCGAAGCCCCAGAAAATCCATTTTCAAAAGACCAAGCTGCTCGATCGTCGTCATCGTGAACTGCGTTGTGATCTCGCCCTCGGCGCCTCTGGAAAGCGGCACAAACTCCTCCGCCGGACGCTGACAGATCACGACGCCCGCCGCATGGATCGACGTGTGGCGGGGCAGTCCCTCTAAACGTTTCGCCATGTCGATCAGCTCATGCACCTGCGCGTCGCTCTCGTAAAGCGCGCGAAGCTCCGGATTGATCTCCAGCGCGCGCGCAAGCGTGATGTTCAGTTCATACGGGATCATTTTGGCAATGTTGTCCACAAAGGCGTACGGCAGGTCCATGACGCGCCCGACGTCGCGGATGACGCCCTTCGCTGCGAGCGTACCGAATGTCACGATCTGGACGACCTTGTCCGCACCGTACTTTGCCGTCACATAATCGATGACCTCCTGACGACGCTCATAGCAGAAATCCACGTCTATATCCGGCATGGACACACGCTCCGGATTGAGGAATCGTTCAAATAACAGTTGGTATTTAATCGGATCAATATCCGTGATATGCAGACAGTAGGACACGATGGAGCCTGCCGCAGAGCCTCGCCCCGGTCCGACCGCGATCCCGTGTTCCCGCGCATAGTTGATATAATCCCAGACGATCAGGAAATAATCGACATAACCCATGTTTCGGATGACGTCCAGCTCATAGGCAAGCCGCTCGGAAAGCCCCTCTCCTCCCTGCGGATAGCGCTCTTTCATTCCCCGGTTACAGAGTTCATTCAAGTAGCTCCAAGAATCATAGCCCTCCGGCACGTCAAAATGCGGCAGCTTCGTCACGCCGAACTCGATCGTCACCTCACAGCGGTCCGCAATGCGCTGCGTATTCTCAAGCGCCTCGATCGCGTAGGGGAACACCGTTTTCATTTCGTCCTCGCTCTTGACATAATACTGCCCGCCCTCGTAACGCATACGGTCCTCGTCCGCAAGCTTTTTTCCGGTTTGCAGGCAAAGCAGAATATCATGCGGTTTCACGTCATCCGCGTAGGTATAATGCACGTCGTTCGTCGCCACAAGCGGGATGTCCAGCTCTTTCGACATCGCCATAAGCGCCATGTTCACGGTCTGCTGCGTCGGGATCCCGTGGTCCTGTAATTCCAAAAAGTAATTGCCCTTGCCGAAAATCGCCTCATAGCGCAGCGCGGTCTTTTTTGCCTCCTCGATCAATCCCTTGGCAATATTGCGCTGCACCTCCCCGGCAAGGCAGGCGGAAAGCGCGATGATGCCCTCATGAAATTCCTCAAGCAGTTCCATGTCCACGCGGGGCTTATAATAGTAGCCTTCCGTAAAACCGCGGGATACGATCTTCATCAGGTTTGCATAACCCGTGTTATTTTCCGCCAGCAGCACCAGATGGTAATAGCGGTCGTCGGAAACATGTGTCTCCTTCTCAAAGCGCGATCCCGGCGCGACATACACTTCACAGCCGAGGATCGGCTTAATGCCCGCCTCCTGCGCCGCGCGGTAAAAGTCGATCACACCGTACATAACGCCGTGATCCGTGATCGCGGCGGCGTTCATGCCAAGCTCTTTCACTCGTTTTACATATTCTTTGATCTTATTGGAGCCGTCCAAAAGACTGTATTCGGTATGGACATGAAGATGTGCGAACGACATGCGCGCCTCCTTTATCATCTGACCGCCGGCGTGGAACCGCAAAATAAACAAAACCGCCGCAGGGTATCCCGTTTCATACCCGTTCAGTATAGCATAATCCGCGGCAGAAAAAAAGAGCCGCACAAAAAATCGCCGTGAGTTCAACGCTCACAGCGATTTTCCATACGCTTTTTACAGATATTTTTTTTACAGACCCTTCTTTTACAAATATTTCTTTAACACGTCCACCTTGTCGAGCTTCTCCCATGGCAGATTTAAGTCGTTGCGCCCGAAATGTCCGTACGCCGCGGTCTGCTTGTAGATCGGTCTGCGCAGGTCAAGCATCTTGATGATCCCCGCCGGTCTTAAATCAAAGTTCTCGCGGACGATCTCTACCAACGCTTTCGAAGTCGGTTTTCCCGTGCCGAACGTATCCACCATGATCGAAGTCGGCTCTGCGACGCCGATCGCATAGGACAACTGGATCTCGCACTTATCGGCAAGTCCCGCCGCCACGATATTCTTGGCAACATAGCGCGCCGCGTACGCCGCGGAACGGTCCACCTTCGTGCAGTCCTTTCCGGAAAATGCGCCGCCGCCGTGTCTTGCGTAGCCGCCGTAGGTGTCCACGATAATCTTACGCCCGGTCAGTCCCGCGTCGCCGTGCGGTCCTCCGATGACAAAACGCCCTGTCGGATTGATAAAGTACTTTGTATTTTCATCGATCAGTTCCTTCGGCAATACGGGATCGAATACATACTTTTTGATGTCCGCATGAATCTGCTCCTGCGAAACCTCCTCGTCATGCTGCGTGGATAACACGACCGCCTCTAAGCGGACCGGCTTATTATTTTCATCATATTCGACGGACACCTGGCTCTTGCCATCCGGTCTTAAATAAGAAAGCGTTCCGTCCTTTCTGACCTTGGTAAGCTGTAATGCCAGCTTGTGCGCAAGGGAGATCGGGTACGGCATATATTCCTCGGTCTCGTTCGTCGCATAGCCGAACATCATGCCCTGATCGCCCGCGCCGATCGCCGCAAGCTGCTCGTCGGACATTTTCGCCTCTCTCGCTTCCAGCGCTTTGTCCACGCCCATCGCAATATCGGGCGACTGCTTGTCCAGCGCGACCATGACCGCACAGGTGTTCCCGTCGAAACCGGTCTTCGCATCGTCATAACCGATCTCATTGACTGTTTTCCTGACGATTGCCGGGATGTCCAGATTTGCCTTCGTCGTGAGCTCTCCCGTCACAAGCACAAACCCCGTGCACGCCGCCGTCTCACAGGCAACGCGGCTCATCGGATCCTGCTCCATGCAGGCGTCTAAGATGGCGTCGGATACCGCGTCGCAGACTTTGTCGGGATGTCCTTCCGTTACGGATTCGGACGTAAATAAGTGTTTTTCCATGATTGTTTCCTCCTTTAGCTTTGCAAAAAAATAAGCCCGCAGCTAAGCGGACCTGATATAACAGATAATCAAATCCTCTTATTGTTCGATTGACCGCGCGTCGCCGTGCAGTCAACAATCTATTCGCTCAGGTTGGCACCTTCCTGTTACGGGGTTGCCGTGGCTTCACAGATCCTATGTATCTCCACCACTCCGAATAAGAGAATATCCCCCGTTATACGAGGGGCTCAATATGGAATTTTCTTATCTGCTAATAAGATACCGCAAACCTTTTGTCATGTCAATGGATTTGATTGACAATATTGTAAAAAAATTTTATAATTTTACTATCACAATTGTTCATTTTCAACGAAGGGATTTCTATGAAAAGACTAAGTACGCAGGAATTGGTTCCGGGCATGGTCACAGCGGAGGACGTCTACAGCTACAGCGATCAGCTGATCCTTCCAAAGGGACTTACCCTGACAGACAAAACCATAACAAAACTTGAGTTTTACTCCATTCTCTCCATTCGGATCGAGGACGAGCTCAATGAGGCTTTCGGGAAATCGGATCACGACGCTTCCGTTTCCGAGCACGTGCAGAACAGCCCCGAATTTCAGGCGTTCAAGCATTATTTTGATGAAGCTCTGGTCGGTTTTAAGAGCAGCTTAAACGATATTGTCGAGAACAATGCGCCGATCGACACAGACGCCATGTTAGAGCAGGCGCTGTCCCTGTTGGAGGCCAGACAGGCGTCTTTTAATGTGTTCACCATGCTGCAGAATATGCGTTCCTACGACGATATGACGTACGCGCACTCGATGAACGTCGCCCTGATCTGTAATATTTTTGCGCGCTGGCTCCACTTCCCGCAGGAAGACATCGAGCTGGCGACGCTGTGCGGTATGCTGCACGACATCGGCAAGCTCGTGATTCCCGATTTTATCATCAAAAAGCCTGCCAAGCTGACCGAGGAGGAATTTTCCGTCATCAAGACGCACCCCTATGAGGGCTACAAGATTCTCCGCGCGCAGAACGTAAACGAGCACGTATGCAACGCCGCTCTGATGCATCATGAGCGCTGCGACGGCACCGGCTATCCGCTCGGTCTTGTCGGCAACAAGATCGACAAATTCGCGAAAGTCGTCTCCATCGCCGACGTGTATGACGCGATGACGAGCGCGCGTATCTACCGCGGTCCGCTCTGCCCGTTCGAGGTGATCGACATTCTGGTCTCCGAGGGATTGCAAAAATATGACGCCGGCTACTATATGACTTTTATGAATAATGTGGTCACGACCTATCTGTTGAACCGCGTACGCTTAAGCGACGGTCGCGAGGGCGAGGTCGTCTTTATCAATCCGGGCAGCCCCGCGCGGCCGACCGTGCGCGTGGACGGCTCCTTTGTCGATCTGTCCAAGGAGACGGACCTCTCCATTGTAGAAATCATATAAAAAATCGTGCTTCGCACGCTTTCGAAGAATCGCAAGCGATTCTTCCATGTTTGAGAAAATGGAGCTGTCGCATTAAGTTTGCGCCATACAATATATAGCGGATTAAGTTCTATAAAACGCCTATATATTGTAGACATTGCGCTCATTGCAACAGCCCCATTTTTTAACCGACTTTTAACTGAAATTTCTTGAGCTGCGCCTCATCCGACACGCGCTCGATCTGCGCGCCAAGCGCCTGAAGCTTATACTCCAAGTCCTCATAGCCGCGCTCAATGTACTGAATCTGATCGATCGTGGAGAAGCCGTCCGCCGCGAGCGCCGCAATGACGAGCGCCGCGCCTGCGCGAAGGTCGGGAACCGTCATCCCCGCTCCAAGGTATTTCGAAACGCCGTCAATGATCGCCGTCGTACTCTCCACCTTGATCTCCGCTCCCATTTTCGTCAGTTCATCCACATACTTAAAACGGTTTTCAAAAATACTCTCCGACACAATGCTCGTTCCCTTTGCCAATCCGAGCACCGCCACCATCTGCGGCTGCATATCCGTCGGAAAACCGGGATAAGGAAGCGTCTTTACCTGCGTATTCTGCAGCCGTTTTGCCGCCACGACCCTGACTGCATCGTCTGATTCCTCGACCTCGCAGCCGATCTCGATCAGCTTCGCCGTGATCGATTCCAAGTGCTTCGGAATGACATTTTTTACCGTCACATCACCCTTGGTCGCCGCCGCCGCCATCATAAACGTCCCCGCCTCGATCTGATCGGGAATGATCATGTATTCGGTTTTATGTAGCTTCGTTACACCCTTAATCCGAATGACATCCGTTCCCGCGCCCTTGATATTGGCGCCCATGGAATTGAGGAAGTTCGCCAGATCGACCACATGCGGCTCTTTCGCCGCATTCTCGATGATGGTCTTGCCCTCCGCCATGCTTGCCGCCATCATGACGTTGATCGTCGCGCCGACCGACACTTTATCCATAAAAATATGATTGCCGGTCAGATGCTTTGCTTCCGCCACGATCGCGCCGTGGACAATGCGCACATCCGCGCCCAGCGCCTTAAATCCCTTGATATGCTGGTCGATCGCACGGATGCCGATATTACATCCGCCCGGAAGCGGGACTTCCGCATGTTTGTATTTGCCGAGAAGCGCGCCGATCAGATAGTACGAAGCGCGAATCTTCTTCATAAACTCGTCTTCTATGACTAAATTGTGAATCTGAGAACCGTTTATCTTAACCGTGTGTCTGTCGAGCTTCGTAATGACAGCCCCGACGCTTGACATTGCCTGCATCAGTACATTGGTATCCCTGACGTCCGGTACATTCTCGATCAGCACCGTCTCGTCCGTCATAATGGATGCCGCCAAAATCGCAAGCGCCGCATTTTTGGCTCCTCCGATCTCGACTTCACCAACAAGGGGTGTGCCGCCCTTCATTGCGTATTGATCCATAACGCACCTCATCTATTTTCTGATTATGCATATCTTTATTATATGCAGATGACGGCTCATCCTGCACTCTTATATCGCCGCCTTTTTGCCTATGCGCCTATTATAGCGCAGATGCCCCTTTCTGTAAATCAGAACTTTTGAACAAAGTCCAACGTGCGTCTGCCAAAATTATGCACAGTTATACCAGTCACGCAAGGGGCCGTCTGCGGTCTGCCGCCGCAAACGGGGTATACGTGCCATGCCCCATCAGTTCAGATAAGGAATCGGATTGACCTGTGTGCCGTTAATCAACATTTCAAAATGTAGGTGCGGTCCCGTACTTCTTCCTGTATTGCCCGAATAGGCGATCGCCTGTCCCTGCACCACATACTGTCCCGGACTGACGAGCACCCTGCTGCAGTGTCCGTACCTGGTCTGTCTGCCGTCAGGATGATTGATATAGACCACATAGCCGTAGCCGCTCGCCCATCCTGCTCTCGCAACCGTTCCCGACGAGGACGCCATGACTGTGGTTCCGATCGGCACCGCCCAGTCAACGCCCTTATGATTCGTCGATGCGCCCTTTGTCGGCGCGCTTCGTCCGCCAAAGCCCGACGTGAGACGTCCGCCGTAAATCGGTCTGATGTAGGACGGCGGGATGATCGTTCCGCGTTCCACGATCTTCGCCACCGCTTCGATCGTCACTTCCTGCATCAGAATATCCCTGCCGACTTCTTCCGCATTTTTATAGCTGATGCTCGCCACGACCTTGCGATGTCCCTGAGACGGTTCCTGCAAAGTTACCTGCTGCGTCGTGTACCAGCTGTCGTTATCGATATAAATAATATCCGCGTCGTAATCCTCCTCATAATAGCTCTGCTCGCTCCAAAGAACGGAGAGGGACGGCTCCGGCACCGTGATAATCAGCTCGTCATCGATATGCAGGATCGAATTCTGATCCCTGAGCTTGTCCGGATTCATCGCGATCAATTCTTCCATCGGAAGATCAAACGTCATGGATATTTCCGAAAGCGTATCCCCCGGCTGGATCGTATAAATCTGCTGTACTTCCTGATTTTCCGTGATCAGCGCGATCGCCGTATCAAGATCGGTCAGCTCGTCCTGCGGCAGATACGCCTCCACAACTTCAATATCCTCATTATAGGACATATCGGAAATTCCCAGTTCGAAATCTTCGAAAGACTGCTCCTCAAACTTCTCCTCCCGGTTCATCGCTTCCTCAAGGAACAGCTCTACACCCGCCACGGTCAGGACCTCGTCCTCCGCCTCGTTCTCCTCATTCACAGCCTCCTGCTGCACCGTCCTCGTGATCACCGGCGTCAACACATTCAGCTCGCGCTCAGAGTCTAAGTCAAGCGACAATTCATAAACATTCTCCACATCATATTTGCGCAGCGCCGCGTCCAGCAGAAGATAGACCTCATCGGTACTCGCCAGATTGACGGTCGTCTCGTTGACCTTCACGGTATAGGAACGCTGCATGGTTTCCTGCCTTGTTCTTTTTAACGCGTCATAGATCCGCGCCCGCACATCCCCCTCGTCATCGACCATACCGACATAGACCTCTTCTCCGACGATCTCCACATCCGCATCCATGAAAACCAGTTCCGATGAGGACATGGCAATAGAACGGCGTGCCTCCCGGATAAAACGGTCCACCTTTTCCTCGGCGTCCACCGTTCCGACCTGCTCCCCGTTTACGGTTACAGTAAAAAAATTATTCCCTGTGCTCTGCAATTTGGTATAATAGGGTAAGAAAAAAGCATTCAGGGCGAGCGCGAACCAGATCGTCTTGATATAGGTAACGCGCAGTCTTTTATAATACTTTGTGATCAGTCTCATTCTGTCAACACTCTATTTGTAACATTTTTGTAACAAATACATTCTAACAATATTTTGCGCGCTTGTAAAGTAAAATGCGGCGGAAAGGACGGACATGGAGAAAATATTTTTTCATATTGACGTAAATTCGGCTTTCTTAAGCTGGACGTCAGTGGAAAACTTAAAAACGGGCGCCGGTATCGATCTGCGCGAGATTCCCTCCATCATCGGCGGTGATTCTTCCAAACGCCACGGCATCGTCCTCGCAAAGTCCATTCCCGCCAAAAAATATCATATCCAGACGGCGGAACCGATCGGCAGCGCCCTAAAGAAATGCCCTTCGCTCGTGATCGCACCGCCGGATCACGCCATGTACCACCGCTATTCCCAGGCGCTGATGGCGCATCTTTCGTCTTTTTGCCCGGACTTAGAACAGGTCAGCATCGACGAATGCTACATGGACTATACGCCGATCGCTTCCCGCTACGATTCCCCGACCGCCGCCGCTGCGCTGATCAAGGATTCCGTGTACGAACAGCTCGGCTTTACCGTGAATGTCGGCATTTCCGACCGCAAGGTGCTCGCGAAGATGGCATCCGATTTCCGCAAGCCGAATCTCGTTCACACGCTCTTTTGCAGCGAGCTGAAAGAAAAACTGTGGCCCCTCCCTATCTCCAGCCTGTTCCTGTGCGGACGTTCCAGCTCGGAGACACTTCGAAAGCTCGGCATTGTCACGATCGGCGATCTCGCAAGGTCCGATCCCGCAATCGTGACCGCCCACTTAAAAAGCCACGGACAGACGCTTTGGAACTACGCGAACGGCATCGACGATTCCGAGGTCGTTACACAGGAAGCAGAGGCGAAAGGCATCGGCAACTCGACGACGCTTTCCACGGATGTTTCCAGCCCAGCAGAAGCGCGGCGCGTTCTGCTATGGCTTTCGGAGTCCGTCGCCGCCAGACTGCGTGAAGCAAAAAAGCGCGCGGCCTGCGTGACCGTGGAAATCAAATATGCCTCTTTTGTATCCGTATCGCATCAGACTATGCTCGATACTCCCGCCAGCAGCACGGATTTCCTTTATGAAACAGCCTGCCGGCTCTTTCGCGAGCTTTGGAACGGCGAACCGATCCGGCTGCTCGGTCTGCGCACAACGAAGCTGTGCGCTGAGGACGAACCGATACAGCTTTCCCTGTTCGATCTGCCCGACGCCATGGGCTCCTCCCGTACGGCGGACGCTACGCGGACAGATGCACACGCTTCTCTTCCGCATACAGGAATATCGGCTTCCGCGGATCCTGCGGGCGCAGTCCCTTCTTCCGCCCACGCGGATGTGCCCTTTTCTCTTGCGCAGATGGAAAAGCGTCAAAAGCTTGACCAGGCGCTTGACAGCATCCGCAACCGCTACGGGAACGATTCCGTTGTGCGCGGTTCGCTTTATCAACCTCGAAAAAAAGACTTCCGCTGACGCGAAAAAAGACTTCCGCTGACGCGGAAGTCTTTCGAAGAATCGCAAAGCGATTCTTCACAGGTTACGAAATTTCCTATGCATCAAAAAAGGATCCTGACATCAGGATCCTTTTTTTACGCTGAAACCGAATTTGCCGATCGCGTCTCCCAGCCCGTGGTAGGTGCCGTGCGAATAGACGATCGGTTCCGCCCATTCCAGATGGAATGTATTTTTTTCATCCATATAGGCGTCGTCCACAAGGACCGCCTCAACCGTGCCGATGAACATGTCATGCGTCCCAAGCGCGAGTTTATTCGTCACCCGGCACTCGATATTGACCGGGCTCTCCTTTACATAGGGCGCGCGCACTTTCGTGCCTTTCACGGGCGTTAATCCTGCGCGCTCCCATTTATTCTCGTCTCTACCGCTGCGCACGCCGCAGTAATCCGCCGCACGCGCAAGCTTCTTTGTCGTCAAGTTTATGACAAATTCTCCCGTCTCTTCTATCATATGGTAGGAATAGCGCTCAGGGCGCACGGAAACGGACACCATGGGCGGATCGGAACAGACCGTCCCCACCCAGCTTGCCGTAAAAAGATTCGGCTTCCCGTCCTTGTCCGCCACGCTGATCAGCGCTGCCGGTATCGGATACAGCATATTTCCCGGCTTCCATATTTGTTTTGCCACGGCTTTTGTCACTCCTTTTTCTACAAATATAGAATTACCGACCTGCTTCTGCTTTTATTCCTGTCCCTGTCATCAGGGCATCGGAATCGTAAGCGCGTCTCAAAAATCAGAACACCGGCAGCAGATTCAGCATCGACGCAGCCCAGAGCCCGATATTGGCAAGCGCCGCAATCAAGGTCAGGATCGTGATCGCCTTTAAGCCGGACACTTTCTTTTCTGTTTTTGCAAGCTGTTCTTTCCATTCTGCCTGGGCGGCGGTAAGCGCCTCCGCCAGCTTCTTATTTTCTTCCTCAACGACTGCCTGCACATTGCGGTATACCTTGACGTCTTCCTTATGTACATGATCCGTCAGCTCTTCCTTGATGCCGTCTAACTTCTGCGTAAGCTCCGCCAGTTTGTCCTCCAGGCCTTCGGGTTTTTCTTCGCCGCCAAGCCTCTCGGCGATCTCATCCAGCGTCGGGCGGCTGTCCAGCTTCGAAACAATCCCCTCGAATGCCGTATGGTAATCCAGTTTTGCCGCGATCTCATCCGCCGTCGGCTGCTGCTCCAATTTTGCCGCAATACTGTCAAGCTGCGCGTGGCAGTCAAGCCTTGCGATCAGTTCCCCGGATGCCTGCCCTTCGCCGAGCTTTGCCGCCATTTCATCCAGCAGCGGCCGCACATTCAGCCTGCTTTCCAGTGCGTCCAGCCGTTCCATGGTCTCCAGTTTTGCCATCGTGAGCTGCTTCGTCTGTGTGGCAAGCTTCTGTGACAGCTCCTCAAGCTGCCCGCTGCTCACCGCCGCGGCTTGCTCCTGCAGAGCAGCTCCCTGTCCCAAAGCCGCATTCTGCGCGTCCACGGATTCCTTAATCCTTTCATTTTCGGCGTCGATCATCGCCTGCAGATTGTCCGCAAGCTCCAAATTTTTGAGATTCAGCTTACGGATTTCCTGTATTCTCGCATCATATTCGGCAATCTGCTGACGCAGGCGTTCCATCTCTTTTTCCTCCGCCGCCGTATTTGCCTTGATCATATCCTGTGCCGTAAATTTTTGTGCAATTTTATCCATAAAACTATCCATACCTTCCACCCGAATCCTTTCTTCCTATGTAAACGGAACCCGCCCCATGCTTGTTTTTCCTATTATATCATACCGCTTCCGTTCTCTCAAGTTCTTTTGATTTTGTGCAATCTGCACTACAATTTCTCTGTTTTTTATCCCGTTTTATAAATATTAACCAACAATTCACGGTTTGTTCATGATTTGTTCATAATCTGACGTTATACTTATAATCAATTCAAAGAATTGTTTGCATCGTGATTTTCATTATTTTTTTCATAATAAGCCTGAGTGCCGAAAGGTACTCAGGCACTCCTCATTTTTGAGGCATTTTTTTGAAACTTCTCTGCAAAATTTCCTATTGAGTCCATAAAAAAGAGTTTCCGCAGGAAACTCTTTTTTACCTCACAGCAATTCCTCAAACCCAGAAGAATCGCTTCGCGATTCTTCGAAAGAGTTTCGCGCCAGCGAAACTCTTTTTTATGCTTCTGCCTCGATCTTGCGGACTTCTTCGTTCAGCGAGAGCATTTTCGCATCCAGCGCGGAGACCATGCGCGCGCATTCCATCAGTTCCCGCTCGATCGATTCCGGTGCTTCCCCCTCGAATTTGTAATGAATCTTGTGTTCAAGGCTCGCCCAGAAATCCATCGCGACCGTCCGGATCTGAATCTCTACCTTCGTATCCACAATCCTGTCCGAAAGAAAGATCGGCACGGTGACGAGCATATGATAACTCTGATAGCCGTTCGGCTTCGGGTTCGTAAAATAATCCTTTATCCCGATGACCTTCAAGTCGCTCTGGCGCCCGATCATTTCCGCGATCCGCTCAATATCTGACGTAAAGGAACAGATCACGCGGATTCCCGCAATATCGTTCACATGCTCGATCATATTCTCGATCGTCGAATCATATCCGTTGCGTTTCAGTTTCTTGACAATGCTCTCCGATGTCTTGATCCGCGACTTGATATGTTCGATCGGATTATATTTATGTACATGCTGAAATTCATCGTTCAAGATCTCCAACTTTGTCCCGATCTCTTTTAGTGCAGACTGATAGACAAGCTGTACCTCTTTCCACTTATCCACCTCGCTGTTTGCGCTCGGCCAAAATTCCATTTCCATTCCCCCAATCCAAGCATATGCTCAGGCTGTCATTTTTTGTGCAATTCTTTTAATTATTATACCATATTTCCCAAAAAATGTATATTTTTCACAAATATTTAATGGTTTGTTTACAAATGCTATATATTGTAGCTATACTTTATATTTAGTACTAAATCATCGCTTTTGAAATGCCCTGCCACCTTTCAGACGTTTCGGCACGGCATAAATGTTGAAAGGAAACCATCATGTTTCGTTTGTGGGCAAAAATCTGGAAAGAAAACCATATGCTCCGCGATACCGTTATCGTTGATGAGCGGGAGGATACACGGACACACAAGGTCTTTCGGGCGCTTGACGAGGTGTGCCTCCGCTTTGATCTCGGCAAACCGATCTGGCTCGACAGCAATATCCGCGAGTTTCAGCGCCACGCCAAAACGCGCTTTTATCAGGACAGCTTTATCGAGCAGATTCCGTTTGACTTTCTGGAGTTTCAGATCATCGAGGAAGACTGAGGCGGCTCACACAATTTCTATTTTACGCAGGATTTCGCAAAACATTCCAAAACGCGGGCAAAACGGCCCGCGTTTTTTCTGTTGACATTTTTGTGTTGACACTTTTTGTTACATGGTGTAATATGTGTGTACTGACACATAGTTTTTAATACTATGTTATAAAGTTTTTGAAATTGCTCACAATAAAAATGCTCACAATAAAAAGGACATAGAAAGAAGGGATTTTTATGACCATTACTATTCGTGAACCCGGAAGTGCGATCACACATCTGATCGCTATGATTCTTGCCTCCGCCGCGGCGACGCCGCTTCTGATCAAGGCAAGCATGTCCGCGGATTCCCGTCATCTTTCGGCGATGACGGTCTTTATCATCAGCATGGTGCTCCTGTACGGCGCCAGCACGTTGTATCATTCCGTCAATGTGGGCGGGCGCCTGCTAAAGCTGTTCCGTAAACTGGATCACATGATGATCTTCGTGCTCATCGCCGGCTCCTATACGCCCGTATGCCTGATCGTTTTAGGCGGGCAGCTCGGTTATCTGATGCTCGGCGTCGTGTGGGGCATCGCGCTCGCCGGCATGATCGTCAAGGCCTGCTGGATCACCTGTCCGAAATGGTTTTCCTCCGTCCTGTACATCGCGATGGGCTGGGTATGCATCTTTGTATTCGGGCAGCTCATTCATACGCTTCCGCTTGCCGCCTTTTTATGGCTGCTCGCGGGCGGGCTGATCTATACGGCAGGCGGCGTCATCTATGCGCTGAAACTTCCTCTGTTCAACCAAAAGCATGCGTATTTTGGCTCTCACGAGATCTTTCATCTGTTCGTCATGGTGGGAAGCTTCTGTCATTTTGTTTTTATGTATTGTTTTGTTGCATGAAAAAGAGTTGCGCACAGGCGCAACTCTTTCAAAGAATCCGCTGTGCGGATTCTTTTTTATTCCTCATACCCGTTCGGGTTATTGCTCTGCCATCTCCAGGAGTCTTCGCACATCTCGCGGATGCCGTACTCCGCCGTCCAGCCGAGTTCTTCTTTGGCAAGGGATGCGTCGGCATAGCAGGTGGCAATGTCGCCCGCGCGCCTCGGCTTGATCTCGTAAGGGATCTTTACGCCGTTCGCCTCCTCAAAATTCTTGACAATATCCAGAACGCTGTAGCCGACGCCCGTACCGAGATTGTAAATCTTTAAGCCGGCTTTCTCCTCGATCTTCTTTAACGCCTTCACATGTCCCTTCGCCAAGTCAACGACGTGAATGTAATCCCGCACGCCGGTCCCGTCCGGCGTATCGTAATCGTTACCGAACACGCCGAGCTGAGGCAGTTTTCCGACTGCGACCTGTGTGATATAAGGCATCAGATTGTTCGGGATTCCGTTCGGATTTTCACCGATCGTCCCGCTCTTATGCGCGCCGATCGGATTGAAATAACGAAGCAGGATGACATTCCACTCCGAATCCGCCTTCTGCATATCGCTCAAAATCTGCTCCAGCATGGATTTCGTCCAGCCGTACGGATTCGTGCACTGTCCCTTCGGGCACTGCTCCGTAATCGGGATGACCGCCGGATTGCCGTATACCGTCGCCGAGGAAGAAAAAATAATATTTTTGCATCCGTGCGCTCTCATGACGTCCACAAGTGTGAGCGTCCCCGCAATATTGTTATTGTAATACTCCCACGGTTTCTGTACGGATTCCCCGACCGCCTTCAAGCCCGCGAAATGAATGCAGCAGTCAATGCTTTCTTTTGTAAAAATCTCTTCCAGCGCCTCACGGTCCAAAATATCCGCCTTGTAAAAAGGAACCGCTTTCCCGGTGATCTTTTCCACGCGCTCCAGCGACTTTTCGCTGGAATTGCTCAGGTTATCTAAGACAACGACCTCATAACCTGCATTCTGAAGCTCCACAACCGTGTGGCTTCCAATATAACCTGCTCCGCCCGTTACTAAAATTGACATACCCCGTCCTCCTTACTTTCGCATAACAGGTGTTATTCCCACAATTTTTCGGGATATACACCCGCATCCTTCAAATTCTGTATGGATTCCACAACAAACGGTTTATCTTCCTTGTAGGTGACGCCGAACCATTTGTCCCGCGAAGGCAGGACTTCCACCGTCGCCTTGCCCGCCTGAAGCAGTCTGTCCACTTCGATCGGCAGAAAGCATTCGGATTTCAACGGATTGCCCGGCACCTCCTCGGCAAAGAACCGCGCGAGCGCCTGCTCCAGTTCGCCTAAAATACTCGGCATAAAGCCCCACATATTCATGGACACGAGCGTCTCTACCGGAATCGGCACATAGGTCTCGCCGTCATCCTCCGTATACGCGGCGCCGCCCGGCGTCTTGATGATCTTTGTGCGCTCCGCGATGTTGACCAAAAATCCGTTCTGATCCGTGATGCAGCAGCCGCGCGCCACGGAACCGTTCTCCGTCAGCGTGTTGCCCAGCTCATAGCCCACCATCGCATAGCGGTATTTCTCGCCGTCCTCGTGCGTCGTCAGAAAATCATACAGCGTCTGGAACGCGCTCTGCCCGTAATAATCATCCGAATTGATGACTGCGAACGGTCCGTCGATCGCGTCCTTGCAGCATAAGATCGCATGTGCGGTTCCCCAAGGTTTGATACGCCCTTCCGGAATGACAACGCCCGCGGGAACGTTCTCAAGCTCCTGGAACACATACTCGACCTCGATGTACTTGCTGACCGTATCGCCGATACACGACCGGAAATCCGCCTCATTTTCTTTTTTGATAATGAAAATGACCTTGCCGAATCCCGCTCTGACCGCATCATAGATGGAAAAATCAATGATCTTGTTTCCATGCTTGTCGATCGGGTCGATCTGCTTCAGCCCGCCGTACCTGCTGCCCATGCCGGCTGCAAGTATTACCAATGTTGGTTTCTCCATAGTTCCCTCCTAGTTTAACGTATGACGTTTCTTTCCCGCAATATCCGAATGTTACGATAAGCTGTCAAAATGTTGTATTCTTCCGCACAGGCGCTCACGGGCTGTCCGCGCCGCAAGCTCATCCGCCACTCAGTCTCCCACACGCTGTCCGCCGCAGCAAGATTATCCGGCGCTCAGTCTCTCATGCTGCCTGTCCGTCCTTCCCGCGCCACTTTCTGACTGCGCGCACAAGCGCCGCATAAATCTTATCCAGCCCGACCGCCAGCGCATAAATATACGCGACGCTGCTTAAGAAAAGTATCAGCGTATTGGAACCGCTCATCGGGATTCCCGCAAAATTCGGCAGATATTTATACAAAAATACATGGTGCAGTAAAAAATAGGCATAGGAGTGCTTTCCGATCGTGCTGATCAGACCTTTTACCCGTTCGGACTTCACCCATTCCGCGATCTCCATCACAATCACATAGAGCGATACCGACACGACAAAGATCACATGATAGGAATTGAACCGATAGCCCGTCCTTTCCGCCGCATACACTGCGATAATCAGCACGGCGCCGACCGCAGCCCCGATCCTTCTGCCAAGCCTGACCGCCCGTTCATTTTTATTTTCCCGCAGCATCTCGATCAGCATACCGAGCGTGAAATACATACTGCACATGATCGGGTTTTTCTCCGCGACCATCGGAAACGGATTATGATAGATCAACACAACGCTCGCGATCAAAAACACGGCCGGCAGGATATATTTGCACTTGCGCATCGCCATCCGGTAAAGCGGGAACAGCAGATAAAGCACCACGATCACGCCCAGAAACCATTCGCCGATCATATAAAAGGTCGGGATCCATTCGTTAAAATATCCGTCCATCGCGATCACTGACAGCAGAAAGTGGCTTTTCGGTCCTCCCGGCATGGATTTCACGCGGTAAAAGAAATCCAGAAACGCAAACAGATACGCGAGCCAAAACAGCGGATAGAGCCCGAAAAATCTCTTTTTATAAAACTCCTTCAACGAAAATTCATCTTTTCCATAGCGGTAGATGAGCGACGCACCCGACACCATAAAAAAGCACGATACCGCGATCGGTCCCCATACAATATGCACGATCCCTTGATAAAACTCCACATCCGCGCCGATGCCAAACGTATTCACCGCAACCGAAAAATGAAAGGACGTCACCATCAAAAAACAGATGATGCGGATCAGATCAAGATATAACACCCGTTCTTTTTTCATTTCCGATTCTTTATCCCCCTTCGCAGCCTGCGGAAAAATGCCCCTCTTGCGGCGCGTCCCTCCGATTGAAACAAGTATAACACATTTTTCCCACACTGTCACTCGGATGTGCTATAATCAACTATAAAACAATTTCCAAACGAGGTGATGGCTATGATTCAGGAAAATCTCATGCAGGTGCATGCGCGGATTGCCGCTGCCTGCGCGCGCTGCGGGCGCACGCCGGATAAAATAACACTTGTTGCGGTCAGTAAGACAAAGCCGCTCTCCATGATCGCCGAGTGCGTCAAAGCGGGGGAGCGCATCTTCGGCGAAAACTATGTGCAGGAGCTGACGGAAAAATACGCCCAGTGTGAATATGATGTCACATGGCACATGATCGGACACTTACAGCGCAACAAGGTTAAATATATCATAGACAAAACCGCGCTCATTCATTCCGTAGATTCCCTGCGTCTCGCCGCGCAGATCGAATCGGAGGCCGCTAAAAAAGGACTGACCGTCGATATTCTGCTGGAAGTCAATATCGCGGAAGAAGAATCCAAGTGGGGCTTTACCGCCGCCGAAGCACCGGGCGCCGTTGCCCGGATTGCCGCGGACTGTCCCCATGTGCGCGTACGCGGCTTCATGACATCCGCTCCCTACACGGAAGATCCCGAAAGCAACCGCCTGCACTTCCGCCGTCTGCATGATCTTTTTACAGAAGTGCAGAACGATCCGCCCAAGGCCGCCGACGGAAATCCGGTCTGTTTTGACACGCTCTCCATGGGCATGACGGGGGATTATGAGGTTGCAATCGAGGAAGGCGCGACCATGGTGCGCGTCGGCACGGGCATTTTCGGTGAGCGCAGCTATGCGTGACGGCTGCGCCGCCGGCACCGCTCTCACCGCATCCTTCACGGTTTTTCCCAGAATTTGCCGACGGTGGATACACAGAGCTTCTCGATGACCGCCTTTTCGGATTCTATTTTGAGTTTGCTCAGCCCGGCATCCTGAATGTAGCTCATTCCCATAAATACACTGCCGTCGTCCGCAAAAATTTCTGCATAGACTGTATCCATGATCATCCGCAGCTCCACCATGCCATTGACGCCATGTACCGGCGCTTCCCGATCCTGACACCGCAGTATGCGCTTTTCTGCGCAATATGCGATCTCCATGCCATAAAGCGAAAAACGGAACGAGGCGCTATCCCCCAGCCGCAGTCTCACATCGCAGCATTTCCCATCTACTGCAAACCGAAGCGGATTTTCGCGGTCAACCGGAACCTGCTCTAATACCCGCGTTTCAAGATAACTACTTTCTATTTCTTTTACAGGCTGTGCACAGAGCCGGCATTCCCCGTTTATGGTTTTCAGGGACATTTCCTGCGGCACATTCATCACGCTTCCAAAAGGCATCCCCGGAATCACCACGGTCGCAAACGCCGTGCGCACCCTTCTGCCGTCCGGCATGTCCGACCAGGACTGCGCGGCATAAGAGTTATTCCCATAGTTCAGCCGTTTCCATTCGCTTTCCGCCGTAAATGCCGCTCCGTCAAATCCGCCGACCGCATATCTGTCGGAAGCCGCCGAAAATACCCACTTGACGTTATCCGGATTTCCGTCAACGGCAAGCGGGTAAAAATCCGGACATTCCGCATCCTCCGGCATTGTGATGCGCTGTATTTCCTCCCAGTCCAGCAGGTTCCGGGACTTAAACAGCGCAAATTCATGTTCCTCCAAATACAATGACATCACATAACTGTCATCCTGTTGACAGCAGATCACTTTCGGATCACGATTACCGCCGCATATCTGCCCCACGAGCGGCTTATCACGCTTGATAAACGTCTCGCCGCCATCAATACTATATGCCAGCCTTTGCGTAAACGGCTTGCCCTGCGCCGTCTCGGAGGTACTGCCCGCGCAAGTATAAAACAGCAGAATCACGTCATTCTCATTCTCTTTTAAGCCGGTCAGATTCTTCCGATCCACTATTGCCGATCCGGAAAACATCGTTCCGTTTTCATCCGGAAAAAGCGCAATTTCTTTTTCTTCCCAATGGATCAGATCGCTGCTCACGGCATAGCCCCAATGCATATTTTCCCACGTAACCGCAACCGGATTGTGCTGATAAAACATCAAATATTTCCCGTTATAGTATGTCAATCCGTTGGGATCATTCAGCCATCCCCGTTTTGCCGTAAAATGGATGCGGGGGCGGTATTTTCCACAGTAGTCCGTCACGGGTGCGTCGCTTTTTTGAAACCGCAGTTCCATTTCCCTGTCGCATTCCACGCGAATCCGCTTTCCGCGGAATCTCTCGATATTCAGCGGAAATTCATAATCCGGCTCGTCATAGTCCACCGCCGCGACAAGATCATACACAAGCGCATCCCCCACATAGAATAAGAGCCGCTTATTCTGCGCGTGATGGCTTGCCGGGATCATGATATATCTGCTGTCACAATAAAACTCCATCTTTACATCCCCTCTTTTCCGTTCGAAACGCCGCGCGGTTTTATGCCCCTGTCGGATTCTGCTTATGATATTCCGCAAACACATCCACAATTTCTTTGTACAAGCGGTTTCCCTTCTCCTGCTGGAAATGTTTGACCAGCGCGACGTTTAGCTTTTGCTTATCCGCAGAGCGCACGACATAATCATATAGAAATTTATAGCTTCCGCTCCCCAGCCCTTCTTCCTTGACCGCCTTGCGGATTTTCTTTCTCATGCTCTCCGGCAGTGCCGAAGCTCCGGTCTTCTGCGCGGCGGCTGTCTTCTTTCCTGACGATTTCGCCGCTTTCTGCGCCGGCTGCTTTTTGCCGCCTGCCTGATCCTCCTCAGAAGAAGGATCCTTCTGTGCCTCCGGCTGTCCGCCTTGCTGCAACGGCTGAGCAGCCGCCTGCTTTTCAACCGCCGCCTGCTCAGGGTTCTGCTGCGGCTGTGCGCTTCCCGCATTTGCCTGCGGCTGTGCCGCCTGCGTTCCACTCTTTCCTGTATTCTGCTGCGGCTGTGCCGCCGCCTGCGTTCCGCTCTTTCCCGCGTTTGTCTGCGATGCCGCCTTCTGTTTCTGCAGGGACTCGCAGCGCGTGATCGTGATCTGCTTATCCGTCTTTCGCCAAAACTCAATACAGCTGTCGTAGCCTTTATCCTTACTAATAATATAATAGACGCGCTCCTGCCCGCTGCCGATCAGGTAGCCGAGATAGGTAACGAGCTGAAAGTCCAGATAATTTTTGGCAACGCGCTCCGTTTTCGTGTAGGTAACGTCCGCCTTTGCTTTCGTCAGCTCCACATGCTTATCAAACGCGATCGAACCTGTCCTTGTCCCATAAAAAACAATGACTTTATCCTTCGCGGAAAGCTCCTCCAAGCCCGTCAGCCCTGCCAATCCTGTATTCTCCAAGTCAACCAGATAGGTCGCCATTCCTATTCCTCCTTCTTATACACCGTCGAGTGCCACGGCTATTGTCGCTTCCGCGGCGTCCCGTCACTATGCTCCATGCCCGCTTCTTCGCGGCATTCCGTCACCGCGCTTCATGCCCGCTTCTTCGCGGTGTCCCATCACCGCACTTCATATTCGCTTCTTCGCGGCGTCTCGTCACCGCGCCTCATGCCCGCTTTCCCGCTTCATCCCCCATTGTGCGCTCTTCGTACCGCTTTCCTGCGGCATTTCATCACCGCATCACTTCTCTGCCATGCTTATATACTTTCAGCAAATTCCAATCCGTATCCGCCACAAGCAGATCCGCTTTTTTCCCGGCTTCAATACTTCCATACTCCGCGTCGATGCCGAGCGCCGCCGCCGGATTCTGTGTCGCGGCGCGCACCGCCGCCTCAGGCGGGATTCCCATACGGATCACCGTCACCATGCAGTCATATAGATTTGTCACGCTTCCCGCGATTGTTCCGTCTAAAATCACCGCCCGCTTCCCGCGCACGCGAACCGCCTGCCCGCCCAGCTCATACATGCCGTCCGGCATTCCCGCCGCCATCATACTGTCGCTGATCAAAATGACATGTTCCGCACCGAACAGCCGAAACGCCATGCGCACCGCACAGGCGTCCACATGTACGCCGTCGCCGATCAGCTCCACATCCGCGCCGCAGTCGAACGCCGCGCCGATCACACCCGGTTCCCTGTGCGTAAACGGCGGCATGGCGTTATATAAGTGCGTCACCTGCCGCACGCCGCGCCGCATTGCTTCCGCGCATGTCTGGTAATCCGCCGTCGTATGCGCCGCGGAAAACCGAAACCGTTCCGCGCACGCCCCGATCACAGCAGGCGCACCGCTCAGCTCCGGCGCGATCGCCACTATTTTGATTAGTCCTTCCGCACGCCGATTCAGTTCCTGCAGCAGATCTGCATCCGGCAGTCTCAGATAAGCGCTGTTTTGCGCTCCTTTTTTCGCTTCCGATAAAAAAGGACCTTCCAGATAGATTCCTTTCAGACACGCGCTGTCCTTCGCATATGCCGCCGCCGCGGCACAGATTTCCGACAGGCGCTTTTCCGGAAGCGTCATCGTCGCGGGCGATATGGCCGTGATCCCATGCCGCAGCTCATACTGTTCGATTGCCCCGAACGCCTCCCTTGTCCCCTCACAGAAATCATGTCCCGCACATCCGTGAAAATGAATGTCCACAAGTCCCGGCAGGACAAACGCTCCCTGCACGTCCACCACGCCCGCGTCTTCCTGATCTGCTTTCCCATTACACCGCCGCGCTTCCATGCCGCACCGCTCCGGCACGATTTTCTCTATAATGCCATTGCGGAGCAGAAGGTCTTTTTTACAAAACCCCTGCCCCGCAATGTATACGTTTCCGTTCAAAAGCCACATAAAACGACTTTCCTTTCCGCGGCGCTTCCGCACACCTTATCGGATAACCTCCGCGATCGTATCAAGCACTTCATCCCGGCTAAACGGCTTTACAATAAATTTTGACGCGCCGAGCTTGATCGCCTCGATCACCTTTTGCTGCTGTCCCGCCGCAGTGATCATCACGGCGTTCGCCGCCGGATCATACTCTTTAATCTGGCGCAGCGCCTCCACGCCTTCCATCACAGGCATCGTAATATCCAGTGTGATCAGATCGGGATGATACTCTTTATAAACCTTGATCGCCTCTTCTCCGTTTTCCGCCTCGCATACGACCGTATAACCCGCTTTCTCCACCAATACGCGCAGCGCATGACGGATCAGCATGGAGTCATCCACGATCACGATCGTGCCTTTACTGTCCTCCGTCACCGCGCTTCCCGCCTGCTTTGCCACCCGTTTCTGATACGGTTCTGTTCCGGGAACGAGTTCCTCATTGACCGAAATGAACAGCTCCAGCCGTTTCCCTTTTAAGTAGATTGGCACAATATAGCCTTTGCCTTTCATCTGCTGCGATTCATAGACAAACGGCGACTCTAAATCCACGCTGATCTCTTTTTCACTTAATCCGGACGCAAACAGACCGCTGCATACATTGGTAAACTCACCGATCACGTCATAGGCAATATCCTTTTTATGTCTCGCCTGCTCTCCGGCATACCCCGTCGCAAGCGTATAAAGCCCTTCGTCGTCCTCTTTTCCCACAAAAGCGAGCCAGACCTGATAATCCCCGACAATCTTCTGGCCTGCAAGCGCATGATATTCATAATCTTCTACGCGGTGAATCCTGTCAATATAGAAATCGGTCGTGATAAAACGTGCGATATTCCGTAGCACCAGCGCCGTCACATCCGTCACAAACGGCTTCGCCGCAAACGCAAACACCGGAACAATCGCATCAATGTCGTCTTTCTTGAGCGCCTTCATATCCTGATCCGAAAATCCCCTGCTTTCCTGAAAACGCGAGAGATACGCATCAATCTCCGAGACCGGGACACAATTCTTCTCAACAAGTATTTGAAGGAACTTCATGAACGCGTTGCCCTGCTGATCTAGGAGCTCCATGAGCTGCTTCATCGTCAGATAGCCCTTTTCTAATGCAATATCGCCAAAGCGTTTATCCTGCTGTGCCTGCAAATGGTGAATTTCCTCCACCTGCGCATTCGTTAGATAACCGGCTGCCACGGCAATCGTACCCAGCTTTGCCCTCGCATCTGTCTGCTCCGCTAAAATACTATCCATCATTTCCTTTGTAATCACGTTTTGTTCGAGCAAAAACGCGCCAAACAACTGACTGAACATATTGGCACTTTCCCCCCTTTTGCGGTCTTTTCATGACATCCCGCATTGCGGTATCCACACTTACTTTCTTATTGTACTATAAAACCTCCCGAATTTGAAGCTATTTTTGTGAAAAATAGGGAAAATATTTGTCAAAGGGCGCAAACGGATGTATAATTGTCACAAGTTCTATCCATTGACAGGCGGATGCCTTATGTCAGGATATTATGCAAAAGCAGACGTGAAATGCTTCGCTTCTCTGCTTATCGTGCAAAATAAGAACCGGTCCAATTCGCGGACCGCACAGAAATGGAGGATTCCTATGGACATCAAAGAACAGATCACAAGCACAGTGGAAAAGATCACAAAAGACAAAACCCTGATGGAAAAGTTTCAAAAAGATCCGATCAAGACGGTGGAGGGCGTGATGGGCGTCGATCTTCCCGACGATACCGTCAAGAAGATTGTGGACGGTGTAAAATCCAAGATCAACGTCGATAAAGTTTCCGATGCGCTTGGCGGGATTAAAAAGCTGTTTTAGGCTTGCATTTTTTCATAAATATAGTATAAACTAATTAAGCAAAGACCATCTCCTGCCCCCATTTGTCCCGGTTCATTGAATCGGTTGACCGGGCGGGAAGATGGTCTTTCTTCCCCTTCTTCAGATATACTGCTGATTCCAACGCAGCCTCTACTTCATCCGCTGTTAGCCAGCCCTTTTCTCCGGCAGACTGCTCCTTTTCCTCCGGTTTTGTCAAAAACAGAATCGTTGCTTTTCTATAATACTTCCCATTTCCCGTTACGGCTTGTTCCCTTTCGCCTGATTTTTTCAAATTGTTTCAGCTTTTGGATATAATATTTTACCCGGCTTACCGACCATCCAAGTTTCTCGGCTAAAAGTGAATTTGTCATATCGGGGGATTCTTTTATCAAATTTAATAATATCATTTCATCTTCCGAAAATTGCATTTGGTCTGATTGGTTCGATTGGTTTGATTGGTTTGTCTGACCATTCTGACCAAAATCAGACGAATACCCTTCATCTAAAGGAACTATAATTCTAAAAATATCTCCTTCAATAAATTCCGGCATCTGCCCTGAATAATATTTGCTATATTTAAACAAATTGCGTACACCGGAGCCAAGCTGATCCGCATATCCTATATTTCTGAAAAAAGAAGCAATAACTGGATTCTTTGGAATCGGCTCCAACCTATTCTCTGTAATGTATCCGTCACTTGCTGCACGATTTGCATTTTCCACATACATACGCTCATTTTCAATGACGAATTTGGCCGTATAACTGTTTGTAAATTCCCTATGCATCAAAACATTACTTACCATTTCTCTCAAAATAATATTTCTCAGACTTTTATTAACATCTCCTTCTAAAAAGAATTTATCCGGCACTTTTCAACAGCTCCTCATCGTCCATAGATTTCCAAGGATGTGTTCCGCCTGCATGATTCTGTGCCAGAATCCTGATTTTCGACAGCAGGTCCAAGCGCAAGTCTTCCAATTTCGCATATGGATATATCTTCTTTTCCGTAAAGATATTCTGTTTGCGAATATACATTTGTGCAATCGCCCCGGTCGCCGTTACCTTAACATCTGCATCATCCACTCTGTCATAAATTACTTTTTTATAGCTGTGTACTTCCGCACTTGGCGGAACATGAATATGAATGATCGTATGATTCTCATCATATTCAATTTTTTCCGGCACTAAATATACCGTAGGGGAAAACAATGCCGGATTACTCACGATCTTAATAAAATTTTTAACCATATCCGCTACTGCGTTCTTAGACACCCCAAGAACTGTACCGTCATTCAATACGCCCAAAAATATGTCTCCTCCAAAACGGTTCAAAAATGAGCATACCGTTTCAAAGGTATCTGATTCAATTCCATTTCCACAACGCTTAAATTCGACTGCTATGTTTTCTCCTATTGTCAGCATGGATTGTACTGTTGCCAAATCCATCTTGCAGCCTCCCTTCTTCTGATGCAAATAGTATTTCCATATAGATCAAAGCGCTGTATTTTTTGCAATTATCACCATTCTATGATTGTCTTTTGAGGTTTCTGACAGACCACAGAAATAAATTTTCAAAAGTCTCTGGAGTAATATAAAGATTTAACAGACAATCGAGGATAATCTTAGACACGAAATGCTTTGGTACACGGCGATGCCATCAATTCGAACGGTGTCAGAACAGAGTTTGAACTCTGTTCGACCGTTTTGATTTAAGTGGAGTATACGGGATTCGAACCCGTGACCTCAACATTGCGGATGTTGCGCGCTCCCAACTGCGCTAATACCCCATCGTATTGACGAACAGCACAGCATCTCCAGATGCCGCTCCGCCGCCAAGAACGATATTATTATACTACGTCATTTCCGTTCTGAAAAGTAGAAAAATGATTTTTAATCAAAAAATTTTTCATTTTTCCCGCAAAACGGACCTGTCCGTCTTATAGCAGACGCACATAATAATCCGTATATGTTTTCCCGTCGTCCCCGCCGACCAGCACTTCCTCAGACAGCGTAAAACCTGCTTTTTCCATTGCTTTTTTGCGTTCTGCGGCGTAAGACCAGACTTTGGTCGCCGCCATGCGGCATCCAAACAGCGTAAACGCATCCGGAACGATCAAAGACAAAATCCCGCTGATCCAGTCCTCGCGCTCATAATCGCTTCGTAAATCCAGACGCAGCAGCCCGCATTCATTAAAATAATCCTGCGCCCTGCGGTTAAACAGCTCGATCGTTCCAACCGCGTGACCGCTCTCTTTGTCAACGATCGTCCACCGCACAAACCATTTCTCTGTGTATGCCTGTTGCCAGAACGCCACGGCACTCTGCATCCGCTCCATGGAGGTGTAGTGAAAATCGTCGCCGTTACAATTATCGCCGTTAAAGAACGGCACTGCCTTTTCATCAGAATACACCGCGAGCAGGTCGTCGGCGTCCGCCGCCTCGATCAGTCTTAGCAGCACCTTTTCATTTTCGTAGACAGGGCAGGTTTCATAGGGGTCTCGCATAAGTACACCTCCGGCTTTCATTTTTGTCGCGCATTACCGCACACGGCTCTGACAGCCCGGCAACGACCGCGCTTTCCGTTTGTCCAGCATCGCTCATATGTTCATTGTAGCATGGCGGCTGCGATAACAGCAACACATTTTTCATGTAAAAAACAATTTGAAGCGTCCCGTCTTTGATGATAAACTCAGAGAAGCAGATACAAAACCACAGGAGGAAACACATGGAGATCATCACCTATCAGGACGCATACAGACAGCAGATCATCGATCTGATCCTGCATATCCAAAACGACGAAGCAAAAATCGGGCTGTCTCTGGAAGAACAGCCCGACCTGCTTGATATTCCGAATTTCTATGAAAAGGACGGCGGACAGTTTTGGCTTGCCACCGAAGACGGTAGATTGATCGGTACGCTTGCCTTAATGAACAAAGGAAACGGCAACGGCGTTTTGAAAAAGGGCTTTGTGGACGCCGCCTGCCGGAAGCGCGGCGTTCTGACCGCACTGTATCGGACCCTGCTTACTTATGCAAAAGAGCACCGGATGAAACAGCTTCTGTTTGACACGCCGTCCGTAGCCGTAAACTGCCATCGCTTTTTTGAAAAAGAAGGCTATGTCCGTATCACAAGGGACGAGCTGCCGTTCGCCTATGAATACCCGGACAGAGATTCTTATTTATATCTGTTGCGATTCTAATCCCGCTCTATCGGACCGCTTCCGTGCGGATAACAAATTTAACCGTGGAATCCAATCCCTCCGGCGCGCCGCTGAATGTCCGATAGGACTCCGCCGCGTCCATGACTGCTTTCATTCTCTCAGAAATTTCGGTAAGGCTGCCTGCATCCATCGCAGAAAACGCCGCCGTCAGCTCCTGAATACCTTCCTCGTCAAACTGCCGCATTCCGTCATAGAGCGTCCTGCTGCCGTTCTCCAAAGTACCTGCGCCCTCGCTCAGTGCCGTCAGACCGTCGTAAAGCGTCCACGCGCCCTGATTTGCCGTGTCAATGCCCGCACTTAAATCGTTTGCACCCTGCACGAGCGCCATCATATCTCCTGCATTCGCCGCAAGTCCGTCGTAAATGCCGCTTAACGTCGCAAGATATGTCAGTTCCTTCTGCGTCATACCCTGCGCCTGCATCACGCTTGCGACCGCCTGCTCCTGCGATAAACCGTAACCCGCCATCATCTGTCCGACCGCCTGCTCAAACTGTGCATAACCGTCATGCGCCGGCTGAAGCTGTAACATCATATCATTGAGTGTCTCCGCCAGTTTCCCGACACCTCCCGCGACCGCCTTTCCGCCGTCGGAGAGCTGCTGCGTACCTATCGCAAGCGTATAGGCGCCATCCAGTGCGTTCGCCGCTCCCTCCGCCAGCTCCTGTGCGCCCGCCGCAAGCTGTCCGCTTCCCTCCACAAGCTGTCTCGAACTGTCGGACAACAGCGTCATGGCATCCTCCAGCATGTCAAGCTGTTCGGACACGCCGCTTAGATCAATGTCCGCACCAAGGTCAATATCAGAAAACAGATTCGGAAGCACCATGCTCAATGTCATGTCCAATTCAAAATTTATGACATCCGCTTCGATTTCCAGATACTCCGGCGCGTCAATATCAATCCTTCCCATATCCACGCCGTTTTCCTCAAGCGTATCCTTTGCTTCTTCACCGATACGGAAGTTCCCGGAAAGTCCCGGAAACGCAAACCCGACGACAATCGCGTTATTTCCCTCGGAAAGAATCCTGCCGCTTGACACCGTAATATTGGAAAAATGCTCCAGCGGTAAGACTGCGCCGCTGATCACCGCAAACGGCACATACACCTCTGTCTCCTCTCCGCCGATCACCGCCGTCTGCCTCGCGTGGTTCTCATAATCGAAACGGATGACAACATGCCCGCTTTTCCCTGCCAGCTCCTCCGGTTCCACCTTTGTACCGTCCAGATAATAGGTCATCCGAAGCTCCACCGGCAGCTCCGCGTCCGTCGTTCCCTGATAATAAATGTCCGCGCCGTCCGCCTGCCAGGTGATCGCGTTGCCGCTGCCCGCCGTGTAGGTCTGCGTTCCTTTCACATTCTCAATCCCGGTCAGCGTCGTCTCATCCTCCAAAATCTGCGCGCCCCCGCCGTTCTTTAACTGATTGCTCACGATAATCCTTTGCGCCGTTCCGTCGCTTCCGGCAATCACATAGACGGTCTCCTCCTTGCCCGACTCCGCGCTGTGTGAGACAATCTGCTGTCCGAGCGCCTCCGTCAGCACTTCCTCCGTTGCTTCTTCTTTTTCCGCCGCACTGACCTGATCCACATGAAGATCATTGATCAATATCGTACCGACGCATCCGGTCACAGTCACAACCGCCGCTGTAACGGCAATCCCCTTTATCAAGCTGCCATGATTGATCCGTTTCATCTCACATCATCCTTTCTTGATCTTTTTTTGCATTTTCCCTAAAATCCCTATTTTTTCTGCGAAACCGTCCTTGAACACCTGTCTGCATGAATCAGTGCCGTTCCGCACCCTTCTGTACGCCGATCGACCGCTCCGGCATCGCTTTGATCACGAATGCTGCAATTCCCCGACGGCTTCCCCACTCTTTTCTTTTTTCTTGCGGAAACCCGCGCTTGTGCGGCAGATCAGTCCGTCAAAGATCAGGAACATGCTCGGCAGCACGAGCAGTACGACCGCCATACTGATCAGCGCGCCTCTTGCCATCAACATGCACAATGCGCTGATCATATCAATATTACTGTAAACCCCGACGCCGAACGTCGCCGCGAAGAAGCTTAACGCGCTGACGATCACGGACTGGATGGACTGGCTGTGCGCCAGAAATACCGCTTCTTTTTTATCCATGCCCCCATAGCGCGCATCCTTATATTTATTTGTCATTAAGATCGCATAATCGACCGTCGCGCCTAACTGGATCGTCCCGATGACAATGGACGCGATGAACGGCAGCGTCGTTTTTGTATAATACGGGATTCCCATATTGATAAAAATCGCGAACTCGATGACCGCCACTAAAACGACCGGCAGCGAGATCGATTTGAACACGATCAGGATGAGAAGGAAGATCACCCCGATAGACACGATCGATACTGTCTGAAAGTCATGGTTCGTGATGGAGATCAAATCTTTCGTACATGCCGCTTCCCCGATTACCATGCCGTCCGCGTCGTACCGCTTCACAATGTCCGTCAAAGCGTCGCACTGGTCGTTTATCTCATCCGTCGCCACCTGATATTCGGAGCTGACCAGCATCATTTCGTACCGATCGTTTACGACCTCCTTTGTCAGCGTGTCAGGAAGCAGCTCCTTCGGGATCGTCGGTCCGAGCAGCGCGCTTAGACCGAGCACATTTTTAACGCCGTCCGTCTTTCTGATCTCACGAAGCATCCGGTCCATGTCGCCCGCCCGCATATCAGAATCGACCAAAACGATATGCGTGCTTCCCATTTCAAACGTGTCCGCCAGTTTTTCATTTGCCATGATGCTGGGCAGCTCCTTCGGCAGTGTTCCCGCCAGATCGTAATAGACGTCGGTATTCGTGTATCCGATCGTCGCCGGAATCCAGATCACCGCAAAAAGGACCGCCAATAAGATGTAATGTTTTGTCACGAACTTTGATACGCACGTGAACTTCGGTAAAAGCTGCTTGTGGCTCGTGCGCTCCAGCGCTTTATCAAACATCAGGATCATGGACGGCAGGATCGTCACGCAGCAGATCACGCCGATTACAACGCCCTTTGCCATGACAACGCCGAGATCTAAGCCGAGTGTGAAGCTCATAAAACATAAGGAAATAAATCCTGCAACCGTTGTCAGTGAGCTTCCCATCACGGACGTGATGGAATTGCCGATCGCATGCGCCATCGCGTCATACTTATCCGACGGATTCTTCACTTTTTCCGCCTTATAGCTGTGCCAGAGAAAAATAGAGTAATCCATGGTCACGCCCAATTGCAGCACCGCGCTCAGCGCTTTTGTCACATAAGAAATTTCTCCCCCAAAAACATTCGTTCCCAGATTGTAGACGACCGCCATTCCGATACTCAGCAAAAAGAATAACGGGATCAAAAAGGAGTCCATCGTCAGCGACAGTACGATCAGCGCCAGAATCACGGCAATGACCACATAGACCGGCACTTCCTTGTCGGACAAATTTTTTATATCCGTAACGACCGCGCTCATGCCGCTGATGAAGCATCGTTCATCCGCGATCTCCCGAATCTCTTCGATCGCATTCATCGTCTCATCCGCCGACATCGTGGTGTCAAACAGGATCGCCATCATCGTGCAATCCGCATCCTCGTCGTAAAACACCTCCCGGACCGAATCCGGAAGAATGCTGATCGGTATGGAAATATCCGCAGCGTCATCATACCAGATTACGTTTTTGACATGTTCCACCGCCTCCATTTTTTCCTCAAGGATACTGACTTCCCGCGGCGACATTCCTTCCAGCACGCAGATGGAAAACGCGCCCGTCCCGAAATCCTCCACGAGAATATCCTGTCCCTCCATCGTCTCGATGTCTCCCGGCAGATACGAGAGAATATCATAATTGACTCTCGTGTTCACATACCCGATCCCCGCCGGGATCAACAGCAGCAGACTCAGCGCAAAAATGAAGTATCTGCATTTTACGATTCCCTTTCCAAGTTGATACATCGTCTCATCCGCTCCTTTCATCTTGAAAAACCCGACAGGCGCCTCTGCACGCCGCATACATACCGCAGCTTCCTTTGCAGGCGCCCGCGCCGCCCCGCCGTCCGTTCTCCTCTGCGGTGCGGTTTTTCTTCTGTGTGGAGTACTATACACATTTTTTTCTCGAAAAAAAATATGCAAAAAAAGAGAACTGTCTTGTAAAAAAAGACAATTCCCTTTTTTGTCCGCCAAAATAATACAAAATCGTTTTTTTGTATTCCTTGTTTTTTACTGCATCGCCTCAATCATGTCCTTCATGGAATGCGTGAGCAGGAACTCATAAATCTCTGCGATCTCTGCAGGCGAAACATCCGAGTCATCATGCAGCCAGCGCATGACGATGAACGTGAGCGAATGCGCATAGTAATCCGCCAGATTTTCCACCGTCAAAAACTTTTTCATGAGCGGATTGCCCGATTCCGCCTTTCCGCGCGTCTCTTCCATCATATACTCGTAGAGCAGTCCCTTAATGCATTCTTTCGTAATGGACTGAAACGAGTTCTGCCCTTCCAGTCTGCCCGCCCTGCGGTAAAACTCGCGCTCCTTTAAGAGATTCGTAAAAATGATCGTAATCGCCGCACTGACCATCCCGCTTTTGATGAGCGGCATCATCGGCTCTAAGATTTCCGTGCGGATGATATGCTCCAACAGTTCATATTTATCCTGGAAATGATTATAAAAGGTCGGGCGGATCACGCCGGCTCCGTCCGTAATATCCTTGATCGTGATCTTTTCGATCGGCATATGAAGAACAAGCTCCTTAAAGCTCTCCATCAGCTTCCGGTCCATTGCATCTTTTGTCTGCATCGTTATCAAGCCTTTCCGTCAAGATTCTAATTTGTTCCTTACAAGCAAAATTTCATTAAATTTACAAGAGCACGTCTGGTTCACTTTGAACGGGATAAAAGAACAAGATGATTTTTTCATGAATCATATTTTACTATACACTAACGAAAAAGATTCGTAATGTCCTGATAGCGATTCACTACCCGATAAATCTCAATTGTCTCTTTAGCAACCTTATACAACACCACATAATCATTCCACACCACATATTTATAATCCGTCTTAAAGCTCACGCGTTTAGGATTGATTCGCAATCTCATCATAAACCTACTCTCCGACCTCTGCTTTTAATTCATCCATTGTCAGCCAGCCATTTCCATCTTTAACGGCTTCCTCTGCCTCATGCAGTCTCGCTAACAACTTTCTTTCTGCCTTATCATGCTCGTAATCTTCTATATCCATTACCACGAATCTGCCCCTGCCATTTTTCGTCAGAAATACAGGTTCTCCGATCTGACAATTTTTCAAAACCTCATTATAATTTCTTAAATCTGATACCGGTAATATGCTTGCCATAGATATACCATCCTTTTCAAATTAAGTTATAACGCTCTTTTTTATATTATATTCAAAAATGCTGTAATAATCAACGAAATATTTTACAGCATTAGCATCTTACACACTCTATCATACATTTTCTTTCAAAGCTGCCATTTTTCCGCCCTCTTGCATCCGCCGCTCCGCCTGTGGTACACTAAACGCACCCGGATCGGATTCCGCTCAAATAGCAGCCCCGATCGGGCGTCAGCCCAAAACGCGCAGGCTTGCATCCGCATGGATGATTAGGCTGATTAGATTGATGCTTACGCATAAAGTCCGCAGTTTGAAAGAAAGGCATGGTGATTCCCATGAAAATTGGTTTGGTATCTTTTTTATGCAAGAATAAAGATGTGTCCTTTAACATGTCCCAGATAGAGCGGGCGATGCGGGAGTCCCAGGGGAAAGTCGATCTGCTCTGCTTTGGGGAAGCCTATCTGCAAGGCTTCGATTCCCTTTGCTGGGACTACGCGGTCGATCGGGACGCCGCCCTCGAACAGCAGTCTGAAACGATCCGCCAATTGCGTAAATGGACAAAAGAATATGACACAGCACTGCTGACGGGATATATCGAAAAAGAAAATGACCGCCTGTATTCCTCCTGCATCGTCATTGAAGACGGAGAGATCCTGCACAACTACAGGAGGATCACAAGCGGCTGGAAAGAGTGTCCGGAAACGGATCCTCACTACTGTGAGGGAACGGAAACAGACGCCTTTCTTTTCCGTGGTCAAAAAATCAAACTCGCCCTATGCGGCGATCTGTGGGATTGCCCTGAACAATTCAAGACAGAGTCGTTACTGATCTGGCCCATTTACGTTAATTTTTCCGTGGAGGATTGGGAGCAGGAGGAGCTTTCCGCCTATACAGAACAGGCTTCGTCCGCCGCCGCGCATGTCCTGATGGTAAACCCTCTGGATGACGATCCGCAAAATCACGGCGGTTCCTTTCATTTCTCCGGCGGAAAAATCCTTGACCGCCTCCCTTTCGACAAAGAAGGGATTTTGATCGTGGAACTTAATTTCCCGTGCTGACATACCGTCTTACGTCATGACCCGCGAGGGGAGCGACGAGCAGCGTCCTCAATTCCCCGTGCTGACATACCGTTTTACGCTCACGCGCCAGAATAAATATGCGGCGGTATATACCAGCACGCCGACAAGCGGCGCAATGTAAATATAAATCTCAGGATAGTTTGCCATGTCTTCTTTTCGCAGCAGATACTGCGCCGGAAAATAGTTGACGAACGCAAACGGAACAACATAAATCAGAAGCCCCTGAATCAGCTTATGGTAAATGCTGATCGGATAACCGGCGAATTTGCGCATTTCCCAGAAAAAGATGGAACGGATGCTGTTGACTTCCACGAAATAAAAACACAGGGATGAAAAAAAGAGAAACATGCCGCCCTGAATCAGCACCCCGCCGATGATCGCGCCGATATAATACAGGATGCCTGCCGCGTTCCAATGAATACCGACCCTGCCCGCGGACACAAGAAACAAAAGGACCCCCAGCGTCCCGTGGCCTGCCGTCGCCATCAGGTCGGCATTATTCAGCACCAGTTGGAGAAGCAGGCTTCTCGGTCTGACTAAAAGCCGGTCAAACCTGCCTTCTCTGATCGTATCCGAAAACTGTCTCAGATCCGCGAACAGCGAGACGACAATCGCATAGGTCAAAAAAAGAATGCTGTACAAAAACAGCAGTTCATTGATGTCCCAGTCATTGATCCTGTCAAACTTGAGCAGCGCCAGATAGATCGCAACAATATTGGCGGATTCCCTGACAAAGACCGCAAGCGTGGCGACGAAGGTGTCCACTCTGTACTGCATTCTCGTATGAACGCTCATCTTTAATGATTGCAGCATGATCCTGATCTCACCCATTTTGCTCATCCTCCCTGCACCACAAGCCTCTTGACGCCTCTTTTCCAAAACGCGCCGGCGATCGCTCCCAAAACCGCGATCCAAAGAATCTGCACCGCGATCCCGGAAAAAATCTCTGTTCCGTTCAGCTCGCCGAGATAAATCCGCACCGGCGTAAAATAAATGGATTCAAACGGCGTAAAGGAAATGATCCGCCTAAGTGCTTCCGGCATAAACCATAACGGCACCAGCGTCCCCGCCATCAGATTTACCAGTACATTTTTGATCGTCAGGATTCCCCATACGCTGAACAGCCAGAAACTCCATGTCTGGACGATAAAGCTGATCAGCCACAGGATCAGGTACCCGAATACCACGCTTACAAGCATCGCAATCAGCCCCAAAGCGCTTTTCGGAGGACACAGTTTCGTGTGCAGCACGGTAAAAAGCAGCGCCGGCACAAAATGAAACAATATCTTAAACACGCCTTCCCCGATATTTTCCGAAAGCAGCCGGAACATAAAGTTGACCGGTTTCAAAAACTCGGTCGTAATGCTTCCGTCCTGAATCTTGTGCATCAAAAAGAATTCATTGTAATCAAACGCATGGGACAGCCCCAGCGTAATGACAAAGTTTGTCGCCACCATGCGGTAGGACACCCCCTCGATTTGTGCCGCATTTCCATACAACGCTTTATAAATGCACAAATAGACCACGATCGTGATCGCGGTATTCACGATCCCCATAAAAAAATCCAGCCGATATGCCATTTTATCCTGAAACTTTTTTACGGCAAATTCTACGTAAGCTCTCATCTGATCATCCTCCGTGCCCACCGCATACCTGCGCGCTTGGCGCAGAATTCTCCAACACGATCCTTCCTTCATAAATATCGCGGATAATATCGTCGATCTCCGGTTCGCAGATGGAAATATCTCTGACCTTTTTCTGCGCGAATAAGCTTTCCATGACCGTGTTCATCGGCGTTACGCTGACGTCGAATGTCTGCGTCTCCTTTTCTCCGTCTTCCAGCAAAATCTCAATGGTCTTGGAATGCGCATATTTATTTTTGATCTGCCCGATGCTTCCGTCATAAATCTTTTTTCCTTTATCAATCATAATCAGACGGTCGCAGACCTTCTCAATATCCTGCATGTCATGCGTGGTAAACAGAATGGTCGTCTGTTCCTTTTCATTGATGTAGCGGATAAATTCGCGGATTTTTTCTTTTGCCACGACGTCCAGCCCGATGGTCGGTTCGTCCAGAAATACGATTTCCGGCGAATGTAAAAGCGCCGCGACGATGTCCCCGCGCATCCGCTGTCCCAGCGAGAGCTGTCTCACCGGCTGGTTCATGAAATCCTCCATTTCCAGCAGATCGGAAAACAGGCTCAGATTTTTTTCGTATTGTTCCTGCGGAATCCGGTAAATAAACTTCATCAGTTCAAAGCTTTCCATCAGAGGCAGATCCCAGTTCAACTGTGATTTCTGCCCGAACACGACGCCGATATTTCTCACATACTGCTTTCTCTGCTTATACGGAATATAGCCCTTGATCGTGACGTCCCCCGCATCGGGATACAGAATCCCGGAGAGAATTTTGATCGTCGTGGATTTTCCGGCTCCGTTCGGACCGATAAAGCCGACGCTCTCCCCTTTTCGGATGGAAAAACTAATCCCGTCAACCGCCTTTTTAATCTCCTCATTTCTGCTGAAAAGGTATTTCAGCGATGCGGCGATGCCTTTTCCGCGTTTCGCGATCCGATAATGCTTTTTTAAGTCCTTCACCTGAATGATGGGTTCCATATGCGTCCTCCGTAAATTCTGCTGATCGTTCCTTCCAGATCCGGTTCCTGCAACCGGACGTCCCCGATGCCTCCCTGCTTCATAAGATGCCGCAGAAGCTGTGCCGTTTCTATTTTTTGTTTATCATAGTCGATCGTGAGCAGATCGGACTGCACACAATATTTTTCCAGAGGAAGATCTTCCAGATCGGGAAGCGCGCCCGATATGTTCACTTCCATCCGATAATATGGTGAAAACTCGTCTATGATCCGCTCGGTTTTTCCGTCAAAAAGAATTTCTCCCTCATGAAGCAGGATCACCCTGTCGCACAGCTTCTCCACCTCCGCAAGCTGATTGCTTGTATAAAGGATCGTCACCGTTTTTTCTTTTCTGTAGCGTTCAAAAAAGCACAGAATCTTATGCCGTATGGCGACATCCACACCGATCAGCACCTCGTCCAGCAATAAGATCTGCGGCTCGGCAAGCAGGGCATAGACCAGCTCGCACCTCATCCGTTCCCCCAGCGAAAGATGATCCGGTCTCCGGTCCATCAGCGCCCCGATCTCAAATACTTCCTCCAAACGCTCCAGCCTCTCCGCAAAATCCTGCGTGCGGATCCGATACATGTTTCTGCAATTTTCAAACGACGCCCTGACCGTCAATTCCTCCCACAGCTGGGATTTGGTCCCCGACAGGTAGATCAATTCCCTTGCGGAAGCATGGTCCTGTATCACACTGTCTTTTCCGTTGGTTCTGATAAAACCGGTATCCGGCTTTGCCACACCGGCAATGATATTTAACAGCGTCGTTTTTCCCGCGCCGTTTAAGCCGATCAGCCCTACCTTTTCGCTCCGCGCAATATGGAAGGAAATGTTCTTTAATATGTTTTTCTTTCCTAACGTCTTTGATACATCCTTTACGATAACCAGAAGTATTCACCTCCCAAAATTGTACCGTCCCAATGCGAGGTCATCATAATAAAAAAAATCCCGCACGTCAATCCATGCGGGATAAACAACCTTGATTCAGGGATAAACCGTCCGCGGGGGGGGTATGCGGACCGCTGCCAAACGCGATAAACCGCCAGCAGCTCGTATGAACCGCTGCCGTACACGCTGCGCGCGGAAACGTTTTTCACGCGAACATCACCGTAACGATAAACATGCCGTCCTTCTCATACAGATCCATTGTTCCGTCATATTTTTCCGCAACCGCCCTCATCTGCTTCATGCCATATCCGTGCCCCGGCTCTTCCTTGGAAGAAATCAGCCGGGGATTATCCTTTAACACGGATCCGTCGATGCTGTTCTTCACGGTAAGGACGTCGAATCCTTTTTTAGAGGCAATATTGACTTCCAGTTTTGGTTCTCTGGAACCAAGCGCGCCGCTGATGGCATTATCGAGCATGTTATTTAACAAAGACGAAAAATCCACGCTGTCCATATACGAAAACGACAGGTTCTCGATTTCGGCCTTGATCCCGATGCCTTCCGCTTTTGCCCGGGAGAGCTTCGTGTTCAGGATATGGCTCAATAACGAATTTCCGACATGAACATAAGTATACGTCCTGTTAAGTTTGTCCAGAATTTCCCCCGCATATCGTTTTGCCTCCTGCGTCCTGCTCTCCTCCAAATAAGAAAGAATTACCATCGTATGATTTTTCATATCATGTTTGAGCAGTCCGATCTGCTGTTGGACTCTGCGTATTTCCTCTGTCGTCCGCTGCTGTTTTTCATAATCATCCCGGATGTCTGACAGTCTTTTTTCCATATCCAGATTGTCCGCCACATACCGCGCAAGCTGTCTGTCCTGTTCCTCATAACGTGCTTTCAGGGCTCTGTTTGAGCCGAATGCCTTTCCCAATAGGACCGCCTGTATGACGATTATGACTACAAGAACCATCTCCATTTCCGATTTCCCCCACCCCTCTTATCGAAGCTCCTATCGAAGCATTTCCAGAATTTTTTTCCGCACATCCTTTTCATAGCTTCTGCCTATGGGAAGCGCCGTGCTTTCCCCGCCCGCTTTCACAATCATTTCGGAATTCGTCACTTTTTCAATGTATTCCGCATTCACCAGATAGCCCTTGTGGCACCGGATAAAACCCCTGCCCTCCAGTTTCTTTTCCATATTTGTCATGGTTTCCCGGACGCGGACCGTATCGTCTTTTCGTTTTATGACAAGGTAATTTTTCTCCGCCTCGATATAAAAAATGTCTTTGATGCGTATCCGGATCAGTTCCTGTCCTTTTTGAATCACGAGTTCCTGCCTGTTTTCCAGCAATTCTTTTCCAATCCGCTTTACGACTTCCTCCATTTCCTGATCCATATGTGTTTTACGGATAAATCCGAACGGCCGGTAGGCAAAAGTCTGATAGACAAGCGCGTCGTGGCTCGTGATGAAGATCAGGATCGTGTTCCTGTTCTGTTCGTTGATCAATCCCGCGATCTCCATTCCGTTATGATACGGCATATCTATATCCAAAAACAAAACGTCTATCTTCTCGTTTTGCAGGCACTGCATCAGTTTTCTCGGATCATTCATGCCGGTACAGCGCGCCGGTATCTGATTCCCGTCAAAGCAGCTCTGCACTTTTCTCAAAATGATGTCCAGGATTTCTTTTTCGTCGTCGCACACTACAATATGGTACATGTTCGTCTCCTGCCCATGGCACATTGTTATCAGAAAACTATTGTATCATGGGACGACGCTTCCTGCCATATAAAAAAGAGTTTCGCTGACGCAATTCTTCCGGGTTTGCAAAATTTCCCATACGTTAAAAAGGACCCCCGCCCATGCGGAAGTCCTTCTGTCTTACCAAACATCCTTCTCTTAAAAATCACGGATCGCCGCAAGCGCGGGCAATGCGTTTCCGTCATAGTCGAACAACGCCTGATTCGCCCACTCGTTACCGCAGGGTCCTTTGTCGCCGATATAGGCAAGCGACTCCGGCGTCGCCCAGCCGGAGCCGGGCACGGGAAGCCATGCGGGCTCCCAGTAGAAGAAGCCCTTTCCCCTGCCGTTCGGAACGTCGCGGATGATCTGCATGACCTCTTTCATAAAATCACGCTGTCCCTCAGGTGTCATCGGATACGGTACTTTTTCGGCAAGCGCCGCTTTCGTCGCCATGCCCTTGCGCTCCTCATCCGCAAGCTTTTCGTACGCCTGATAGTCCTCCATCGTATACCCCATGGACACCTCGGCAACGATAACATCCTTTTGATAGCGTTCGGAAATGTCTTTCATATTGTCGGCAAGACCGGAAATCGGACCGTGCCAGAACGGATAATAGGACAGACCAATTACGTCAAAATCCTCACCGCGCTCCATATAGTGATCGAACCAGTCGCGATACAATGCGTTATTGCCGCCGTTATCCAAATGGATCATGACCGGAAGCTTCGCGTCCACGGCGCGCGCGGCGCGGATACCCGCGCTGATAAAGCGCGCAATGTTATCGTAAGCAGGCATTTTGGCATTCGGCCACAACAGCCCGTTCGTCACCTCATTGCCGATCTGGATCATCGTCGGGAACGCATTTTCTTTTTTCAGGGTAAGCAGCACGCGGCAGGTATAGTCATACACTGCCTGCTCCAGCTGGTCGTCGTCATAATCCGCCCACGCCTTCGGCTTGATCTGTTTGCCCGGATCGGTCCAAAAATCACTGTAATGCAGATCGAGAAGAAACTGCATTCCCTGCGCAAGCGCCCGCTTTGCAGTCCGCACGGTCACATCAAGATCATTCGTCCCCGCGCCGTACGGCTTTCTTGTCTCGGAATACGGATCGTTCCACAGACGCAGACGCACCGCGTTTGTCCCGTAACGCTTTAAGATGGAGAGCAGCTCTCCCTCCTGCCCGTTATCGTAAAACCTGCCCCCGCACCGCTCGACTTCTTCAAGCGTGGAGACATCCATGCCTTTGATAAACTCTGCCATAAGTCGTCAGTCCTCAAATTCTGTGATTCTGTCCGCAATTCTGCCATAGCGGAACCTTGCCAGCTCGTTCTTTTTTAACACATCCTCCTCCGTGCCGTGATACTGGCAGCGGATGCAGTAGTATTCTTTTTTATCGCGGTCATAAAACATATCAATATCAAGGTCTCGCATAAAGCAGGACGGACACCGGTAATTTAATTTGCCTTTTCCAGATTGAGCCATGTCGTAAATACCTCCTTATCAGAAATTTCTGTTTGATAGCCTAACGTAAACATCGGGGAGAATGCATAGCCCTCTTTCACATAGCCGGACGCCTTGCCGCAATCGGTGCTGAGCGATACGCGGGTTTCGATCTGCGGTACCACCGCTGTGACGCGCTCCGCGCCTTCCATGGAAGCCTCCCTGCACTTGTACGCATAGTCGATCGTGCTCTTTTCACTGCCCTTTTCCAGACTTAACGTAATACCGGTCATATCCTCGGAATACTCCGTCGTTCCGTAGCACGCTACCATATACTCATTTAATTCCACTTTTGCATTCGGATCGCTCATGGAAAGCACCTTGCGCTCGATGCCGATGCGGGAGCTTCCCTCCTCAAAAAGCAGTCTTGTCTGGAGCTTCACGGTTAAGTCCGCAAATTCAATATCCACCGGATCGAGCGTTAAGATTCTCGTTCGTCCCTCCTCGGAAAAATGCGCCTTCGTGCGGCAGAGACATAAATCCACTTCCTCGCCGTTATAGGAAAGCTTTGCGCTTCTGACCGTTCCTTCGCCCGCATAGTGCGTGAAATATCCCGCGCGGTACTTTTCCTGAATCAGGAACGGATAAGACGCGTCGGTCACATGCTTGGTTCCGATGCCGACCGGCCAGTTTAATTTTGCCGCATACGGGCGAAGATCGACGATCGCGCCGCCCTGATCCATGTTGACGCAGGCGCGCATATACGGATCGCAGTACCAGAACAGCTGCTTATCCGAACCGTAAAGAATATCTTTCCAAAGCGCGCACTCCGGCTCCGTATAGCGTCTGTTCTCACGGTACCAGTCCGCGAACTCCGCCATCGTCATATCGCTCAATTTGCCTTCTTTTTTGAGCTTGCCGTAATAAGCACAGCCGTCCTCGTAAGATTTGAGCAGCAGCTCGTAAGGCGCCTCCCAGCGTCCCATCTTGTTCATCCAGCCCGGTCCTACGAACATCATGTTATACGCGTAGCCGTTATTGAATTTTCCTAAATGACGGTACTGGTCGATCAGATTATATAAATAAGGATAATCCCATGTCTCGGTATCATAGATCATGCCGCGCAGTACGTTCTGCGGATGCGTGCCGAAATTGGAACCGTTGCCGTCGTAGCACGCAAGCAGGTCGCGGGACAAATGCGGAATCGCCACAATGCCGGAATCTTCCGCCTCGTCCGCCGCAGGCGCATGGGTGTTCTGCTTACTCGGAATCCAGGGCGCCCACGGACCGCCGTCCATAAACGTATACCAGGAGTTGTTGCACGTATGATATGCCTTCGGTCCTTCCTCCCAGCAGGTCGCAACCGCACATTTTACCGTCGGATATTTTTCTTTGATATAATTTGTCAGTTCGGCGTCCATGTAATAGGAACCGGTTGATTCCGGATAGAAACCGAAGCGCTCATGAAACTTACCGAACACGTCATCGACGATGGATTTCTTATCTTCCATCGAGAACATCCAGATACAGAAATCCTTTGTCTTGTATTTCTCGCGGAACTCCTTGCACGGAAGCCCTAAAAGCGTTAATGCGATCTCGTCGCCGTACTGCTCGTGATCCGCCTTTGCCAGCGCTACCGCTTCGTCATTAAAAAGAGAAGCATAGGTCATCTGGATCGTTGTCTTTAGTCCGTTCTTGTGCGCGATCGACTGCTGGGTCTTGAAAATATCCAGCGATTCCGTCAGGAGCGCCTTTCTTCCGATGTCTTCCTCTTTCCCGTGTCCGGTCACTTTCTCTGCATATTCCGGCACCATTTCGGGACGATGAATGATGTTGACAATAAATTTCTCCATGTCTGCCTCCTTATGATATGACTTATCCCAGTGTACTATCCACCAGTATTCCCTGTCCTTGCGGCTGCAATCGGGTGCGGCGGTTTTTCTCCTCTTTTTTCCGTTCTGCGGGACTTGTCCGAACCCATCCGTCTCCGTCCTCCCCGCAGCCCGTCTCCGCCCCCCCCCTTATTGCGCAACCGGTTGTCCTTTCCCATAGTCTACCAAAACAGGGATTTCTTGTCAATTGTTATCGTTCCGGCTTTTTCACTGATTTTACGGGGATTTCTTTGTGTATATTTCCTAAATTTATGAAGTTTGCAGCTTGCGGATTTCCTCTATCGCATACAGCGGTAGATTGATAAGCCAGTCCTCCTCCCGATAGTCCGCCATAGATGCGCGGACAGAGATTTCGGGATGAAATCTTTCCCTGTAGGTTTTGAGGCTTTTTGCCTTGAGATTAACCTCCGCCTTCACTTCCAGCGGAATGATCTGTTCATTCACCTCAATAACAAAGTCCACTTCACAGGATGCGCGATCATTCGTATAATAATAGACGCCGACATCCTCCATCGTCCGGAGCTGTTGACATACATATTGTTCCGTCAGCGCGCCTTTGAATTCGACAAACAACGCATTGCCGTCAAGCAACGTCCGCCTGTGCAGACCTGCCATACAGCCAAGAAGTCCCACGTCAACGAGAAACAGCTTAAACGCCTTCAAATCTTCATAGGCTTTCATCGGGATTCCTGATGCATTTACACGACCGATCCTATGAACCAGTCCACAGTCGCAAAGCCACATCAGTGCCGTTTCGTATTCCTTTGCCCGTGCGCCTTCGCGCACGAGACCGTAAATAAACTTCTTATTTTCTTTGGCAAGCTGTGACGGAATACTATTCCACAGCATACGGATTTTGGGAACGATTTCATTCGGTGCATGTTTGGAAAAATCCTGTTCATATGCCGCCAGTATCCGTTTTTGGATCTCCCGGACTTCCTGAAAATCTTTTTCCTCCGCAAAGCTCTGCACCGCCTCCGGCATTCCGCCGACAAAATAATATTGTTTCAGCGCGTCAATATAGGTTTGCTTAAACGCGGCGATCATCCCGTAATCCCGGCTGTCAAGCAGCTGTGCGAAACGGCTGCCCGCGGTTGCCATCAGAAATTCTTTGAAAGACAACGGATAAAGACTGAGAAATTCCACTTTTCCCACCGGAAAGGATGTGCCTTCATGCAAAGCGATCCCTAACAGAGAACCGGCGCAGATAATATGATACTGCGGCGCATTTTCACAAAAATATTTCAACGAAGAAAGCGCTCTCGGCACTTCCTGTACCTCATCAAAAATAAGAAGCGTATGCTTCGGGTCGATTTTTCTGCCGATATACAATTCCATCCCCGTCACCAGACGGTCAATATGGAGATCAGGTGCAAAAAACTCTGCCATTCCGGGATTCGCATCAAAATTGATATAGACCGTATCGGCATACGCTTCCCTTCCGAATTCTTTCATCAGCCATGTCTTTCCAACCTGCCTTGCTCCTTCAATGATCAGCGGTTTCCGGCGTTTACTTTCTTTCCATTGATATAGTTTTTCCATTGCCGTCCGATACATTCCTACACCTCCTCCCCCAAACGGTTAAAACAACGATGCAACTATAGTATACCCTTGTTTTTCAAAATATACAACGAAATTTTGTGTTGATTTAACATTTTTTACAGCGAATATTTGTTCGTATCAACATTTTTTACGACGAATATTCGTTTTCTGCCCCAAGGGGGTGCTCCTCCCGCAGCGCCAAAATCGCCCCGCGGTACGCGCGCTCCAAATGGAGCGCCGCGGCAGCTTCCTCATATTCCAATGCGTTATTCGCAAGGATACTCGCGTATCCGTGAACAAACAGAGCAAGCGTCAAAAAGACCTCCTTCGTCTGCTCCATATTTAATCCCATCGCTTCCTGCATCGCAGAAAGAACCGGTCTCAGTTCCCCGGAGTCGATCATCTGCAGCACGCTGCTCTCGACGGTAAACCCCGATTGAAACAGGAAACGGAATAAATGCGGCTCCGAAACGGCAAACCGGATATAATTCAGCCCGATGCCGAGCAGCACATTCTCTCCCTGCCGGATATTCAGCAGATATTCTGTGTGAAACCGGTCCGCCTTTTCATATGCCGCCCTTTTCATTTTCTCAATCGTGTCAAAGTGATACATGACAGGCTGCGTAGAACAGCCGATTTTCTGCGAAACCGTCCTTGCATTGACGTTTTCCACCCCTTCGGCTCTCGCGACCTCGAACGCTGCGTCTATTACCATTTCCTTCGTGATCCTTGCCTTCGGCATACTGATCCTCCTTTGATCTTTCCACTGATCCGGCTGGCGGGCACACAATCTGCGCCACTGACAGGCTCTCCCGCTTTCTTATGACAATTTCAGCTTCAAATGCGCAGTCCTGCTGTTTCCGCCTGCTGCCTGCACAAATCCCAGCGACCGGGACAGCGCGATCGCGGCGGCGTTGTCTGCATCGACCAACATGATCATCCTTTTCGGCTTGTTCAGCTCTATCGCCTTGGCGAGCATCGCTTTAGCGTATCCCTTTTTACGATATTCTTCTTTTACAAAAATATCATAGGGCTCATTTTTTGCTGTTCGGCTTATGCTTGTTACTGTTTTGAGCATTCACACCGCCCCTCCGGCTTTTTTACTTCGTCGATTCCTTCAACACCACTTCATACCCAAGCAGCGTCCTTTTCGCGACCGCTTTTCCCTCAAGATGATCGAGCAGGATCCGGCACGTCACCGCGCCGAGCGCCGCAGCGTCAAATTGAAGCGAGGTAATGGCTGGCAGATTGTTGTCCAAAAGCGGACTGTTGTAAAAGGACGCCACGCGCAGATCCTCCGGCACATTGAGGCGTTTCTTCTTCAGCGCGTTGAGTACCTGACAGCAGATGGCATCATCCATACACAAAATGCATTCCACTCCTTTTTTGACAAATTCACTCACCATCCGTTCGAGCATCGGCTCGTTATCCGCATCCAGACAGATCAGCGAAGAATCCACGGGCAGCTCCTGCGCCTCAAACGCGTCCAGATAGCCCTGCATACGGGTATTGGTAATGACGATCCCTCTGCCGCCGCCGATCAGCGCGACCCTGCGCAGCCCTTTCATCAGCAGAATGCTCGTCAGCTCCCGGCATGCCTCCCGGTGGTCGTGGTCGATCTGAATCATGTCGGGATCCGGCGACGTTCCGATCGCCACAAACGGCATATGATGCTGTTTTAAGTACGCGGCCGGCGCGTCCTCCACCAACGTCCGGCTTAAAATGATCCCGTCCACCTTATTATTTAACACCAGCCGTTCCAACTGCGACAGATCGTTTTCACGGATCATCGACACGACCATGTCATAATCCGCCGCTGCCGCCGTCTCACTGATGCCGATCATGCATTTTTGAAAAAAAGACGAATCTGCAAAATTGTTGCTTCCCGGCATCATCAGACCGATGTTATAGGTTTTATTCTGCGCAAGTCCTTTTGCAATCACATTCGGTTTGTAATCGTGCTCCTCGATATAGCGCAGCACCCGCTCTTTCGTATCGTTCCCGATGCGCCCCTTCCCCGAAATCACGCGGGAAACCGTCGTCTTGGAAACGCCCAGCGCCTCCGCCACATCGGCGATCGTCATCTTTTTTAAATCCCGCTTCTCCTCTTCCATCGTCATTTTGTACCTCCGGACCGCTTCTGATTTGTCTATTCCGTATATTTTCTTTTGCGCTATCCTGTGTTATAATGAATTGCGCAATCGGTTGTTCTGTTGAATTTACGCCATTTGCACAGGGAGTTTCCCCAGAGGGGCTCCTTATGATAGTTATGATAACAATGTTCTTTTTTATCGTCAATCCCAAAGAAAGGAACACCCTATGAAAACAGACCGGATCTATTACGGCGCCGCCTATTATGACGAATATATGCCCTGCGAACGCATCCGCGAAGACATGCGCATGCTGCGCGAAGCGGGCATGAATGTCATCCGCATCGCGGAATCGACGTGGGCGACCATGGAACCGCACGACGGCGTCTTTGATTTCACGCATCTTGACCGTATGCTGGAGGCTTCCGCCGCGGAGGGCATAAGCGTCATCCTCGGCACGCCGACCTACGCGATCCCTGCATGGATGGCGGCGCGCTATCCCGATATTCTCGCCGTGACGCGGGACGGGCAGGAAATCTACGGCAGGCGGCAGAACATGGACATCACAAGCCCCGATTATCTGCGCCACGCCGAGCGTATCATCCGGCGTATGCTCGAACATGTGAAAGACGCGGCGCACATCATCGGTTTCCAGCTCGATAACGAGACGAAGTCCTACGATACGCGCGGTCCCCGCGTGCAGGCGATGTTTGCTTCTTATCTGAAAGAACAATTTCACGGCGATCTTAGCGCCCTAAACGATCACTTCGGTTTCAATTATTGGAGCAACCGTATCAGCGCATGGGAAGATCTTCCGAATGTGACCGGCACCATCAACGGCAGTTTTGACGCGGAATTTCGGAAGTTCCAACGCAGGCTCGCCGCCGATTTCCTGAAATGGCAGGCCGCGATTGTGGAGGAATACCGCCGCCCCGACCAGTTTGTCACGCAGAATTTTGATTTTGACTGGCGCGGCTGTTCCTACGGCTTACAACCCGATATAGATCAGGTGTCCGCCGCGCAGGCGCTCACCGTCGCGGGCGTTGACATTTATCACAAAAGCGCCGCAGAACTGGACGGCGCGGCAATCCATATGGGCGGCGCCATCGGACGCAGTCTGAAAAAAGACAACTATCTCGTACTGGAAACGGAGGCGCAGGGAAATCCGGGCTGGCTTCCCTATCGGGGACAGTTAAGGCTCCAGGCATACAGCCATCTCGCCTGCGGCGCAAACTCCGTCATGTACTGGCACTGGCACTCCATTCACAACGCGATCGAGACTTACTGGAAGGGCGTGCTCAGCCACAACTTAAAACGCGGCGCCGTCTATGACGAGGCATGCGCGATCGGACGGGAACTTTCCGCGATCGGCGGCAAGCTGAAAAACTTAAAAAAAGAAAACCGCGCCGCATTTCTCCTAAGTCAGGAGGCGCTCATCGGCTTGCAGGAATTTCCGATCAGCGGCACCCTGCAATATAATGAAGTTTTTCGCTGGCTCTTTGACGCGCTCTACCGCCTGAATATTGAGGCGGATGTGATCTATGAGCGCGATCTGACACAGCCGGGCTGTGCGGATTCGTACGACACGATCTTTGTTCCCGCATTGTATTCTGTAAAAGAAGAAACACTTTCTGCACTGCGCCGTTTTACCAAGCAGGGCGGTCAGCTGATCGCCAGTTTTAAGTCCTTTTTTAGCGACGAATACTTGAAAGTCTTTCATGACGATCAGCCGCACGGCATGACCGATGTATTCGGCATGACCTATGACCGCTTTACGATTCCGACAAAGGAGACGGTAACGTTCCGGGCGGGCGCGCTTCGGACGACGGCGGTTTCGGCAGACAGGATTCCGGCGGCGTCCCGAACAGAGGCGGTTCCGGCAGATACAATTCCGGCGGCACTACGGACAGAGGCGATTCCGGTGACGGCGTCCCTGGCAGAGGCGACTCCGGCAGATAGGATTCCGGCGGCGTTCCGAACAGAGACGTCTCAGTCCGACATGGAAATCGCTCCGGATTCCAAGGCAGAGCGTGCCGCATATGGCTCTCCCATCCCCGTCCGGGAATGGATGGAGCTCTTAGAGCCTGCGGGCGCGGAAACGCTCGCTTCGTATGAAACGGCGCATTGGGGCGAATGCGCCGCCGTCACAAGAAATCAGTTCGGTAAAGGCACCGCCGTCTATATCGGCTGCTATTTTGACGCGGACGTGCTGGAAAAACTGCTCGCCTCCCTCATGAGCGCGCGCGGCTTCGATACGGACGGTCCGCATTTCCCGCTGATCCGCAAATGCGGAAAAAATGACGACGGAAACCGCATCATCTACCTGCTGAATTATTCGGACGCGCCGATTGTCTACACCCACCGCGGCGCAGACGCACAGATGTTGCTTCCGGGCGGTATCGGCACGGACGGCAATACAAGCCCGGCTGTTGCAAAAAGCTCTGCTACTGACAATGCCTCTGCCTCCGGCAACACAGCCACGGGCGGCAATACCAACGCTCCCAGCGGTTCCGTCACGGACGGCGAGGCGCTTACGCTTGCACCCTGGGATGTCATCATTCTTGAGGAAGGTCCCTGCTGAGTGAGCGCCTGCATCCCCACCGCAATGACCGAAGGCGAAACCATACGCCGTCCTGCTTGATCGACTTTGACACAATCGTGATCGTCACCCGGCGGTCATCCAAAGCATTTACCGCTCTTGTTTATCCGCCCGCGGCACGCACAGGATTCCGCACCTTGGATTCTGGCGCTCTGCCCGCAGGCATAACCATAGCACAATCATCAAAGGGAGGATTTGATTATGAGACACAAAACACACGGTTCCAAATGGCTCGCCTGTCTGCTCTGTGCCGCGCTGCTGCTTGGCGGATGCGGCAAGGCTTCGGGGGATGCCGACACATCCGGCGGCGCAAACGAGTCCGATAATGCAAACGCCGCCGACAATTCGGACGCATCCGGCGGCTCCGATACGGCGGACGGTTCCGACGCTCCCGGTTCTGACGCTTCCGGCTCCAAAACTCCAAGCGTTTCGCTTCCCGATTACAGCGACGTCACCGCGCTTGACCGTGAGCCTGAAATTTTTGTCACACCGGTTGACAATCTCACCGATGATTTCTGGTTCGGTGTGGATGTCTCTTCCGTTATTGCCGAGGAAGAGAGCGGCGTTGTCTATTACAACGAAGACGGCGAAGAACAGGATATTTTCCGCACGCTCAAAGAAAACGGCGTCAATGCCGTCCGCATCCGTGTCTGGAACGATCCGTGGGATGCGAACGGAAATTCCTACGGCGGCGGTCACAATGATGTGGAGACCGCGATCGCGATCGGACAGCGCGCAACCTCTTACGGCATGGAGGTTCTGATCGACTTCCATTATTCTGATTTTTGGGCGGACCCTTCTAAACAAATGGTCCCGAAGGCATGGGCGGAAATGAGCACGGAAGAAAAAGCAGACGCTCTTTACACCTATACAAAAGAATCCTTAAACGCCCTGCTCGATGCGGGCGTAAACGTGACTGCCGTTCAGATCGGTAATGAGACGACCACCGGCATCAGCGGTGTGAAAAACTGGGACGGCCGGACAAAGCTGTTTCAGGCAGGCTCCCAAGCGGTGCGTGAGGTTTCCGCAGAATGGGGGCACGACATGCAGGTTGCGCTTCATTTTACCAATCCGGAAAACAGTGCGGAATATCTGAAATACGCGCAGATCCTCGACGGCGTGTCCGTTGACTATGATATTTTTGCAAGCTCCTATTATCCGTACTGGCACGGCACACTTGAAAATCTGACCTCCGTGCTCGGTGAGATTGCGACGACCTACAACAAAAAGGTCATGGTTGCGGAAGTTTCCTATACTTATACGATGGACGACGGCGATTATTCCGGCAACAGCCTGTCCAGTGAATCCGTCTGTGAACTTCCGTACTCGATCTCCGTGCAGGGACAGGCGGACTGCGTTCGCGACGTTACCGCCGCGGTTGCCGCTACAGGAAACGGCGTTGGCATTTTCTATTGGGAACCCGCATGGATCCCCGTACCCGGAAACTCTTATGAGGAATGCTCCGCGCTCTGGGAAGCGCACGGCTCCGGCTGGGCGTCGAGCTATGCCGTAGAATACGATCCCGACGACGCAGGCATCTATTATGGCGGCAGTTCCTGGGATAATCAGGCGATGTTCGATTTTACCGGACATCCGCTCGCTTCCCTCAGCGTATTCCGCTATCTCCGTACGGGCGCGCAGGCGGAGTTAAAAGCAGATTCCGTTCCGCCCTGTGATCTGACGTTCCGCATCGGCGAGGAAATTCTTTTGCCGGAAACGGTTCCTGTTACCTATAATGACGGCAGTTCCGTAGATAATCCGGTGGCATGGGATGAGACGGAAGCAGAACAGGCAATATCGGGCGGCATTGGCAATTATACCGTATCCGGAACCGTGACTGTGGACGGCATAACACTGCCCGCTACATGCAGCATTCATGTGCTTGACTTAAATTATGTGGATAATTACAGCTTTGAGGATGAAGATCTGTCCATGTGGACCATCACAAACATTGATGATGTGACGGATGAAGTCTTTGTCATCGACAAGTCCTCCGACGCGGTAACCGGCACGCATTCGCTTCATTTTTATTCCACGCAGGATGTTGATTTCACGGTAGAACAGACGATCACCGGTTTAGCGCCCGGCACCTACTACTTCCAGATCACCTTACACGGCGGAGACGCCCGGACGCAGGATATGTATATCTACGCGATCGCTGACGGCGAGACCTATACGGAACCGACGGATGTGGACGCATGGGCCGTTTACCGCTACCCGCGTATCGCCGCGATTACGACAACGGACGGCACGATCACCGTAGGCGCGCACATCACGAGCAGTTCCGGTTCCTGGGGCAACTTGGACGATTTCATTTTGGCGCCGGTGGGTGAATAAAAAATCGCGCTTCGCGCGCTTTTGAAGAATTGCTGACGCAATTCTTCACGGGTTATGAAATTTTCTATAAGTTAAAAAATCGCGCTTCGCGCGCTTTCGAAGAATTGCTGACGCAATTCTTCACGGGTTATGAAATTTCCTATAAGTAAAAAAGACTTCCGCTTACGCGAAAGTCTTTCGAAGAATCGCTTGCGATTCTTCGCAAATTACTAAATTTTATCCTCCAAAAAAGAGGCTGCAAAAAACAGCCTCTTTTTTTCGTCTGTCAGAATGTCTTTCCGCCCCGGCAAGCCAAACATTCTCTTATTCTTTATAGAATACATATTGTGTTCCGTTTTCGAGATATTCCCATGTGCTGTCCGTAAAGGTGAGCGTCGCCTGCCTGTCGGAAAATGTAATTTCTACTGCAATGGGATCTCCGGCAGCATCTGTCCCCGTCATGGCAAGAATCCCATTTTCATACTTTCCCATAAAATCATCAATCGCCGTCAGCCTAAAAAGCAAAACCTCCGCGTGATAGAAACCATCCGCATCCGCGCTGATAGAAATCGTACTGTCCTCATCGGGACATCCATACGTTCCCGATATGTCATCCGTCATTTCCGAATCCCCTTCTGCCTGCGCATCATTTTCCTGCTGACTTGCGGCAGATTCCTCTATAGGGACATCTTCATCCTTTTTTCCTTGTCCGCAGGCGGTTGTATTCAAAATAGCAAAAAAAACACATACCAGCACTGCCGCCTTTTTCTGTCTTTTCCTATCATCAGCGTCCATCAGACTCATTCTCATCATTGGAACCATCCCTCAGCATTTCTCAAACATTCCGCTTACTCTTATTTTTTCTACTGCCTGAACAGCTGTTTCATAACTGACCGCCTCCTCAAGCAGAGCCTCTGTCAAATTCTGATAGTCATCCTTATAAATTTCCTGTTCTGTAATCAGTTGC
>JAMPAG010000099.1 GCA_023667365.1 bacterium | reverse complement strand
CTGCCTCTTTTCGTTCAAGATTGCAAACGAACGGAGTGAGTTTCGCAATTACCTAGTAAAACATTTTCCCCCGCATAGCGCAGGATGTTTTTTCCATGATACGGAAAAGCCGCCCCTGACTTTATGATGATAATCAGGCGGCTGCGATAAGATGTTTTCCCGTCACATCGCGACATATTTCTCGTATTTTTGATAATCTTTGACCGGGCAGACTAACCGCAGTCTCGTCCCGCCTTCCTCGTATGCCAGCGCCTTCACGGAACCCTGCTGCTGGAAATACGGCACAAGCGCCGACTCCGGGTAGGGGATCAGCATTTCGCACTCCCGATAGCGCGCTGCAAGCTGCTCCTCGATCAATGCGGACAATTCCCGTAATCCGATGCGCTCTGACGCGCTCATCATAATGCGGTTTCCCGTGATCTGCGGAAGTTTTGGCGGTTTCTCCGCCGCTTTATCCGCCTTGTTGTAAACATAGATCATCGGGATATTTGCCGCGCCAAGCTGTTTTAAGGTCGCGTTCGTCACCTCGATATGTTCTCTGTGGTGCGCATCGGAGCAATCGACCACCTGAATCAGAAGATCGGCATAAAGCGCTTCCTCCAGCGTGGAATGAAACGCCTCGATCAGCTGGTGCGGCAGTCTGCTGATAAATCCGACCGTATCCGAAAGCAGCATCGTATGACATCCCTCTATCGCGATCTGGCGCACCGTCGTATCCAGTGTGGCAAACAGCATATCCTGTTCGCCGACTTTTTTATCGTCCCCCTGTCCACCGTATTCCACAAGGGCATTTAAGAGCGTGGACTTCCCCGCATTCGTATAACCCACGAGCGCCACCCGCGGGATTCCCGACTGCTCGCGCTTTTTCCGCTGGGTACCGCGCTGCTTTTCCACCTCTTTCAGCTCGCGTTTTAAGTCGGTCAGCCGATGTTCCAGCTTCCGCTTGTCCAGTTCGATCTTTTTTTCGCCCGCGCCGCGGTTGCTCATGCCGCCTGTCGTGCCGCCCTGTCTGCCAAGTTCGTCATGGAGACCGGCAAGACGCGGCAGCATGTATTGCAGGCTCGCCGCCTCCACTTGCAGCATCGCCTCTTTCGAGCGCGCCCGGTCGCGAAAAATGTCCAAAATCAGCGCCGTCCGGTCGCCCACAGGCAGACCGATTTCTTTTTGCAGGTTTCTAATTTGTAACGGAGAAAGCGTATTGTCAAAAATGACTTCCTCCGCGCCCAGCGTTTCCGCTCTCTCCCGAACCTCCGCCACCTTGCCCGGTCCAATATAATACGGTTTATTTATGGCGTCCAGCGCCTGTGTGACCACACCGACAGGCTCCTTGCCGCACGCCTCGGCAAGACTTGCCAGTTCCGCCATTGCCATTTCAAAATTGTCGTCCGTATGCAGCTCCACACCTACCAGCAGTGCCTTTCTCATCGTCACCGTCACGCTCCTTTATGATTTTTATTTTATCAAAAATCGGGACTTCTGTATAGCATATTTTCGTTTCGTTCCATTGTCATTTCGTTGCCGGCTCCCTGCGCTCTCTGCATGTAAGGCAGATTTTCATTTTACCTATTGACTTTTCCATAGCGGTCAAGTTATAATAACAACCGCAGGTTTCTTAGGAAACCTGTTCCATAAAAACGGGGTGTGGCTCAGTTTGGCTAGAGCGCTATCTTAGGGAGGTAGAGGCCGCGTGTTCGAATCACGTCACTCCGATACAAAAAAGAGTTCCGCGTCAACGGAACTCTTTTTTGATAAATTTCTTAAAAAACGCGCATTCGTCGTCATTGCACACCTTCGCCTCATTCAGCCTGACATTGCAGTGGAACACATGTCCGATGCGCTCGTCCTCTTTGCTCCCGTAAATATGGCATTCCGCCTCTACGCCCGCCCTGTGCAGCGCCTCCGTCATCGGTTCCGCCTCCTCGCGCAAAAAATCATGCTGCGCCGTCATGACAAACGCCGGCGGATACTGCGGCGTCAGATACCGCTTTGTGTCGGTCAGCTCTGCAAACGCCGACGGATCTCCGCCAAAATAAGCGCAAAACATTAACTTTGATTCCTCATCCTCTCCCGGAGTCATGTCATAGCGCCCGCAGTTTAAGGCAACGGCACGCAGCCGGATGTCGGGAATCGACAACCCGTAACGCTGTACATACATTTCCGCATAGGAAGCGTTCGTCAGCATCGCCGCATATTGGCTTAAGAGCTGGGCGCCAGCGGAATCCCCGACCGCAAACAGACATTCCGCGTCTATATGATGCGCTTTTCCGTTTTCTTTGATCCAGGAAAAGACGGCATTGACGTCTTCAAGCGCCGCCGGAAACGGATGCTCCGGCGCCAGCCGGTAATTAAAATTGACAACCGCAAATCCGCGCTCCGCAAGACTGCATCCGTAAAACTGATAGACCTCTTTCGTCCCGTACATCCACGCACCGCCGTGAACGGAAACAATGGCAGGCAGAAGCCCTTCTGTCCCTTTCGGATAATAAATATCCATCAGATTCCATTTTCCGTGCGCGCCGTAGCTCACATCGTTTTCCCACGCGATGCTCTGCGGTTTTTTAAGCCCTGCGTCCCGCGCGGCGTCGCTTTTGCCGAATCCGTCCCTGATCTCCTGTGCTTTTTTCAGATATTCCGGCGCGATGTCCTGCTTACTCATTGCAAATTCCTCCATTTTCCATTGTCTTATGATATGATTTCCGCTATACTGAACTTATCGGACGGCCCGCCATCCCTTTTCCCAAAAGAATTATCGCGGGCTGTTTTCCTCCAATTTGAAAGGATTTTGTCTATGAATATGAAAAAAAGAATCATGCAATCTGCCTCGTTCTCCGGCAAACGGCATTTTCCTGCCATAATGTGCGCCCTGCTGTGTCTGACTCTTAGTTTGCCCGTCCTTGTTTCTCCCATTCCTGCTGACGCCGCGCAAGATGTTGTCGTCGTACTGGATCCGGGACACGGCGGAGCGTCGGAAGGCGCCGCCTATCACGGTATTTTTGAAAAAGACATGGATCTTCTGGTCGCGCAGATGACCGGCTATTATCTGACGCAGTTTGAAGGCGTCACCGTCTACCTGACGCGGAGCAGCGACATTGAGGTCTCTTTGGAGGACCGCGCAAAACTTGCCCGCGACGTGAACGCCGATTTCTTTTACAGTATCCACTTTAACGCTTCGGATTCCCATGCTTTTTATGGAAGCGAAGTCTGGGTATCCGCATTCGGCGAATATTACGTCAAAGGCTATCAGTTTGCAAAAATTCTTCTTTCCAACATGACCGCTAATTTGGGACTTTACAGCCGCGGCTGCAAGACGCGCCTCAATTCCAAGGGCACCGACTATTACGGCGTGATCCGCATGTGCACTGCCTACGGCATCCCCAGCTGTATCATCGAGCACTGTCATATCGACAACGACTACGATTATGAAACTTTTGTCTCTCCCGAAAATCTGCGGCAGATGGCGTATCAGGACGCCGTCTCCATTGCCGCGTATTTCGGTCTTTCATCTAAAACGCTTGATCTGGATTTTTCAGACCATGAACGCGTCCCCTGCGCGGTGCCCGCAAGGCATGATCCGGATACCACGCCGCCGGACTATTGCATCGCTGCGCCCGTTTCCGCGGATATGTCCGCAAAGACGGCATCCATTGTCATCAACGCGTTGGACAGCGACAGCAGTATCAAATATTTTTCCTATTCCCTTGACCGGGGCGCTACATGGTCCGCACTGATCGAATACGGCGGCGGTCCCGCCATCGTCACGATTCCGCTTCGGAATGCCGGCGATACGATCACGATCGCCGCTTATAATCAATATGACAAATGCACCGTCAGCAATACGATCCGCCCATTTTAGGGAAACGCTGATGAAATCGTTGATTTGATCAGCGTTTAGGGACGGCTCACGCAGACTTTGTCACTCCATCTGTTTTCTCTGCTGTTTTATCATCTTTTTATTTTCGTACATCATGCGGTCGGCGGCATTGATAAAATCTTTGTCGTCAAGCGCACAGTATCCGATGGCGTAACTGATCGGAACACTGCTGGACCGGTTGTAGAGACGGCATTGTTCCGCCAGCTCCTGCAAAAACGCCTCCGCGTCCTTTTCATACAGGACCGCAAATTCATCGCCGCCCTGCCGGTACGCTTTTCCGTTTTCACCGACTGCTCCGGCAAGCAGGGCGGCAAAGCCCTGCAGCATCTCATCGCCCGCCGAATGTCCCACCGTATCGTTGACGAGTTTTAAGTCGTTTAAGTCCGCGATCATATAGTACCCCTTCGGATGCTCCGGGAGTCTTTCGAGATCCCGCTCCAGCGCATTCCGGTTATAGATATGCGTCATATAATCAATATAGGCAAAGCGGCTTCCCGTCTCGGTACAAAACGCAATGACATTCCGCATACAATCGTGCCGCGTGGCGGATTCCTCTTTGGAAAGAACCTTCGCCTCGATACAAACGCTGTCCGTACCGTACTTTTCCTGTACAGTGCTTTTTACCTTATCCAGAACCGTATGCGCCCGCTCCCCCGCATTGCAGACAAACGCCACGCCGTTTTCACAGACGCGGTAGCCCTGCATACGGTACGTCTTCATCGCCCGGTGTATATCCTGCAAAATCTGAATATCCTGCTTCCAGTCAAAATTGTTTTCCGTTTTATAAAAACAGAGAACGGCAACAATCATTCTTTGTTTTTCGAAATCCGATTCCCTTAAGACGGTCTCAAACGAATATTGATTAAACAGCGCCGTTTTCTCGTCCACATATTTTTCCGTATTCTCGTTGCTCAATATCAGACCGAGCATAATGAGCGTAGAGCAGACGATCGCTAAGAGCACTTCCGGCATGAGCATCTGGATCGCGGACGTCACAACGTAGATCGGGACGGCGAGAATGATCGCCATTCTTTTTTCCCCATCTAAAATGTCCCAATAGCGGACGCAGTAATAGAGGATCAGAATCAGGTAGATCACAACGCTTCCGTATAACGCGTAAGCCTTCGGACCCAGCGAATATGCCGTCGATGTCCCTTGTATGTAAGTGATCGGCAGCACCAGAATCCCCGCCGCGGACACGACGACGGGAATGCTCTGACAGATTTTGAGCGTCCTGCCAAACTGCAGTTTTGTTTCCAGATAACTTCTCATATATAAAAACAACAGATAAATAAATCCCAGTATCGACAACAGATAAATAATATGTGCGATCAGATTCACCCAATCCGGGATCCGGTCCCTGTGATTGACCGTATAAACCGTGATCAGATCGAATACCGCGTTCAGAAGCGCCACGCCGGTAAGTACCTGAAAGATCCTCGTTGACCGGATTGGAATATGCGGCTTCCGATAATAAAACCCGACCATATAAATGATAAATAAAAGGCATATGATGGATGTTTTCAATAGCAGCATACAAGAAATCCCTCTCTTTCATGCATACGGTCAGACCGCATTGTTTTCATTATATTCCGCGACGGATAAAAAAGCAATGCTTACCGCGCAAAAAAGCGGGGTCAGAGTTCCGACCCCGCTGTCTTTACCTATTCCTCTTTGCTCCCGTTAATCTGCCGACTTATAGAAGAACGTCACTTCGATCGTCTCCACATGTCCCAGCGTATCTGCATCCAGCAGATTCGGCGTCGCCGCACTCAGACTTCCATCCACGGTACGCGCCTCCGCGGGCACGGACGGCACCCATGCGTTGTAAAGGTTCGTACGCGTGCAGATCCCATCGTCACTGGAGGTATACGGCTTGCCCATCATCCGATACGGCTCGCCGTTTATCAGAATCTCATTGATGCTGATCACATATCCGGGGAACAGCGTCTCGCCGTTTCCGACCGCCACGGCGGCAAACGCCACACTATCCGCATAACCGATCGATGTCCCGGTGAAATCAAGACTTACTGTATAAGTCCCTTCTCCTGTGATCGCAACATCCGATGCGACGATTCCCTCCGTCTTATCATCCGGCTGATAAACATCACCGACACTATACATCAGATTCCAGTCGCCGCTGTTGTACATAATCCATGCTACCGCCTCATCATCGGCAAGTCCTGCCGCAGGCTCCGACGCCGCAAGCGCTTCCGCCATGACCGTCTGCGCGTTCTGCCGGATCTCCTCTTTGCTCATGGACGCCTGTACGCCGTAGCTGTGCTCCGTATACAGCGCCGCCACTTCGCTGTCAATGATCTTGCAGGTATTCCGGTTATACATATTGCTGCAGTCCCATAATACCGGGCAGTAACCGTAGTAATCGCAGTTCGCAAGGAAATTCGTTAAATATTCAACCGTATTCTCTTTCAAGTGATCGACATTCTCGATCAGTACGCCGTATTCACCGATCACAACGCCATAGCCCTGCGAGGTGAACTTCTCCAGCATGGAGAGCTTCTCATTCTGCTCCTCGTAATCCTGTGTGCTTCCCCATGTCGGCAGACTCGTATTGATGCAGTATCCGGACGGATCGTAATAATGTACGGACAACAACAGCCTCGGATTCTCACTGTTCATTTCGTCTGTCGGCATCGCAAACCGGCTGTCGCAGGTCATGCTGATGTCCGTATTATATCCGGCGATCAGCAGAAAGCGCTGTTCGTTATTTCCGCCCGTCGCCCGGACCGTATCGACAAAATTCTGATTGATGCGGTTCATCGTCTCGTAGCACTCATCCGGCGAAAGCGCGCCCGAATCCTTCGCTACATCCGTATCGTTTAAGCGGTTGCCCAGCTCCTCGTTTGCAGATTCAAAGATCAGATGATCGGAATAATTCCGGTAACGCTCTGCGATCTGCGTCCACATGGATATGTATAATTCCATTGCCTGATCTCTCGTTTCCTGCGTCGCGGAACCGAACATGCCCCACCAGCTTCCGTCCCAATGGTCATTGACGATGACATACATATCCACGGAAAGCGCATAGTTGATAATCTCCTCCACACGGTCTAAGTACGCCTCGTTGATGGTGTAATCGCCGCTCTCATAATTCATCATATTGGTCCATGCAACCGGAATGCGGAGTGTATCAAATCCCGCCTCATGCATCCCTGTGACCATTTCCTGTGTCGTCTCCGGCACACCCCAGAGCGTCTCATAAGCGGAGACCTCTGCTTCCGTTCCAAGCGACAGGTGTCCGTACGCTTCCATTGTATTGCCGAGATTGATCCCGTTTCCCATCATCTCGACAAACTCCAGAGACGTCAGCTCCGTGCGCATCTCGCCCTTCGGGGTCTTCTCACCGCCGCAGCCTGCAAGCATCCCGATGCCAAGCAGCATGATGCCGAGCAGACACCCTGTTCTTTTTTTCCATGTCCGTTTGCTCATATGGCTTCCTCCTCACAAAAAAGCAGTCTCATGGTTGTATCATACCACAATACGTTTCCTTTCGAAACTGCAACTTTTAGAGTTGAAATACGTTTCTTTTCCGCGGTATCGGTCTGCCCGCGCACGGCTTCTCATCTTCCGGCGTTCAAAAATGAAGTTTCAACAGATTATAAAATAAATTATAAAAAAATAAAATTTAGGTATTGCTTTTTGGATAGAAATATACTATGATAAGCAAGTGCCTTGCATAAAGCACAAAACTTCCGCCCAAGCGGAAGTTTTACGAAATGATGGTATTCCGATCATTTCCGAAATGGCTGATTGGTCAAGCGGTTAAGACGCCGCCCTCTCACGGCGGAAACAGGGGT
>JAMPAG010000098.1 GCA_023667365.1 bacterium | reverse complement strand
CATAGTGGTGTTGGTGAAAATGGGTTCCTGTGGATAAAACTGCGGAAACTCAAGCGTGCATAGGTTGTTTTTTTGTAAAGGGTATGGTAAAATGAACCAGTATATTTTGAGCGGTGCGGGAAAAAATGAAAAGAAATGCCGGCACGGCGGAATGAGAGGGAACTATGGCGGGCAGTAATATTATGGATGGAAAAACAATATTGATCACGGGAGGAACCGGTTCTTTCGGCAAATGCTTTACAAAATATGTGTTAGAACATTATGCGCCCAAAAAGATCATCATTTATTCGCGCGATGAGTTTAAGCAGTGGGTGATGGATCAGGAATTTGCACAGTATCGGGAAAAGATCCGTTATTTTATCGGCGATGTGAGGGATTTACAGCGCTTGGAGCGCGCGTTTAACGGTGTGGATTATGTGATTCATGCGGCGGCGTTAAAACAGGTTCCGGCGTGCGAGTATAATCCGAACGAGGCGATTAAGACGAATATCAACGGCGCGATGAACGTGATCGATGCGGCATTAAATACGAATGTGAGCAGGGTCGTTGCCTTATCTACGGATAAGGCGGTCAATCCGATCAATCTGTACGGTGGGACAAAGCTTGTTTCGGACAAGCTCTTTATCGCGGCGAATGCCTATGCCGGTGCGAGGGACATCACATTTTCCATTGTGCGTTACGGAAACGTGGCGGGCAGCCGCGGATCTGTGATCCCTAAATTTTATGAGATGATCCGGAAGGGCGCGACGGAACTGACGATCACAGATTACCGCATGACGCGTTTCTGGATCAGTCTGACGGAGGGCGTTGAGCTTGTCATCAAGGCGCTTGCGGAGGCAAAGGGCGGCGAGACGTTCATCAGCAAGATTCCGTCGTTCAAGATCACGGATTTGGCGGAGGCGATGCTGCCGGGGGCAAAAACGAAGGAGATCGGGATCTATCCGGGCGAGAAGCTCCATGAGATCATGGTGACCGTCGAGGATTCGGCGACGACCTATGAGTATGATAAGCATTTCATTGTTTATCCGCAGGCAAAGTTTAACGCAAGGCAGATGGTGGAACCGACAGGCAGAAAAGTGGAGGAGGGTTTCTCGTACAGTTCGGGCAATAACAGCGAATGGCTGTCCGTAGAGCAGATCAGGGAACGTCTGAAAGGACTGGAATTAGAGAAATAGGGCGATGGTATTTAATTCTTTTATTTTTATCCTGCTCTTTTTGCCGATTTGTCTGATAGGATATTTTTGTTTGAATCATTTTCACAGATATACGCTGGCAAAGGCATTCCTGTTCGGAATGTCTTTGTGGTTTTACGGTTATTTTCATGCCGCCTATCTGGCGCTTCTGCTCGGCAGTATCCTGTGGAATTATATGCTCTATCGGATCGCGAAAAGGCAGCTTCAACAACAAAAAAGCACGAAGCCGCTGATGATCTTCGGTGTCATCTGCAATGTGGCGGTTTTGGCGTGGTTTAAGTATACCGATTTCTTTTTGGCGAATATGAACGCCGTATTGGGAACGGATGTTCCGCTGCGCAGGTATCTGCTCCCGCTGGGGATCAGTTTCTTTACGTTTCAGCAGATCGGCTTTATCGTAGACGCCTGCCGCGGGGAGACGGAGGATTATGCGCTTCTCGACTATGCGCTGTTTGTGTCGTTCTTTCCGCAGCTGATCGCAGGTCCGATCGTAACGCATGAAGAATTGGTGCCGCAGTTTGCCGATAAGGAAAAGAAAGCGTTCCGTGCCGACAGTTTCAGCGCGGGCAGCGTCTTATTTATTGTCGGACTTGCCAAAAAAGTATTGCTTGCGGATACGTTCGGGCGTGCGGTCACGTGGGGCTACGGTGCGCCGGGGGAACTGAACACGCCGGCGGCTGTCATTGTCATGCTTTCGTTCTATTTTCAGATTTATTTTGATTTCAGCGGCTACAGCGATATGGCGCTTGGTCTGGGACGTATGATGAACCTGAAACTGCCCGTGAATTTTGATTCGCCGTATCAGGCGCTGACGCTGCGGGAATATTGGAAGCGCTGGCACATCACGCTGACAAGGTTCTTTACGAAATATGTCTATATCCCGCTCGGCGGCAGCAGGGGCGGACGGCTTCGCACGTATCGCAATATCCTGATCGTGTTCATGCTGAGCGGTTTATGGCATGGCGCGGACTGGGGATTTGTCTTTTGGGGGATCTTAAACGGCGTGGGGATCATCCTGTGCCGTGTGTTGGATCGGCCGATCACGCGGATCGCACGGACATGGATCGGAAAGGCAGCGCTGTGGGTTGGCAATCTGTTCTGCGTCAACCTGTTGTGGGTGCTGTTCCGCGCAGAGAATTTACATACGGCAGGCGCGTTTTTTGCGGGACTGTTTCGCGGTTTTGGCGCTGTGCCGCAGAAGCTGTTGGAGACCTTCCGGATAGAGGAATTCTGGTATCTGTTGAAGCTTCTGCATGTAACGGACGGCGGGCGCGGGGATCGGATCCTGTGCGCCGGTTTTCTGCTTGCAGGCTTCCTTCTTGTGCTGTGTATGAAAAACATACACCGGCGGATGGAGGATTTTCGGCCGCGCGCCGGATATGCATTCGGCCTGGGGATCTTGTTCTTGTGGTGTTTTGTCAGTCTGTCGGGCGTCAGCACCTTTTTATATTATAATTTTTGATCCTGTCAGATACGGTTTTGCAGATCAGACCGCGGAGAAGTGCGGGTAAGTATCGGGGGATCATTTTGCGTCAGCATGGAGGGTCAGGATGAGAAGATACCGGGTTTTTCTCGGCATATTGGCGGCGGTTATTGCGTCGGGAGCGGTTATGATCGCGGCGCTTGTGATCACGGTCGATCCGTTTTTTCAATATCATGAGCCGGTGGAGGGCTTCGCCTATGTGATCGACGATCAATTGAGCCAGAATCCGGGGCTTGCCAAAAACACGGAGTATGATGCCGTACTGCTCGGCTCCTCCGTGACGGTAAATTTTAATACGGCATGGTTTGAGGAATTATTCGGGGTATCGCTGGTGAAATTGCCGTATAACGGTGCATATCCGCGGGACATCGTGAATGCGATGGGGCTGGCGGAAAAGAGCGCCAATACGATTGATATGGTGTTTTGGGGACTGGATGTGTCGAGCTGTTCCGGCGGCACGGAGCAGATCAAATATGAACTTCCATCCTATCTGTACGATGACTTCATCGGGAACGATGTGTATTATTGGTACAATAAAGATGTACTGCTCGATTATATCCTAAAGCCGTTTCTGGATCCGTCGCAGGGGACGGACCGGACGGATTATTACAGCACATGGCAGTTATTCGGTTATAATAAGTGGGTGGCGTTAAACAGTTATCATCCGGTCCCGCGTTCCGACCAGGAGTATGCGGATGATTTTTTGCTGGATGCAGTCAAGGAAAATATGGATGTGAATATCTGTCCGATGATTGAACGCCATCCGGAAACGCAGTTTTATATTTTTTTCCCGCCCTACAGTATTCTTTATTGGTATGATTTTGAGCGCCTCCGTCAGACGGATGCGATTCTTACGAATGAGGCATATATCATGGAGTGCCTGCTTGATCATGATAATGTAAGGGTATTCTTTTTTCATGATGATTATGAGATCACTGCCGATCTGGAGAATTATACGGATAGGATTCATTATTCAAGAGAGGTGTCGCGGCATATCGCCGAGGCGATGGCGGACGGCAGGGGCGAGGTTCATAAGGACGATTATGAGGAGATTCTTGAGAATTTTCGGGAATATGTACATACTTATGATTATGACAGTATCTGGGATGATTATGAGCATATGAGGCCGGAAGACTGAAAGGTGAAAAAGACAGGATGCAGACTGCGGGACAGCGCATGAGGATTTTTAGTCTGCGGGTTACGGAAAGGAAGGGCATGGATATGGAAAAGCTTGCAATTGACGGCGGAAAGCCGGTGAGGGAGACAAAATTATATTACGGGCATCAGTACATTGATGAGGCGGATGTGGAAGCGGTCGCGCAGGTGCTCCGCTATCAGGATCTGACATGCGGACCGAAAATCGCGGAATTAGAGCAGCGTCTCTGCGCGCTCACGGGTGCGAAGTATGCCGTCGCGTGCAGCAACGGGACGGCGGCGCTTCATATCGCATGCATGGCGGCGGATGTACAGCCGGGGGACGAAGTCATCACAACGCCGATCACGTTTGCGGCATCGGCGAACTGCGCGCTTTACTGCGGCGCGAAGCCAGTGTTTGCCGATATTGATCCTGAGACTTATAATATTTCGCCGGAGAGTGTAAAGGCGCATATGACGGAGGCGACGAGAGCGGTGGTCGCGGTTGATTATACGGGGCAGTCGGCGCAGCTTGACGAGCTTCTTTCGGCATGTGAGGATGCCGGTGTAAGAAACGGCAGAAAAATATATCTCATAACGGACGGCGCGCACTCGATCGGAACCCGTTATAAAGGGCGCGGCGTCGGCAGCATTGCAGACATGACGACGTTCAGCTTCCATCCGGTCAAGACCGTGACGGGCGGCGAGGGCGGCGCCGTGTTGACCAACTCGAAAGAATTGTATGAAAAGCTGCTGTTATTCCGTTCCCATGGCATCACAAGGAACCCGGAGCTGCTCGTACGCGAGCCGGAAGGCGGATGGTATTATGAGCAGATCGGGCTTGGCATGAATTACCGTATAACGGATATTCAGGCGGCGCTGATCATAAGCCAGCTTGACAAGTTGGAAAAGTTTCAGCAGAGAAGAAAAGAAATTGTCGCGCGTTATAACGAGGCGTTTTCAAGGATACCGGAGCTTTTTGTGCAGAAGGAGATTCCGGAATCCGATACGACGAGGCATCTTTATATTCTGCGCATCCGTCCCGAACGGCTGACGATCGGCAGAAGGCAGTTTTTTGACGCGATGGCGGCGGAGAATATTTGTTGTAACGTGCACTATATTCCCGTATATTATCACCCGTATTATGAAAAACTAGGGTATCGGAAGGGTATTTGTCCGAATGCGGAAAAGCTCTATGAGGAGATTATGAGTCTGCCGCTCTATTACGCCATGACCGATCAGGATGTGGAAGACGTGATCCATGCGGTGGGGAAGATCGTAGCGTGCAGCAGAAGGCCAGATCATGAGGAAGCGCATAACCGGTAGAGAGTGTCCCGCAAAGAGCCATTATAGTGCATAAGAACGGAGGAGATCAGATGTCATCCATAGCAATCATTACCGCGCGCGGCGGCAGCAAACGGATTCCGCGCAAAAATATCAAGCCGTTTCTGGGGAAACCGATCTTGGCGTATTCCATTGAGGCGGCGCTTGCAAGCGAGCTGTTCGATACGGTCATGGTATCGACGGATGATGAGGAGATCGCCGGGATCGCGCAGGAATGCGGCGCGCAGGTACCATTTATGCGCAGCGAGCGGACCGCGAACGACTATGCGGCGACAGCGGATGTGGTATCGGAAGTGCTGGAAGAATATGCGAAGCGCGGTATCTATTATGAGACGGCATGTGTAATCTATCCGACCGCGCCGTTTCTTAAGGCGGAGGCGTTAAAAGAGGCGATGAACATTCTTCTTTCCGGCAGTGCAGACGGCGTGCTGCCCATAGTGAAATTTTCGTTCCCGCCGCAGAGAAGCGTTGTACTGCGGAACGGAGAGCTTGCAGCGTCTGACAAGGAATCCATGGCGAAGCGTTCTCAGGACTTAGAGCCACATTATCACGACTGCGGGCAGTTTTACTGTATCCGTGTCGCCTCGTTTTTGAAACAGCGCACAATGATCATGGCGCATACCGCGCCGTATCTGCTGGACGAGCTTGCCGTGCAGGACATTGACACGGAGGAGGATTGGCGGATCGCGGAGATGAAGTACCGCATTCTTCATGAAGGGTAACGTGACAGACACAAATTTGACGGAACGGATGCAGATTGGCGTAAGGATACGCACAAAGGGGGATCATATGACAAAGACGAAACAGGCTTCGACAATAACCGTGCAAAACCGCGTGATCGGTGAAGGATTTCCTGCATATATCATTGCCGAGATGTCCGCGAACCATGCCGGAAGTATAGAACGCGCAAAGGAGATCATTCATGCGGCGAAGGAAGCGGGGGCGGACTGCATCAAGATTCAGACCTATACGCCGGACACGATGACGATCGACTGTGATCTGCCGTATTTCCATATTGACGGCGGTACATGGGCGGGGGAAAACCTGTATGGGCTGTACGGGAAAGCGTATACGCCGTGGGAATGGCAGCCGCTCTTAAAGGAAGAAGCGGACAAGGCAGGAATTCAATTTCTTTCAACACCGTTTGACAAAACGTCGGTGGATTTTTTGGAGGAAATGGGAATCTTATTTTATAAGATCGCTTCCTTTGAGCTGGTAGATCTGCCGTTGATCTCTTATATCGCATCGAAACAGAAACCGATCATTATGTCAACCGGAATGGCAAAAGAAGAAGAAATACAGGAAGCCATACAGACGATATATCAAACGGGAAACCGGCAGCTTGCGCTCCTAAAGTGTTCCAGCGCCTATCCCGCCAGGCCGGAGCAGATGAATCTGCGGACGATCGCGGATATGAAGGAGCGTTTCGGAACGGTCGTCGGCTTGTCCGATCATTCCATGGGTTCGTTCAGTGCGGCGACGTCGGCAGCGCTCGGCGCAAGCATCATAGAAAAGCATTTCTGTCTCGGACGGGAGATCGAGAATCCCGATGCATCTTTTTCCATGACACCGGAGGAGTTTCGGCAGATGGTGCAGGATGTACGGAAGACGGAGGCCGCGCTCGGAACGGTGTTCTACGGCGCGGCGGAGCAGGAAAAAGAGAATTTGCAATTCCGCCGGAGTCTTTTTGTGACGGCGGATATACAGGCAGGCGAGGTATTTACCGAGAAAAATATCCGCAGCATCCGTCCGGCGGACGGGCTTGCCCCGAAATATTATGAGCGCGTGCTGGGTAGGCGTGCGGCACGGGACATAAGCCGCGGCGAACCGCTTGCGTGGGAGCTGGTTGAGGGCGGCAGGGAGGCACCGGATACAGCGGATGCGGTATATTTTCACGCGGATATATCGCGAAAAAAGCCGATTTATTTTCGCGCAGATGCCAATAAAACGATCGGATATGGGCATATCATGCGCTGCCTTGCGATCGCGGATGCATGTGAAAAACAGGGGCTCTATCCGGTGTTTGTGACCGCGGGCGGGGAGGCGCAGGAATTGATCCTTACGCGCGGATTTCCCTGCCTTACTTTGGGAACGGATTATCGGGATATGGAGCCGGAACTGGACAGGTTATCCGCATTGCTGGCGGATGGCGCGCCAATCGTGCTGGACAGCTATTTTGTGACCGAACGCTATATGGAGCTGCTGAAAGAAAACGGGCACCGGGTGGTCTGGATGGACGACCTTGGCGGACGGGCGTATCCGGCGGATATGCTGATCAATTACAATATTTATGCGGAGCAGCTTGCGTATCCGGCGGAAGGGGAAGCGCGGGAAGAGGCGCAGCCGCATCCCTCCGGAAAAACAAATGCCGGCTGCGTCTATCTGCTCGGTCCGGATTATGCACCGGTCCGCCCTGCCTTCCGCCGGGAGGAGGATACGGTACGCGACGCGATCGGTACGGTACTTGTGACGACCGGCGGCGCCGATCCGTATGGCGCGGGCGTATGGTTTGCGAATCTGCTTACAAAGCTGCTGCCGGATGCGCGGATTTTGGTTGTCTGCGGACCGTATGCGGAGGGAAAAGAGGCGCTTTACCGGCTCTCCGGGCAAAATGAGAATGTTACGGTCATAGAAGGATGCAGCGACTTATCTTCTTTGATGCATGAGAGCGATCTTGCAGTCGCTGCGTCGGGCAGTACGCTCTATGAACTGTGCGCGGCGCGTCTGCCGGTAATTCTTTATTATCTGGCGGATAATCAGAAACGCGGGGCGGAAGCGTTTGCGCGTGAAACGGGTGCCGTCAATCTTGGAGATATTCGCGCAGACTGTTTTCAGAAAGAAGCTGCCGCGCGCATGGAGACGGCGCTTGCGCGTCTTGCAGCAGCGCCGGAGCGGAAAAAGCTGGCGGACGCCATGTATGCGTTCGTGGATGGAAACGGCGCCGAACGGATCGCGCGGCGGCTCAGCCTTGAAAGGAAAAAATAATTCGCACTAATTCCATAGAAGGAGAGCCTCT
>JAMPAG010000097.1 GCA_023667365.1 bacterium | reverse complement strand
CGGACATACGGCTGTGGGTTCTTTTCCATGCGGCGCGTTCTGCCCCGCATTCTTATCTCACTTCTATCCTGCGACAGCCTGCGGCTCTCGCAAAACATCACGGACGGTGCCGCGGCTGCACCGGCATTAAGACCGGTATCCGCATTCTGTTCCCGTCTATCCACTCATTTCTTGAAAGGAGGACTCCTATGTCCCAGAACACTTCTTTTCTTCCCCCGTCACCGTATCTTTCGTTATCCGAACGGACCGGCACACTGCCCTTCACGCTCACGAACGACTACATGTTCAAGGTCGTTTTTCAGTTGTATCCGGACATCCTGCACGCCCTGCTGTGCAGTCTGCTCGACTTAGACCCCGGTGACATCCACTCCGCCGTCATCACGAACACCCTTGTCCCTGGCGACACCGTCGAAAGCAAGGACACGATCCTCGACATCCGGCTCCTCTTAAACGATGACAGGCTCATCAACCTGGAGATGCAGATCAGGAACGAGTGGAACTGGACGGAGCGCTCCCTGTACTATCTGTGCAGGACCTTTAACAACCTTGAGACGGGCGCGGACTATCTTTCCGTGAAGCCCGCCCACCACATCGGCATTCTGAACTTCGGTCTGCCGCATGTACAGAAACAGTTTTACAGCCATTACTATATGGCAAACGAGACAACGCATGAAATATTCAGCCATAAATTCCGCCTGTCGGTGTTGAACCTGACGCAGACGGGACTCGCAACCGAACACGACAGGCAGTCCGGACTGACTAAATGGGCTGCCGCCTTCAAAGCCAAGACATGGGAGGAGTTTCAAATGTTAGCCAAAGAAGACATTCTGTTCCAAAAAGTATCCGACGCCATCTACCTGCTCTCCGAGAACCGGGAGGTCGCCGAACAGTGCCGCCGCAGGATGGAGGCGGAGGCGATCGAGAAGCGCAGGCAGGAGCGGGAGGCAGAGCGCGAGAAAAAATATGCGGAGCAAGAGAAGAAATATGCGGAGCAGGAGAAAAAGTATGCGGAGCAGGAGAAAAAGTATGCGAAGTTGGACAAAGCCTTCGCTGAACAGAACAGCACACTCGCCAAGCAGGCAAACGCTCTCGCTGAAATGGGCAACTCCCTTGCCGAAAAGGACAACGTCATCGCCGAAAAAGACGCAGAGCTGGTACGGTTACGGGCGCAGATCGAAGCGCTGGCACATAAAGGTTAGGCGCTTTCCGGCTTGCTCATCAGCAGGATTGAGTATCTGTTAATAGCCAAAAATCATTCCGTCATAAGCTCCCCGTCCGCAAACCGAAACGTCCGGCTAAACGGCAGTCCGTCGTCCATCTGATGCGTCACGATCAGGAAAATCTTGCCGTGCTCCGCGAACATGCCGCGAAGAAGTTCGACATACTTTTGAACCGTCGTCCGGTCGAGTCCCGCCTCCACCTCATCCAAAATGATGACCGAGGCTTTTTCACACTTTAACAGCAGCTTCGATAAAAGCAGCTTCTTGCGCTGCCCGCCGGACAGAGAAAGTCCGTTGTTCTCAATCGGCTTATCATCCTGATCCAATGCGACAAAACGCAGAGCCTCTTCCGCTTTTTCCCGGTCAAACGCACTCCCGCCGATGCGCTCCAAATAAGTAAGGAACGGCTCATTTAACAGCAGTTCATCCTGCCCGATCAGTAAAATCTGCTCGTTTAACGACTCGCGTGCATATGTGCTGATCGGCTTTCCGTTCACCAGAATCTGTCCCGCCCGCGGCGGATAGGTACCCGTCAGAAGCTTGATAAAGCTGGACTTCCCGCTCCCGTTTCCGCCTGCCAGACGGATATTGTCGCCCGTGCGCAGCACGCAGGAAACATGTTTTAAGACCTCGTCCTCATTTTCCCGATAAGAAAAATGCACATCCGCAAATTCCATCTCCGTGATCTGCTCCAGTTTCTCCGTTCCCTGACGGCGCGGCAGGAAGAGCAGCCTGTCCACATTTTCAAAGCTGACCTGCGCACGGAGAATCTGCGGTATGAGCAGCTGGCTTTTTTCTCCCTCCGCCATGATGATCCCGGAAAGCGTAATAAAAAACACGAGATTCACGATGGAGCCGCCTGCCGCCGGAAGCGCCAGAAGCGTGGACAGCGCCAAATTGAACAGCGTATTGTAATGGCTCACCACTTCCGTCCAGAACACCTGCACACCGTCCTCTTTCTGTGAGGTCGCGATAAAATCCGCAATGCTCGTTTTCGTTTTGTCCACAAAGTAAGGAAGCACCGGATTCGTCTGCACCAGCGAAATAGAATCCACATATTGGTCGCAGAGCATGTGATGCTCCTTGAGCTTCCGGTTGGTATTTCCCGCTTTCGACACGATCATTTTTTTCCCTAAAAAAGAAAGGACCGTCCCCAAGATCAGCGCCGCCAAAATAAAAAGCATCAGCTTCCCGTCATAAAACGCGGCAAGAACAAGGCTCGCCAAAATGACCGCCACGCTTCCAAGCAGCGTCGGAATATGATGCCCAATGACGCGAAACACGTCCAGCACATCCGCATACATTGTATGCTTGATCCTGCCCGGTTCCTGTGCGTCAATCTGTGCACCGGAAGTCTCTGCAAGAGCGCTCTCCAGCTCCACGGACAGATCCGTGATACAGCAGCCGCCCAGCTCGTCCAACAGCCGGTACCACTGAATATCCACCAGCGTTTTGAATATCAGATAGACCGCAAAGCCCAAAATTCCAAGTGCGGCATAGCCATAGTGCGCTTCCGCGATCACGCGGTCCAAGAAAATCCGCATCCCATACGGCAGAAACGCATTCAACAGGGTAAGAAACATAATGAGTCCCGTAGCACGCAGAAACACGTTTGGGTAACGCTTGATCGTTCTTTTACAGTAGCGCATGATCAGCCGCATATGCCATCCCTCCTATTTACACGTCCGCGCCGGGCGGACTTTACAGCATCTCCTTCAACATCGCGTTAACGGCGGCGGGATCCGCCTTTCCTTTCATCGCTTTCATCGTCTGACCGACAAGGAAGCCGATCGCCTTTTCTTTTCCGCTGCGGTAATCTTCCACGGACTGCGGATTTGCCGCGATGACCTCCTCCAATACTTTTTTCAGCTCGCCCGCATCGCCCGTCATCTTTAAGCCCTTTTCCTCGACGTACTGCTCGGGGTCGATGTCGGAATCAAACATCACTTCAAACACTTCTTTTGCAACAGAGCTGTTGATTGCCTTCGCATCCGTCAAGGCGATCAGCTTTGCAAGGTGCTCCGGTGAAAAACGGATGTCCTCCGTGTCCATTGCTTTTTCTTTTAAGAGCTGCATCGTCTGCACCATCAGCCAGTTGGAAACTTTTTTCGGCTGTCCGCAGATTGCTGCGGTCTGCTCAAACAGCTCCGTCATATGCCTGCTCTGCGTGAGAATGTCGATGTCATATTCCGGCAGATCGTACTCCCTGCGGTAACGCGCCATCTTCTCCTCACGAAATTCCGGCTGCGCCTCGCGGATGCGCATGAGCATCTCGTCCGAAATTACGACCGGCACTAAATCCGGTTCGGGGAAATAACGATAATCCTGCGCGTCCTCCTTGCTTCTCATCGCATAGGATTCTCCCCTGGTATCATCCCAGCGTCTCGTCTCCTGAATGACCGCTTCGCCTGCCTCGATGAGCGCAATCTGGCGTTCCCGTTCTCCTTCGATCGCGTGCGTGATCGCCCGGAACGAGTTTAAGTTTTTCATCTCCGTGCGCGTGCCGAATTTCTCAGAGCCCGCCTCCCTGACGGACAGATTCACGTCCGCGCGCATGGAACCTTCCTGAAGCTTGCAGTCCGACGCGCCCAGATATTGGATGAGCATCCGCAGTTTTTCCAAATAAGCAATGACCTCCTCCGCGCTCCGCATGTCCGGCTCGGACACGATCTCAATGAGCGGGACGCCGGAACGGTTATAGTCCACGAGCGTACAGTCCTGCCATTCGTCATGAATCAGCTTCCCCGCATCCTCCTCCATATGAATTTCGTGGATGCCGATTTTTTTATATGCGCGGCTTTTTCCCGCCGCAGACGCCGCCTTTTCTGTATTCCCGCCGCTTTCCGTTATGCCGCGCTCTTTTGTCTCGATCTCCACATAGCCGTTTCGACAGATCGGCAGATAAAGCTGCGAGATCTGATAGTTTTGCGGATTATCCGGATAAAAATAATTTTTTCGGTCAAATTTGCTCTCCCGCGTGATCTCACAGTTCGTCGCAAGACCGACTGCCACCGCGTATTCCAAAACCTGCCGGTTCAGCACGGGAAGCGAGCCGGGCATGCCGGTGCATACCGGGCAGGTATGCGCATTCGGCTCCGCGCCGAACGCCGTGGAACAGCCGCAGAATATTTTTGTTTTGGTCGCCAGCTCGACATGGACCTCTAATCCGATAACGGTTTCATATGATTTTCCCATGATTTTCCTCATTTCTGCGCTGATTTTGCGCCCTCTGCCTGCTCGTACGCATAGGCGGCACGCAGTATTTTTTTCTCCTGAAAACAATCCCCGATGAGCTGTAAGCCGATCGGCAGTCCCTTGCTGTCTTTCCCGCACGGAACGCTGATTGCGGGCAGTCCCGCCAGATTGACCGCAATGGTATAAATATCGCCGAGATACATCTGAATCGGATCGGCAAGGCTCTCTCCCAGCTTCGGCGCCGTCGTCGGCGCGACCGGTCCTAACAGCAGATCATAGCGGGAAAACGCGTCATCGAACGCTTTTTTGATCATCGCCTTTACCCGCAGCGCTTTCAGATAGTACGCGTCATAATACCCCGAACTTAAAACAAAGCTGCCAAGCATGATGCGGCGCTTGACCTCCGCACCGAATCCCTCCGAGCGCGTCTTCTTATACATGGCATGCAGCCCGTCCGCCCCGTTTGTCCGATACCCGTATTTGATACCGTCAAAACGTTCCAGATTCGAGCTTGCCTCCGCCGCCGCGATCGTATAATAACAGGGAATCGCATACTCCACAAGCCCCAGCGGAAATTCCTCGATCAGGGCGCCTTTTTTCTCCAGTTCCTTTGCCGCCGCCATGACCGCCCCGCGGACTTCCTCATCCAACCCGTCTGAAAAATAATCCCGCGGAATGCCTATGCGCATTCCTTCCACATTCTCATGAAGCGCGCTCATAAAATCCGTATCCCCGCGCTTAACACTCGTCGAATCCTTTTCGTCATGACCGGCGATTGCCGTGAGCACCGCCGCGCAGTCAGTCACGTCCTGACAGATCGGTCCGATCTGGTCTAAAGAAGAACCGTACGCGATCAGACCGCAGCGCGAAACCGTTCCGTAAGTCGGCTTCATTCCCACAACGCCGCAGAATGACGCGGGCTGCCGGATGGAACCGCCCGTATCCGAGCCCAATGCATAAAAGCACTCCCCCGCCGCGACCGCCGCCGCCGAGCCGCCGGAAGAACCGCCCGGCACATGCGCCTCGTTGTGCGGATTGCGCGTCACGCCGAATGCCGATGTCTCGGTGGTAGAACCCATCGCAAATTCATCCATGTTTGTTTTTCCGATAAGAACCGCGCCTGCCTGCTCCAGCTTTTGTACGGCGTGCGCCGTATAGGTCGGCACGAAATCGGCGAGCATACGCGAAGAACAGGTCGTCCGCATCCCCTGTGTGCAAAGATTATCCTTGACCGCCACCGGCACGCCCGCAAGCGCCCCCGTCAGTTCTCCGCTGTCGATCTTTTTCTGCACGGCGCGCGCCCGCTCCATGGCGCCGTCCCCGTCCACCGTCACATAGCAGTGCAGGGCGTCTTCTTTTTCTTTGATCCGCGTAAGCACGGTCTCTACCGCCCTCTCAGCCGTTGTCCTGCCATCCCTGATAGCACCGCCGAGACCGACCGCCGTATAATCCAATCGTTCCATTCAAGTTTCTCCTTTTTGCCTTTCACCGTTTCTAAAGCGCGATTTTTGGGTCATTCAAACGTGCGCGGCACCGCAAATAGGTCCCCGTTCCGCTCCGGCGCATTCGCAAGTGTTTCCTCCCTGCCGTCGCCGTTTGTCACTACGTCCTCACGAAATACATTGTGCACGGAAAATACATGGGACATGGGTTCCACTCCCGATGTGTCCAATTCGTTCATTTTATCAATATAGTCAAGCATCTTTCCCATATCCTGCTTTGCCTGCTCTTTCTCTTCCTCGGAAAGCGCAAGCTTTGCCAGAATACCGACATAGTCAATCGTCTCGTCGCTGATTGTATTCGCCATTACCGTTCCTCCCTCTAACGCACCTTAATATGCACCTCGCGAAGCTGCTGTTCCGTCACTTCGCCCGGCGCGCCACACATGAAATCCTGCGCAGATCCGCTCATCGGGAATGCAATGACCTCGCGGATATTTTCTTCCCCGCGAAGGAGCATGAGCATCCGGTCGATTCCCGGCGCCATTCCCGCATGGGGCGGCGCGCCGAACTGGAACGCCTGATAGAGCGCGCCGAATTTCTTTTTGAGCGTCTCCTCGTCATACCCCGCGATCTCAAATGCTTTTTTCATAATCTCTATATCATGATTGCGCACTGCGCCCGAAGAAAGCTCCACACCGTTGCACACAATGTCATACTGGTACGCAAGCACGTCCAGCGGCTCCTTCTCCGTGAGTGCGGCAAGTCCGCCCTGCGGCATGGAAAAAGGATTGTGCGTAAACCCGATCTGCTTTGTCTGCGCGTCCCGCTCAAACATTGGGAAATCGTTGACATAGCAGAACCGGAATGCTTTTTTCTCCGTAAGCTCCAGCTTCTCACCCAATTCGTTTCGAATCTGTCCGGCATAGTAAGCGGCGCGCTCCTCCTTATCCGCGATAAAGAAAATGGTATCTCCCGCCTCAAGCCCCGCAAGCACCCGCAGTTCCGCTTTCAGTTCCTCGGGAATGAACTTGTCGATCGGTCCTTTGTAGGAGAGATCCGCCATAACCTCCAGATAACCTAATCCGCCCATTCCAAGCGAAGTCGCAAAGGACAAGAGCTTCTCATGAAACCCGTTGGACATTTCCGCGTGTACCTTGATCGCGCGCACCGTTCTTCCGAGGAACGGCTTAAAAGAGCATTTTGCAAAAAAGTCCGTCACGTCCATGATACGCAGCGGATTGCGCAGATCCGGCTTATCCGTCCCGAACTCCAGCATCGCCTGCCTGTAACTGATGACCGGATACGGCGCTTTCGTCACCTCGTATCCCTCCGGTGCAAAGCGCGTAAACACCGACTCCAACACTTCCTCGCCGACGCGGAATACATCCTCCTGCGTGGCGAAACTCATTTCAAAGTCGAGCTGGTAAAACTCCCCCGGCGAGCGGTCCGCGCGCGCATCCTCGTCGCGGAAACACGGCGCGATCTGAAAATATTTATCAAAGCCCGATGCCATCAAAAGCTGCTTGTATTGCTGCGGCGCCTGCGGCAGCGCATAAAATTTGCCCTTATATTTCCTCGATGGCACGATATAATCGCGCGCGCCTTCCGGCGACGAAGCGCACAGAATCGGGGTCTGAATTTCCAAAAAACCAAGTTCCGTCATTTTTTGGCGTAAAAAGGCAATAACCTGTGAGCGGAACACAATGGCGTCCTTGACTTTTCTGTTCCGCAGATCGAGATAGCGGTAAGTCAGGCGCACTTCCTCTTTTGTCTCCTTTGACGTCATGACCTCAAACGGAAGCGGCTGATAAACCTTGCCGAGAATCTCAATCGTTTTCGCGTCCAGCTCGATCGTGCCGGTCGGAATCTTCGGATTGTAGGTGTCCTCGCCGCGTTTCTCCACAACGCCTTCCACGCAGATACATTCCTCTCTTACAATTCCCTTCAACAGCTCCGGCATGCGGATCACGACCTGAAGCACCCCGTACATATCACGCAGGTCGATAAAGGAAACGCCGCCGTGGTCGCGGATATTTTCCACCCATCCCGCCATTTTTAATGTCCGATCAATGTCCTGTTCGCTGATCTCCCCAATGTTTTTCGTCCTGTACTTGTTTTCTGTCGTTCCCATATGCCTGCTCCTTTCATTCTGCTTATCGCAGAAAAAATTCGTCCCGAAATACATTTGCTGTATTTCGGGACGAATTTTTTCCGCGGTACCACCCGTATTGAAGCTGTGCATTTCTGCATCGGCTTCCGCTCAATGTACATAACGCGTACCCGCGTTCTGCCCTAGCCGCTCTGCGGTTCAGACAGACTGCTCCGGAGCGTTCCCTTTACAGCTTCCCACAAACAGCGCTCTCAGTCGGTGACGCCGTATTCCTGTCGTGTTTCCCTGCAAGAGTCTCCTTCTCTGCATTTTCTATTTTCTGCACCCTGTAACATGTTCGTACGTCATTTTTTGCATCATTGTATACATGGATACTTTTATTTGTTTTGATACTAGCACGCCTGTAAAAGAATTGCAAGTTCTTTTTGCAAAAAAAAGTTTCTTTATCCAGATGCACAGCGTTTACGTCATCGCTTTCTTGATAAAATCCTCAATGCTTTCCGCTTTCGCCGCCAGCTTATGCCACATGCGAAGCGTTTCTTCCTCCGTCTGCGCAGAAATCGTTTCCTGCAGGGAGGGCGGGACGTCGCCCAGATCATCGAGCAGGTCGAGAATGTCGCTGATCTTCGCCTGGATCATGCCCTCTGCAAGTCCCTCTTTCCATCTCCGCTGTTCAATCTCATAGCTTTTCATATAATTCAGCCCTACCTCTCCGTCACGCTTCACCGCCGTTACCATTTCGT
>JAMPAG010000096.1 GCA_023667365.1 bacterium | reverse complement strand
TCTCTCAGCGGCGCCGTTTACGCTGCTCTATTCAATATCAAATGTTATCTTTTTGCTGCTGATGCGGCGTCCGCTCGGTGCGCGTTTGCAGCGGGTTATCATGAAATATGGCGTCTGACGGCTCTGCGATAAGTAAGCGCATTCGGCATAAATTAGAGGTTGAAATACCATACTTTTTTATATATAATAAGTAGTCAGCTGAATTGAGGAGACTTGTCGGATGGAGAAAAACGGTATGCACAACAGGACAAAAAAGGAGTCTATCTTCCGCAGACTTTTTCGGGGAAGTATCATCACACTGCTCACGGGGATGCTGTTTTTGACGGGGTGCGCAGAATCCGGACAGTCCGGGGAACGGCGGGCGCCGGAAAAAGAGGACTCTTTCACGGCGGACGCGGATACGATCATTCTCACGAGGGAGAATGGGGTAGTCGGCTATATCTGCGAGGAGTTTGACGAGAGCCGTTACAGTTTTACAGACTTTGAGACCATGCTGAACGCCGAGGTGGAAGATTATAATTCACAAATGGGAACGGGCGGCATTGAGATTAAGGAATGTACGCTTGCGGACGGTGTTGCGCGGATTTCCCTTTCCTATGCGGCGGCGGATGATTATGAGAAGTTTAACGGCGTGCAGCTTTTGTGCGGACAAACGCCGGAGGAAGGCGCGCGGCGCTTTGCGCTTCCCACAAATCTGACGCTTGTGGACGCGCAGGATCCGACACGCACGATCACGTTAGGAGAACTGGACGCAGAGCAGGATTATCGGATTCTTGTCACTGATGACGCGTCTAATATCCGTATCCACGGAAGTGATATTTACTATATTAGCGAGGGCGATACGCTTGTGGGCGACGGTGATGTGAACACTGCTAAGGATGCTGTACTGCATGTGATCATTTATTTATAACAATAGAATTTTTGCGAAGCGTGAATGCTATTGTTGAGACAAATGCGTTTAGAAACGCTTGTTATTTATATTGGATCAGTTCAAAAGGAGAAAAAGTATGGAAAAAACAATGGAGAAAATCGTTGCGCTGTCGAAGGCGAGAGGCTTTGTCTATCCCGGATCAGAGATTTACGGCGGTCTCGCCAACACATGGGATTTCGGGAATTTAGGCGTGGAGCTGAAGAACAATATCAAAAAAGCATGGTGGCAGAAATTCGTGATGGAGAGTCCCTATAATGTAGGCGTTGACTGTGCGATCCTGATGAATCCGCAGACATGGGTGGCTTCCGGTCATCTGGGCAGCTTTTCCGATCCGCTCATGGATTGCAGGGAGTGCCATGAGAGATTCCGCGCGGATAAGATCATCGAGGACTTTGTGGCGGAACAGGGCATGAAGCTGGAGAGCTCCGTGGACGGATGGAGCCAGCAGCAGATGAAGGACTTTATCGAAGAACACCGGATTCCCTGCCCGACCTGCGGCAAACATAATTTTACGGATATTCGCCAGTTTAATCTGATGTTCAAGACGTTCCAGGGTGTGACCGAGGACGCCAAGAACACGGTGTACCTGCGTCCCGAAACGGCACAGGGGATTTTTGTGAACTTTAAGAACGTACAGAGAACGTCCCGCAAGAAGATCCCGTTCGGTATCTGTCAGGTGGGCAAGTCGTTCCGGAATGAGATCACGCCGGGCAATTTTATTTTCCGCGTGCGGGAGTTTGAACAGATGGAAATGGAATTTTTCTGTGAGCCGGACACGGATCTGGAATGGTTCGCATATTGGAAAAAGTATTGTATCGACTTCTTGAAGAGTCTCGGTATGAAGGAAGAGGAAATGCGTGTGCGCGACCACGAGCCGGAGGAGCTTTCTTTTTATTCCAAGGCGACCACGGATATTGAATTTTTATTCCCGTTCGGCTGGGGTGAACTGTGGGGCATCGCGGACAGGACGAATTACGACCTGACGCAGCATCAGAACGTATCCGGCGAGGATCTTTCTTATTTTGACGATGTGAAAAACGAGAAGTATATTCCCTATGTCATTGAGCCGTCCCTTGGTGTGGAGAGACTGTTCTTAGCGGTACTGTGCGGCGCTTATGACGAGGAAGAAATCGGGGAGGGCGATGTGCGCACGGTTCTGCATTTCCATCCGGCACTGGCGCCGGTAAAGATCGCCGTGCTTCCTCTTTCCAAAAAGTTAAACGAGGGCGCGGAGCCGATTTTTGCAAGGCTCAGCAAAAAATATAACTGCGAGTTTGACGACCGCGGCAATATCGGCAAGCGGTACCGCAGGCAGGATGAGATCGGAACGCCGTTCTGCATCACGTATGATTTTGATTCCGAGACCGACCGGTGCGTGACCGTCCGTTTCCGTGATTCCATGGAGCAGGAGCGCGTTGCGATCGCCAAATTGGAGGAGTACTTTGCGGATAAATTTACATTTTAGCAGGTAAGCGGCGTCTGTATGGACAGCGGACGGCGAATATCCATGTATCTGACTCAAACGCTGCCTGTTTGTCTGGCACGGTATCAATATCTTACAAAATTGTCAGACCGGCGTAAGTCGAAGCAATGGCAGGAGACACAGCCTTTTTATAGAATAGACTCAGATCAGACACACCGTTTTAGACGGCGGAGGTACGATAGGAGGAGATTTTATGAAAAGGCTGTTTCGGTTTGTCGGCGCGGCAATGATCCTGCTGGTACTTGCGGGAACTTTCGTGGTCGGGCACTATGCGGTTTCAGGTTATCGGATGTATCAGGAAGCGGTCTTTGTGCAAAGCGTGCAGGAAAAAGCGGAGCAGATCAGAAGCAGAGAGGAATACGTCGCGCTTACGGATATTTCCGGGGCGTTTCTGGACGAACTGATTTACCGCGAGGACCGCAATTTTTACAGTCATGCGGGCGTGGATGTGACCGCGGTTCTGCGCGCGGCATGGCATGATCTTTTGGCGGGAAGTTTCGTGGAGGGCGGCAGCACCATCACACAGCAGCTTGCGAAGAATCTTTATTTTTCCAGTGAAAAGGAAATGGAGCGCAAGGTGGCAGAGCTGTTCGTGGCGTTTGACTTGGAACGCGCGTTTACCAAAGAAGAGATTCTGGAATTGTATTGTAATGTGGTCTACTTCGGGGAAGGCTGTTACGGGATCGGCACGGCGGCAGAGCATTATTACGGTGTGCCGGCGGCAAGGCTGGATGAGGGACAGGCGCAGGCGCTCGTCTATACGCTCAAATGTCCGGGATACTATAATCCGCATGCGCGTCTGGCGGCGCAGGAATGAGGGTCAGGCGCCTGCAGAAAGGAATATATGAAAACAGAAGAAATGGTGATACTGATCGGTGTTGTCGGAACATTGGTTCTGATCATGATTCTGGTCATGTGGTTTGTGAGCACAAATAATCGAAGGATTTTGCGAAGCTTTCGGGAGGCGGTCAGGACGAACGGGACGATCGTGGACATTTGGATAAAGAGGGATAATCATTCGCAGGGACTGTACTATGAGCCATATGTCATATCCTATTCGTACTATGACGGCGGCAGCATGCGGGAAGGAAGCTTTGAAAGCCTTAACAAAAAGCAGGTACATAAGTTGAAAGTAAACGACAGGATCACAGTATATTATGACAGGCAGGAGCCGGATCATGCCGTGACGGCAATGCAGATGGAATGGGAAAAATCGATGTGGTGGAGGATCCTGCTCGCCTTTGCCGTGATCCTGCTTCCGGCGGTCTTAATCGTGTGTTATACGATGTAGCGCGTACAAGGAACGATCGATGAAAGGACTTTTGCAGGGATGATGAATACGAATACGGCGTTCGGCGTTCCTGCCGGAAGACGGCGCGTGGGAAGCAAAAAGCGGTTTCGAAAATGGGAGGGATGATGCATGAAAAAGAAAAAGAGAGGATTACGGATTTTCGGATGGTTGCTGCTGCTTTGGGGTGTTGTGATATTGTTGCGCAGGTCCGGAAAGGATATTCGCATCAGGGATTATTTGGGATGAAAAAAATATTATTAAAATATGCCAAAAAATTCCGAAATAGAAGTGGAAATATATACAAATTTATGGTATAATCTATCCATATGTGCAGGAAAAATGATCCTGCCGGTCGGACGAAGCGCTTTCGCCCGGTAATCACTATGTTCAAAGGGGGACATGAAGAATGGCAAAATGGGTTTACCTGTTTAAGGAAGGCAACGCAGATATGAGAAATCTTCTCGGCGGCAAGGGCGCGAATCTTGCCGAGATGACGAATCTGGGACTTCCCGTACCGCAGGGCTTTACGATCACGACAGAAGCTTGTACAAAGTATTACGAGGACGGACGAAAGATCAATGACGAGATCATGGGACAGATCATGGATTATATCGAACAGATGCAGGAGATTACCGGCAAGAAGTTCGGCGATAAAGAAAATCCCCTTTTGGTATCTGTCCGCTCCGGCGCGCGCGCGTCCATGCCCGGCATGATGGATACGATTCTGAATCTCGGTCTGAATGAGGAGGTTGTTGAGGTCCTTGCCAAGAAGTCGGGCAATCCGCGCTGGGCTTGGGACTGCTACCGCAGATTCATCCAGATGTATTCCGACGTTGTAATGGAAGTCGGAAAGAAGTATTTTGAGGAATTGATCGACCGCATGAAATTGGAGCGCGGCGTTAAGCAGGACGTCGAGCTGACGGCGGAAGACTTAAGGCAGCTTGCGGATCAGTTCAAGGCAGAGTATAAGAGCAAGATCGGCAAGGATTTTCCGAGCGATCCGAAGGAGCAGCTTGTCGGCGCGATCGAAGCGGTGTTCCGTTCTTGGGACAACCCCCGCGCGAATGTATACCGCCGCGATAATGATATTCCCTACAGCTGGGGTACGGCGGTCAACGTGCAGATGATGGCGTTCGGTAATATGGGCGATACGTCCGGTACGGGCGTTGCCTTTACGAGAAATCCGGCAACCGGCGAAAAGCAGTTGATGGGCGAATTCCTCTTAAACGCGCAGGGCGAGGATGTTGTTGCGGGCGTTCGTACGCCGCAGCCGATCGACCAGTTAAAGCAGATCATGCCGGAGGTGTACGAGCAGTTTACGCAGATCTGCAATACGCTGGAGAACCACTACCGCGATATGCAGGACATGGAGTTTACGATCGAGGATCGTCATTTATACATGCTCCAGACGAGAAACGGAAAGCGTACGGCGAAAGCGGCGTTAAAGATTGCCTGCGATCTGGTGGACGAGGGCATGATTGACGAGAAGAAGGCGGTCAGCATGATCGATCCGAGAAATCTGGATTCCCTGCTGCACCCGCAGTTTGATTCCTATGTGATCAGCAAGGCGATCCCGGTTGCCAAGGGACTTGCGGCGGCACCCGGCGCGGCGTGCGGTAAGATCGTGTTCACGGCGGAGGATGCAAAGAGATGGGCGGCGAGAGGCGAAAAGGTCGTGCTTGTCCGCTTAGAGACTTCTCCGGAGGATATTGAGGGTATGAAAGCGGCGCAGGGTATCCTGACTGTCCGCGGCGGTATGACGAGCCATGCGGCAGTCGTTGCGCGCGGCATGGGCGCCTGCTGTGTATCCGGCTGTTCCGCGATTGCGATGGATGAGGCGCATAAGATGTTCCGTATCGGCGAGCAGGAGTTCCATGAGGGCGACATCATTTCCTTTGACGGTACGACCGGAAATATTTACGACAGAGCGATCCCGACCGTGGACGCAACGATCGCGGGCGAATTCGGGCGGATCATGGAATGGGCGGACAAGTACCGCACCTTAAAGGTCCGCACGAATGCAGATACGCCTGCAGATGCGAAAAAAGCAAGAGAGCTTGGCGCAGAGGGAATCGGTCTCTGCCGTACCGAGCATATGTTCTTCGGCGGACACCGTATCGACGCGTTCCGTGAGATGATCTGCTCCGATACGCTGGAGGAGAGGGAGGAAGCGCTTGCGAAGCTCTTACCGCTCCAGCAGGGCGACTTTGAGAAGCTGTTTGAGGCAATGGAAGGCGATCCGGTCACGATCCGTTTCTTAGATCCGCCTCTGCATGAGTTTGTTCCGACCGAGGAGGAGGACATCAGAAAGCTTGCAGACGCGAAGGGCAAGACGATGGACGAGATCCGCAAGTTTATCGCAACGCTGCACGAAATGAACCCGATGATGGGACACAGAGGCTGCCGCTTAACGGTGACGTTCCCTGAGATTGCGAGAATGCAGACGCAGGCGGTTATCCGCGCGGCGATCAATGTGCAGAAAGCGCACCCTGAATGGACGATCACGCCGGAGATCATGATCCCGTTGATCGGTGATGACAAGGAATTAAAATATGTCAAGAAAAATGTTGTGGAGACGGCGGATGCCGAGATCAAGGCGGCGGGCGTTGACTTAAAGTACGAGGTCGGCACGATGATCGAGATTCCGAGAGCGGCGCTGACTGCGGGAGATATTGCAAAAGAGGCGGAGTTCTTCTGCTTCGGCACGAATGACCTGACGCAGATGACCTACGGCTTCTCGCGTGATGATGCGGGTAAATTCCTTGAGGCATATTACAAAGCGAAGATTTTCGAGAACGATCCGTTTGCAAAGCTTGACCGCAACGGTGTCGGTCTTCTGATGGAAATGGCGATCAAGAAAGGCAAGGAGACAAGACCGACGATCCACTGCGGCATCTGTGGCGAGCACGGCGGCGATCCGTCCTCCGTGGAGTTTTGCCATAACATCGGTCTGGATTATGTATCCTGCTCGCCGTTCAGAGTACCGATTGCAAGACTGGCGGCGGCACAGGCGGCGATAAACAATGTAGGAAAGTAGATTACAAATATATGTACTTCACGGAGTATCTGATAACCAGAGCAGATGTGCAGGATTTTATGGTACATCGTCCGGAGTACACAAAGGCGAACCGCTTTGAGGATTTCGTTTGTAAAATCTATCTTTAACGATTAGGGGAAAATTCATTTAAGAGTTTTCCCCTTTTTTCGTGGTTTTTTCAAAGGATTCTATCCCAAACAAAGGATAGAGTCCTTTTTATATACACAAATAAAATAATCAAAGGAGGTTCAGCAGATGAACAACACAGCGTTAAGAGCAGGGGCGCAGAGCGCCGACAACACACACATGGTTTTTTACAACAAGAAACATGAGAAATTCTACTATGAGACATTGGAACAAGCAAGGTATCAGGACTGTTACCACAAGGCTTTGATTTACATTCTCGGCATATCGGAGGACACAAGAAATCATTTCAGCCAGATTTACGACATCAAGTCCGGGTACATCAAAACAGAGTGTTTGCATCAAGGCTGGCAGACCAGCGGCAGTGTTCGTGTGGTAAGGCTTGCATTTAACCTTTACACAGACGGAACGCCAAGCGTTGATGATTATGAGAGCAGGGACGAGCAGTTGAGCGAGTGCAGGGAGTATTCCATAAGCGATATTTTCTGCTGCGGTTATGCGGTGTACTTCTGGCAGGGGATTCAGCTCCGTTACCCGGAATACTGCCAAGAACCGAAGCCCATAGAAGAAATCCTTGCGGAAATGGAGAGGAAACGTGCTGAAAATTCGACTGATGGGAACAAAGAACGATATTAAGTGGTTTGAGAGGATTCTGAAAAGACAGCCCCAAGTAGCTGTTACGGAGTTTTCCGAACTGTACCGGAACAAAGGTACAAACAGGTATTACCGGGCTTATGTGGAAGTGCAGAAAGCCAACATCAAAGAAAAAACTAACTAAACGGAGGAAAAGACCATGTGTAAAATTATAGCAATCGCAAATCAGAAAGGCGGAGTCGGAAAGACTACCACAACAAGCAATTTAGGGATCGGGCTGGCAAAGCAGGGGAAAAGGGTACTGCTTATTGATGCAGACGCACAGGGAAGTTTAACGGCAAGTCTTGGCTTTACGGAGCCGGACAAGCTGGAAGTTACCCTTGCGAATGTAATGGAAAAGGTCATCAATGATGAGGAAATCGAACCGGGCTACGGTATCTTAAAGCATGACGAAGGGATTGACCTGATGCCGGGCAACATTGAGCTGTCCGGTCTGGAGGTATCCCTTGTGAACGTAATGAGCAGGGAGATCATGCTGCGCTCTTATGTAGAACAGATAAAAAACAGTTACGATTACATTCTGATTGACTGTATGCCCTCGCTCGGCATGATTACCATAAATGCCTTTGCCTGTGCCGACAGCATATTGATACCCGTACAAGCCGCATATCTGCCCGTTAAGGGACTGGAACAGCTTATTAAGACCATAGGCAAGGTAAAGCGTCAGATCAATCCCAAACTGGCGATTGAGGGTATTCTGCTGACAATGGTGGACAGCAGAACCAATTATGCAAAGGAGATCACGGCGCTGCTTATTGAAGCATACGGAAGCAGGGTGCGGATATTTGAGAACAGCATACCAATGTCCGTAAGGGCGGCGGAAACTTCCGCAGAGGGTGTCAGCATTTATGAACATGACCCAAAAGGCAAGGTTGCGGGAGCATACCAATCCTTGACGGAGGAGGTGCTTGGAAATGGGCAGTAAAACAGGGAGCGCAGCTAAAGTTAAAATTAACAGCTTCGATGATTTATTCGGCAATACGGCAGGGGAGCAGGTTATCAGTGCAAATCTGGCAGATTTACATACGTTCAAAGGACACCCTTTCCGTGTCCTTGATGATGAAAAGATGGAAGAAACCACGGAAAGCATCAGTAAATACGGTGTGCTGGTGCCGGGGATTGCAAGACCGAGGGCGGAAGGCGGCTATGAGATCATAGCCGGACACCGCAGGAAAAGGGCTTCTGAAAAGGCAGGGCTTGACACGATGCCCGTCATTGTCAGAAATTATACGGACGATGAAGCCACGATCATCATGGTGGATTCCAATATCCAGCGTGAGGATA
>JAMPAG010000095.1:3692-8856 GCA_023667365.1 bacterium | reverse complement strand
GGAAACGCCGGAAACAATGAGGTCTCCCGTTGTATAACGGTCCAGACCGCCGATGATGTTGAGCATCGTCGTCTTGCCGCAGCCGGACGGTCCTAAGATGGAGACAAATTCGCTCTTGCGGAAGTTTAAGCTGATCCCGCGCAGCGCTTCGACGGTCGTATCGCCCGCCGTGTAGTTTTTGGTGATATTTTTGAGTGACAGCATAGGAAAACACCTTTCTGCGGCCCGGATGCGGCATGCTGTCTTGTGGCAGGATGCCTGAATGCAGGCTCATCTTTTTTTAGTCGATTTTTTGATCGAAACAGAAAGTTCGTTTCAATCAAAAAATCGTTTTCATTATTACGGAAAAAGCGCGTAAATGCAAGTAGTTCAGGCAGGATTTTCTAAAGATTTAATAATTATTAAAGAAGAATTGAAAACAAAAGGTAGATAGAAAAACATTTTCATGCTAAAATAAAACGGATGCGGAACAGGCGTTCCACGTCCGTTTCGAAGAATCCGCGGCGCGGATTCTTCCGGGAAACGAAATGCAGATGACGAAAATCCGGGAAACGAAAATGCAGGCAGCAAAAATCCGGATGAACAAAAAGAGGAGGAAGGCAGAGTGAAGGCAGTATCATTGGAGCAGGAATTGTCCGGCAGCACCTATCCGGGCAGGGGGATCCTGATCGGCAGGTCAAAGGACGGCGCGTATGCGGTCGCGGCGTATTTTATCATGGGAAGAAGCGTAAACAGCCGGAACCGCGTGTTTGTGGAGGACGGCGAGGGCATCCGCACACAGGCGTATGACGCGTCGAAGCTGACTGATCCAAGCCTTGTAATCTATGCGCCGGTCCGCGTCCTTGGCGAAAAGATCATTGTGACGAACGGCGATCAGACCGATACGATCTATGATCTTATGCAGAAAGGGCAGACATTGGAACAGGCGCTCCGTATCCGGGAATATGAGCCGGATGCGCCGAATTATACGCCGCGCATTTCCGCTGTTATGGAGATACAGGACGGCGGATACCGCTTTGCCATGTCCATCTTAAAGAGCGACCGCGGAGAGGCGGGACATTGCTGCCGCTATACATTTGATTACGAGAATCCGAAGGCGGGGGAGGCGCGTTTCCTCCACACCTATCAGGGAGACGGCGATCCGCTGCCGAGCTTTGAGGGCGAGCCCGCGGTCGTTACGCTTGACGGAACGATCGACGAGCTGACGGAGCGTATCTGGAACAGCTTAAACGAGGAGAACAAGGTTTCTCTTTTTGTCAGATATATTAAGATCGCGGACGGCGCTTATGAAAGCCGGATCGTCAATAAGAACAAATAAAAAGAGCAAAACGGAGGTTTCCCATGAACGAATTGGAATTAAAATACGGATGCAACCCGAATCAGAAGCCGAGCCGGATCTTTATGGAAAACGGGGAAGAACTGCCGATCCGCGTGCTGAACGGAAAGCCGGGTTATATCAATTTTCTGGACGCATTAAACGGCTGGCAGCTTGTGAAAGAATTAAAGCAGGCGGCGGGACTGCCGGCGGCGGCGTCCTTTAAGCATGTGTCCCCGGCAGGCGCGGCGGTCGGGATCGCGCTCACCGAAGTGGAAAAAAAGATTTACTGGGTGGATGAGAGCATTGCGCTGACGCCGCTTGCGAACGCCTATGCGAGGGCGCGCGGCGCGGACAGAATGTCCTCGTTCGGCGATTTCATTTCCCTCTCCGACCCGTGCGACAAGGCGACGGCGCTCCTGATTAAAAAAGAAGTATCCGACGGCGTGATCGCGCCGGGCTATGACGAGGACGCGCTTGCGATCTTAAAAGCCAAAAAGAACGGGAATTACAATATTATTCAAATCGACGCTTCCTATGTGCCGCAGGCGGTGGAGCGCAAACAGGTATACGGCGTTACGTTTGAGCAGGGGCGCAACGAGCTGCGGATCGACCGCGCGCTGCTTAACAATCTCGTAACGGAAAACAAAGAAATCCCGGATGAGGCAAAGATCGACTTACTGATCGCGCTCATCACCTTAAAGTATACGCAGTCCAATTCCGTGTGCTACACAAAGGGCGGTCAGGCGATCGGCATCGGCGCCGGGCAGCAGTCGCGCATTCACTGTACGCGCCTTGCGGGAACGAAGGCGGACAATTGGTTCTTGCGCCAGAATCCGAAGGTGCTGGGTTTACAGTTTGTGGATGATATTAAGCGCGCGGATCGGGATAATTCCATTGATCTTTACATCGGCGACGAGTATGAGGATCTTCTTGCCGAGGGAACGTGGCAGAAGTTCTTCAAGGTAAAACCGGAAGTGTTTACGCGGGAAGAAAAGCGCGCGTGGCTCGATAAAATGACAGGCGTGTCACTCGGCTCGGATGCGTTCTTTCCGTTCGGGGACAATATCGAGCGGGCGCACAAGAGCGGCGTGATGTATGTGGCGCAGCCGGGCGGTTCCGTGCGCGACGACAACGTCATTGAAACCTGCAACAAATACGGCATGGCAATGTGCTTTACGGGAATCCGCCTGTTCCATCACTAAAAAAGAAAGGAAGGGGGCGCAGGCGCGCCTCTTTTCGCATATGAAAAAAGAACGATTTTGGGGAATGCTGAAGGCGCTTTTCCACTACAATTTCAGAACGCTTTTTTTCTTTGAGGTGTTTTTTAAGCTTGCCGCTTACGGTCTGTTTACGCCGCTTTTTTTGCGGCTTGTCGAGTTCTCGATCGGGAAGGCGGGGCTTCATTACCTTTCCGCGGCGGCGATGGCGCGCTTTTTTGCCTCGCCGTGGACGTGGGCGGTCCTCGTGCTGATCATGGTACTTGTCTCCTGTTATGTGGTGGCGGACGTGACGGCCGTAACGATCTGTGTGGACTGTTCGCGCCGCGGGGAATATGTGAGCGGACATACGCTTTTGTGGGAGGCACTGAAGGCGGTCGGGCGGATGTTTTACTGGCGCAATCTGCCGATCCTGCCGCTTTCCCTCGTGCTGCTGCCGGTGCTCAGTTTTTCTTTTTTAACCGGATATGTGACGAGCATCCGGCTGCCGGAATTTGTGGAGAATCTGCTGTTTGGTTTTTTACGCCAATATTGGGTGCTGCTCCTTTTTCTGGCGCTCGTGCTCGTTGCGGCGTTCCGGTTCATTTACGGAATTTTCTATTATATTTTGGAAAAAAAGAATTGCACGGAGGCGTGTAAAAGCAGCCATTACCTGATCTACCGGGCATATTTTCAAGATTTCCTGCGGCTGCTCATCTGGCAGGTCGTCAGCTATTTTGTCTATCTTGCGACCGTGGCGCTGCTCATTCTTCTCATCATCGGAATATCGTCGTTGCTGCGGGAGAGAGAATTTATTCACGCGGTCATGATCTCGGCGATCGACTGGATGATGGGGATCGTCGCCGTACTTTTTTCCTGCGCGATCGTGCCGTTGTCCACGATTTTTCTGTCGTACATGTTTTACCGGAACAAGGCGCTGATCGGTGAGCCGGTGCAGACGGTTTTTGTGAAGACAAGGGAATCGTCCCTGTCGGCGAAAGAAAAACGGATCGTGCTGCTGGCTGCGGTCCTGGCGCTCGTGGTCGTCAACGTGCGCAATGTGCAGCATTTCACGGACGGCGCGTTCAGCGATGCGACCGAGATCGCGCATCGGACGGAAGTGACGGCGCACCGGGGGTATTCGTCCGGCTATCCCGAAAATACGATGCCGGCGTTTTTGGCGGCGATCGATGCCGGTGCGGACTGGATCGAACTGGATGTGCAGCAGACGGCGGACGGCGAGGTCGTTGTGATGCACGATTCGAATTTTAAGCGGACGGCGGGCGTTGACCGGAATGTGTGGGATATGGCGTATCGGGAAGTTGCGGAGCTGGACGTCGGAGGCTTCTGCGCGCCGGAGTTTGCGGGAACGCATGTCAGCACGCTGGCGGAGGTGTTGGAGGAGTGCGGCGGAAAGATCAAGCTGAATATCGAGATCAAGCCGACGGGGCACGAGACGGATCTTGTGGAGCGTGTCGTAGCGTTGGTGCGCGAGTATGATCTTTTAGAGGAATGTGTGGTTGCGAGCATGTCTTATCCCGTGCTGGAAAAAGTGAAGGCGCTGGATGGGGAAATCCAGACGGTATATGTGATGCAGTCGGCGTACGGTAATTTTGCCGATCTTGGCGACGCGGACAATTTCAGTGTGCGCTACAATTATGTGACGGACGGCATGGTGGATACGGTTCATGCGCAGGGGAAGGAGCTGTATGCATGGACGGTCAACACGCAGAAACTTATGGAGCAGTTGTTGTCGCACGGCGTGGATAATCTGATCACGGATCAGCCGGAGACGGCGCGGCGCGTGGTGTTCGAGACGGAGAGCAGCACGGTCTTAAACCGCTATATCAGGATGCTGACGGATTGGTTTCAGCTGCAACCCAGATAAAAGTGTGAAGAGAAATTCTAAGTCCGCAAAAGACGCGGACAAAGAATTTCTAAGATTTGCTACGCAAATCCTCTTCACACCGAAGAATGTCCGATCGGACATTCTTCACGAATGATAGTATTGTTGTAAGACACGTTCAGTTAATCATTTTCAGAAGAATCGCAGAGCGATTCTTCGCGAGTGTGAAGAGAAATTCTAAGTCCGCAAAAGACGCGGACAAAGAATTTCTAAGATTTGCTACGCAAATCTTCTTCACACCGAAGAATGTTCGGTCGGACATTCTTCACGAATGGTGGTATTGTTGTAAGATACGTTTATTTGGTCATTTAGAGGAGGGGACGAAGATGTCGCGGTATATCAGGAATGAGGCGATCAGGAAGCCGGCGGATTTTGTGGATTTTATTGTGGGGGATTTTATTCAGAAGCACGGCTTTACGCTTGTGAACGTCAACGGGGAAAATGTGTACCAAAAGGGAAAGGGTCTTTTGGAGATGCCGCAGTATTTTTCCTATCGCTATGCAAACGGTGTGATCCATATTGAGGCGTGGGTGAAATTTGCGTGGTGGCCCGGCTTATATGGCAAAGAAAACGATATGACCGGTTTTGTCGGGAGCATCCCGAAAAATGCTTATCGGGCGGACTTGGAAGAACTGATCCGGGTGCTGTATCAGCCGCTTCCCGGGGAGCAGCCCAATTTCTACGGAGGAATGCCGAACGGAGCGCCGAATGCGTACGGACAGCCCATGCCGAACGGCGGGATGG
>JAMPAG010000095.1:0-3592 GCA_023667365.1 bacterium | reverse complement strand
CAAACGGGATGCCGAACGGAACGCCGAACGGCTACGGTCAGCCGGCATCAAACGGCGGAATGCCGAACGGAGCGCTGAATGCGTACGGACAGCCCATGCCGAACGGCGGGATGGCAAACGGGATGCCGAACGGAACGCCGAACGGCTACGGTCAGCCGGCATCAAACGGTCCGATCACGGTGCAGGGCGTTGATATGAAAAAGCGGGCGAAGACGGGCTTTATCATGTCGATTGTCGGCGCGTTCTTCTTGGCGTTTGCGGCGTTTGTAGCGGTTATCAATCGGGACGGTTTGCTGGGGTTCACGCCGGTCTGGACGATTTGGGTGTGCAGTATGCTGTATGCCGGAATGGCGACCGGATACTGCTACCGCGGGATGGCGTCTTCCAAAAGAGGGCTGGCAGCCGCCGGTTTTGCACTTGGCATCATCGAATTGGTCGTCGGGGTGCTGCTGCTTGTTTTTGGTGTCCTGTAGATATTTCCCGCTTTCAGATGATTGGAGGAAACTATAATTTAGATGGAGTTAAGGCTGTCACTTTTGAAAAAAAATCAAAAATGGCAGCCTTAACTTGAAAATAAGCGGTGGATATTGTATAATTCGGATATACTAACTCTGGGAGTTGATACTATGGAATTATATAAAAGAGAAAATTATCTTAAGAAAATCCGCGGGTTTTATCATAGTGATGATTTAATTAAGGTAATAACCGGAGTCAGGCGATGTGGGAAATCCAGTCTGATGCAGACAATTTCTGATGAACTGGCGTTATCTGGCATAAAAGAAGAAAACATCATATATATTGATCTGGAGCGCAGAGGGTATCGCAGTATTAAAAGTGCGGATGAACTGGATCAATTGATCGTAAAGCACAGCAGCGCAGAAGGTATGAAATATCTGTTTATTGATGAGGTGCAAAATGTCAAGGGATTCGAGGAAGTTTTGAACGGTTTTCGCAGCGAAGGAGGGTGGTCCATTTTTATAACAGGGTCCAATTCTTATTTATTAAGCGGAGAACTGGTTACAAAGCTTACAGGGCGATATTTGGAATTTGAAATGTTTCCGATCACGTTTGAGGAATATCTTCAGATGAAGAAGTTTTATCATATCGCCGTGTCTGATAATCCGGCAGAAGAACTGAATTCCTATATTACCGAAGGCGGATTCCCAAGAACTTTATTTTTCCGGGACAAAGCGGATAAGCGGACTTACGTGCAAGGTGTCATTAAGGAGATTTTTCAAAAGGACATAAAAAAAAGAGTAAAAATACGGGATTTGGAATCTTTTGAAACTGTCCAGAATTTTATCATCAATAATTTTGGCGCTACGGTCAGCATTAACGGGCTATGCGAGGGTCTGCGAAAAAACGGGATGACGATAACAAAGTCAACCGTATCAAGATATGTAAAGATTTTAACAGATGCAAAAATTTTATATGAATGCAGCAGATTTGATCTGAAGTCCAAAAAAGCTTTGGGTGGGGAAAAAAAGTATTATCTTGCGGATTTAAGCTTTTATTTTCTGCGTAATACGGATAATCGGATCAATTATGGTCCTACATTAGAAAATATGATATATATTTATGCGAGAGCGCACGATTATTCTGTCAGCATAGGCAAGATCGGGAAATTGGAGTGCGATTTCATATTGCGCAGCGTGGACAACGGGTATTCCTATGTTCAGGTCGCATATACCATTGCTTTAAGTAAAGACACGGAAGACAGGGAATATCGTCCGCTGGAACAAATTCGCGATAATTATCCCAAATATGTAGTAACAGCAGATTTCTTACTGCAGCAGCGAAACGGGATCCATCATGTCAACCTGATCGATTTTATGAAAGAAGGAAACGCTTTTTAGAAGGGCAAAGGGACACAGGCAAAGAAAGGGATAAGACTGGAACGATGAACCGCATATTGTGTGAAATTAAGGAAATGATCGACAGCAACATCAAATTGTACCTGCCTCATGTGACAAGCGGCGAGTTGGAAAATGGCGGGGAAGTCTATTACATGAATGGGAAAAACGGAACGGAGTTCGACTGGTATGTCAATGGAAATTTGTCTCCGTTTATGGTTTTTTATAATGATAAAGCAAATCTGGGCGCGGCAAAATTATCGCTCTACAATGATGGGAGCGTTGTCCTATACTTATACGGAGACCATGGAAATCAGCTTGTGAAACAGGTGGAGACACAGATTGATGCGGACAAGGCGGATCTGCTCGAACTTGCCGTGATCATGCGGAACGCAGCGGACGACCATGGAATCTGGGGTAAGTGCATTGACAGCATCCATACAGACATTGCAGTCAGTGAGGAAATGCGCAGCGAATTTCGGGAGCGTGAAAAGAATTATGACGTGATAAAAAACCGAAGGCTGATTTTGGGTCAAAGTGCCTGCGTCTCGAAAAAAGTCACGCGGGAAGGTTGGAAGGTCGGCTATATGGAGCGGCTTGAGCCGCGTGGCGAGGGGGATAGCGGATGGTGTTTTTTTGCGGGGAATGAGACTGATGACTACACGTCCGATGCCAGGAATATCGAATTGGTATATGTGGGGGATGTGTGGCAGCGCTTTGATCCGGATATTCTCCGGTATATTGACGCTCCGGCGGGGACAAGACTGGTTCGGATTTCTGCGAGTACCTTTGAGATTGACCAAAACGATAAACCGGTTTTTACGATGAAAAGATGACGGGGAGAATATGATAAAGTTTTTTCGTTTGTTCAGGAATTATTATTTAGGGATTTCTTTTGCGGGAATAATCGCATTTGTTATTCAGGAAATACCGTATATGATCATGCCGCTGATAAAGATGAAATCGAATCCTATCATGAATATGCCGAATGAAATTCCCTGGATAGAAAAAACACAGGGTATCTTTGGTATGTTGTCTATGATTTTGTTAATGTTAATCGTTAAAGATAACGATAAATTCTTTTCGATAGCGACATACAAAGAAAAAGCCTTTTTTGCAACAACTGTTATCATGATACTGATAAATTTTATGGGCTGGACTTTTTATTATCTTGGTTTTCAATATGGCTGGTTGATCGTAATAAGCCAGTTTGCGGTTGTTCCGTTGTACTACTTGTTTTTCGGATTGTGGAAAAGCAATTATTTATTGGTTGGGACCGCTTCGGTATTTTTTATCATTCATACCATTAACGGGTGTTTGAATTTCGTTATAAAAAGGTAATTTACAATTTCTTAAAGAATGATCTGATTCTTTGATTATTTTCCGGACATAGATATAGGTGATATTGGTGAAACGGAAAATTGTAAAAAACCGGTAAATATCCTGTTATTGCATAAAAATACCATTGGAGGCAGACTTATGGATAATAAAAATGCGGATATAATAAATCATATGGAATTTGCTTCTTTATTTCAAAAATCAAAAAATTTGATTGATAATGCAAGAAACAATATGGGGCAGATGGCAAATGCAATTACGGTCATTACAAGTTTTTTGCTTGGACATTATATTGTTGAGCAGGAACAGCAGGGACAGGAACGTGCGAAATATGGATCGAAGGTTATTGAGTCCTTATCTGCATATCTTACAAAAGAATACGGAAGGGGATTTTCCAGAAG
>JAMPAG010000094.1 GCA_023667365.1 bacterium | reverse complement strand
CTTAATCTTCTTTGGCGCTCCCCTTGAGCTTCGTGCGCATCACATACCAGAGCGCGCCCGTGATGCAGACGGATGAATAAGCGCCGCAGATGATGCCCGCCATGAGCGGCATCGCGAAATCGCGGATGGAAGAAACGCCCATGATGAACAGCACAAGCACCATGATAAACGTTGTCAGCGACGTATATATGCTTCTTGTCAGCGTCTGGGTGATCGACCGGTTCACAATCTCCGCCACATCGGCTCTCGGACCTTCCGTTTTTAAGTTCTCCCGCACGCGGTCAAAGATCACGATCGTCGCGTTGATCGAGTAGCCAACGATCGTCAGCATACACGCGATAAAGGTATTTCCCACCGAAATCCGCGTAATCACATAAAACGCCAGCACGACCAGCACGTCATGGACCAGCGCGATGACCGCGCTCGCCGCAAAGCGGACGTCCTTAAAGCGGAACCAGATATAAAAGAGCATACAGATCGTCGCAATAATGACCGCGATGACCGCATCCGAACGCATTTCCTTACTGATCGTCGCACTGATATTCTGATACTCTACCTCCTGCGTCACACCAAACTCATTTCGCAGCACTTCCATAACCTGCGCACGCGTATCTTCATCCAATGTCCTCGTCTTGATGGAAATCGTATGCGTATCCTCCGCCGCAACGGACTCCCTGATCTTTGCCGCCTGAATATTGTTATCCCCGATCACCGCTGCGATCGCGGGTTTGATCTGCTCGTCGATTTCCTCTAACGTATAATCGCGCGGCATGGACGCCTGGAATGTCGTGCCGCCCGAAAATTCCAGCCCGAAATTCATCGCGTTTCCGTTCATGCCCTTATTTACACCCATAAAGACAAATCCAAGCACGATAACCACGCCGGATATGGCAAAAAAGAAAATTTTCTTTTTCAGAAAATCCACACTCTTTCTTTCTTTTGCCCTTCCGTAAAGCTTCTCGCTCTTTAAGCCGACCGCAAAAAGCGCTTTCAATATCTGTTTTGTAATGACAAGCGCCGTAAACATGGAGAGCACGATGCCGAGCGCCAGCGTCTGCGCAAAGCCTTTGACCGGACCGGTGCCCATCGCCATCAATACGCACGCCGCGATCAGCGTTGTCACATTGCCGTCCACGATCGCGGATAATGCTTTCTTAAATCCAATGTCGATCGAACTTTTCACCGTCTTTCCGGTCGCGATCTCCTCTTTGATGCGTGCGAAAATAATGACGTTGGCATCCACTGCCATACCGATGGAAAGAATGATACCTGCAATTCCCGGCAGCGTCAGCGTCAAATTCAGAACATTTAAGCATAACAGCGTCATGATAACATATAAAATCAGTGCCAGTCCCGATGCAATGCCGGGAATCCGATACACCGCAATCATAAAGATAATGACAAGGACAAGACCAATCGCACCCGCATACAGGCTTGTCTCGATCGCTTTTTCACCGAGCTGCGCACCGACCACGTTGGAACTTAACTCCTCTAATTCCAGCTTCAGACCGCCGATACGGATATAAGAAGCAAGCTGGCTCGCCTCCTCAAAATCCATTGCCCCGCCGGAAATCTGCGCCCTGCCGTCGCTGATGACGGAATTCACGCTCGGAACACTGATAAATCCGCCATCGTAATAAATACCGATACTCCATTTTCCCGCGGCTTTTTCGGTCGCAACGGCAAATTTCTCCGCTCCGTCATCCGTCAGCGTCAGATCGACCACCACATTATTAGCGCCGGTCAGGCTGTCGGTAACATACCGCGCCTCCGCGCCCTTCACATCCGTACCCGTGATCACAACAGAACCGGACGCCTCGATCTCCTCCATGGAGCGCGCCAGCGTATACACAAATTCGTAACCGCCGTCCTCCGTCACATTGAGTCCCTGGGTATAATTCAGATTTCCCGCATCGTCATATTCCAGAATGAACAACAGGGAACCGGGCTGTCCGAGACGTTCCAAAACCTCCTCGGCATTGGACACGCCGGGAATCTCCACGTTGATCCTGTTGGAGCCCTCCTGATAGACCTGCGATTCCGTACTGTAATTCTGCTGCTCCACACGCTTTTGCAGCTTGTACACCGTATCGCTCATATCCTCCGACGACGGTTCCTCATCGCCCTTCACCTGATAGGTGATGCTGACGCCGCCCGCCAGATCGAGTCCCCGCTTGATATTGCGCGCAGAACCGTGATGCGCCGAATCCACACCGTATATCGCCGCAAATCCAAGTCCCGCAATCAAAACCGCCGTAACGATGAGCGTTATGATTCCTCTGCTCTTTTTCATGATCCTTCTTCTCCTTTTGCTTCTCCCTTTGTTCCATGTCCTTGCAAACTGCCATAAAAGTATTTTGAATTGCCCTATGCCTCCTGCTCGTCGGCAAGCGCCGCCTTCATCATAATCGCGCATTCCACGCGCTTGCGCTGGAGCCTGCACCCGATGTCGTACGCCCCGTTGATGCTGCCGTCAAAATGATACGCGTTTGCCGCACAGCCGCCGCTGCAATAAAACTTCGCAAAACAGTTTTTACATTTTTCTTTTGTATAGACATTACAGTCCTGAAACTGCTGGCGCACTTCCGGTCTGGTGATCCCCTCGTCCACATTTCCCATCAGAAACTGTTCCTGACCGACGAACTGGTGGCACGGGTACAAATCCCCCCACGGCGTCACCGCAAGATATTCGCAGCCCGAACCGCAGCCCGACAGACGCTTTGCCACGCAGGGACCGCCCTCTAAGTCGATCATAAAGTGGAAGAAATTCACCGGTTTCCCCGCCTTCCGCCGCGCGAGCAGCTCCTTCGCAAGCCTGTCATATTCCCGCTCGACCGCCGGAATGTCCTCCTCGCGGATGGCGTAATCCTCATCCGCATCGGCAACGACCGGTTCCACGGAAATCTGCTGAAATCCCAGATCCGCAAAATGCAGGACATCCTCTGCAAAATCCAGATTATACCTGGTAAAGGTTCCCCGCACATAATAATTCATCTGCCCCCGGCTCTCGGCGGCATGAAGGAACTTCGGCACGATCTCGTCATAGCTGCCCTGACCGCCCCTGTGCGGACGCATGCGGTCGTGAACCTCTTTTCTTCCGTCCAGACTTAATACGAGGTTTCCCATCTCCTCGTTGATAAACGCAAGCTTTTCCTCATCCAAAAGAATCCCGTTCGTCGTCATCGTAAAGCGGAAGCGCTTATTGTGCTCTTTTTCCAGGCTTCTCCCGTAACGAACGAGCTCCTTTACCACATCCCAGTTCATGAGCGGTTCCCCGCCGAAAAAGTCAACTTCCAGATTCGTCCGGTTCCCCGAATTTGCAACCAGAAAATCAAGCGCTTTTTTCCCGACTTCCAGACTCATGACAGCGCGCCTGCCGTGATATTCTCCTTCTCCGGCAAAACAATAACGACACGCCAGATTACAGTCGTGCGCAATATGCAGGCAGAGCGCCTTCACGACGGTCTCCCGCTTTTTCATCGAGTCGATATACGGCTCGTAAATATCCTTCGTATACAGCATGTCCGCTTCTTTTAAGGACAACAGCTCCTCCACCGCCTCCGCAACCTCCGCCTGTGTGTGGGCGGCAATGCGGCGCGCGGCTTCTTCCCGCTCATCCGCGCAGGTTTCGGCTTCCGCAGACGCGCTCTGTCCGACAACATACGCCGTGATCTCCTCCGCCTGCATCAGTCCTTTCTCCAGCGCTTCCTCCACAGGTCTGACCAGATCATAGGCAAGCGCATCCATGACATGCACCGATCCGCTGTTGACGTCTAACACGATCTCATATCCATTGCTTTTGTACTGATGTACCACTTCTATCCAGCCTTTCTATCCCATTCCTTTTTTGCACTAACGCACAATAAGCAGCGATTCCCATCGCTGCTTACAGCATTTCTTCTTTCAAATCCCAAATCTCTATTTTGCCTGCTCACAGGTCTGATTCCCCACCGTGCAGGAAGTCTTACATGCAGACTGGCAGGAGGTCTGGCACTCGCCGCATCCGCCCTTCTTCATGGATTTCTTCAGATCTCTTGTGTTCAATGTCTTAATATGTTTCATAAGTAATCCTCCCGATCTTATCCTGATCAATATGCCGCGCTGCATTCCGCGGTCATCTGCCTATAACAGTTCGTAGTATAGCACAGATCGCCATCCGTTTCAACCAAAATTTTTTGTTGCAGCTTTTTGTTTAGTTTTTGCATCCGTTTCACGCCAACATACCGCCGAGCATACCGCTTCCTGTGCAAAGCAGGAACGTCGTCACCAGATTCGGGCCAAAATCCGATACGGACCGTTTGACTGCCAGCGTCATGATGAGCAGCACGGCAAAATACAGTCCGCCCTGCAAAAGCCCCCATAGATACTTTCTGTTTCCCGCTTTCTTCCCGGCGATCAGACCGGATACCAGCGCGGACACCACATAAATAACAATGATCCCGATCGACACGACCTGTTCCGATAGCTGCATCTTATACAAAAGTCCCGCAAGCAGCAAAAGCAGCGCCCCCGTGATCAGATAGCCGAACAGCAGGCATTGCAGCACACGCACAACAGGCGGACGCGGAAGCCGCAGTTCTTCTCTCACACGCATTTGTTGTTCCATCATGAAATCCTCCCATCTCTGATTCTATCCATCTTTTACCGTTTCCCGGAGAATCCGTTTACAGCCGATTCCCCAAAAGAGTTTACCGGTCAGTTCCTTTTCCTCCATAACTATGTATATTCCGCCGTCGTTCAAAACTTGACAAGCAGTTGATAACATTGTATATATTTAATAAACACATATTATTTTTCGCACAATTTTGTGCAGATAGGAGAATTATGCCGCCCCTTGAATCAATTGACCCAACCGTCACTTTTGTCAAGCTGTTCGCACTGTTTATCCTTCTGTTGTTATCTTCTTTCTTTTCATCGGCAGAGACTGCATTTTCCACGGTAAGCCGGATCCGAATCCGGACACTGTGCGAGGAAGGCGATAAACGCGCCCTCACTGCGCAGAATGTATTGAACCGGTACAGCAAGATGCTCAGCGCCATCCTGATCGGCAATAATATCGTCAACTTAAGCGCATCTTCCCTGACGACCACGCTTGCCGCAGAGCTGTTTGGCAGCGCCGCAGTCGGTATCGCTACCGGTATCCTTACGCTGCTTGTTCTTCTGTTCGGCGAGATCGTCCCGAAAACCAAAGCCATGAGCCGTTCGGAAAAAATGGTTCTTTCTTATGCAAGAATCATCCGCTTCCTCATGTGGCTGCTCACACCCTTCATTTTTATCATTGATAAACTTTCCAACGCGCTTTTGCGCATGTCCCACATTGATCCGGACCAGAAGATCGCGGCGCTCACGGAACGCGATCTGCACACGCTCATTGACGTCAGCCACGAGGACGGCGTAATCGAGAGTGAAGAAAAAGAAATGATCCATAACGTGTTTGATTTTTCCGACTCCGTTGCAAAGGACATTATGATCCCGCGCATCCATATGACGACGATTTCTCTAAACGCAGGCTACCGTGATGTCCTGCGCGTGTTCCAGGACTCCATGTATACCCGGATCCCCGTCTATGACGACGACCCCGATTATATTGTCGGCATCATCAATATTAAGGATTTTCTTCTTTTGACAAATAAAAGTTCGTTCCATATCCGGGACATTCTGCGCGAAGTACATTATACTTACGAATTCAAGAACACGGCGGATCTGATGCTGGAAATGCGCGAGAAAGGCTTTGCGGTCTCCATGGTGCAGAACGAATATGGCGCCACTGCCGGCATGATTACCTTCGAAGACCTTCTGGAGGAGATCGTCGGCGAAATCCGCGACGAGTATGACGAGGATGAAAAAGAACTGATCCAGGCGCTGAATGAGCGGGAATATCTGATCGAGGGAAGCATGAAGCTCGACGACATCAACGACGCGCTTTCCCTGCAGCTGAAAAGCGAGGACTATGATTCCATCGGCGGAATGATCATCGACAAGCTGGAGCGTCTGCCGAAACGGATGGACCGCGTTACCTTGGAGGACGGCACCGTGCTGGAAGCATCGCAGGTGCGCAGGAACCGCATAGAAAAGGTAAAGCTGACCCTGCCGCCGCCCGAACCCGCTCCGTCTTCCGCGGAAACGGAGGGAGGGGAGCGATAAGTTCGGGATTTGCGGAGGAATCGGAGTGAGCGTTTTTGCATTTTTTTCAAAAACGCTCACGTTAAATACCTAAAATTCTTTACCATTTTTCATAAAATCGACAAGATTTATATGCGCTATACCATTGCGCTGCTGAAGTAAAGAATCTATTGTAGCAACATACTTAGGATAATTATCCTTTATTGATTCCAGCGCTCTATACTCTCGATCTTCCGTTTCCCTCGACAACGCTATCGTATAAGAAACCTGAACATAGGAATAATTCATTTCGTTATCTCTAAGGATAAAGTCACATTCAAGTTTCCCAATTCTGCCTACACTTACAGAATAGTCATGCGACCTTGCGTATACATAGGTGATGTTCTCCAATACCGGACCAAAGTTAATCCTGTTATCCGTATTTTGAACATAATAAAAACTCAAATCCGCAAGATAATACTTCTTCTCCCCGCTTAATGACTTCTTTGACTTCATATCAAATCTCGGACACTCACAAAGAATCTTTGCGTCGAGCAGAGCCTTGATATATCTGGCAATCGTAATTTCACTGATCGGAGTTCCAGAACGTTCGATTGCCTTTTTGAGACTCTTTAAACTCGTAGCAGTCCCAAAATTATTGATGATATATTTCTGAACCGTCTCAAAAGTACTCTTATTACGAATTTTCAGCCGTCTGCGTATATCCTTTTCAAAAATCTCATCAATAACGCTTTGAACATATCTGCGTTTCGCAGCCATTGTACTCAAAGTAATCGTCCTCGGAAATCCACCCTCAAGAATATAGTTCTGCAATTCTTCCTGACGGTCGGCGGCAATTTCTTTGCCGTAAAACCTCTTAATATCTTCGTACTCTTCAAAAGAAAGCGGGAACATCTCAAATTCAATATATCGACCAGTAAGCTTTGTCATCAACTCACCACTCAGGAGATAGGAATTCGATCCCGTAATAAAAATCGACCATTCACCAGTCCCCCGGAAACCATTAAGGACTATTTCAAATCCATCAACATTTTGCACCTCATCAATAAAAAGATATTTTGTCCCCTTTCCATCCTGTACACCTTGAATCAACTGTTCCAATTGATCGGCCCTTAAAATCTTGTTATAATCCTTACTGTCAAGATCAAAAAAATGAATATTATTTTCAGGAATTCCTTCCCTTTTTAGTTCGCCTGCGATTGTCTCCATCAGACAGGACTTACCGCATCTTCTGACGCCGGTTATAACCTTGATAATATCCGTAGCGTGATAAAATTCACGAATTTTCTTTAAGTAATTTTCCCTCGGGTACCAATCCATACTTTTCACCTGCCATCAATTTTCTCTATTCTATACTATCAGAAACATGAGATATTTTCAAGTTTAACGTTAGCGTTTTTGCATTTTTTTCAAAAACGCTAACGTTAAAAATGGTGCGCCTTTGATGAATATCATGTACTTTGTCTTCACCATCCAAACGATTCTCCGCACTTTGAAGTTGCGTAATTGAAAAAAATCGCACATGTAAATTGGTTGTTGTTTGCTTAGGAAATGCTATACTGAAAATGCAGCGCGGTGCAAAAAAAAGAAAAAAAGGAGAGCATTTTATGAGTTTCGGAAAAAATTTGCAGTTTTTAAGACATTTGAAAGGGAATATGACGCAGGAGGATTTGGCTGAAAAAATGAAAATCAGCCGTCAAACCGTATCAAAATGGGAGCTGGATACAGCGCAGCCGGAAATGGATAAGGCGGTAGAACTTTGCAAGCTTTTCAATTGTTCGCTGGACAATTTATTCCGCGATGACATGGCGGCTTGTGACGAAGCGTATACAAATTTGCGTGTCGAAACCGTCCCCGCTTTCCGCTATATCAAACATGCCGTTATAAGCTCCGATCCTGAAGGCGACGCGATCGACAGAGTTTTTTCCGTCGCCCGCAGCTGTGGCGTGGATAACCCCCGTGTCATTGGCTGGGATTTCCCACATGTGTCACAGGAACAGATCAATGTTTTCAATATGCACGGATACGAAGCGGCATGGATACTGCCCGACGGAGTCATTCCTCCCGACATGGAAATACACGACCAGGCGGATCACAGATATGCAGCGGTACACATTGAAGAGCCTTTTGAAAACCCTTTCGTGACGATTCCTAATGCCTATAAGACGCTCATGGAATATATGCGGGTGAACGGTCTGGAGCAATCGTCAAAGGATGTTATTCCCTGCTTTGAAACCGATGGGGATATGGATATTTATATTGCTTGTAAATAGCTCGTTGATTACGATACAGTATCATACGGATTTTCCCCTTACCTTACCTATCTATTCCGTCCGCTATTGTATCAAGAAGGTGGAAACTTTTTGCCTGTTTTTCCGGGCAACAGAAAAGGGCATGATCCTATGCCCTTTTCTGTCCATTTGTTGCAAGTCTGGCTGGAATGCTTTTTATTCCATGGAATCCAACTGCATCTCATACTGATATGATAAACGGCTCTCCATAATATGGGATTAAAGAATCATGCGTCAGGAACATCAGGTTTTCCGTCTTTGCCTGGGCTATCATTATTCTGTCAAACGGATCACTATGCTTTGGGGCACTTTCCGGACGTTTCAATGTTTCCAATGTTACAACATGGTTGTTGAAAACAGGCAATACAATATATCCATTTTCTTCACAGCCCCTTTCTAAAAGGCGACCATCCAACCGGATCTTATCTGGATGCAGCATATGTTTGATTGTAACTTCCCAGACAGAAGCCGTACTGTAAAATATCTCATTGCCTTCATCAAGGATAAGATTTTTCGCCCTTTCCGGAAGTTTAGGATCATTCAGGACTGCCCAGATAGCTATATGTGTGTCTATCATTATTCTCATCAGGCTTATACCCCAAACATTTCTGCAATTTCATCATTGCATTCA
>JAMPAG010000093.1 GCA_023667365.1 bacterium | reverse complement strand
AGGCTCTCCTTCTATGGAATTAGTGCGAATTATTTTTTCCTTTCAAGGCTGTCAAAATGCTGGGTGGTATGCAACCATCAATCCACCTTCAACTCCTCCCACTGTAATTCCTCCACAGGGCGGTTCAGATTCAAAAAACACAGGTTCGATCCTCTATCATCCGCATATTCTCCAAACAGCATATCTGAGTTTCCACCAAAATACCAGTACAATCCTAAGGTATTCGAGACGGTAGTAATCTCTCTGCCATCATAATCGTAAATAATCAGCGCACTGTCCGCCATCTGATCACAAAAAATAATATAAGCCTCCGTCAGGGTAATATCAGGAACATCCACTGACTCGCCAGCTAAAATTTCCGTACTCTCCTCTCGTATCGAATAGCGGCAGAGTCCCTCCGTATTTCCATAATACACACACCCATCATTCACAGAATAAGGTCCTGAAAGTCCTTCCTTCACCAGGCTACACTGTCCGCTCGCCGGGTCGCAACGATACAACTCACCCGCAGCATTCCCCGGCAGGTCATCCGAATAACTCATCACCTGAAAAAACAAGCTTCCGTCGCTGCTTTTGATTCGATATATATTGACTGCTGACGCACTGCCGTCTCCTTCGAACAGAACCTCCGGCTCACCACCGCCAATCGGCATCCGTTCCAGCTTCTGAACTTTTTGGTACCAATCTACAAAATATACATATCCGTCATCAATCAATAGCTCAGGCGGATTGAAATGACCTGTAACCGCATAGTCCGTTCTGTAAAGTTTTGCACTGATTTCCCATTCAGCGGAGCCATCCGCCTTAATCCGAAAAAGAGAAATATAAGCATCCTCGCTGAGACCGATTGCATAAAGATCCCCCTTATCATATTGGAGATAGCCCTTATAAACTCCCCCCTTCTCAGAAGTCGAATCTGCAAAATAGGCATTGCATTCTTCTCCCTCATGCACGCAATCTGGTTTATTGCACAAAGGCACTGCCCTTCCGGATTCTTTATCTATAAACAACAATCGTGGATAAAATCTGTCTTGATTGATACGTTCCCAAACATAATATCCATTTTCGGATTCCGCTACGCGGGGATACCCAAAATCAGACTCGATTGTATCCGCTTCTGCCCGTATAGGCACAGCGTCCATATCATTATCTTCTGATTTTCCACATGCTGACAGTAGGATTATTCCTGCTGTCAACACAAAGAATATCCTGATGCTAACTGAAAATTTTATTTTTTTCCCCATCTTGCCATTCCTATTATCATGCATAATCCCTTGCTGATATAGCCTGTACATTGCCATCCACCAAGCCTACTGCATAACCATTTACATATTGGTAGCCATCTGGACTAGATTTTGACACAACCGCAACAGTAACATTGCCAAACTGATTATCGCTGACATAACCTTCCCTTTTATTCCCACTTACATCTTTTTCAACGTAGAATACAGTCACCGTTATCCGATGTCCTCCTTCCCCATACTCAAACTTGCCATACGCCCTTGTAGCAGTAATTTCCACCGCAAGACTGCTTTGCGCTGCATAGCACAAACCTACGTTACCTCCGAATACACATGCGACCAACACAATCCCTATTACCAATTTCTTGATTTTCCTCATAATAATCCTCCTCCTTTTACGCAGATCTCTATTAAGCGTCTTTACAAAACTGTATTCATTATCTCTTTTCCCTTGAGATTTTGTCATAGACAAGAGTATACCGCCATCAATCCACTTTCAATTTTTCCCACCGCAATTCCCCAATGGGACGGTTCAAATTCAAAAAACACAGGTTCGATCCTCTATCATCCGCATATTCTCCAAACAGCATATCTGAGCTTCCACCAAAACACCAATACAATCCTAGGGTATTCGAGACAGTGGTAATTTCTCTGCCGTCATAATCATAAATGGTCAGCGTACTGCCGTCCGATCCGGAATCACAACGAATGATGTAATCCCTTGTAAGTATCATATACGGCATATTCATCGGCTGATCCGCTAAAATTTCTGTAATCCCCTCCTGTATCGAATAGCGGCAAAGTCCCTCGACATTTCCATAATACACAAAACCCTTGTTTACGGAATATGGACCGAAAAGCTCCTTTACGAAACTACACTGCCCTGTTGACGGATCACAGCAATACACCGAACCCACAGCTTTCCCCGGCAGGGTATCCGAATAACTCGTCACTTGAAAAAACAAGGTTCCACCATTGCTTTTGATACGATAGATATTGACTGCTGACGCACCGCTGTCTCCTTCGAACAAAACTTCCGACACCCCGCCATCAAGTGGCATCCGCTCAAGCTTCTGAATTTTCTGATACCAATCCACAAAATATACATATCCATCATCAATCAATAGCTCTGGCGGGCTCCAGCGGCCTGTCGCTGAATAATCTGTTCTGTAAAGCTTTGTTCTGATTTCCCATTCGGCGGAGCCGTCCGCCCTAATCCGGTAAATTGAAACATAATCATCTTCACTGAGACCAACTGCATAAAGGTCCCCCTCATAAAATTGAAGATACTCCTTATAAATTCCACCTTTCTGGTAAGAAGTCAACTCCGTAAAATAAGCATTACATTCTTTCCCCTCATGCGCGCAATCCGGTTTATTACATAAAGGCACCGTCCTCCCAGACTCTTTATCCATAAACAGCAAACGCGTATAAAACCGATCCTGATTTGTACGCTCCCAGACATAATATCCGTTTTCTGATTCCGCTACAAATTGATATTCAAAATCAGACTCAATTGCATCCCCTTTTGCCGACACAGACATAGCGTCTATATCATTATCTTCTGATTTTCCACATGCTGACAGCAGGAATAATCCTGCTGTCAACATACAAAAGAACGTGATGTCACTTGAAAATTTTACTTTTTTTCTCATCCGCCATTCCTTATTATCGTGCGTATACCATTCCCGATGAAGCTGTCCAGTTGCCATCTACATAGCCTGTCGCATACCCGCTGTAATATCGATACCCATCCGGACTAGGTTTTGACACAACCGCAACTGTAACATTGCCATTTTGGTTATCGCTGACACTACCACTCCTCAAGTGCCCGCCGGAATCTTCCTCCATATAGGATACAGTCACCGTAATCCGATGTCCTCCTTCCCCATACTCAAACCTGCCATACGCCCTTGTAGCAGTAATGTCCACCGTAAGACTGCTTTGCTCCGCATAGCACGAACCTACGCTACCTCCGAATACACACATTCCTAAAATAATTCCGAGTATCCTCTTTTTAATCTTCCGCATTCTCGTCTCCCCTTTCAAAAGAATCCATTTTCAACCAGTATATTCAAACTACACTTTCAGTATATTGTTTTATCCTGCATTAGTCAAGCGCTATGATTGAACTCTAAGCAAAGGTTGCGATATGATCGTTGTCTATATTGCCGATGTCAGAACCATAAATGCCGGCTTGGCTTCCATACCTTGGACGTCGAAATGGCTATTGATGGTCCATGACAGACTACTTTCTTTTTCTGTGCGCAATTTCCGCCGCGATACATACGACTCCGATCACGATCGATCCGATCAGCGTCATCAGGCAGACGTTATCGCCGACCTGCCGCGGATTTGTCCAATCCATCAGATTTGCGTGCAGCGCAGACGGCGAATAAGGCGGTTCCTTCGGCAATAAGAAGTACGCGATCATATCGTTCACGGTGGATATAAAACACCCAACGATCATAACGAGGATTCCCGCCTTTGTAACAGGACGACATTTCGCATACCGCGCCGTCAAAAAGATCCCCCAGGGAAGCAGCAGACACCATGACGTAATCAACAGCGCATTATGCCAATAGGATACGCCCCCGCCGTGGAGCCCGCACACGATTATGATACCGTACAGCCACAGCGTATCCCACAGCATCACCGCCAGACCTTTCTGCCGCCGGAGCGGTTCGGGAAGCGGCACCTGCATGAGGATGAACGGTAAAAAAAGTACGGACAATCCGAACACCACGGGCACCGCCGCCAAAAGGAACCACCTCCCCCGCGCGTAGATACAGCAGGTAAGCAGCAGTAACAGCAGCGATCCCGTGAAGCTTATGACCGTTTTGGAAAAGCGGTATCTGTTCGCAAGCATCGGCACCACGGTAAGACTTGCGACGACAAGCAGCGCCGTCAGCACAATAAAGAACCAGTCGAGCGCGTGTCCTGTCGCCAGATTGCAGATAAAGCAGACAATGACCGGGATCATTAAAATTCCCGCCGTGACGATGCCTGCCATCATGGCCGTACGTTTTTCTTTTTTTTGATGATGCTCCAACACGCCGTCCGCCTCCTGCATGAGCAGGCGCTCCACCCCGTTATCCGCCATCTGTTCGGATAACTTTTTACATGCGCCGCACTCCGCAAGATGCTCCTCCACGATCCGGCGGCTTTCCGCGCCGCACACATTGTCGCGGTAAAGCGGCAGTAAATCCTGTACCAAACCGCATGGGTATTTTTTATCATTCATTGTCATCCATCCTTTCCTGCAGCTTCCACTTCGCGCGGTGATACGTCACTCTCGCCCAATTCTCGGTTTTTCCAAAGATCACGCCGATCTTGGCAAAGGACAGTTCCCCGAACACGCGCAGCTGAAAAACCTCCTTGTACGGTTCCGCCATCTCATGCAGAAGCTGATGAATGCGCAGCACCGCCGCCTCATCCTCCGCCTGGCGCTCCACACTCTCCTGTGACTGGCGCTCCATGCTCCCCTGTGCCCTACTTCCAGGTCCTTCGAGCACGGGCAGAATGGATGATTCCCCTACGGACGCCTCCGCCCGAAACCGCGATTGTCTTTTTAACTCGTCAAACGCCGCGTTCTTCGCGATCGCACAGAGCCATGTCAATTGACCGGACTTTCCCTCAAACTGATCCATATTGCGCAGTGCCTTATAAAAGGTCTGCTGCGTAATCTCCTCCGCCAGATGCGCGCTTTTTACAATTGTCATGACATAGGAATACACGCTCATGTAATAGGTCCGGTACAGTCCGTCAAAATCCATGCCTCTCACCCCGCTTTCATTGGTTAGACTGTGGAATTGCGTTTTCGTTACAAAAAAAGAGTTTCACTTGCGCGAAACTCTTTCAAAGAACTGCCGCAATTCTTCACGGGTTACGAAATTCCCTATACGTCAAAAAGGACGCAAAGGCAGAAAGCCGCATCATTCAGCTTCTGACATCATGATAACAGCGCCTAATCCCTGTACGATATATAGTATAAATACACATCATCCAGATTCACGGCGTTCTCCCGCTGTGCGTTCCGGGGCGGCTCTTCGCTGATTACTTTCAAGGTCAGACCGTTCTCGTTTTTCCTGATATTACTGATCAGATACCGCTCCTGCATCGCGGGCAGCTCCGCTTCTGCGATTTCTACATTCCACACATATTCTCCGACCTTCGCGATCAGCCTGCCCGGCGTATCGGTCTCCACCACATTTCCGGACTTCATCATCAAAATCTCTTTTGCGATCGCCTCAATATCGGAAACGATATGCGTTGCCAGCAGCACGATGCGGTTGGTCGCGATCTGACTGATATAATTGCGGATATGGATTCTCTCCTGCGGATCGACGCCCGCCGTCGGTTCGTCCAATATCAAAAGCTCCGGGTCGTTTAAGAGCGCCTGCGCCAACAACAGGCGCTGCTTCATTCCGCCCGAAAAACCGCCGACTCTTTTATTCCGCGCCGCTTCCAGATTAAATACCCGCAGAAGCTCCTGCGCCCTTGCTTTTGCCGCCTTTTTATCAAGCCCCTTTAAGTGCGCCATATACATCAAGAACGCGCCCGCCGTAAAGTCCTCGTAGTATCCCTGCTGCTGCGGCATATACCCCAGAATCTTCCGATATTCTTTATTTCCTTTGAGGATTTCCCGCTCGTTCCAGAAGATCGAGCCCTCCTGTCTGGCGATATTATTCGTGATCAGATTGATGAGCGTACTCTTTCCCGCGCCGTTCGGTCCGAGGATCCCGTAAACTCCGGGCGTAAAAGTAAAACTCATATGATTCAGCGCTTTCACATCGCCAAAGCTTTTAGACAGGTTTTCGATTTTTAATTCCATTGAACAATCCCTTTTTACATCCCATTGTCTCTAACGCCTTGCATACGCAGACGCAGAGTGCCAAAAACAACAGATACATTCCCACATATCTTGCCAGAAAATACTGCCAGACCGTACAGGGAATACGGACATCCGACAATGCCATAACACTTTGTACCGGCGCGCCGATTCCCCGGATTCCATAAAGTATCTCCACAGACAGAATCTCATACAGGCGGACCGCCGCATAGGTGCAGGAAGCAAACAGGACCGCAAGCCGGAGTTTCGTCCGATATAATGCTTTTTCCCGCCAGCAGCTATTGATCATGCATGCCATTCCGCTTCCGTTTTCGCCAACATACATGCCGATACAGAGCCACAGCATCACGATCAGCAGTCCCAGATTCAGCATGGCATCGTCATCCTGCAATAAATAATCATAGCCGGACAAATTGACATACCAGACGCGGATCCCCGATTCCTGATATTTATTTTTCAGGTACTCCGTCTGCTCCTGAATCTGCCTTAGAAACTTGCGCTCCTCCTCAAAGGATTCATACCACATCGACAACATGATCGTTGTGTCCGAATCTTCCGCCTCCGCATACTCCTGCGCAAACGTGAGGTCTACCTGCTCCAGCTTATCCGCCAGCCGCGCGATTTCCCGATCGGCATCCTCACCGGGTTCTCCCATGTATTGATCCATAAACGCATAATAAAGTTCCATCTGCGTCGAGCGTTTGATCTGCGTGAGATCCGCCCGATAGCAGAGCAGCAGCACCAACAGCAGGATTGCAACGATCCCTTTTTGACTGACTAAGACCTTATAGCATTCCATTCCGGTGAGGGGAAGCTTTTCCAAAATCCTGCCCCGGAAACTCTCCAGCTTTGTCTTTAACGTATTCACCGCCTGGTGGAGCCGGTTCACTTTGGAACTGCACGGATACCGCCTGCAGCAGACGAGTATCCCCGCTGTCATACCGATCAAAATAACCGCTGTGAGCGCCGTCAGGATCGCGGCGTTCCGATTGACCGCATGCTCGAAGACATTCAGATTCTGGTACTTGGTAAAATAATCGCTCTCCGCCGTCTGGTACCAGATATTACAATATTTCAACAGCTTCAAGACGTGGTTTCCGTCGATTCTCGTATACAGAAAATACTCGGCGGCAATAAAAGCGCCCACTGCCCCGATTGCCAGAACCATATGATCGAACAGCAACACGACAGCCCATGCCGCCGCCATAGCCGCGTACAAAATGACGGTCCGATACAGCAGATAGAGAACCAATGCCTGCCCGACCGTGATTTTTAACGGAAAATCTGCAAGACACGCAAACGTCTGCGCCGGACAGGATAAAACCGCCGCGGGATTCTCCCGAAACAGCACGAGCCCCTCCAAAAAAATACCAATCTGAAACAGAACCGTAACCGCAAACGCCCACAGAAAAAGCGCGCCCGCCTTTTCAAACGCCAGACGCAGCCTCCCGTATTCGGTCGGAAACGTGATGCTCCGGACTTTCTTTTTTCTGATCTCACTCAATTCCAATGCGATCGCCAGCCCGCACAGAAAAGCGCACAGCCAGCCGAACCGGAACGAAAAAAATTCCGTGACCGTCCGCCCTTTCACATAGGTCAGCTCCAGATCAAGCAGCGGCTCAAACGCTTCCTTCGTCTTTGTGACATTTCTCTTGGAAAAGCTGTCCTTTGCCGCGAAAATACTGATCCCGTTCATCGCGTCCGCCTGCTCCATGACCGCCTGTATTTTGGCGCGGTAAGCATCCATGTGCGCAAGCTCCTGCTCTTTTAGGTACGCTTCATAGGTCTGACCGGTTCTCTCCTGCCACCTGCGGTCGTTCTTATCACAGTCGGTTCCAAAAACGATCATCTGCGCAAGGAACAGCACAAGGATCAGCCCCAACATTTTTCTGTTTATCAGAATTTTTTTCCATTCCATAGGTTATAAACGCCCTGTTCATTCTCTTTTCATTCTTCCCATTGCTCTTCCCATTGCAGTTCCGTGACCGGGCGGGTCAGATCCAAAAAGCACATGACCGGATCCTCTTTCCAAGATTGTCCAAACAGCATATCCGAGTCTCCGCCGTAATACCAGCCCAGCGTCACCGTGTTAGGAACCGTGGTAATCTTCTCCCCTTCATAGTTATACACGTTCAACGTACTGCCGTCCAGGAACTGATCGCAAAGAATAATATAATCCTTTGTCAGTGTGATATTCGGAGCATTCATCGGCTGATCCGCCAGAATTTCCGTAGTCCCTTCCTGTATCGAATAGCGGCAGAGTCCCTCGCTGTTCCCATAATACATGAAACCGTTTTGCACAGAATAAGGACCGGGAAGCCCTTCTTTTACCAGACTGCTCTGTCCGGTCGTAAGGTCATAGCAATACACTCCGGACACAGCATCCTCCAGGTCATCCGAATAACCCAGCACTTGAAAAAACAGGTTCTCCCCATTCCTTTCCATCCGCCGGATATGCACCGCGGACGCCTCGCTGCCCCACTCAAACACAACCTCGGACGTCCCTCCGTCAACCGGCATCCGCTCTAATTTCTTAACCTGTTTGGACCAATCTACAAAATAGACGTACCCGTCAACGATTAATATCTCCGGCGTTTGCCAGAGTTTTGTCGCAGCATAGTCCGTCCGGTAAAGCTTTGCGCTGATCTCCCATTCGGCGGAACCGTCCGCTTTGATGCGGAAAAGAGAAACATACGCATCCTCGCTGAGACCGACCGCATAAAGGCTCCCCTCCTCATATTGCAGATACTGCCTGTGGATGCCGCCCCCGTCGTTGGCTACCTCCGGAAAATAAGCATTACAGTCCCAGTCCTCATGCGCGCAGTCCGGTCGGTTGCACAAAGGCACGATCCGTCCGGACTCGTTATCCAGAAACATCAGCCGCGGAAGAAACCTGACCGAATTGCCGGTTTCAAAAAAATAATATCCGTCCTCCGATTTCGCCACAAACGGATATTCAAAATCCGTTTCCGTCCTGTCGGTTCCCACCGGTGCAGCGGATCCGTCTGAATCCTTTTTCTCCGTTTTTCCGCATGACGACAGGATAAGGATTCCCGCCGTCAGCATACAGAACCATTTGACGCTGTTCATCAAGCTTGTACCACGCGTTCCCGCTTTTCTTTTTCCCCGTATAGAATTGATCCCCCGTTCTTAAAAAGAAATTGCCGTATTTGCAGTCTCTCCTAGTTCTCCTTTAACTCCTCCCACTGCCAATCCTGCATCGGGCGGGTTAAGTCTAAAAAGCACAGGCTTAATCCCAGATCATCCGTACACTGCCCAAACAGACATTCCGAATTGCCGCCAAAATACCAGGTCATCCCCAATGTGTTGGGAACCGTGGCAGTCTCATTCCCCTCATAATCATAGATGTTTAAGGCACCGTCCGCCATCTGATCACAAAGAATGATATAATCTTTTGTTAGTGTAATATTCGGAACCCCCATCGGCTGATCTGTCAGGATTTCCGTGGTCCCTTCCTGTATCGAATAACGGCAGAGTCCCTCCGTATTCGCATAATATACCGCCCCGTT
>JAMPAG010000092.1 GCA_023667365.1 bacterium | reverse complement strand
AGAGGCTCTCCTTCTATGGAATTAGTGCGAATTATTTTTTCCTTTCAAGGCTGTCGCTCTTGCTCCGTCCTACTCCGCTAAGACATCATTTCCTCTTACTCTCCGGCAACACCGTACCACACAAGCGTCAGTGCGATACTGACTGCGAGAAAGACCAGTCCGACAAGCAGCGTCGAGCGCTGCGGCTTCGCGCCGCGCCTTTCCTCCTTGTCCTGCTTGTATTCATAGAAGCCGCCCGGATCGTCCCGTATAAAAACAGGAACGATGTGGTGCAGCCCCTTGCGGAACGCAAAACCGAATATGTCAAAAAATCCCGTCGTAGATACCCATAAAAGCATCCCCACCGCCACATAAAGCAGCGCTGTCACCGAAAAGCCGTCGCAGATTCCCCGTATCACATCCGCCGTATTCCCACGCGTAAACACACCCTGCCCATACATCACAAACACGGAAAGGGTGAGTCCCGCGACAGCCTGTATCACATACCTTTTATATTTTCTCTGCTTCATTCCCTATTCCCGCATGTTCTCTCATGCAGCTGCACAAACAGTTCGTGAAAATGACCATCAGACCGGCTTCTTCACAATTGCTCCTGATACCGCTTAAACTCCTCCTCGTTGCAGTGAACAAAATGTCCCGGCGACACTTCGCGGAAAGAAGGCTTATCCACCGTATAATCATGCTCTTTTAACGGCTCATAGGTAATGCGCTTTCTCTGCTTCTCATAATCGGGATCCGGCATCGGAATTGCCGAAAGCAGCGAACGCGTATAGGGATGGAACGGATGTGCGAACAACTCCTCCGACGTTGCAAGCTCCACCATTTTGCCGTAGTACATAACGCCGATCCGGTCGGAGAAATATTTCACGACGGACAGATCGTGCGCAATAAACAATACCGTCAGCCCCATCTGGTGGCGCAGATCGTCCAGAAGATTGATGACCTGTGCCTGAATGGATACGTCGAGCGCACTGACCGGCTCGTCGGCAATGATCATTTCCGGATTCATGATGACCGCCCGCGCAACGCCGATACGCTGCCGCTGTCCGCCGGAAAACTCATGCGGATAACGCCCCGCGTGTTCTCTGACAAGACCGACAAGCTCCAAAACCTCATATACCTTCTGATCGATCTTTTTCTTATCTGTCTCGCCGCGGATGACCAGTCCCTCCGCAATGATCTGACCGACCGTCATACGCGGATCCAGGGATGCAATCGGATCCTGGAAGATCATCTGAATCTTCGTGATAAACTTCTGCTTTTTGGCGATCTTCTTCTCGTAGGCAAACTCTTTTTCCAGACGCGCCTTTTCTGCCCCCTGTGCCTGCGCGATCAGCTTTCCGTATTTTTCTTCTACCTCATGCAGCGCCTCGCCCGCATACATCTTATTGCAGTTTTTATGATCATAGCGCGCGGATTTCATCAGCGCTCTCTGCTCCGCTACATATTCGTCGAGCTGCTTCTTTTTCTCTTCTAAAGCGGACGATGCTGCGGCGCCCTGCTTCTTTGACGCTCCGACTTCCTCCTGATAACGCTTCTTCGCTTCCCTGATGTTATCCCGATAGGACTTCGTGCCCGCGGCGATCCGTTTTCCCTTAAAATAGATGTTGCCCGATGTAATGTCATACAGACGGATGATGGAGCGTCCGGTTGTCGTCTTGCCGCAGCCGGACTCGCCTACAAGCCCGAATACCTCGCCGCGCTTCACGTCAAAGCTGACGTCATCGACCGCCTTGTTGGAACCGAAATACTGGCAAAGGTGCTCGACACGCAGCAATGTCTCATCCTGTCCGTTCTGATTCATGGCTTCATTCGACATTGCCGGCACCTCCCTTCGCTCTCATCCTTGCAATTCTGTCCGTGATCATCTTCGGCACTTCCACCTTCGGCGCATCCGGATGGAGCAGCCATGTCGCCGCCTGATGCGTCTCACTGATCTCAAACATCGGCGGCTGCATTTCAAAATCAATCTTTAATGCATATTTATTCCTGTCGGCAAACGCATCCCCGACCGGCGGATAAATCATATTGGGAGGGGTGCCCGGAATCGCTTCTAATCGCTCGTTTGTCTCCACATCCGGCATTGCCGCAAGAAGCGCCCATGTGTAGGGATGTGCCGGAGAATAGAATACATCGCGGCTCGTTCCCATTTCCACGATCTTACCGGCATACATGACGGCGATCCGATCCGCCATATTCGCCACAACGCCCAGATCATGCGTAATAAAGATGATGGAAAGATTTCTGTCCTTCTTGATCTTGTTGATCAACTCTAAGATCTGCGCCTGGATTGTCACGTCCAGCGCCGTTGTCGGCTCGTCGCAGATCAGAATGTCAGGATCCGCCGCAAGCGCAATCGCAATGACGATACGCTGTCTCATACCGCCGGAAAACTCAAACGGATACTGGCGGTAGCGCTTCCTCGGCTCGGAAATACCGACTTCTTCCATCAGCTTTAACGCGCGGTACTTCGCCATCGCCTTCGTCACTTTATTGACCACGCCCGACGCGTTCTCCTTAAAGAACACGATCAGACGATCCGCTTCCGCTTCAAAATCCCGTTGATTTCCGCCCTCGAGAGTTTCTCTGGCGTGCTTCTCCAAACGCTCGATCAGCTTTAGAATATCCTCTTTTGCAAGTTCCAGATCGACCGCTTCCTCCGGCGGCAGCTTCCACGCAGGTTCTTTTCCTCTTGCCGCGATGCGGTCATATTTCTTTTTCTGCTTCGCATAGAGCCTTGCGGCTTTCTTATTTTTACCGATTCCGGCGAAATAAATGTGCATCGCCGCCTTGATGCTGGAACCGAATGTATATGCAATACTGTCCTTTACAATGCTCAGTCTGTCAATGGACGCCTCCACGCTCTTTACCAGCTCGGAAGCCGCCGCATGACACGCCGCTTTATCGAGATTCTCCGCTTCAAAGACCTTCTTCTTCTCCGCGATCAGATCGAGGACTTTCCGCTTATCCTCATCGCTGCGGTCCGCGCTGTATTTGAGCGCTTCTTTGGCATAGTCCATGAACTCCCGCATAAAATGCTCATCCACATATTGATGCAGAAACGCGTTCAGCTTCGGAATGTCCGTATCCGGCATCGGCTGTGTGCCGAACACCTGATAATAACCCATGCAGAAGAAATCCGGCTCCTGCTTTTTGAGTACCTCGGACAAAATCTCTTTCATGGCGGTAAGCGCCTTTGTCGTGTCCGGATATTTCTTGTTTCTCACTTCCGCGCCCGATACCTTCTTCAGCTCGTCGGTCAGCGCGGTCAGCTTCGCATAGCATTCTTTATCCGCCACATATTCGTTATTTGTCTGCTTTACAAGGCGGATGATCTCTTTGAGCGCATATTTTTGATCCTCAAACGCGTTTTTTTCAATGTGGAACAGCACGTCCTCAATCGCGTCCTGCGCCTCGGTCGCCGCCTCGCGCGCACGTTTATAGCTCTGCTCTAACTCGATGTGCTTAAACTCAAACTTATCAAAGTCCTTGCACATTTTCTTTAACTTTTCCGCCTTGGCGGAATCGCCTGCCGCGCACGCTTTTACCATGGTATCGGAAAGCAGGGAAAGCGTCGAATTAAACGCCTCGCGGCTTGCCCGCTGCCGCGCCTTTCCCTTTAAGAGCATCGCCTCCGTCAGCTGTTTTCCGATCCGCATGATCGGGTTTAAGCTGGATAACGGATCCTGAAAGATCATGGCGATCTTATCGCCGCGGATCTTGTAAAAATCATCCTCTTTGATTTTTAATAAGTCCATGCCGTCATAGACGATGGAACCGCCCTCTATGATGGAGTTTCCCGCCAGAATGCCTAAGATCGCCTTACTGGTAACGGATTTTCCCGAGCCGGACTCCCCCACGATAGCAAGCGTCTCTCCTTTATAGAGATCAAAACTGATATTTCTGACCGCCTGTACCCTTCCCGCAGGCGTGCGGAACGAAATCACCAAATGATTGACAGATAATTTTTTCTCCATGATCAGTCCTCCGTTCCCCGTAAGGACGGGTTAAATGCGTCTCTTAATCCGTTGCCGAACAGGTTAAACGAGATCATCAGCAAGGAAATGAACAGTGCCGGAAACAGGATGACATGCGGGAAGGTCGAAATCAGGGAACGGCCTGCCGACAGCATGCTTCCGATGGAGGTTCTGGTGGAGGAGTCCAGATTGATGATTCCCAGATACGTCATATTGGACTCCGAACTGATGACGCCCGGTATCATCATTACCGCACTCGTGATCAGCGTACCGAGCGCATTCGGGAAAATATGCCGGAACATCAGCCTGAAATCTCCCGCCCCCAGCGTTCTCGCCGAGAGAATGTACTCCTGATTCTTGTAACGGTAAAACTGCATACGCGTACTGGACGCCATACCGATCCATCCCGTCAGGACAAAGGCAAAAAGCAGGGACGGAATCGCTCCCACCTTATTGGCTAAGTGCAGCTTGAACAGCGTAACGACCACGACAAACGGTACCTCGACCAGTATATCGCTGATCCGCTCCATCGTAATATCGACCGCACCGCCGTAATAGCCTTCGATCGCGCCGTAGAACGCACCGATGATCATGTTGATCGCCGAAATGCACAATGCAAAGACAATGGAGAATCTTGCGCCCGACGCCAGTCTCGTGAAAATATCCTGTCCGTAGGCATTCGTCCCGAACACAAAACTCGGTTCAAACCCGTAACGGAACTGGAAATACGTGTAGGTAAACACACGGACGCGGTAGGACGTCGCCGTGGACGTCCCCGCTACCGTCGCGTAACGGTAGGAACCGTCGTCTCCCTCGATCCGGCGGCTGTGATAGTCGCCGTCGTTTCCGGTCGTCTTATAAAGCGGCTGATAATCGCCGTTCTTATCAAGGATCGGCACGCTCTTCGCCGTACACTGATACCAGAGGTTTGCGTCCGAGCGCTGTGATTCTATTTTGAATTTCTTTGTATCAACCGCCGGATAAATAACCTGAACATCATGCTCTAACTGCCATTCCTGAATCGCCTCATACTCGGCGGGCGTCAGCGTCAGATAGATCATGCCGTTTTTGACATAGGAATCCAGACGGACGTCATAATAAAGCGAATTGTTCGTCGTTCCCTCTTTCTCATAGCCCGCGCGGTAGACCTCCACGATCGGATTCATGCCCGTCTCCACACCGATCGCGTTGCGCGCGAGATAATCCGCCTCGCTCAACGTCTCGTCGCTGCATCCGTCCCAGCCTGCCCATGCAAACAGATCCCACTTCGGCAGAAGCCTTGCATATTGCAGATAGGTCGTATCCGTCAGCGCACGCGTATAGTCATTTTCACCGAACACCGGGACAAGCAGCGCATACAGCACCAAAAAGAAGATGATGACCGCCGCGATGACCGAACTCTTATTGCGCGTAAAGCGGATCATGGCGTCCTTGAAATAACCGACCGGCTTCGTATCGAGCTTTTTATCGTGAATATCGCCCTCGCGCTGATAAAATTCAAATTTTTCTTTTGGTATGTTCGCATAATCCATTTCTTTTTTCATATTCCATGCCCATGCCTTTCCGATTTGCTTGCGCGAACCTGTTCGCTTTTAACGCTGTCCCATCTTGATACGCGGATCGATCAGACCGTAGCTGATGTCAACCACAATTCCCACCAGCAGTCCGATCAGGGTGTAAAATGCGGTCAACAGCATAAAGAAGTTATAGTCGAGCGCCGTAATGGAGTTTAAGAACAACTGTCCGACTCCCGGAACGCCGAAAATCTGCTCAATGATCAGCGATCCACCCAAAATACCGACAAATTCGCCAAGGATCATCGGGAATACCGGAACCATGGAATTGCGCAGCGCATGGCGCAGCGTCGCCTGGGAGCGTTTCAGACCCTTCGTGCGGGCAAGCAGCATAAAGTCGCTTGTCAGCACCTCGGAAAGCTCCGCCCTCGAATAGCGGGCAAGCGACGCGATCGAGCCGAAGCTTAAGCTTAACGACGCCGGTACGATCGAGATAAACATCGCCCACGAAAACCAGTCCGTCCCGGATTTCATCTGCAGCGGGAACCACTGCAGCTTAAAACAGAAAAGGTACTGTACCAAAAATGCATAAACAAACGACGGTACGGAAATGAACACCATGACCAGCGTAGAGATCACATAATCCTGCCACTTATTTTTTTTCAAGGCGGCGTAGATACCGAGCGCCAGACCGAGCGGCACGCTGAAAAGTACGGAATAAATATTGACAAGCAGCGTCGCGGGAAGCTTGGAGACAAACACCGCCCATACTTCCTGATTGCGGTAGAGCGTCTCGCTGATACCCCAGTCGCCGCCGAAAATGCTTCGCTTGATAAAAATCCAGAACTGCACGAGGATCGGTTTATTATAGCCGAGCGCCTCCCGCCTCTGACGGATCAGATTCATGTCCTTGCCAAACGCTTCCGCATCGATGACCGGCAGCAGCTTGACCAGTACAAAGCACATGGTGAGAATTGCAAAAAGAACAAAGAACATTAGTGCGATACGCTTGAGTATGTACCAAAAAATACTGTTTTTCTTAAACATCGCTTTCCTCCACTCCTTTGTTTGTATTCAGACAACGCTGCTGAAAAAAGCCGCTGCGGTCAGTTCCCGCTGTCATGCCGCCATCAAAATCCGGCGCGCATTTCCCGATCTTTCAGCAATGTTGTCCAAACGCAACCGTTCTTCCCATACATAACCAAAGGTCGGAAGGGCGGCATGCCGCCCTTCCGTACTCATACACCTTTGGAAGTGCTCTTCTTTGCGTTCGCATTATTCACAACCCAAAATCGTGCTTCGCACGCTTTTTAGTTGTAGGTCAAAGTACCGCCCTGCTCTGCGACGAATGCAGCCCACTCGTCATCCGTGTAGTTGTAGGTGTAGTACTCAACACCGCCGAACGCCATACCGAAGATATATTCCTCGGTCGCATAGTTAATCTTCATACTCTTTAACTGAGCGGAAGAATCGTCGATCAACGGAAGCAGCTCGTATCTCTCCAATACGGCGCCTTCCAGCGCTGCCAGAATCTCGAAACGCTCCTGGGAATTGCCGTCCGTCACGCCTGCGGAAAACTCCTCCGTATTGCCGTCCGCATCCGTGATCGTGATCTTCTCGCCATTGATCGTATAGGTCCAGTCCGCAACGGAAGCCGTCCAGTCCTTACCGCTTAAGTTGACCGTCAACATATCGTTTGCGGTATCCCAGCACGTATTGTAACGCAGGTTATCGTCCGTCGTATAGCACTGGATCAGGTTGTACGGATCAAGCGCGCTTCCCACAAAGCCGACACCGAACAGCAGATCGACTTCGTTATTTCTCAGTGCAGTTCCGAAACCGTTGCCGAGCGTATCATTCAGATCGAACGTCAGTCTGCCCTCAAACGGCGTGCCGACAACCGCCTCCGTCCAGCAGTTTACAAGGAACTCGTTACCCTTTGCATAGAAGTTGGAGCTGCTGGGAATACCGATCATGATCCGAACGACATCGTCGTCATCGATCAGTCCCTGCTCTTTTGCAATATCATAAGCCTCGGCAAATTTCTCTCTTGCCATTTCCAGATTGTAGCCCGTGATGGAATCAATCGCATCATCCACGTCCGCATAGAGCTTGCCGTCGCCGATGTCGTCCGCAAGTCCCCAGAAGTTTACGAGCACCTGCTTTGCCTCATCCGTGCTTCTGTAGGTGGCACCAACCTCCGGATCATAAATGATCAGACCGGAGTATACGCCGAATGCCGGTGAGTTCGTCGGAGCCGTTGCCAGCGCGAAGGACGCACGGTCAAGCGAGTAAGAAAGCGCCTGACGGAACTCTTCTACCGTAAGGATCGTCTTATTGAAGTTATCACCCAATGCCGCCTGCTTTGCCGCAAGTGCATCCAGATCCGGGTTCATCGCTACGAAGAACGTGCTCGCCTCGGTCGCATAATAGGTGTAATCGCTCGTCGCATAATTCTCCATATCCTCAGCGGACAGACCGTAAACATCCAGCTCTCCGTTTAAGAACATCTGCAGTCTCGTCGCAGCCTCGACAACATAATTCATGACGATCCGGGTCGTCTGCCATTTGCCTTCCAAGTCAAAATAGTTCTCGTTTTTCTCAAGGATATACTCTTTATCCTGCTGGAACGATACCAGCTTATAAGGTCCGTAGGAAGCCGTCGTGTCAGCGGACGTACCGTAAGTGTTCGTGTATACGCCGTTCTCGACTTTCTCACAGCTTAAATACAGATCCTCTTTGATCAGCCATCCGTCCGTAAACGCATAGCGGAGATAGAATCCCTCAAGCGGAACCTCCAGCGCAACCACAAGCTCGTAATCGGAAGGAGCCTGGATGCCGACCTCGGAGAAGTCGATCTCCTCGTAGGTCTCGCCGTAATTCATCATCTCCTGCGCCTCTAAATAAGCATAATCGCCTGCATCCGCCGCATAAGCGTCCGCATCATCATAGCCGTGAAGCTGCGCGATGCAAAGGCAGACCGCGTCATAAACCTCCTGCGTTGCCGGAACGAAACCGTCCGCATCCGCATTCGGCACAAGGATCTCCGCGTATACGTCCACGCCGTCCGCGTTGACATATGCGCCTTCCTCATAGTAATCGCCAAGAGAAGCGCCCCAGCTCGAACCGGTATTTAAGTCAAGCGCAATATCCTTGCCGTCCACGGTAAGCACGCCGTCCTCATTAACCTCAAAGCTGTCAATCGGAACATACTCCTCATCCGCAAAATTTGCGGAGATCATCGGATTCAGGTACGCATGCTGTCCGCTGTAAAGATAATTCTTTGCATTGGCAACCTTTAAGGAACTTGCATAGAACATATCCGCGCGGTGGTTCTTCGCGACCGGATCAAGAAGCAGCTGCGCACTTCTCACATAATCGTTCGCCGTGATCGGCGTGCCGTCCTCCCACTTTACATCCTCGCGTAACGGGAAGCTCCATACGAGGGAGGTATCGCCCTCCTCGATGCCCCACTGTCCGACATAATCCGCCGTCACATCCGTCGGCTCGCCGGTTGCCGCAAGCGGTACAAGCTGGTAGCCGTCCATCGTGTCATTGTAATCAAACGTATACAGCGGAGTTACCAGATACTGCATCAAGGTGCTATCCTCGTTCGTCTGCTGCAGTGCCGGGCTCCAGTTCGTCGGGAACGCTGTCGTAGCCGTGTTGTACGTATAGGATACGTTCTCGTCCGCGGGTGCCCCCCCCCCCTCGTCGCTGTCAGCCGGCTGGGCATTATCGTCGCTCGCTGCCGGCGTCGTGCCGTCGTTCGCCTGATCGTTTGTTGCGGGTTCGTCTCCCTTGCCGCCGCACGCTGCCAGTGATACGACCATTGCGGATGCAAGAAGAAGCGAGATCAATTTTTTCTTCATAAATTCTCCTCCTTTACCTATTTCCGTGCCGCAGCGCCGCCACCCGTCACCAGTTTCAGAACAATTTCGGAATTTCCAAAAAAGGGATGACGTCTCCCGCGTGCACCCCTTTATGCCTGAATTGTGATTATGCAGTTGCTACAACACGAATCAACGGTATCAATTTTAGCGCATTTATGCGTGGTTGTCAATCTTTGCGGGCAGGCAAATTTTACAAATTTTTTTGAAATTTTATTCATTTTTATTTATTTTTTCCTGTTTTC
>JAMPAG010000091.1 GCA_023667365.1 bacterium | reverse complement strand
AAGAGGCTCTCCTTCTATGGAATTAGTGCGAATTATTTTTTCCTTTCAAGGCTGTTTCCGGCTGCCGGTCATCCGTTTTGCGGCAGCCAAAAACCGAACGTCAGCGTATCTTCATTGTCCGAGTAAGATACGCCCGCGGGCGAATCCATGTAATCAAAAATGTGTTCCTGTCCGATCAGATAGTCATGATAAGCGCTGTACACGTCCGCCGTCTCACAGCGGAACGTGACATACGCCGTTCCCGGACGATCCGTCAGAAACAGATCGAGTGCCCTCTCATCAAACGCCGTAAAAAGCGCATGTTCGCGCACATAATAATTATCCTCCGTCGCCGTACAATACGGCATCCCGGCAACGGACAGGTCGATTTCATGCGTCCGTTCGATCTGTTCCGTCGTCACGCATAAATACTCATAATTGACGTCCGGCATTCCCGCTGCCGCCGCGCCCTCCATCGTATAGGAGGCATCGCCCCACGTCGCATCCACATAGTAGTATGCCCCGTTTGAGCGCACCAGATTCCACGCATGTCTGTATCCGGACTCCCTGATCCGTCCCGTCACAAGCGCCGCCTCAATCCCCGCTTCCCTGCATAAATACTGGAATGCTTTTGCATACCCCTGACATACGGACCGCCCGTATAAAAATACCGAGCAGATATTTTGATTTTCCGGCGCCTCAAGGTCGTATTCCGTATTGCAGATCACATATTCATACAGATAACGGATCCTGGCATAATCATCCCCTTCCGGCAGACAGGAAAGACATGCTGTCACGAAATCGTCTATTCTGCTCTGACACTGCGCCGCCTCTGCCTCCGACATCGAATACGATGCGGAAAACAGCATGTGCAGGATCTCTCCGCCCTGCAAGACCTCCGTGTTCGTATATCCCGTTACATAGAACAGTTCCGGATGGTCGGCAAGCACCGCGCAGAAGATCCGGTAAAGCAAATCCGCGTCCTGACAGTCTAAAAGCTCCTCCTGCCCCATCTGCCGCATACTTTGGAGCATCTGCATATAGATCGTTCTCTGCCCGTCATCCGTAAGTGTTTCATAATAATATCCGCCATCCGCCTGTGCATCTGCATCATAGGACGACCGTGGAGCTCCGGCCGCGCTTTCTCCCGTCCCGCTTTCCGGTACCCCCGCACAGCCGGACAAAAACACGGCACAGGCAAGCATCCCTGCCAGACCGATTCCCTTTAACCGCGGAGAAATCTTGTAACCTGAAAGAAATGCCAAAGGTATTTCTTTGAAAGCGTGCTCTGCACGCTTTTTTAATCGATACAACAGCATTTTTATCACATCCTGACTTCTAGCCGCGTCCAAATTCCGAAAGAACCAGTCCCTTATTGCGTTCCAATGTCATACCGACGCTCCATTCATTGACAAACAGAAGCAGCGGTCTGTCCTTCAAATCCTTGATCTTCTTCATATCTGACGTTCCCGTCAGCGTTTTTAAGTCAATATCCGTGTTTTCGATCCAGCGGATATGCTCATACGGAAGATTCTCCAGGCGGATCTCCACATTATATTCATTCTCCAGACGGTACTTGAGCACGTCAAACTGCAGCACGCCGACAACGCCGACAATGATCTCCTCCATGCCCGTGTTATATTCCTGAAAAATCTGGATCGCGCCCTCCTGCGCGATCTGCGTGATCCCCTTGACAAACTGTTTGCGCTTCATCGTATCAAGCTGTCTGACGCGTGCAAAGTGCTCCGGCGCGAACGTCGGAATCCCCTCAAAACAGAACTGCTCCTTCGGCATACAGACCGTATCGCCAATGGAAAAAATACCCGGATCAAATACGCCGATAATATCCCCCGCATATGCCTCTGACAAAATCTTTCTTTCATCCGCCATAATCTGCTGGGGCTGCGAAAGCCGCATGACCTTGCCGCTCTGCACATGTTTTACCTCCGCATTCGCGTCAAATCTGCCGGAGCAGATACGCATGAACGCAATCCGGTCCCTGTGCGCTTTGTTCATATTAGCCTGAATCTTGAATACAAACGCAGAAAATTCCCGCCCGGCCGGCTCAATCAGCCCTGTGTCCGCCCTGCGCGGAAGCGGCGGCGTCGCCATCCGTAAAAAGTGCTGTAAGAAGATTTCCACACCAAAATTCGTCAATGCCGAACCGAAAAAGACGGGCGTTAAATCGCCGCTCCTGACTTTTTCGAGATCAAACTCCGCACTCGCTCCGTCAAGCAGTTCGATCTCCCCGTCAAGCTGATCCAAAAACGCTTCCCCGATATGAGCGCGCAGCGCGTCCCTGTCTGTCATCGGGATTTTGGTGGAAAGTCCTTCTTTCGTTCCCTTCTCGGTATCCGAATAGGTGATGACACACTTTTCCTGCCTGTCATATACGCCCTTAAAGCTTTTCCCGCACCCGATCGGCCAGTTCATCGGGCAGGTGGCGATGCCCAGCTCTTTTTCGATTTCGTCCAAAAGATCAAACGTGTCGTTTGCATCCCTGTCCATCTTATTGATGAACGTAAAAATCGGGATCTTGCGCATCACGCAAACCTTAAACAGTTTTCTCGTCTGCGCCTCGACGCCCTTGCCGCCGTCGATCACCATGACTGCGGAATCCGCCGCCATCAGCGTACGGTAGGTGTCTTCCGAGAAATCCTGATGTCCGGGCGTGTCCAAAATATTCACGCAGCAGCCGCCATACTCAAATTGCAATACGGAGGACGTAACGGAAATTCCACGCTCCTTCTCAATTTCCATCCAGTCCGACACCGCATGGCGCGCCGTCGCTTTTCCCTTCACGCTTCCTGCCAGATTGATCGCTCCCCCGTAAAGAAGAAATTTCTCTGTCAGCGTCGTTTTTCCCGCATCCGGATGGGAAATGATCGCAAAGGTCCTTCTTTTATTAATTTCTTTCGTATGATCTGTCATGTTTTTTTCCTCGTTATCTGTTTGATTCTGCCTCACAGCATGGAACTGCCGTGTCCGTCATACGGGATTCCGAAATACGCAAGCACGGTCGCCGCAATGTCCGCAAAGCTCTCCCGCGTGCCCAGATTTCCCGGCACGACCGATTTTCCGTACATCAGAAACGGCGTGTGTTCCCTGGAATGATCCGTCGAGACCGTGTAACCCGGATCGCAGCCGTGATCCGCCGTGATCATCAGCACATCCTCCTCTTTCATGCCGCCGGTCAGCTTCGGCAGCCATTCGTCAAACGCCGTAAGCGCCTTCGCGTACCCGTCAATATCATTCCGATGCCCATACAGCATATCATAATCGACCAGATTGATAAAGCACAATCCTTCAAAATCGCGCGCCAGATAGGAAAGCGTTTTTTCCATTCCATCGGCATTCCCCGTCGTATACACATGCTCCGTCATGCCGCGTCCCGCAAAGATGTCCCAGATCTTGCCGATTGCAATGACTTCTTTTCCGTGTTCACAAAGCCTGTCAAGCATCGTCTTCTCCGGCGGCTCCAAGGAGAAATCATGTCTGCGCGGCGTGCGCTCATAATGCCCGCTCTCTCCGATAAACGGACGCGCGATAACTCTGCCGACGCCATGCTCTCCTTTCAGAATCTCCCGCGCCGTCCGGCAATATTCATATAACTGCTCCACCGGCACGATCTTTTCATGCGCCGCGATCTGAAACACGCTGTCCGCGGAGGTGTAAACGATCAGATCGCCCGTCCTTACATGCTCGTCGCCGTAAACCTGAATGACTTCCGTTCCCGAATAGGGGCGGTTGCACAGCACGCCCCTGCCCGTCCGCCTGGAAAACTCCGCCAGCACGTCCCCCGGAAATCCGTCCGGATAGGTGGGAAGCGGCTTCATCGACCAGACGCCCGCGATCTCCCAATGACCGATCGTCGTATCCTTTCCCATGGAACGCTCCCGCATCCTCGCGATCCGCGCTTCCGGCGTCCCCGTTCCCTCAAGGAAATCCACGCCGTCTATATCAAATAATCCCAGCCGTTTTAGATTGGGCAGGCAAAAAAAGGGACTGGAGGATACGGAGCGCAGGGTATTCGTCCCTGCATCTCCAAACTGCGCTGCATCCTCCATCTCCCCGACTCCGAAACTATCCAGTACGATCAAAAATATTCTTTTCATATGCAATCCCGCCTTCTGTTCATTGTGTGAAATAAAGTATACCACATTCTCCGCGCCTTGGCTATTGCGAAAGTGCTACCGGCGTAATAATAATATTCGCGCCGTCAATCCCGGTCTTCCGTTTTACAATATCCTCGATCTGCGCGCACTGTGCCTCCGTCAGCATTGTGCCGTATACCAATACGTCCACCTGTTCGCCGGTGATGCTCACGACCGCTTCCTGATACCCCTTTGCCTCTAACAGGATCTCCGCCGCCGACTCCCGTTCGGCAATATCCGCCGCTTCGATCATACTGTCGATCGCCGCCTGCTTCTGTTCATCACCGATATTGACATTATTGATGATCTCCAGCATGACTTCTTTATTTCTGGCACGCGTCTGTTCCTTTTGCAGACGCGCTGCGGATAAGGATGTCACCGCCGTTGTGGATGTATAGACCGCCTCTCCCGGAATCTCATCGACCGTCATTTCCTCGTTTACCATCTCCGCCTGCTCCTCGTCAAGCCCTGCGTAAGAAACATCCGTCAGTTCGTTTAGATACCCTTCCTCCGCCGCGGCGTAATCGCTGTCAAGGCTCTCTATGTCCTGTGTGCCCCCCGCCGCGCTAAGTTCCATATCCTCATCCGAGATGTCGGCAAGATCCGCCGCTGACAATTCCTCCATCGTGTCGGCATCATATTCCACAAAGCCGTCCACGCTGACGGAGGAAGCTTCCATCGTGTCCGCATCGTTGCTGATCAAATCCTCTGTTTTTACCTGACTTCCCGCAAAATGAAGATACCCCGCAATGACGATCATCATTGCCAATGCTGTGATCATTACCTGATTACGTCTAAGTATCTTTTTCAATTTCCTCCCCCTTTTGCTATCCTTTCATTTTGGTTACAATAATTCTATTCGCATCAATTCTGAATAATGACTGAATGACCGCAGTTATATTTTTCTGTATCTCCGGATTCCCCCCGCCCTCGGCGATCACCGCCACGCCGATGACCTCCGGCTTTGTCGTACGCACGATAAACGGCGTCTTTCTTCCCTCCTCATCCGTCACATAGATCGTCTCCTCCTCCAGCGCGCTCTCGTTGATGACCCGCACCCCGCCCCCGCCGTCCGCTTCCGTCGTATCCGTATCCGCCCTCACCACGTCTTTCAGCGGGATCTCCTCTCCCGATGCAGAAAACGTGATCATGACCCGCACCGCGCCGACGCCGTCCATCTCCTGAAGAAGCCGCTCCAGACGCTCTTCAAGCTCCCTTTCATAATCCGTCTCCGCGCCTTCTTGTGCGGATGTGTCCAGTGTACCGCTCTCCCTGTCCAATTGTTGGTACTTTACGGATTCCTTTTCCTTTTTTTTGTCGGAAGAACCCGTCGGCCATGCGATCACAAGAAGCAAAAGTCCCGCCAGAATCAGAATGAGCAGGCTGTCCTTTCCGAATTTCTGTCCTTTTAAGAGCGTCTTTATTTTTTCCGTTATCTTATCCAACAATCCTCACCTCCACACAGGACCGGTCCGTCTGAAGATATGCCGCGATCACATCGGCAAGCCGGTCTTTCAGACCCTGCGCGTCCAAATATTCCCCGTCTTCCGGCTCCTCCCGCCCTCCGGTCTGAATGTTGATCTCGCGGACGGGGGTTACCGCGATCTCCTCCGCCCGGTCATCCAGACGCTGCACCAGAAACAACAGACCGTTCTCACCGGCAGATACGGAAACCGTCTCACAGCCATAAGCCGCCAGTACGGGATTGACCGCTGCTCTTAATTCCTGTGCCGTCGTCTGCCGGATCTGTTCTTCCACCAGATTTTCTCCCGTATATTCCGCATCGCGCAGGATCGCTTCGTACTCCTGCTCGAACCGGGCAAGCTGCTCCTGAAAATCCGCCTCCGTACCGCTTTTGACCAGATCAAGCATCGGCACAACCAAAACCGCGAGCGTCATGATCCGTATGAGCAGGCGCACATAGCGGGCATAATGACTCCCGCCCACAAAATGATACATCGTCTGCGCAATGATCATAAAAACTCCCGCCGTCCGAATGAGTTCCAGCATTCCTTCCTCCCGTTATCCGATCATGTTCGAAGACAGCCGGCCGCTCCATCACCGCCTGTCCGCCTAAAATCCCCGGTTTGTCGTCACGGAAATAACCGCAATCGTCACAATCAGCAGCGCCATCGCGCAAGCCATCGTCCGAAACAGCAGCACGCTTCCCTCCGACACCTGCTCCACACACCGGCTCATACGCGCGTCCGCGACAACGCCGGAGATCGCCGCGGCAGCCTTTAAGGCAAGCGCGAGCAGCAGCAGCTTAAGCAGCGGCATGGCACATAACAAGAGCAGCAGCAGAATACCCGCCACGCCCACTGCATTTTTGATCAGAACCGCCGAACCGTACACCACATCCGTCGCCGTATTCACAAAACCGCCGATGGCAGGAATGACGGATACCAGCTTCTGCAGCGCGCCGGTGCTGACACTATCCACGACCGGCGTGATCATCCCCTGCAAAAGACCAATCCCCGAAATCACCGTGATACAGCATTTGAGCACAAAGCCGATTCCTTTTTTCGTAAACGCAAGAATTCCGTCCAGCCTGCCGTCCGGGCTGATCCCGCTCATCACCGACAAAAGGGTGTAGACATAGATCATCGGCACAACGGCGACCAACAACAAATTTTCGATCAGATAAATGACGATAAGCGCCAATTCATAAAAAGCGACCGCCGTTGCCGAACCGGCGGCAAACCCGACAGAAAGGCAATAGGTCGGTACCAGAAGTCTGGAAAAATCGGCGATCGTGACCAGACTTTCCTGCGTGATGTCCATTCCCTTCTGCATGATTTTCAAAAGGATCATCACCATCAACAGAAACGCAATGTCATAACTGATGTCCGCAACCTGCCTGCTCTCAAAAAGCTGCCCAAACTGCGCAAAGACCGCCGAAAAAATCCCCAGAATCAGGATACTCGCAAAGATCATTTTATAATCCGCCGCCTCCGCACGAAACGCCTCCCGCACGCTTCCTGCAATCCATTTCAGACTCAGCCCGTTCTCCCCTTTGAGCGCATTCGCGATCAGGTCAAAAAAAGAAATATCGGTCTGCGTAAAAACGCTGCTGATCCGCTCGGACAGCTCTTCAAGCTCAAGACTTTTCGTAAAATCAACCGTCAGATCCATCTGCGCCTCCTATTCCCGCCTTTTCAAAATCGTGTTCTGCGCGCTTCCGCACCGCCATACGCGCCCCGTTTTTCCGCATGTGCTTTGCGGCGCAGCAGGTACTCCACGGCATGGCATATGCTTCACGGCATGGCAGGTACTCCACGGCATGGCAGGTACTCCACGGCATGGCATATGCCTCACGGCATGGCATCACTTCACAGCGCAAACTCCTGTATGGTCTGAATGACCGCCAGAATAACCGGCATCCCCGCCAGCAGCACGGTCAGCTTCCCGAAAATCTCAATCTGCCCCGCCACCGAAGAAAATCCGGCATCCTTGCAGACGGAACACGCAAACTCACACAGATAAGTGATGCCGATGACTTTGAGCAGGATGCCGAAATAGCTGTACTGATCCCCCATAAACCCCTTGATCTGTGAAAGCTCCGAAAGCACCGCACCCAGCTTATCCATTCCGGCGCCAAAAATGATCATGCTTAAAACGATCCCGATGTAAAAAGAAAATTCCTGCCTGCTGCCCCTTAACTGCACACCAAGAAAAATTCCCGCGAGCGACAGCAGCACGATCCTTATGATGTCCATATTCCTCCGCTACACCTCCCGCACGCTGCCCCGCGGACAGGAAAATCCGCACAGAGAATGCCGCCTTACATGGCAAAGAGCTCCTGCACCGTTTGGAACAGTTCATAAATATAAGGAACGATCCAGGTCAGCACTAAAATAAGCCCCGCCAGTCCGACCAGAAAAGCATGTTCATCCCGGCCGCTGTGTTTGAGCACCTGTCCTAAAATTGTCACAAGAATCCCGACTGCCGCAATTTTGAATATGATACTGATCTCCATACGCCTTCCTTACTGTCCCTGTCCGCTTATCCTTCATAAAAGAACAATACTGATCACCAGTCCGCCCATCATGCCCATACACACATACATCCTGCTCTTTGAAACCGCATCCTCCGACAAACGCTTTCTTTTTTCCTCCAGCTTCTCCCGGCAAAACGCCGCCTGTATGAGCTGCATGCGGCTGTCGGCAAACTCCTGCGCCGCAAACTCCCGTATATCCGCAATATCCTCATCCTGCAGCGCGCATTTTCCTGAAAGCGCCGCGCCCTCCTCCTGCCATATCCGCTCAAATACCGCGCCCTCACCGTCTTCCATCCGCTTAGCGACGGCACAAAGAAGCCGCCCCACCGCCCCCTTCTGCCGCGCCCCGCCGCGGCGGCATATCCCGGAAAGCTCCGCTTTATGATAGGTAATCTCGCTCTCCAGATAGTAAAAAAACCATATCATCCGTTCCAGCTCTTTGATGCGTTCATACCCCGCTCTTTTATAGAAAAAACCGAGTCCGGTCGTTCCGAGCGTGAGTAGCAGCGCGCCCATCCACCTCATCGTTCTCCCTCCTCTCCCTGTCATGCCGTGCCGGAAAGCGGCTCGAACGCCCCGTCAAATACGCCGGTGACCACACCCGGTCTCAGGGCGCCTTTCAGCAGGATATAGCGTTCAAATAATCCGTCTTTTAGCAGTTCTCCTATGTATTTCCGCTCCGCAAGCTGCTCCATGTCATTGCCGTGCACCGTCGCTATGATTTTACAGCCGCACCGGCTTGCCTGCCCGATCGCGTCCGCATCCTCTTTTCCCCCGATCTCATCCACGGCAATCACACGCGGGTTCATACTTCGGAGCAGGAGAAACATGCCCTCCGCCTTCGGACATGCGTCAAGTAAGTCCGTCCGCATCCCAAGATCGTTCTGCGGCACGCCCGCACTGCTTCCCCCGATCTCACTGCGCTCGTCCACGACTCCCACCGTCATGCCCGCATGACCGCAGCATCCGTCCGAGAGACAGCGGATCATATCGCGCAAAAGCGTTGTTTTCCCGCTTCCGGGCGGCGAAATGATCAATGTGTTCAAAAATGTCTCCCCCTGAAATAAATACGGCATCACTCCGCTTGCCGCCCCCATGATCTGATGGGCGATGCGGATGTTCATGGCATTGACATTTTTCATGGAAACCGGCTCATGCTCCCTGCATACAACCTCTCCCCCAAGCCCGATCCGATGTCCTCCCGCGACGGTCAGAAATCCCTGTCTGATCTCATCCTCATACGCATACACGGAATAGCCGCATAAATGCGCAAACAGCCTGTCCATATAGAATTTATCCGGACAAAGCGCCCGGTCCGCCTGATAGAGAAGCTCCCCGTCCCCGGACAAAAAATACTCTCTGCCATGTGCATAAATAATGATGGGTTTTCCAACCCGCAGCCGTATTTCCTGAATCTGTTTCAGCCTTTCCGCCACCTTCTTAAATCCGGGGCGCATTGTATCCGGAAAAAGCCCTAAAAATTCCTGTTCCCGATCCATTTTTGTCCTCATCCTTTCTATTGTTTCTTGCGCGCCTTGCCCTTAGCAGGCGTCTGCGCCGCGGCTTCTTCTGCCGCTTTCTTCTGCACGAAAAGGGTACAACCCTCACACCAAAGTATATGAACAGGCATATAAAATATGACAGCATC
>JAMPAG010000090.1 GCA_023667365.1 bacterium | reverse complement strand
ATAGTCAAAAAATGCCGTAAATATGCGGCTTACGGCGTTTCGCAAACGCCTAAAAAAAAGCAAAAAGTAAAGAGGAGGACATTTTTCATGAAGAAAACATATCAGATCGAGGTAGACTGCGCGGCATGCGCATTGAAAATGGAGGAAGCGGCAAAGCAGGTCGAGGGCGTGAAGGACGCGACGGTTTCCTTTATGACACAGAAGATGAAAGTAGAATTTGACGAGGGCGCGGAGGAGCAGGCGACGATGAAAGCGGTCGTGAAGGCATGCAAGAAAGTGGAGAGCGACTGCGAAATCATGCTGTGAGATCATACCGTGATGGGGCTTGCGCATACGGCGGAGGGGATACCGTTAGGCACTGTCTGCGCGATGGGGTTTGTGCGTATTGCGGAGAGGATACCGTCGAATGCAGTCTGCGTGATGGGGTCTGTGCGTATTGCAGAAATACCGTCGGATGCAATCTGCGCGATGGGGTCTGTGCGTATTGCAGAAATACCGTCGGATGCAATCTGCGTGATGGGGTTTGTGCGTATTGCAGAGAGGATACCGATGGATGCTGTCGGCATGGGACTCGCGGGCTGAGTGAAAGGAGCATGAATGATGAATAAGAAGCAGAAAAGGATGCTGTTACGCATTGTTATTACCGCAGTGTTGATGATATTACTGGCGGTTTTGCCGATTGACGCGAAGATCAAGACGGTTTTGTATCTGGTTCCGTATCTGGTGATCGGTTATGATATTTTGCGGAAAGCGGTTTTGGGAATCCTTCACGGACAGGTGTTTGACGAGAATTTTCTTATGGCGGTCGCGACGGTCGGTGCGATCGGGATCGGCGAGATGGTGGAAGGCGTGGCGGTCATGCTTTTTTATCAGATCGGGGAACTGTTCCAGAGCTATGCCGTCGGAAAGAGCCGTAAAAATATCACGGCGTTGATGGATATTCGTCCCGATTATGCGAATATTGAGGAGGACGGCGCGCTGGTGCAGGTTGATCCCGACGAGGTGGAGGTCGGCACGGTGATCGTCGTAAAGCCGGGAGAAAAGCTGCCGATCGACGGTGTTATCACGGAGGGGGAGACGACCCTGAACACGAGCGCACTGACCGGGGAGAGCGTGCCGCGCGAGGCGGGAGAAGGCGACGAGGTCATCAGCGGATGCGTGAATTTAAGCGGTCTGATTAAGGTTCGCACGACTAAGGAATTCGGGGAATCGACCGTGTCAAAGATTTTGGATTTGGTGGAAAATTCCAGCATGAAGAAATCGCGTTCGGAGAATTTTATCACCAGGTTTGCCAAGGTGTATACGCCGGCGGTCTGTCTTGGCGCCGTGCTGCTGGCGGTGCTTCCGCCGCTTGGCAAAATGCTCTTTTTCGGCGGCAGCGCCGGTTGGCTCGTATGGTTTACAAGAGCATTGACTTTCTTAGTCATTAGCTGTCCGTGCGCGTTGGTGATTTCCATTCCGTTAAGCTTTTTCGGAGGGATCGGCGGCGCGTCGGCGCGCGGCATTTTAGTGAAGGGTTCGAATTATCTGGAAGCGCTTGCATCGGCGGGGATCGTGGCATTTGACAAAACGGGAACGATGACGAAGGGCGTTTTCGAAGTGACAAAAATCTGTCCGACGGGTGTGGATGAGGAGACATTGCTGCATTACGCGGCGTATGCCGAGAGCTATTCCACGCACCCGATCGCGGAGAGCCTGCGCAGGGCGTACGGCAAAGCGATGGATGCAGCGCATGTGAGCGATGTGGAGGAGATCAGCGGTCATGGCGTGACGGCGGTTGTGGATGGAAAAACGGTCGCAGCAGGCAACCGCAGACTCATGGAACGCATGCACATTGCCTGTCCGGAGGAGGAAGCAGCCGGAACAGAAGTTCATTTGGCGCTTGACGGCGTCTATATCGGCATGATTCTGATCGCGGATGTGCTAAAGCCGACGGCGGCGGATGCGGTCCGCGCGCTGAAAGAAAGCGGTGTGCGAAAGACGGTCATGCTGACGGGCGATGCAAAGAAAGCGGCGGATGCGATCGCCGCCGAGCTTGCGGTTGACGAGGTGAAAAGCGGACTGCTGCCGGGCGATAAGGTGGATGAAGTCGAGCGTCTGCTCGCAGGGACCGGGAAAAAAGAAAAACTGGTATTTGTCGGGGACGGCATCAATGATGCGCCCGTTTTGTCCCGCGCGGACGTCGGTGTCGCGATGGGCGCCCTCGGTTCCGATGCGGCGATCGAGGCGGCGGATGTCGTGCTGATGGACGACGATCCGTTAAAAATCGCGCTCGCCATGCGCATTGCGCGCAAGACGCTTCGCATTGTCTATGAGAATATCGTATTTGCACTGGCAGTCAAGGCGATCTGTCTCGTGCTTGGCGCGCTCGGCGTCGCCAATATGTGGTGGGCGATCTTTGCGGACGTCGGCGTCATGGTGCTTGCCGTACTGAATGCGACGCGGGCATTGACGATCTCTAACAGATACCAGAGTGAAAAGAAAACGGAGGGCGTATGACACATTATCATTTACCGCACGATCATGGACAAAACATTGAGCATGTGCTTGACCGGATGCCGGATCTTTCCGATTTTCAGAAGGTGGCGGCGTGGTTTGACAAGCTTGGGGACGGCACGCGGCTGCGCATTTTATGGCTTTTGTGTCACTGCGAGGAGTGCGTGAGCAATATCGCCGCCGCAATGGAAATGAGTGATCCGGCGGTATCGCATCATCTGCGGCTTTTAAGGGAGAGCGGGCTGATTGTCAGCAGGCGCGAGGGAAAGGAAGTCTATTACAAGCTTGCGGAAAATGCGCAGGCGCAGATTCTCCACCGCGCGCTTGACGAGATGTTTGAGGTGAGCTGTCCGAGCGGGGATGAGGCGTAGATGTCCGATTCCCATGTATTGAACGGTTAAACGCACAAGGAAGCGTATAAGAGGGCAACAGTCAAAAAAATGAAATGAAAATAGAATCGCAAAAATGTCAATCATCCGGATACGTGCAAATGGGGCGGACTGTTACGATGGTATACTTGTGAATTTGACGGACTGTTAACAAAACATACTTATAAAACAGGCAGAGCGTTATGATAACATAATAGGGAAATAGTCGCGACTGTTTTTGGCATATGGTATCGAAACTGACAAAGGCGGAAGCGGAAGGATAGCGTGGGAAATTGTAAGTAAGATGATAGACGCAAGCAGAGAACAGCGGCGCCCGCCGATCGGCGGGCGCTTTTTTGCGCGAAATTTTCAAAAAAGTCCTTGCTCATGACGCAGCGTCATGAGCTATACTGAAAGCTAGGGAAAAGGGGAATGTCCTCCAAGCGGGATTTGTTCCGCATGAATCACGGATACTGCCTGCGGCGCAAAGTTCGCAGGTTACGGGAAAGGCATGGTTATTTAGATGGAAAAGCATAGAGCGATCCCGCAGGGATATATGACAGTCGGCGAGGCGGCAGGAAAGCTGCATGTGACTGTCCGGACCTTGCAGCATTATGACAAAGAAGGACTGCTTTCACCGTCCGCCGTCAGCGAGGGCGGGCGCAGGCTTTATACGGATAAAGACATCGTGAAGCTGCATCAGCTCCTCTCCCTAAAGCATCTGGGATTTTCTTTGAACGATATTAAGGAACGGCTGATCCCGCTCGATACGCCGGGGGAAGTTGCCAATGTGCTTGCGGAGCAGGCGGACGTTGTTCAAAAGAAGATCGAAAGCCTGTCCGAGTCGCTGCGGGAACTGGAGGCGCTGCGCAGGGAAGTGCTGCAAATGCAGTCGGTAGACTTCAAAAAATATGCGGATATTATCGTAAATTTGCAAATGAAAAATGATTTTTACTGGATGATCAAGCACTTTGACGATCAGATGCTCGATCATATCCGTTCTCGTTTTGACAAAGACAGCGCCGCCGCTTTTATGCAGGATTTTACGCGGTTACAGGAGGAGGCACTACGTCTTGGAAGCGAGGGCGTTTCTGCAGACAGCGGCGAGGCGCAGGCGTTCGCGAAGGCGTATTGGGGGATGATCATGCAATTTACGGGCGGCGACACGAATGTGCTTTCCAAGCTCATGGAGCTGGGAAATGCCGAAGGCACGGACGCGGAATGGAAAAAGAGACAGGAGAAAGCGAATACGTTTATTGAACCCGCGCTGAATGCTTATTTTCGCGGAAAACAATGATCTTGGGCGGATGAAGGAGCAAAGCGGTGCGTCGTACTGCAAGCGATTGCGCGGATGGCTTGATCTGCGTGCTGTCGTTGGTAGTAAGTGCAAAAAATCAAAGATTTTATCAAGTGTGCTGCATAAAAATGAGGGATTTCTTATGGAAAATGCAATACGGGTCGAACAGTTAAGAAAAAGTTACGGAAAGCGTGTCGTGCTGAAAGATGTAAGTTTTCGTGTGCGTCAGGGTGAATGTTTTGCGCTGCTTGGCGGAAACGGCGCGGGAAAAACGACAACGCTGGAATGCATGGAAGGATTAAAGAGGTATGACGGCGGCAATATCATTGTAAACGGGAAAGCAGGGATTCAACTGCAATCCGCGGCTTTGCCGGAGTATATCAAAGCGGCTGAAGCGCTGCGGCTGTTTGCAAAGTGGAATCATCAGGCGTTCCATCCGCATAGCCGCGGTTTCCTGTCGGGGCAGGATGACGCGCTCGGCATCGGCGCATTTGCGCAAAAACAATATTACCAATTATCGACGGGGCAGAAACGGCGGCTGCATTTGGCGCTTGCGCTGCTTAGCGATCCCGATATTATTTTTTTGGACGAACCGACTGCAGGACTGGATGTGGAAGGAAGAATCGCGCTTCATGAACAGATCCGACAGTTAAAAAAGAAGGGAAAAACCTTGATATTAGCAAGCCATGACATGGCGGAGGTGGAGAGTCTGTGCGACCGGATCGCAATCCTGCGGGACGGGAATATCGCGTTTGTCGGAACGGTCGAAGAACTGAACGCACAGCTCGGAAAGCGTTACGATATTTCCGTGAAAACAAGTACGGGAACGGAGCATTTGGAATCGGACCGCATCGGGGAGACGCTGCTAAAATTGCTTTCCCGTTATCAGGAAACCGGAACGGAGATTCTGGACATCCGTGTGAGCCGCGGTTCTCTGGAGCAGCAGTTGGAAAGAAATTGTTTCAGGAAGAAAAGGAGGAACTGAGGATGGATGGAAACGAGAGAAGCCGCCGGAGGGAATGGATGTGGCGTGCGGATGCTTTTTTCTATGGGGCGGCATTACAGTGGAAATTGGATATAAGAAGCAAAACGCTGCTGACGGCCTGCTATTTTGTGCCGCTTTTATTTTTTGCGATCATGGGCGGGATCTTTACGTCCGTCATGCCGGACGCAAAAGCCACGCTCACGCAATCCATGACCGTGTTCGGGGTGACGATGGGCGCGCTGATCGGACTGCCGCCCTCGCTCGTGGAGATTTACGGGGGCGATATAAAGAAAGTCTATCGTGCGAACGGTGTGCCGCTGTGGCAGGGACTTGTTCTGACGAATCTTTCGTCGTTTCTTCATCTGTTTTTGATGAGCATGATTCTTTACGCGGCATCGCCGCTCTTGTTTCACGCCGAGATGCCGGCGGAGCCGGGAAGCTATTTCGGATGCCTTGCCATTTTGATCGCCGTATCGTTGAGCATTGCGAGCGTGATCGGTCTGGCGGTAAAAGATCAGGCAAAAACGCCGATGGTGTCCATCCTCGTGTTTCTGCCGTCCGTCATGCTTTCGGGAATCATGTTTCCGGGCAGTCTGCTGCCGGAGCCGCTGCGCCTTGCAGGAAAAGCGATGCCGGCAACATGGGGATATGAGATCATGACAGAACCTGTTTTTTGTATCGAAAAATGTCTGGCGCTTTTGTGCATGTTGCTCGTCGCGGTAATTGTATGCGCCGTTTTGATCAAGCGGATTGAAGAATAAAAGCGCGTCAGCATGAAAAAGGCGGGGAAAAAATAAGTGCCCGGTTTGCGCATATTTTTTTCACAAACGACGCATCCTATTCCCGAAAAAAGAATCGAAAGCGGGGAATCGGGATTATGGCAGAGCAGTCGAAGGATATGAAGGGAACCTACGAGGAGCAGAAGCATCAGCAGAGCCGGATGCAGCAAAAGAAGCAGGTCTATCAGGAATATGTCGAGCAGATGACGCCGAAAAAGAATATCTGGTGGCAGATGGTAAAAGCGTTTATCGTCGGCGGATTGATCTGCACGCTCGGACAGGTGATCTTAAATGTCGCGACGGAGCAGTTCGGCTTGGATAAGGAGACAGCGGGAACCTGGTGCTCCGTCATTCTTGTTTTCCTCAGCGTGCTTCTGACCGGCTTGAATCTGTATCAGAAGCTCGGCGCGTTTGCGGGCGCGGGCGCGCTGGTGCCGATCACGGGCTTTGCCAATTCCGTGGCGTCCCCGGCGATCGAATACCAGAAGGAAGGTCAGGTGTTCGGGATCGGCGCGAAAATCTTTACGATCGCGGGACCGGTCATTCTTTACGGCATTGTGACAAGCTGGGTGCTGGGATTCGGGTATTGGATCGGGAAATGTTTTGGAGTGTGGTGAGAAATGTTGGCAGAACAGAGCTGCGGCGGATCGGATTCGTCGGCGGCTCTGTTTTTTTGCGCGATAAGCAGAGAAGCGAAGTGATTTTTATGCGGCGACCGTGCTTGCACGGAGAGACGCATAGAAGTCACTTTGCGGCGAGCAACGCGAGCGTGAAATGCGAAGCATTTCGCGTCTGCCTTTTGCGCGATAAGCATAAGAAGAGAAAAATGCGCATTACAGAAAATGAAGACAATATAAAGATGCGCATTACAAGATAAATAAGGCTGTTCAAACTTGCGCATTACAGAAAAGCATGTTATGCTGGAAAGCAGCAGGAGAGAAACGGAAAACACAGGGATGGGAGCCAAAATGATTTTTAAGAGGAAGATGTATGAAAAATTAGTACAATGGAAGAAATAAAACTCAGTTCTGAGGAGAAAGAAACTATCTTGAAAAATGTTGAGCGGCTCCTGCAACTTTATCATGATGGAGACCTTGGCGGGGAAATTATGCCAGAGGATGCCAACCCCGGATTAGGAAGCGGAACTAAGGAAAACTATTTATATTTTACTTTACCAATGGCCTTGAATTATCAACGTAATTCGTATAAACTTTGGGAAGCGGCCAAAGCAGCATATCTGGATGTTGAGACTAAAGATGTGTTTCTCCCAGAAAGTGTTATACAGATGCCGCAAGAAGATTTGCGTGATAAGCTGCTAAAGCATAAAGTTGCACTTCAGCCTAATAAACATGTGGAAATATGGCTTCGACTATGCAATACGTTTGTTGATAAATTTCAAGGAGATGTTAGAAATCTTTTCTTGAATAACGATAACTCCGTAAAGAAAGTGAAAGAATACATATTAGCAAACAAAAAGAGCTTTCCATTTCTGTCAGGCACTAAAATTTTGAATTATTGGCTTTATGTAATGATTCAATACACAGACGCAAGGTTAGAGGATAGGCAATATATCACAGTTGCTCCCGATACACATGTAATACAAGCAAGCGAAAAACTGGGACTGATTATGCATGATGAATTAGAAAAGCCTACAATAAGGGAGAAAGTTAGTCTTCTTTGGGAAGAAGTATTCAGAGAAACAGAAAGGTGTCCGATAGATATTCATACGCCACTGTGGTTATGGAGTAGAGGCGGTTTTAAGGTGAAAGTGGGTGAATGTGATGCAGAATCATCTCAAAATTGGGAGCAACTTCGATTACCTGCTGATTGATAAAGTTAGAGAAATAAACGATAAACACAATGGAAGTTTTTATGAAATTAGTATATCCTAGTTTACAGAAATGTCATTCATTCGCAGAACCCGCTGGATGTGGAAGACGACTGGGTGGAAGCATATGACCTTCATTACGGAGATTTTGACAGGTGTGATGTGGATAAAGAATTAGTATCGAAGCTGCCGACTGCAGTGCATACTTTGAGCCATCTTATGTGATCGCAAGGGCGTATCAGGAGGGCGGGTTTTAGATTTGGTCCGGCTTTCTGATACGCCCTTATCGGTATTCTGCATATTTTGAGAGGAACATGCCGATAAGACCTGCCCGTGAAATTCTTCGGAATAGTCCATCCCCGGCCTTAATTTATGTATAATTTTATATATGACAGCATTTCAGCAATCCGCATAGTTTCCTCCACATACGCTAAATCATTATCTGCCATAATGACATCATCTAAAATAATACGGTACTGCATATCTTTTAATTCTGCATTATCCTTAAACCGGATTTTGGGAAATTCCGCAATTTCATGATACTTATTTACTTGTTGGATCAAACTATCCGGTTTTGACATATCAATGTAGGGGAGAATACCAACGCCAAATTCAAAAACAAAATGATTTACATCTTGAGCTTTGATAACAGAGTCAATCGTTACATTGAAAATAATAGAGATTTTTTCTAATATCTCTATATCCGGTACCGTTTCTCCGCATTCCCATTTTGAAACAGCTTGCGGTGATACACCTACCTGTTCTGCCAACTGCTGTTGCGTCCAACCTTTCCCTTTTCGTAATTTGATAAGATGCTTTCCCATTTTTTGCATATCCATAGTAATGCCTCCTTTTTCATTTGATGAAAAAATTATATCATCCGTTTTCAGTGCATACTATCAAATAGCAATTGATTTACGCAACGATTAGTTAAGCTGTCCTACGCCTGCTTATGCCGCATCCGGAACTGCTTCGGCGTACAGCCGCGGTATTTTTTGAAACTCTTAATCATATGGCTGCAATCGGAAAAGCCGGTCTCCTGGCTGATGTAGGTTAAGTCGAAGCTCGTAAAAAGAAGAAAATCCTCCACCTTAAAAATTTTCATTTCCTCAATATAAGTCTTGCAGCTCTTTCCGTAAAGCTGATGAAATTTCTTGGCAAAGCACGAATAGCTGAGACCGCACTTGGACGCAATATCGGCGACCTGAAGATTTTCCTTGATGTTGGAGTCGATATATTCCGTAACGCTGTCGATGTCGTATTGAGCGTCGGCGGCGAACACATCATGGTCGATCGAGAAACCGTCGCGCATCCAGCGGCGGATGATATTCATTAAAAGATGATAGAGTTTTGTCTGGATGATCTTGTCATAGCCGTATTCCTGTTTTTGCAGTTCGGTCACACAATCCGAAAAAAGGCGCCCGCACTCCATCTGCTCCGCTTCCGCGGCGGAAAAATAGAACGGCAGATGCTTATCATGCGCACTTTTTACAATACTGCGCAGCTTTGGCGCATAGGAAGACGTGATGTGGATGCGGTTGATGTCAAATTTGAGCACGATATAGCGCAGCGTTCCCGGTGCGGCGGCATAGATGGAATGGACCGACTGCGGATGAAAAAAGACCATATCGCCGATATTGGCAATGTGGACATTTTCGTCCGTATGCATTTCGGCGCTGCCTTCCAGCATAAAGATCAGTTCCGCAAAATAATGCCAGTGCGGTCTGACCGGAAAACGGTTTTGCCCGGCATCATAGACAAAGCACTCAAAAGGCGTATTCAATGCATTTCCGGCTTCAAAAAGATTATACATACCAACATGCTCCCCAAAGCGACCGTCATTTTCAATATGGACTCAATCAGTACCGTTTTGATGCCCGCGACTGCCTGCATATTACAGCCCATTGTCCCCAAACTCACAGCTCCGCAGACCCGCCATCCGCTGTGTTCGCCATTGCCTTTCAGTATAACATGTCCGCGCGGAAAATGCATCCTCTTTTCCGTTGCTTGAGTTTCCGCAGTTTTATCCACAGGAACCCATTTTCACCAACACCACTATG
>JAMPAG010000008.1 GCA_023667365.1 bacterium | reverse complement strand
AATACGGGCTATACCGACATATAAGAACTTCTAAAGAGATAATCTAAATTCACCATAAATTTTTTCCTACAATATAAGCAATATCTCAACAATGACAATCCAAAGTATAAAAATTTTGAACTTACTCAAACCGATACCCTACTCCCCACTCTGTAATAATATGCTTAGGCTTTTTGGGTTCTTCTTCTATTTTTTCCCTAAGCCGCTTAATATGTACCGTCAGTGTCTGGATCTCCGAATCGCTGTCGCTTCCCCAAACGGTATTGAACAAATACCCCTTCTTCATCGTTACATTCTTATTCTCGATCAGCAGCTTTAACAGTTCAAACTCCTTTTCGGTAGCTTCTTTTTTCTGCCCGTCCACATATATCGACTGTTGCACCGTATTCAAGCGGATATTCCCCTCTACGATCTCCGCCTGACCGTATTTTCTCTTGAAAATGCCTTTGATCTTGGCAATTAAAATATCTATATCATAAGGCTTCTCAATGTAATCATCGGCGCCAAGATTTAAGCCTTTCAATTTATCATTCTTTTCCACTTTGGCACTGGCTATTAAAATATGGGTATTGGAAGTCTCCCTGATCTTAGAACAAACCGCAAATCCGTCCATTCCGGGAAGCATAATATCCAGCACGATCACTTTGGCTCCATATTTTTCATACAATTCCAAAGCTTTTTCACCGGTCCGGGCTACGCTGACCGTGTAATTCTCCTTACGCAAAAAATCACACAGCAAAATACCGATTTCTTTGTTATCTTCTACAATTAGTATATCGAGCATATTTTTCCCACTTTCGCATATATGTCACAAAAGGGACGCCGCACCGACGTCCCTTTGTCTTTGCTTTTTTATCCCAAAATCCGGATCTTTTGATTTCGCTCACAGACTTTCTTTTCGAAACCGTCTTCCAGCAGGTAGGCTTCGCCGTATAAGGTAGTACTGCCGTCCTTATCTATAAAAAGATAAGAACCGTCCACCAGCGCATAAAAAGATCTGACATGGCTGTCAGGAATGCACAGATCCTCAAACACCCGCTTTCCGTCCAGTGTCAGCCCTCTCTGATACTGATAATGCGGCAGGATCCGGACATCCGTCAGTCCCAGCCCATCCAGATAACGCTCATAGCGCGGATCGACCGCTTCGCCCTCCAGTTCCGGCTGCGCATAGACAATGCCCGCACTGTTCATGCTTCCGGCGGAAATGCCAATGATAATGCCCTGATACTCATACAGGACCTCTTTTAGATGAATGCGCCAAAAAAACTGATTCTGCGTCGGCACATGCCCGCCCGCCAAAATAATGACATTACTGTCAGACACAAGCTGCCGCACCTGCTTTTCGTTTCGCGCGTCGCAAACCTCTAAATCGCGGAACGGAAGCCCTGACAGCCAGAAAGATTCGGGAATCTGACTTCTTAAACTGTCATTGATGACCGCGTCGTCGGGATACGCCGCAATAATCAGTCCTTTTGCTTCATTCGGCCAATGTTTTTTCAGATTCGTAACAAATTCATTCGAATTATCCAGCTCACACGGAATACACACGCCGACCTTATCCTGATAGGAGCCGCCCGGATCGCTCGTCAAAAATACTCTCATAAAGCACCCCTCTATTCCATGTTAAAACATCCGTTTGAACATTCTGCCTTCCTACATTATAGTAACTTTTGCGGCGCGCGCTGTCAATGAAAGTTTTTTGCCATCTGCAGACCGGATTGGTGGTGTTCCAAATGATATGAAAATCCTAACCCTTGATCACAACTTGATGTCTATGAGAAAATAAATATAGGTATCTCGTGATTTCACATGATAATCACGAGATAATCACGAGATACTAAAAACGCATATACTTGTGTTGATTTCTGAAAAACATTACGGTTCTTCGCCCTTTTCTCCAACTTTTCACGAGATAATCACGAGATAGTCACGAGGTAGTTTCATTCATCTGCCTCTTCAGGGTCTCCATTGCCACCTGTATTTGTGTCAAAAACTCAATACTCTCCATCCCTACCGTATACTTCGTTGACGGTCCATTCCCGATCTTCCCGATCAATTTTTTATCCTCAAGTATTTGTACTCCTTTCCGTACCCTATATTCGGTCATATGCAATGCCGCTTTCATTTCGTTTACAGACTGAGCCTGACCGCTTTTCATAATGTACCTTAACAGACTTTTCTCATCTGTGGATAACTCAGAATAAGAATCCGCCAAATCAATATTCCAGACTTTCAGTTCTGTCCTCTCCAAATTTGTCGTCACTTCCGGTCTTTTGAAGTCATTCTTTATTGCACTCTTATAAATCATCGGTCCGCCAAATCCCTGCCGTTCAGACGCTCCCAGTAAACGGAACAATTTCATGATCGTCTCATTTCGCGGTCTTGAATCTCCTCCCGAAAAGAACTGTTGTGTCGAAATCAGCATTTTCCCCGGATTCGTAAAACAAAACCATCCGTCATACACATCTATTTTGGTAGAAGGATAGCCCTGTACATAATCTGCATGCGCCAGACAATTAACCAAGCATTCCCTGATCGTCTCATCAAAATCTGACAACGGAATTCTCTGTTGTATACTGTCCAGCATAAACGATTCCTGCAATAACCCTTTTATTTTCTCATATACAATATGATAAAAATTATACAAATTCATTTCATAATCGCTTGGCTCATCATCGGAAACGCGATCCGCCCATCTTGGATTATTGCCTCTCCGATTAAAATAATCTAAATGAAAATGCGGAAAGATCTCTTTTATGGAGTTCACCTTTCCCAAAAATAGTAACGTTCCTCTTTTGATCTTCCATTCTCCGGTCTTTCTATCTGTAAAGCAGGCACCTATTTCACTTAAAAATGCCTGATGATTCATCTCCATATAATGCTTTTTAGGAAATCTTCTGCTTACACGCTCTTTATATGTGATAACCGAATCCAGGTCTAAATCTTCCAATGTGAAAGAATCCGCCGCCAAACCATCCTGTCCCGGTTGTGCATTTCTCATAAAAGCCGCCAACTCTTCTTTCGTAGCCCTGCGGTCCCCATCTCCCGTTCTGATCCATGAATTTTCTAACTTACCACCTATATGCACCGGCTTCATGCTTTCCACTGCTTCCTTCACATATACTATGATAATATCTTTTCCATCAATTCTATATGTATTCACATCCTGATTATCCACCGTTCTATAGCTGACTTTATTATTATTAGAAAGCTGATCCCACAAAGCGATCATTGTTTTCTCTACATTTCCAACGCCTGTGATCTCGTTTTGTGTTTCCCCTTCTGTTACTCCGAGAATAATGAATCCACCGGATGTATTACAAAAAGAGGAATAGCTTTCCCAAAATGAGTTTGGCAGTTCGTTCGCTTTCTTCAATTCAATAAAATATTTCTCATGCACATGAAGCAGCCACTCCTTTAATTCTGTATCAGATATTTGCCCTGCTTTTTGCATTTTTTCCACCTTTTTCTTCTGTTCCATTTTTCATCCCTTTTATCCGGCGCAGACTCTTGCCGCCTATTTGCCACGTAGACAGGTTAAAAGAAAGCAGGTCCCCATAATAGAAACCCGCTTTCTCATTCATCGCAAGCCCTCAAAAGAGTTTACCCCAAAAACTCCTTCACCTGCTTATAAATCCCCTCGCCGTCCAGCCCGTATTTCTCAACGAGCGCATTCGCGGAGCCGGACTCGCCGAACACGTCCTGCATGCCAATCTTGCATACCGGCGTCGGCGCTGATTTGCAGAGCGCATCGCATACGGTGCTTCCTAAGCCGCCGATCACGGAATGCTCTTCCGCCGTAACAACCTTACCCGTTTTCTTTGCGCTTGCAACGATCAGCTCCTCGTCAAGCGGTTTGATCGTGCAGATATTGATGACCTCGGCGCTCACACCGTCCGCGGCAAGCTTCTTAGCCGCTTCCAACGCGTTTGCCACACAAATTCCGGTCGCCACGATCGTCACGTCCGTACCCTCGCGGAGTACCTCGCCTTTTCCGATCTTAAACGAATATTCCGGTCTGTCGTTGATGACCGGCACCGCGCTTCTGCCAAACCGTAAATAAACCGGTCCCTCATACTCCACCGCCGCGCGCACAGCCGCCTTTGCCTCCACGTCGTCGGAAGGACACATCACAACCATACCGGGGATCGTCCGCATCAAGGCAAGATCCTCGTTACACTGATGGCTTGCGCCGTCCTCGCCGACCGTAATGCCCGCGTGCGTCGCGCCGATCTTGACATTTAAGTGCGGATAGCCGACGGAATTGCGCACCTGCTCAAACGCGCGCCCCGCCGCAAACATCGCAAACGAACTGACGAACGGAATCTTGCCCGTCGTGGAAAGCCCCGCCGCGATTCCTACCATATTACACTCGGCGATCCCGCAGTCGATATGACGATCGGGAAACGCCTTCTGAAACGTACTGGTCTTTGTCGCCCCCGCAAGATCGGCATCCAGAACAACAAGATTCGGATAGTCTTTGCCGACCTCTGCGAGTGCGTTGCCATAACTCTCTCTCGTTGCTATTTTTTTCACATCTGCCATTATGCCTCACCCGCTTTCTCTAATTCGGCGTCGATCTTCTCCAGATCCGCCATCGCCACTGCATATTCCTCGTCGTTCGGCGCTTTGCCGTGCCAGCCCGCATTGTTCTCCATAAAGGACACGCCCTTGCCCTTTACGCTGTGGGCGATGATCGCGGTCGGCTTTCCCTTCTGCGCCCTTGCCTCGGCAAACGCCGCGCGCAGTTCGTCAAAATCATGCGCGTTCACGTTGATGACATGGAAATTGAACGCCTCGAATTTCTTGTCGATCGGATACGGCGAGCAGACGTCCTCAATCTTTCCGTCGATCTGCAATCCGTTATTGTCCACGATCACACAGAGATTATCTAAATTTCTCGCGCCCGCAAACATGGACGCCTCCCAGACCTGTCCCTCCTGAATCTCTCCGTCGCCGAGCAGTGTGTAGACACGATAATTCTTGTTATCCATCTTCCCCGCAAGCGCCATGCCGACCGCCGCGGAAATTCCCTGCCCGAGCGAGCCGCTGCTCATATCCACGCCGGGGATGTGCTTCATATCCGGGTGCCCCTGTAAATAAGAACCGAGTTTCCGCAGCGTCAGCAGATCCTCCACCGGGAAAAAACCACGGTTTGCAAGTGTGGAGTAATAGCCGGGCGCCGTATGTCCTTTTGACAAAACAAAACGGTCACGGTCCGGATTCTTCGGATCGTCGGGATGAATATTCATCTCCTCGAAATACAAAAACGTATAGACATCCGCCGCAGAAAGCGAGCCTCCGGGATGTCCTGCCTTTGCGCTATGTACGGAAGACACGATTCCTTTGCGCACACGATTGGCAGCCTTAGCAAGTTCTAAGTTCATCATGTTTTACGATACTCCTTTCTTTTTTTGAGGGAAGCGTTCGGCAGACCGGCACGCGGCTTCCAAAGCCCCCTTTCCGATTGGTTTTTTCGTCAAATCAAGCTGTCTTTATTCTATCACAGATAAAAAATCACGACAATGCGTTTTTCGAAAACGCGCTGAATTTTATGCGAAGGAACGCTCCGCCGCCGTTGCAAAATCCTGCGGCAGAACATTTGGGATCCCTCATCCCAGCTCCCGTTCCTCTGCAACACGTTCCGGCAGACTCTCCTCCCGCCATTCTTCCTGTTTTCGCTCGCGGTACGCCGTGCGCACCTGCTTTAATCTGCGCAGGCGGTCCTCCTGCCCTGCAAACCACAGCTCATATTGTTCGATCTCCGCGCAGAGATTTTTCTTTTTTTGCCAATTACACCACCACCGCGACGCTTTCCAGTCCTGATTGCTGAAAAACCGATAGAATACATATACCAACCGCGCAAGAAAAACCCCCTCGAACCCATAGAACAGCTCTCTGAAAAATCTGATCCAGAAACCGCCCATCTGTATCGAAGTAGAAAGCATATCATCACCCTGCGCGGCGCTCCATTGAGACAGCACCCAGACTTCCCGATACCACACCTCCATAAAAATGCGCAACAGAAAAAAGACGACCAGCATGATCAGAGTAAACCGCAGCGACCGTTTAATCCCGTCCCACTCCCTTTTCATTCTCTCAAGCTCGTTTTTCGAAACGGCAACGTCATGCTCCAGCTCATACAGCTCGGCACGCAGCTGCTCCATGGCAAGCGGCTCGCCGTCAATTCCCGCTTCGCGCAAAATATCTTCGGGAATATATTCCGTATAAATTGTCTGCTGCGGCTGCGGTTCCTGCCATTCCATAAAATCTCCTCTCCGATTTCCGGTTCACCTTTGTGCGTGTCTCTCATATACTATAAAAAATCATGCGAAAATCCCTGTCAGGTTAAAAAAATATGCTCTCCCGAAATCTTATGTCCGTCCTTCATCAAAAGTCTCATTCTCTGATACATAAAGGCGCGGAAGCATCCTCCGTGCAAACATCCTGCGCCCGTAAGATCCGCAAGCACCTCATCGTATACAGCGCGGTCCTGCTTGCTCTTTTCGGCGTCAGTCTGTTTGTCACCCATGAGCGCCTGCCCCGAAAAGAACACGAAAAGTTACTCGCACTCTCCGACGGGCTCATCGCCTATGAGCTTTCCGGCAACAGCCTAAGCCTGCACTACACGATGGCACACCCGGAATCCTTTGCGCAGCGCGCCGGCGATTCGTTTGATCCCGCACGGATTTGCCTGCCCGTCTATACGGAAAATACCCCTGCAGAGACGGAGGCTGTGTATTCCGGTCTTATGACGCGTCTGTCAGAAATAGATGCGCGTAAACTCTCCGCGCATGACCTTTGGATCTACCGCATCATGGAACAGTCCCTGCGCAGCAGCCTTTCCGAGCTTACCATGCCGTTTTACGGGGAACCGCTCTCCCCGTCTTCCGGCGAACAGACCTCCCTGCTCATCCTGTTTGCCGAATACCGCATCCACTCCCGCGAGGATGCGGAGCGCTATCTTGACACGCTTTCCTGCGTAGGCGATTATTTCGACGGCCTGCTCCTCTATGAACAGCAGAAAGCGGAGGCGGGGCTTTTTATGTCGGATGCCGCCGTGACAAAAGTGATCGCGCAGTGCGACACACTCTGCTCAAAGGAACAGCTTGCGCAGGGCAGTCATTTTTTACAGGTCACATTCCGTTCCCGCCTGAACGCACTTCTCTCAGAGGGACTGTGTACCGAATCGGAAATGCAGCAATATCTTGCCCGACATGACGCGATCCTCACCGGGATCGTCGCGCCTGCCTACGCCCGCCTCGCCGACGGGTTATTCCTCTTAAAAGGAAGCGGCACAAACGAGCAGGGGCTTTGCCATTACGCGGACGGCCGCCGCTATTACGAGACAAGGCTCGCCGCCCTCACCGGCTCTTCCCGCACGCCCGAAGAAATTATGACACTTCTGACAGAAAACTTTGCCGCTGATTATGACACGCTTTTCAACATCATTTCCGCGCTCTCCGAAACGCTGCCCGACCCGACGCAGGCGTTACTGACCGCGCCCGGTCTGCTGGACGGCTATACGCCCGAAGAAATGGTCGGCGATCTGCACGCCCGCATGACGGAAGATTTTCCTGCCCTCCCCGCCGTGGTCCTCCACGAGATCAAACCCGTGGACGATGCGCTCAGTCCTTACACCAGTCCCGCATTCTATATGATTCCTGCGATAGACGACTACCGCAGCAACAGTATCTACATCAATTATGGCGATGAGCCGGATTCCCTTACGCTCTACACGACGCTCGCACACGAGGGCTATCCGGGGCATCTGTACCAAAATGTCTACCACTTAGGTGACATGAATGTCAACTCCCTCATGCCCCTGGAGGGCGTTCTCTCCTACGGCGGCTACGCCGAGGGCTGGGCTACTTATGTCGAAGACCTGTCCTATTCCTACGCTGCACAGCTCATGCAGGAGTCGGAGACCGCTTCGCATCCCCGACATCCGCAAGACTCCGGCGGCACCGCGGACGATGCCGCATTCTCCAGATCGCAGACTCCTGCTTCCGGCGGCGCCGCGGACGATGCGGCGCTCTCCGGATCGCAGACTCCTGCTTCCGGCGATACCGCAGACGATGCGGCGCTCTCCGAGACAGCAGCCGCATACTCCCCCGAAACGCTCGCGCTGCTCTGTGATTTTTACCGGACCGACCGACGCATCCAGCTCTGCCTGTACTCCATGTTGGACGTATCCATTCACTATTATGGCATGACGTTTGACGAAACTGCCGCGCTTCTCAGCGCTTACGGCATATCCGACACAGACGTCATAAAATCGGTTTATGAATATATTGTGGAAGAACCGGTCAATTACTTAAAATACTATCTCGGTTATTTGGAGATCGTCTCCTTAAAGGAAACTGCGAAGGAAGTCTGGGGCGAAGCCTACAGCGATATGCGCTTTCATACTTTTTTTCTCTCCGCCGGTCCCGCGCCGTTTGCCATGCTGCGGGAAGCGCTGCTTACTTCTGCTCCTTGAAAAACTGCACCATGTCCGTCAGCGCGCCCGCGAGTACCTCGCTCTGCGCCGGACTTAAGCGCTCTGTGATGCGTTCGATCATCCGCTCATGAAAACGCTTATGTTCACTGTGCGCGCGGCGCCCCGCTTCCGTCAGGGAAACAAGCACAACCCTGCGGTCTTCCTCGCTCCGCACGCGATCCACATATCCTTTTTTTACAAGACTGTTCACGGATATGGTGAGCGTTCCCGTCGTCACTTGCAGCGCCTTTGCGACGCTGCTCATATTTTTCGGCGCGCCGTCCCCGATCGCATCAATGACATGCATGTCGTTAATCGTCAGGTTTTGATGCTCGCCTTTTTTTAACGCCTTTTCCTCTATGATAAGAATATCGCGAAAGAGCTGCACAAACAACTCATTGAGACACTCCCTGATCTCCATGTGAAACCCATACCCTTTCTATGCCGCGGATATTTACAAATTTACCAGCCCATGAACGCCCGAATCTTCTCTGTCAGAACCGCCGCCACCTTTTTGTGCGTCCGCTTACTCGGATGGGAATCCGTTGCGATCCCGTCCGCCGCATCCTGCTCCGGCAGCACAAGATAACCGATCCGCACGCCGGGATGTTCCTGTGCAAAGCGGCGCGTCTGCCGCTCCTCCTCCTCGCACAGATTCTGCCCCATCACGCCGAGCGCGCAAAGGATCGCCGCCTGCGGGTTCTGTTCATGAATCTGTTCCAAAAAAGCATAATACCTGCCCGCAAAATATGCCTGCCGCTCCGGTATTTTTCTAACATAACTGTCATCATTCGTTCCAAGGTGAAGCACGATCAGCTCCGGCTGATACTCCGCGCTGTCCCACTTTTCAAGCGGCAGTCCCAATTTTTCACATAATCTTTTATCACGGTACGAATATAGATCCGGCATCAAAATTTCCTCAAGCGGTTCGTTGACGTCCTCCGGAATCCAGTTTGTGATCACGCCGATACCGCTCCATGAGACAAGCTGATAATCCGCGTCCAGCGCATTTGCCGTCAAGACCGCATACGCCTCCTCCGGATTTTCCTGCGCGGTCGTAAACGTATCCTTGTCGAGAACGCCCTCGTTACCGTAACCGCAGGTAATCGAATCTCCGATCACTTCCATCCGGTGCGGGCGGTTCGGCGTTTTTGTGACATATATGTCATTTCCGTTCCCGGCATTCCTTTGCTTCACACTTCCCTGTCCGTCGCTCCTCTGCTTCGCCTCTTCCTGCTCGCCGCACCCGCAGACAATATCAAACTCCCTGATCCCGACAAGCCCGAACGCCGCCTCCGACATTTTTACAAGGCGGATCTTTACGTTTCTCGCCTGCGCCTCCTCAAAGATCACAAATTCCTCCTCCGGATTCCGCAATGCCCTGCGCACGGCAGGCTGCGCCGCGCCGTCCAGATAAACCGCAAACCACCCCAAAAGACTCTCTTCCTGCGGCGCGGCATCCGTACACATCGTCACGCTGACCCGGCTCGCCACTGTCTCAAATTCCACATAAGACGCCGAAAATCCCAAATAAAGAATATCCCCGACCTGCGTCGTCCGCCCCATGATCTTCATATTCCCGCTGTTCGGTCTTACTTTCATTTCTCCTGTTTCCTTTCTATATCTGTCCGATCGTTCATGCCTGCGCAAAACTGCGCATTTCATGCTGATGTTACTCGATCGACTTAAGCGACTCCGCCATATTGATTTTTTGCAGCTTGATATACATGACCCCGTTGACAACCATCGCAAACACAAACGTCAGCACGATACCGAACACATAGGACTGCGGCAGAATGCGCACCTTAAAATTCACCATATCAATGTCGATCTTCTCCATTACAAAACGGTGCAGCCAGATGCCGAGCGGGATTCCCACGACCGCGCCGATCCCCGTCAGCACCAGATTTTCACGGAACACATACGAAGCCGTCTCCCCCGGATAAAAACCGAGCACCTTGATCGTCGCGATCTCGCGGATGCGCTCGGTGATATTGATATTCGTCAGATTATACAACACGATGAAAGCGAGCGCCGCCGCACAGAAGATGACCAGAACCACAATGTAATTTAAGCTTGACATCATGCTCGTAAACCGCCGCTTTGTATCCTCCGCGATCATGACCGACGCCGTGTTCTCCTCGTTCATGATCTTTGCCGCCGCCTCGTACACATCCTGCCCCTCGGCGGTATTACACCACATACTCTTATACTCCGGCTCCCTGCCGGTCTGGTCGTGATAAGTCTCCGCGCTAAGATAAACATAATTATACACATAATTCGTACAGATCCCGCTGATCTTCACGCGAAACTCCCTCATGTCCCCGTCCCTGAGCGTCACGGTATCGCCGATACGGACCCCCAGTTTTTGCGCGCATTTCGATGAAAGTACCGCCTCTCCGACTCCCGGATAGGCGATCGTTTCTCCCTTTTCGTCGAACAGTTTCAAAACCTCCGCAATCTGCTCCGCATCCTCCGGTACGATCAAATCGATCGACTTTGTCGTGCGGTCAAAAGAAATATCCACGGACGCCTGCATATAATAGATCCCGCTTCGAAGCATTCCCTGCGTATCCTCCGCAAGCTCCTCCCGCTGCGCCGCATCCGGCGCGTTCCGGAACGAAACCGCCATGTCGTACGTCTGAATATGATCGTACTGCTCGACCACGACATCCGCAATGGAATCCTTGATGCCAAGCCCCGTGAGCAGCAGCGCCATACAGCCGCCGACGCCTAATACCATCATAAAAAATCGTTTTTTATAGCGGAAAATATTACGCGCGGAAACCTTATGCAGAAACTTCATCCGTTTCCAGAGAAACGGCAGGTATTCCAAAAAGATCCGCTTGCCTGCTTTCGGCGTTTTCGGGCGGATGAGCTGCGCCGCAACACTGCCGAGCTCCATCCGGCATGACAGCCATGTCGTTCCTATCGAACAGATCAGGGAAACAACGACGGAAATGCACGCTAACGGCACATCGATCAGATACCCGCTTCCGCCGACCGAATACATCAATCCGTACACCGTCCAAATAACATTCGGGAACACATAGCTTCCGATCAGGAAGCCGCTGATACAGCCGATCATCGCGGCGCTCCCCGAATAGATCATATACTTCCCCATGATCGCCGCTTTGCCGTAGCCGAGCGCTTTCAGCACGCCGATCTGCGTCCGCTGCTCCTCCACCATGCGGTTCATCGTCGTGATACATACGAGCGCCGCCACAAGGAAAAAGAAAATCGGGAACACATTGGCGATGCCCTCCACGATGCTCGAATCATTTTCAAAGCAGACATAACCGATGTTTTCATTTCGTGTCAAAAGATAATAAGAAGGCTTTTCCAACTCCTCCAGTTCCCGACGCGCATCATCGATCTCCTGCTGCCCCTCGGCGGTCTTTGTCTCATATTCGGACAGCCCGTCCTCGTACTCCGTCCAGCCGTCTGCAAGCTCGCTCTCCGCCTCGTGCAGCTGCACATAGGCATCCGCAATCTCAAAAAAACCTTCCTGCACCTGCACAAGCTGCTCCGCCAGTGTGCTGCGCTGCGTACGCAGCGCGGTCAGATTCGCCTCCAGCGTCTCTATTGTCTGCGTAATCTCCGCAATCTGCGCCTGTAACTCCTGCGCCTGCATCTGCATCGCCGCAAGCTCCTCCGCCGTCAGCGTTTGTCCTCCCGGCATCTGTGCCTGCATCTGTGCCTGCATCGCCGCGAGCTCCTCCGCCGTAAACGCCTGTCCGCCCGCCATCTGCGACTGCCCCTGCATCGCCGCAAGCTCCTCCGCCGTCAGCGTTTGTCCTCCCGGCATCTGCGACTGCCCCTGCATTTGTGCCTGCATCTGCTCCAGTTCCCGCAGTTGGTTCAGCCCGTCGTTTGCCGCCGCGACCGCTTCCTCAAGCTGGCGGATGCCGTCGTCGATCTCCGCGATTCCCTGTGTCAGCGCCGTCTCCGCCTCAGTCAGCTCCTGCTCCTGTTCCTCTAAAAGCTTCCGATTATCGTCAATCTCCTGCTGCCCCGCGGTCAATTCCTCAAGCGCATCCGCAAGCTCCGCTTCCGCCTTTGCCGACTCCTCATCTAACGTTTCCTGCGCCTCGTCGATCTCCCTTCGCGCGTCACTGACAACCGTGTCATAACGGCGGTCGTTCGCCGCAATAAGCTGCGCTTCTATCGCATCCTGATGCGCATCCGCTTCCGCCTGATACGCGTCGGAATGAATTTCTAAGTCGGAATCCAGCTTGACATACAGTTCCGAATAATAATCAAAACAAAATCCTTCTTTGGGAATATAAGCAAAGCAGGACACCACGCCGTTTCCGACCGACGTATTCCCACGTTCAAAATTCAAGTATGCCGGTGATGTCACCAAACCGACGATCGTATACTCCCGATACGCAAGCAATTCCAGCGTATCTTCGCTATTATCCTCCGCGACATACAGCGCCTCTCCGATCGCATCCTCCGAAAAAGCACGGTCATCCACAACACACTCGTCCGCCGCCTGCGGCATTCTGCCGGCGCGCAGTTCCAGTGTGTTCAAATTCTGCGTCAGGGAATGCACGCTCGCGACACGCGCGGCATCATCCTCTCCCGCATAATAGATCACATCCGCAAAAACCGCGCCCTCCGCCGCGCGCACACCGTCAAGCGCGGCAAACGCATCCACATCTTCTTCCTCCAGCCCGAACGCGGAGATCAGGCGGTAATCATAAAGCTGATGCTTCGTCACATATGCGTCCGTAATCTGCACCATCGTCGGCTTTGTCACCTTTAATCCTGCAAAAAGACCAACTCCCAGCGCAATGATTGCCATGATCGCCACATAACGCCCGAAGCTTCCTATAATCTCTCTTCTTGTTGTCCTTCTCATCATGGATTTCATAAAAACCCACTCCTCCATACCCTGCTGCCTGTCCGTACGCCGATGCAAGCTTTCTCATCCGGCATCCACCCCGTCTCATCCGGCAATTCTCGATTTAAGTGCAACCGCAGCGTCCATCCCCTCCGCGCTCCGCCCGTCAAACGCCCGCCGATTATGACACGTGTGTCATTCTACCACTCGATCTCTTCCACCGGAATAATATGTTCATTTTTTTCTTCGGAGGTAATCATCCCGTTCTTCACGGTGATGATCCGATCCGCCATTGCCGTCAATGCCTGATTATGCGTGATAACAACGACTGTCTTGCCGCTTTTTCTGCATGTATCCTGAAGCAGCTTTAAGACTGCCTTGCCTGTGTTGTAATCAAGCGCGCCCGTCGGCTCGTCGCACAACAACAGCTTTGGATTCTTGGCAAGCGCCCGCGCAATGGCAACCCTCTGCTGCTCACCGCCCGAAAGCTGTGCCGGAAAATTGCCTGCGCGCTCCTTTAATCCGACCTCCTCCAGCACTGTTCCCGCATCCATCGGATTTTTACAGATCTGCGCCGCAAGCTCCACGTTCTCAAGCGCCGTCAAATTGCCGACCAGATTATAAAACTGAAACACGAATCCAATGTCATGCCGCCGGTATGTCGTCAGTTTTCTGGCGGAATAACCCGATATTTCCTCCCCGTCCAAAAACACCCTGCCCTCGGTGAGCGTATCCATACCGCCTAAGATATTGAGAATCGTTGTCTTTCCCGCGCCCGACGCCCCAACAATCACGCAGAACTCGCCCTTCTCGATCTGAAAACTCACATCCCGAAGCGCCTCGATCGTAACCTCGCCCATGTGATATGTTTTTTTTACATGCGCAAACTCCACAAATGCACCCATACCGTCCCTCTCCCCCGTTACCCGCAAAATCTGACAACCTTTCCGTTCCCTGTGCGGCACCGCTCCTCCAAATCCGCACTCTACGCCGTCACTCGCGCTCGCTCATCATCTCGTCAAGTTTCTGCCGGTCCCCGTTTCCTTTTTTCCGACGCTTGCCCGTCATGCTCTCCACACGCAGGCAGAACACATTCGTCACCGCCATCATATCCTTGTTAAAAGGAAAATCTTCACTGTGATACTGCCGCATCAGGCAGAGCAGCGCCTCGTATTTCTCGTCCTCATTTAACAAAGAAACCGTTCCGCTGCCGATCACGCTCTCATATTCCATCGTACAGCTATGCTTCTCGTCGTCCAGCACGAGCCGGTGCGCGCAGTCCATCTCAAACGCCGCCCGCGGATGCCGTTTCATCACCTCATACTTCGTGCCCTCCAGCGCGCCGTGAAAAAACAAGGTGATGTCTTTGCCCTGCACCTGCATTCCGAAATTCAGCGGTACGATATACGGAACCTCCCCGTTCTGAAACGCAAGGCGGCACACATCGCAGCGGCGCATGACCTCCACCATCTCGTCAAAATCCGTGATCTCCCTGTCGTGTCTTCTCATCCGGATCCTCCCATTCTTTACGGTCACAAAAAGGGGTATGTCGCCATAGCCCCTTATCGTTTAACATCATAGCATATTTCATGAAAGAAAGAAATGCCTTTTTTTCTAAAATTCAGTATTGACATTTGCGGACTATTGCGATAGTCTGTCAATAAAGGTGCGGACTATTGCGATAGTCTACCTCCGGTAATGACGGATCCAAGTAAGCCTGCCTTTACGCACAGATCATCCAAATGCTCCGCGCCGCTCAAAGCGCGCTTATCGCCTTTATCTACAATTACCGGCACTATAACCGACAAAGCAAACATAACGGAGGTGATACACATGAAACTATTTGATTCCGAGTTAAAGGTCATGGAAGTTTTGTGGGAGCAGGAACCGCGATCTGCAAAGGAAATCGTGGACGTGCTTTCCGAACGGATCGGCTGGAACAAGAACACGACCTATACGGTCATCAAAAAATGCATTGAAAAAGGCGCGATCGGGCGCGAAGAACCCGGCTTTCTCTGTAGAACGCTCGTAAGCCGCGACGAGGTCGCACAGAGTGAGACGGAACAGTTGATCGACAAAATGTTCGGCGGTTCAAGCGAGCTTTTTTTCTCCTCTTTTCTCAAAAACCAAGGTATCTCGGAGGAGGACGCCGCCCGGCTCGCACAGATGATCCGGGACACAAAATAACCACTAACCCATCAGATACAGAAAGGAATCCTAACATGATCAATTTTACGATGAATATGCCTTTTTCCTCAATGGTCTTTTACGGAAGTATTATGATCGCGGTCGTTCTCGTACTGCGCGCCCTGCTAAAAAATAACCTTCCGAAATTTGTATTTCCCGTTCTTTGGAGCGTAGTCTTAGTGCGCCTGCTGGTTCCGTTTTCTTTAAGCAGCCCGCTGAGTATGAACGTACCTTCTTTTTTGTCTCTCCCCGTGTTTGCGGAAATATCTGCGGAAAACACTGCGATCCTGAGCGAAGACGCCGTGCAGACCGTTTCTTTTCGCAGCGGACTGCCGGAGCTTTCTCAGGGAACCGCCGGTTCAGGAGATGCCTCCCTGCATGAGGTTCCGGCCGCGGAAGAGCCGGAGATCAGCACCGCACACAGGGATGACCGCATCCTGTCCGAACATGAATATGCTGTCTTTCCGGGAACCTCCTATTCGCAATCTTTTGCGCGATACCCCGGCGTGACATGGCGGCCCCTGTGGCACGCGCGCTACGTTTTCTATTTTACGGGACTCCTTGTCACGGTCGGCATTCTTCTTTTTCAAAAACACCGCTATACGGCGCACTTAAAGGACTCCCTTTTGATCGAGCACAACGAGACGATCAATACGCTTCTGCGCGAAATGAACATGGGGCATACGCTGGTGTTCACCAACGACCGGATTGCCTCTCCGCTCGTGTGCGGTCTGATCGCACCTAAGATTTATCTGCCGACGCGCATGGATTTTAACAATCGCGAGCTGCTGCGCCATATTCTCAGCCATGAGGTCATGCACATCCGGCGCGGGGACAACCGTTTGAAATTCGTCATGCTCATCACGCTCTGCATCCATTGGTTTAATCCTTTGGTCTGGGTGATGTCCAAATACATGTCCGCCGATATGGAAACGGCATGCGACGAGGCGGTGCTGCGCCTGTACCGCGGCGAGGATTTAAGAAAAGCTTACGCGTTCAGCCTGCTTTCCATGTCGATCACCGGAAGCCGCCCGACGCTGCTCTACAGCGCGTTTTCCAAAACCGCGGTCGAGCGCCGCGTCGAAAGCATTCTGCGTTATAAAAAAGCATCGGCGTTTCTGGTTGCGCTTTCCGTCTGCTTCGTTCTGGGCAGCTCCGTCGTTTTTGCGACGGGCGGACAGGCGCCCTTTGACCCGTACTTTACCTCCTTTTGCTCTTCCGACGCCTGCCGTTTCGGCGTGCGCGTCACACTGACAAGAGGCGTCTCGCTTGGAGAAAACGCGGAACGCAGGGCTGAGCATCTTATTTTTGACATCATGCGTCAGGATTCGTCAAACGATCCCGATGTATTGGCTGCGCAGATCAAAAAAGCATTGTCCGAAGAATTTCATGTGGAGACCGGCGCGTTTGAAACAGACTTATCGCTCGTACTGGACCGGGAAACGCTTTTTGCGGAATACGCAAAATGGGGGCTTGTCCCCGTCGATCCGCAGAATGATGCGGAGATGATGCGCTATCAGGGCGAAACGATCCGCCGGTTTTCCGATACGATGCTCGGCAGATACCAGGCGTGGTCCGAGGGCAGCGTCGATATTACCGTCATCCGCGACCGCCTGGGATATATCACCGACGTTACAGCGTTCCATGAAGGCGACGCCGAATACGACCGCCGCAGTGAATGGTACTAAAAATGCAGACGGGAATCTGCTTTGTGATTTTTCACAGGTTACGAATTTTCCCATAGGGTAAAAATGTGTGCTTCGCACGATTTGAAGAATTGCTTTGCACTTTTTTCGGGTTGCCAAATTTCCTATAGATAAAAAACAACGTGGTGTGATACCCTCATGTCAGAGCGCCCGCAAGCGCCACGCTTGCCGCAATCCCCGCGAGCGTGGCAAGCAGCGCGCCCGGCAGCGTCCAGCGTGTTTTTGTCACTTTCGCCGCAATAAAATAAACGGACATCGTATAAAAGATGGTCTCCGTGCACGACAAGAGCAGGGAGGTCAGCGTTCCGATATAGCTGTCCGTCCCATACTCGCGGAACATATCAAGCGCAAAACCCGTAGCCGCCGAGGACGAAAACATGCGGATAAAAATAAGCGGCATCAGCTGCGCCGGTAGTCCCAGACGATCCGTAACTCCACGGAACAGCATACTGATCAGATCAAGAAAACCTGACGCCCGCAAAATTCCGACCGCCACCATCAATCCGACCAGCGTTGGCATGATATGAATAACCGTGTGAAATCCGTCCGTCGCTCCTTTTACAAAATCCTCGTATACGTTTTTTTTCGCAACAAGCCCCATCGCCACCACATAAAAAATGACAACCGGTATGATGATATTGGATATGTTGGCAAGTACCGCAGCAAAATTCATTTTCGTAATCATACCCTTTCTGCATCCTGCGAAGTTTGGCGTCGGCACAAAACTCACGGATGAAAAAATCTTTGATTTTTTCATCCCCCCTGCTCCGCATCGGATCCATGCACCAATCGTTACATAGTATCCTATGAGTGCTCCCCTGCGGGTATTCTTTCTCTCTTGGGCAATTTTAACCATTTGTCCCGATTTCTTGAATCGGTTGACCGGCGGAAAGATGGTCTTTCTTATTTTCTAATGATAGGATCATTTTTTGACCTTATGTGCAGTGATAATTGTATGACTATATGCGTTTACTGTTATCTTGCATTCCCCCGCAGTTGCATACCAATTTTTTCCGATTCTTTCAATTTTTGTGTCTTTGTCCAGAATCCGCACCTTGCACCATTGAACAAGATCATTCGTTTCGATCTGTAGGTTCCTTTTTATTCGTTCTACACCCATCCACGTCGTATGAAGCTGATCTATGTTTTGAATTAAATCATTCATTTTAATAACCATGCCTTTCCCGCACCTGTGAACTATGTGCCGCAAGCTTAAATTCACGTGTGAAAATTTTATTTTTCAATCTAATCATCCATGCTGACGCAAGCCTGTGAGTTTGAGCGTCAACACAGATCCCGCGACTGAAAAATCTGCCATTTTTCAATTTATTATCATCTGTAAATACCGCATTTTATTCGGCGCGCCCACGGAAACACGAAATCGGATTGGAACAACAGTAACGCATTTCTATGATGCCCGAATCATTTTCAAAGCAGATATACTGTTTTCTGATTTTTTCATCCAATTAAAGAATAATCTGTAGCATCAAAAATAAAGCTTGTTTCCTTTTTGACACCACCGTGTAAAACAAGTCTCTGCTTATCCCAGTTAGTAATTTCGAGTTAAATCACTCACTATTCATCAACCAGCCTGGTATCTGTGCACCTTGCAATTTTAATCCAGATCTTTATGAACTACACCATACCATTTCAATCCACGCTCCCGCGTGGGGAGCGACCCCTGCAAATGGTCGATTACGCAACAAATCTCGATTTCAATCCACGCTCCCGCGTGGGGAGCGACCGAAGGGTGGATTCTCGGGAGGGGCAGCAGGAACGAATTTCAATCCACGCTCCCGCGTGGGGAGCGACGTAGGTACGGGGACGGCTACATAGTCCTTACGCCATTTCAATCCACGCTCCCGCGTGGGGAGCGACTGTCGCCTGCTGTGCCGCCTGCATCCCTGCACGATTTCAATCCACGCTCCCGCGTGGGGAGCGACTTTGCGTATCATGGCTGTGATGACTGTGCATTTTTTATTTCAATCCACGCTCCCGCGTGGGGAGCGACCACGATTCACATAGCCCACCTTGAGGGCGGTATGATATTTCAATCCACGCTCCCGCGTGGGGAGCGACGAAAATACGGTTTATGTTCTCGGAACAAAAGATTATTTCAATCCACGCTCCCGCGTGGGGAGCGACATTACATGTTGAGGTTTGACAAACATTTTGCAAAATTTCAATCCACGCTCCCGCGTGGGGAGCGACCTGTTTCCGCACAGCTGTACTGATAAGAAACAGAAAATTTCAATCCACGCTCCCGCGTGGGGAGCGACGAAAAAGCAATGGAAATAATAGTAGAAATTAGGCATTTCAATCCACGCTCCCGCGTGGGGAGCGACGAGGAGGAGGAATGATCATGTACGGGATGAGCAAATTTCAATCCACGCTCCCGCGTGGGGAGCGACAATTGCCGCTTTCGTTGGAAGTTCCCGTGTCCGCGATTTCAATCCACGCTCCCGCGTGGGGAGCGACCATGATGTGCACCGCTAAACTTGTTATGAATAGTAATTTCAATCCACGCTCCCGCGTGGGGAGCGACGCGCCTACCGGATAAAGACTTCGCCATTCCGTCCATTTCAATCCACGCTCCCGCGTGGGGAGCGACTCAGCGTCACGAACCATTCCCAATTGTTTGCGCGGATTTCAATCCACGCTCCCGCGTGGGGAGCGACCCTGTCCTGTCGCGTAACCAGGGATGCTACGGATTATTTCAATCCACGCTCCCGCGTGGGGAGCGACTCGCCGCAGCTTGATTGTTTTTTTAGCCGATAGGAATTTCAATCCACGCTCCCGCGTGGGGAGCGACAGTTCTATCATATCAGCCCACCGCCTTTATCCAACATTTCAATCCACGCTCCCGCGTGGGGAGCGACTTATGCTTTTCCGTGTGCAGCAGGTTGATCTACAAATTTCAATCCACGCTCCCGCGTGGGGAGCGACATCGCCATGGCACACAGCGCAAGCAACGGTCCCATATTTCAATCCACGCTCCCGCGTGGGGAGCGACTGCTTCCTCAGCTATAGATATACCAAAAGAAGTTAATTTCAATCCACGCTCCCGCGTGGGGAGCGACGGATTCGCGGAGGTGGATGGATGAACAACGACGGCATTTCAATCCACGCTCCCGCGTGGGGAGCGACAAGTACCGCTACAGCTCTACCGCTTCCGCTTTCGTATTTCAATCCACGCTCCCGCGTGGGGAGCGACCATTTTCCGCTTTCAAAATAGCGTGCTGTTTTTATATTTCAATCCACGCTCCCGCGTGGGGAGCGACAAGAAAATACCTTTTTCCGTGGTGACACATGATTATTTCAATCCACGCTCCCGCGTGGGGAGCGACATGGAATGCCTTTGCTACATTTGCCAATTTTTTAGGATTTCAATCCACGCTCCCGCGTGGGGAGCGACTAGTATGATCTCCTGATGCGTCGGATAGACCGCCGATTTCAATCCACGCTCCCGCGTGGGGAGCGACATTGGCGGCATCTGCAAGTAACGGAAACCAGCAATTTCAATCCACGCTCCCGCGTGGGGAGCGACCAATAAGGGGAAATAGTCATAGAGACGCAGAAATATTTCAATCCACGCTCCCGCGTGGGGAGCGACCGCGGACGGACTGACAATAGATGCTGCCGTGGAATTTCAATCCACGCTCCCGCGTGGGGAGCGACGTTGTCGGTTGCGATCGGCGTGTTTGCGCACATATTTCAATCCACGCTCCCGCGTGGGGAGCGACTACATATCTAAAATTTGAAATCTACTGGGACAGCATTTCAATCCACGCTCCCGCGTGGGGAGCGACGCTTACGACAAATACTGCGAAATGATGATCAACATTTCAATCCACGCTCCCGCGTGGGGAGCGACAGCACATACATGCAGGCATATGCGGATGCATACGATTTCAATCCACGCTCCCGCGTGGGGAGCGACCAGACGACGCGACAGGGACAAACGCAGTCGAACTTATTTCAATCCACGCTCCCGCGTGGGGAGCGACGTACTCCCCTTATGCCTGCACGGTGTATATATCGCGATTTCAATCCACGCTCCCGCGTGGGGAGCGACCGCGGGGACACCTACCCCCGCATGGGCGTGATCTATTTCAATCCACGCTCCCGCGTGGGGAGCGACATATTCACGGGCAGAAATATCTACAACGTTGATAATTTCAATCCACGCTCCCGCGTGGGGAGCGACTAGATGGTTTGGCATACGTGCGCCATGCTAAGGATATTTCAATCCACGCTCCCGCGTGGGGAGCGACTGATCTTGTGGCGTTTTGGCGTTTCTATAACAGTATTTCAATCCACGCTCCCGCGTGGGGAGCGACTGTGCGGGGACACCTACCCCCGCATGGGCGTGATCTATTTCAATCCACGCTCCCGCGTGGGGAGCGACAAGGGCGGGATAACTCCCGCCTGCACGGGCAGATAATTTCAATCCACGCTCCCGCGTGGGGAGCGACATTGCATCCCACTGATCAAATGTATTAAATTCGTATTTCAATCCACGCTCCCGCGTGGGGAGCGACTCATTCTAAACTTTTCGGTCGCAAATGTCAATAGATTTCAATCCACGCTCCCGCGTGGGGAGCGACACCGCGATCAGTGCAGATGACAAAAAGCGGTATGCGATTTCAATCCACGCTCCCGCGTGGGGAGCGACGTGAAAGACGGCGAGCACGAGCATCATTCCGACATTTCAATCCACGCTCCCGCGTGGGGAGCGACCGTGAAAGACGGCGAGCACGAGCATCATTCCGACATTTCAATCCACGCTCCCGCGTGGGGAGCGACGTTAGGATCATGCTTAATAAAAACCCACCATATAAATTTCAATCCACGCTCCCGCGTGGGGAGCGACCGACTGTCCCGCGGTGTATCTCGTTATAAATCGTCATTTCAATCCACGCTCCCGCGTGGGGAGCGACTAGTTATAAAGTGTCACCGTGCAAACACGGGTCAATTTCAATCCACGCTCCCGCGTGGGGAGCGACGGTACATGCGACAGTGTACAAAGTCAAAATGAATATTTCAATCCACGCTCCCGCGTGGGGAGCGACCCATATCATCATTTGCTTTGGGTGTATCGTCTGCATTTCAATCCACGCTCCCGCGTGGGGAGCGACTGCTATTCCGTCGTTTGTCATTACTGCATTCGTATTTCAATCCACGCTCCCGCGTGGGGAGCGACGTCTCACGCCATGCATTATTGTTACAAAAATTGATTTCAATCCACGCTCCCGCGTGGGGAGCGACAATGTCGCCTGCTGTGCCGCCTGCATCCCTGCGCGATTTCAATCCACGCTCCCGCGTGGGGAGCGACGATTTACATAGCCCGCCTTGAGGGCGGTGTGATATTTCAATCCACGCTCCCGCGTGGGGAGCGACAACAAGCCGTCGCAAAAGGCGGCTTGTACGGGAAAATTTCAATCCACGCTCCCGCGTGGGGAGCGACCCTCTTTTCTCTTTTGCAGTATTTCCAAACGTTCGATTTCAATCCACGCTCCCGCGTGGGGAGCGACTGTTGTCTTTTTAATTCGCCGTCAGAACGAAGCCATTTCAATCCACGCTCCCGCGTGGGGAGCGACAATGGGACGTGTGGGATTACTCACATGTCCCGTTATTTCAATCCACGCTCCCGCGTGGGGAGCGACCTCCCGCCGGACGGTAACGAGGATCGGGGAAGTATTTCAATCCACGCTCCCGCGTGGGGAGCGACAGGGCGGGATAACTCCCGCCTGCACGGGCAGATAATTTCAATCCACGCTCCCGCGTGGGGAGCGACCCATTTCCCAATGTCCCGCAGATTCGCGGGAAAATTTCAATCCACGCTCCCGCGTGGGGAGCGACGTGGAGGGCTGCTCTGGGAAAATCATCCATCGTCTATTTCAATCCACGCTCCCGCGTGGGGAGCGACATTTTTAATTAAGCAAACCGTCAAGTGAGCGAAATTTCAATCCACGCTCCCGCGTGGGGAGCGACCCCGTGTGTATCCGCTGCTGGTACTTGTATTGCCATTTCAATCCACGCTCCCGCGTGGGGAGCGACCACACATATTCTTTTGTTCGCTTTCATAATCAAATTTCAATCCACGCTCCCGCGTGGGGAGCGACTCATTGTTCTTAAACCGTCTATTCACAGCAACTGAATTTCAATCCACGCTCCCGCGTGGGGAGCGACCAATAAATCTTTTCTCTTACTGCTTTTTTTACCTATTTCAATCCACGCTCCCGCGTGGGGAGCGACTTTCCTTCAAACTCAATTTCATGAACCAAATTAATTTCAATCCACGCTCCCGCGTGGGGAGCGACATGGTTGTTATGTTTTGACAAATGGATCAGATCGATTTCAATCCACGCTCCCGCGTGGGGAGCGACCGACCTGTTTTTTGTGGCGGCTGACAGAGACGGTATTTCAATCCACGCTCCCGCGTGGGGAGCGACCATTACAGTTTCCGCCCGGCGCAGAGCCGGAAAAATTTCAATCCACGCTCCCGCGTGGGGAGCGACAGCAAAAGTTACCTGTTTCATTTTGTCAGGCACCTTTTGTTTCGGCAATAGGAACAAATTTCATCCCTGCCATGTTGCTTCAGATGTATTTCCTCTCACATCTTTCTGGTTTTTTATGGTGCGAACCACCCTGATATTTCATGTGAACTTACCATTCGCACCAATCTATACCATTAGGATTCCTTCCGCTTCATAAGAAGTTTTACACCCATAATGTTCCACTTTTGTTTGATAATGATTTCCCAGATAATAGAAGCGCAGGCTGTCCTCTTTTTCATTGATCAATGAGATCAGCTTGTCCTTTAACAACAATACCTGAGATGCATCCAGAATACACTCAAATACCGAATTTTGAACGCGCTGTCCATAATTTACACACTCTTTTGCCACCTTGCGGAGACGGCTCTTTCCTGCCGCGTCCTGCGTGGAAACATCATAGGTAATCAGCACCAACATTTCAACACCTACTTCCATAAAAAGGGCGGGTATTCCTCTACATCCCCCCGAATCGTCCGCGCGAGCAAAAGCGCCTGCACATAAGGAACCAGCCCCCACTCCATTTTCTCTTTCAGATATGGATGCGTTATGGTTTCCCTCTTATGATTTTGCCATGCGCCAAAAAACGCCTTTCTGCCCTCTTCGTTTAAGAGTACCGCACCATCTTTCTGTTCCTCAAAGTGCGCCGCCCGAATCACTTTCGTATTGATTAGCGTCAGGATCAGGCGGTCCGCCAAAACAGGTCTTAATTCTTCCATCAAATCAAGTGCGAGCGATCTCCGTCCCGGTCTGTCCCCATGTAAAAATCCCACATACGGATCCAACCCGACGCCCGACAATGCATTTGCACAGTCCCCCGCAAGAATGGTATAGGCAAATGATAATAAGGCATTGATCCTGTCGCGCGGCGGACGGCGGCTTCTTGCCGTAAACACAAAGTCTTCCTTTTGGTTTAAGATCAACTCGTTCCACACAGAAAAATACTGCTCCGCCGCCTTTCCCTCCATCCCTCGAAGCTCTTCTGCATGAAGCGCACCGTCTATTTGAGGCAGCATGCCATATAGAACATCTGACACACGTTTCAGTTTTTCTGCATCCACACGGTAGGCATGATCGCGCAGCGTCCGCTCGATGCTCCACCGGCAGTTAAACAGCTTCCCGAAAATCATATTTCTTGCATACCGGATACTTCGGTCCTCCTGATCCGATATACGGTACTGCTCTTTTCGGAGCAGTACATTTCCATACTCCTTTCCGACCGCTCGGGCTAAAAAAGCACCTCTCGGAGAAAAAAAGCTCATCCCGATTTTTCGTTCCGCGCAGGCGCCCATCAATGCCGGACTCGCACCTTTATAAGTAAAACATATAATATTTTCCAATGTATGAAGCGGAAATCTGCCCAGCGTCTTCTCGCCATCCTGTATCACAATATTTTCCCCGTCCAGCGTTACATAACAGCTCTCCGTCATCACATATAACGTATTCAATAACTTGCGCACTCTGCCCTCCTGACATCACCGCTCCGTACGCCTGCCGTCAACCGTCCCTTTCCATTCCCTGTTTCATATAGTCCCTCACCTTTATCACCTTCCGCAGTTTCGGAACACATAATTCTTCCAGAGAACATGCGTTACATTGTTTGGTCGGTTTTACATTTGGCGTATATCCCCTTTGAAACATCTCATGCATCTCATTTGCCAGCTTTTTCACTTCTTCTCTCAAAGCATCTGTCAATTCCACCTGGGTTCGCCGTCTGTTTTCTCCATAAAACAGGTACCCCTGCGCAATTTCCGTCTGAAACATTTCCTCCAGACAAACTGCCTGCGCGCAAAGCTGCAATTCGTCTGCCTGATGCTCTTTCGGCGCGCCGCGCTTATACTCAACCGGCACCGGTTTCCACTTCCCGCCATATCCAAACAGCTCTATTCCCCCAGCATCCTGCTGAAATTCAACGATATCGCACTGTCCGCTTAGTCCAAGTTCCCGCGAAGAAATGCGCAGCCCTCTGACAATCAGCAAATTTCCCCTCTTCTCTATGGCATTTTCGTCATGTGCTTTTTTATGCATCAACTCGCCTGCCGTTGTGCGGGCGTTCTCCTGCCACTGCTGTTCAATATGAATCATCGCCCACTGTCTTCTGCAAAAAGCAAAATGTTGAATGCCGGAAAGCATGAGATACTCTTCCTCGGAATACATCGTTACATACCCTCTATTTCTTCCAGTTCCAGATCCGGCAACGAATCAACCTGAATCGTATAATCTTCAAACTCTTTCGGATCATCGGTTTTCGCTTCGATTTTCACCAGCCTATGTACCTTTGCAGATGAGTACTGTCCCATCGGACAACTGTGTTTCCACCAATATACCTTGCACACTTCCATGCTGCCGTCAGGTCTCGCAGAGGAACTGTCGTTGACAAACAGCGTCCGCAGCGCCTCCTTCATCTTTTCCGCGTCCTCATCACTGAATCCCGTCTTTTCAGCAAGCTGATGATTGATACTGCCTTTTATGACATATAATGCCGAGCTGATCTTGTGTTTCATTCCCATCGTATCAGAAGATTTTTTTCCATCTTTCGAGGTCTCGCCGTTAACACTTTTGGTAATCTGCATACTGTCAACCGACACCGGAAGTACGCTGAACGCTGAATGGATGGATACCGGTCCTCTGACCCCCACGGACACACTGTCATCCTTAAATGCAAAGACCTGTCCAAAACTGCGGACATCCATCCACGTTCTGCACGCCTCCTCCGCATAGGCCTCTCTGTCCTTTTCCTTCACCGCTTTCTGCATAGCCTCATTCTTTTTTGCTCTATCCGCAAGACTCTTGCAGCCGTCATCGGCACGTTCCTCACTCTGCACAAAAATAGTTTCTCCCATATCCTGCAGCCTGTTTCTGAGCTTCCTCTTAATGCACACATCCGATATTTCGCCGAATCCGTCATACGTCTCGCGCGGTCTGTTTCCGTTTAACGGGTCCCCGTTCGGATTTGCATTTTTCACCATAACCAAAACTTCAAAATCGACCTTGTTTGTAAATTCTCCCATTTTTCCTCTCTCCTTTACTGTTCTTTTTTCTGAAATGCGTTTTTCATCCACTCCATCTGCAAATAATAACCCGGCAAATACCGCTCTGACAACGCCGCATTATGAAATCCGTTTCCCAGCTGTGCCATAATCTTTCCGATCCATTCCTCAAATTTGTTATGCTCATAATCCGTCAGCTTTCTCTCGTATGCGTTCAGGTTCTGCCGGATTGTCTGAAACGTTTTCGCCGGCCGGCTGCTGTAGGCATTCCAATACCGTTTCGCGTTCGTCATGCGCCGGTCCTTCGGCTTTCCGTTTTCATCGTACTCAAACATCGCACGCTGCTCCATATAGTCGCAAATTGCCAGCAGCCTTCCAAACAAAACATCGCGATCCTCCAGATTGTCATTCAGAAAATCATCCATCAACGTTCCCTCCTTCTCGTATTCATTATATCGTATCATTGCGCACACCACGCAAAGCACATCATTATACCAGACAAAATCGCTCATTGACTGCGGCATGGATGCACGTCTTGCCGCCGCCTTGATCATATCCTCCGGAATCCGCGCTTCTTTCCCTGTAATACACGGCAGAATCCGTTTTACGGCGGATCGGATCAGCTTGCTCTCCGCTTCCAGCCATTCTGACCGCTGCACGCCGAACGCCGCAAGCGCCATGTCTCTCGGGGAAGGCGTACACTCACAGGTAATCCACCGTCTCTCCTCCTCCGACGTTCCCACCTTTATCGCCCGCCGCCAACAGCAATGCTCCTGCCAGTGGCGGATGGCATCCACATATTGTTTCCCGCCCATTTCATCATAATATACAACGGAGAGCCGGCCGGTTGTCGCCGCTTCCAGCGCGATCACTGCCGCCCTGTCTTCCGGGTGAAACTTTCCAATATATCCGTTTACCGCACGGCGAAACTGCTCGGCAAAAAGCTTTCCCGTATCATAGCGGTCCACATCGTTTAGGGTGTCTGTGCCAATCGTATCAAAGTCAAAATCAAAATCATCCATACCGCCATACGCATTGACGGAATCTTTCATCATATCGGGAACCGGCATATCCCTATTGACAATCCACGCAACGATTGCCATATCATCGCGCGTGTAACCCTGCTTCTGAATCAGCCACCTTATTGCATTGTGCGCCTTTTGGGACGCGTCATACCCGACGGAAACCGCCTGCTCTTTTGAAACGAATCTTCCCCGGTAAGTAAAACCGGTCTCATCATTTCCGGAAATCAGTTTTGATTTGTCCCCGCTGCTTCGAATTTTAGACGGATGTTTATCCGAGCAGACCTCCATCCGCCCTGAAGCATAGCATAATGCCTTCTCTCCTGACCTTTGTTGATAGTGCCGGATATATTTCTGGTACAATGTCTGATTTTTCCACACTTCCTGCGGCAGCTCGCTTCCCAAAACAACAAACCGCACATTTGCCCCGGTCTGACCCTGTCCCTGCAGCTTTGTATGATCCGTAAGCCTGCCGTCCTCATTCAGTTCCAGCACTTTGCTTGTAACCAAATCCTGTATGAGCGTTTTCTTTTTCAGGTATTGATACACCGCCTGCACCATAGGATGCGTATCTTCCGCTTCCGCCCAGTCCCGCAACTGTTCGATATAGGCGTCAAAATATGCCTCTTTGTCATCGCCCGTGTATGCAGTATAATCCCCCGCCGCATAACAAAGCTTATCACATAGCGGGTGCGGCGCAATGCCGCTGCTTCTCGCCGCCGAGTCCTCCGTAACCGGAATGATCGTGACAGCATCGCTTCCCTTTTCCAGCTTTTTTGCATCCTGATAATTGCCATTCAGGTCGATCGTCACTTCAATTTGTGCTTGAAAGGTCGAATGGGAAATCGGCAGCAATACCGCCTGTCCGTTCTTATCCCTTCCCGCCAGACCGGCATTGACATCATAAGTCTCCGCTAACGTCCGTAACCATGCCAAACAGCTCACCTCCCTCAAACTCTTCCAATCCTTTGAAATTCTTTCCTGTTACAAACGATTTCTGATCCGCATCCCGCAGAATCCGCCTGATCTCACATTGTTCCGGCCGCGGAAAACGAATGACGCCCCCTGTCATCTTTGCATTCCAGAGCCGCACTGTCATTTTCCCTTTTTCTTCTTCCCTGACCGCTTCATCCGGATACGTGATGCCGTGCACCATCATGCCAAAAGATAAATCCATCTGGTCGTATGCACCGCTTCCCTCGCAAAAAGAGCACGGCTCTACATATCCCTGACATTCTCTTGCCCCCAGAAATATATCCCTTCTTCCGCCCCGCTCAATCATTCTTTTAGCAATGTCGTAATGTTTATTTTCATTTCGGTCATGCGCCAGATCCGGTCTGTTTTCATTCCACTCAAAATGTGCTCTCACGCGATACTCCACGTTCCGCAGATAGGTATAATACGACAGATCATTTCCGCCGGCGTACTTGATCGGCCGGATGCCTTTTGACTCCGTCTGTATGGAATTCATGATGCGGCACTCTTCAATGACCCATGTGATAGTCGGCTTCCAATAAATAGATTCCGTGATCCCCTTCAAGGCCTGATAGGTCGGTATCTGATAACTGCACTTTTCCCCGCCTGTCTTTGTCAGTGGGTCCGTAAATAATGCATACCTCCCAAACACGCTGTATTCAATGCGATTCGGCTTGTCCATGTTCTGCCCATCCTTTCCCTTGCTAATCTTTTGGTGGAGGAAATACGCGCTGCCGCCGTTTCCCCCGCGCTTGTCCGGCACCGTTCCTGCCCCTGCTCCTGCTCCTGCTCCTGCTAAAAAATAAGCGTTTCCCATTTCGGTGCAATTCCATAATCTTCATCATAAACTCCGGGCAGGGCGGCCATATACAGGCCCGGTATCTTTTCACTGACCGGCTGGATCAGTCCGGCAAACTTCTCAAACAGATTCCCCTTGACGTTCACTGTATACCGCTGTGCCTGCCGTATATACGCTTTTATCTCTCCCGCATTATCTGCTTCCTGAATGCGCTCTATGAGTTCTTTTCCTTTCCCGTAGGGCACGATCACGCCAAAGGAATCATCGTCGATCACCCTGTATTCCCGCCCTGCCGTCTTATATGCCTGATGCAGAAGATGTTTGTTTTCACCGGAACCAAATCCTCTTGATAACAATTCCATCATGCTCGTATCCAGCTTTTTGACCGGGAAATTCATTTCATCCGACTCATAAAAATAAACGCTTCTATAATATTCATCCATCCACCGAGGCATCAAAAGATTGTCACCTGCTCCCCCGCCGGAATATTTACGGATCAGGTTTTCTGTCACTCTTGTCTTTTGCTGCAGTTCCCTCATGTTTCCGGTGTTTTCCCCTTCCAGCGTCACCACACAGACTCTGCCATACGCCATTTCGCCGTTTCGGTTGCATCGTCCCGCACTCTGCGCCAGACTGTCCAATCCCGCCATGGAGCGGTATACACATGCAAAGGAAATGTCCACCCCCGCCTCGATCAGATTTGTGCTGATTACAACAATCGGTTCCCGTTTCTTTGCAAGTGTCTCCTTGATCTCTTCTATCCTGTCATTCCGGTGTCCGGCGCACAAATTCGTCGTGAGATACTTGACATTTACGCCCTGCTCTTTTAGTCTGTCATAAAGTTTCCGCACGGCAGATTTGGTATTCAATACCACGAGAATGGAACGATCTGTTTCCAGCCGTTTTACAATCTCCTCTCCAAGGCTTTCAAACGTATGTTTTTGACCCGCCTCCGGAACGTCAATCTTTACCCGGTCAAAGATTCGAAACCAGTCGGCTGCGTTCTCTATCATCTGTTTGGGCGTATGATAACAGATGGGACACTCCGCCTCATCTAACGCCGGTTGTGTCGCGGTGCACAGAATCATATTTGTATTACATACCGCATTCAAAAATTGAATCATATAATTAAACGTATGAACGCATTTCAACGGCATGGACTGGACTTCATCCATAATCACAACTGCATTGACAAGCCGGTGCATTCTGCGTATTGACTCACTCTTATCCGAAAAAAGCGTATTCATAAATTGAACAAACGTCGTGCAGATAAACGGTTCTTCCCAATTGATCTCATATTTGGAATTCTTATCCGAACGGTAGTCTTCATCCGGGCTTTTCTCTTTTCGAATGACGGACGAATGGTGCTCCAAAACCCAGTCGCTGTTTCCAACCGCGTCGCGGAATACTTTCGCATTCTGCTCTGTAATGCTGATATAAGGCGATACGTAAATGATGCGTTCCGTTTCCGGATGCAGTCTGCAATATTCCAGCGCATAAGCAAGGCTGCTCAGCGTCTTTCCTCCGCCGGTCGGAATAGGCAGGCAGTAGATTCCCGCCGGATGTTTCGCAAACGCTATACATTCATCCTGCAATGCGTTCCGCGCATCGAAAATCTCCTGCTCTTTTTCCGTAAAAAAAGCATGACTGGCGCTCTGCCGCTTTTTTCGCATAAATTCCCTAAAGTCAGTTTCCGCTTTCTCAAAAACTTCTCTCGCATCAAACGCGGTTTTTTTAGACAGTGTATTGATATTTCCCATGAAATCTGAGGTGGCTTCCCAATCGGAATCAATCAGAATCGACAGCATAAGACGCTGTAGACATGCAAACAGGAAAAATTTACAGGTAAACGCTTTCTCTTTCGGATCTACACCATTCTCTTTCCGCTGCATCAAAAAAGGCTTCATCCTCTGGAGCAGACGGTTCATTTTCTCCCATACAATATCAAACTCATCGGCGGCACAGCAGATCGTCCGATCCAGATCATAATCCCCTAAGTAGTCCTGCTCTGCATGACGGCACGCCTCCGCATAATCATCAATGTTTTCTAACTTCCGAGAAAACAGATCTGTCTTCTCTGCATCAACGTTATCAAACAAACCATGATGCGCTGCCACAGCATAGGAAATCATTTCTCCCATCATTTTTGTATGACCACTGCTGTCACGGAGCAAGTCATAGATATATTTTGCCCCGGTCGATGCATGCGCAACCGTTCCTCTTAACCGATGTCTTGTATGTTCATCCGCGCATAAATAATCATGAAAGGCCTGTTTATTTTTCCCCATATCGTGGAGAATCCCGCAAAGTGACATCACCTGGGAGAGCCCGCAGCGTGTTCCTTTTTCTCTGCACAGAAACGTGGTCTTCTCCGTGTGCTCCGCTACCGATTCTTCCCTGCCCAATCCGTCGTCCGAGATATGTGCGATCAACCCGTTTCCTCCGTGCCTTATCATGTGTATACTGCCGCCGGCATCCTGTCATCTGTAATTACATTTTTAATATACTAAAAAATCCGGTCCGGCGCAAGGATTCCGTGGAAAAATTTCTTCTTTTCCGTTTTTATTGCATGAATGGAAAGAAAATTTTGCGGCGGTCTGATCCTCCACCGTATTCACCCCCGCCTCCAATTTTTCGCCTTACAATACACCACAGCCGCCACCGTACTCGCCGCCGTCGCCACAATCGCAGGCGCGATGATCCCTGCCGGATTCACACTGCCGTACTGCTGTCGGTACGCGATCATATTGACCGGAATCAGCTGCAAAGAAGAAATATTTAAGATCAAAAACGTACACATCTCTTTGCTGGCAACGCGTTCCATTTTTCCGTCACCGTTCTGCCCGCGGCTCCTCCTTCCCGGCGGCGCCGCATCGGGTCTCCCGCCGCTTTGTCGGATTCTGTCCGCCCTTCTGCTGCTTTTTACGGTTCCGCTCTCGCCCGGATCCAGATACGCCGGATTCCCACGCTCTTCCTCCAGCTTCGCCAGCGCCTCCATTGCCTTTAAGCCCGCGGGCGTGCAAGCCCAGCCGAGCCCCAAAAGATTTGCAACGATGTTCGTCGAAATATGCTCTCTTGCCGGATGATCCTTAGGAATATCGGGAAAGAGCCATGTCAAAAACGGATTCAGCTTCCGGTTCAACGCCGCAATGATACCCGCGTCCCTCGCAATCTCCATCAGCCCCACCCATAACGACATCACACCGATCATCGTGATGCAGAGCGAAACCGCCTCTTTTGCCGAATCCAGCGCCGCCGCCGTGACCGCCTCCATCTTTCCCGTCACCGCGCCGTATGCAACGCCGATGATAATCATGAGACCCCAAATCTTATTCAACATATCGGTTCCCCCTGCCTTATTGCCTTATATTGCCGCTCTTTACAATTTACGCGCAGACGGATAACGGTATTCCCCCTCCGTCTCATTTTGTAATTGTAGCGATTTATACGATTTTTTTTCATGTTTATACTTTTTTTTGCATCGGCATTGTGCTATACTGTCAAAACGCTTACATGGGAAATGCTTCTTTTAAGACACCGGATCGACAGCGTTCGACAATGGGAGAAAGGATGAACCTTATGCGCTTTCCAAAGACAAAATTACAATGGCTGTGGGAAAATATGAAGGGGTACCATGCGATTTACATATTGGGAATCTTCGGCACGGTTTTGTACAATTTTATGCAGTTGACCGTACCGTACGTTTCCCAGGAGATTGTGGACCGTTTTCTGACCGGGGCGGATGCCGCCGACAATCTTAAAAATCACCGCAGTCTTTTGTTTGAACTGCTTGCGGCGATGGTCCTTTTAACGCTGTTACGGACCGTGATCGTCTATGTCGTCTGCATGGCATACGAGCGCGGCTCGCAGACGGCACTGTTCCGTATCCGCAATTACCTCTTTAACAAGATCGAGCGGCAGGACATGAAATTTTACGCGACCTACCGCACCGGCGACCTGATGACGAGACTGACCGGCGACCTCGACGCCGTGCGCCATATGATCGCATGGGTGATCCGTTCCATCATTGAGGCGGTCTCCCTTATCGGCGCGACGACCATTTACTTTTTTATCATGGACTGGCGGCTTGCCCTGTGCCTGATCGCTATCGCGCCCTTTATTTTTCTGATCGTCGTATTATTCAAAAATAAAGTCGCGCCGCGCCACCGCGCATTGCGCGAAAAGCTTTCACACTTAAATACGAATGCGCAGGAAAACATTTCCGGCAACCGTGTCGTGAAAGCGTTTGCGCGCGAGGATTACGAGATTGAAAAATTTGACCGCTGTAATTCCGATTATGCGGCGACGAACAAAAAGACCGCTCTGACATGGCTGTCGTTTTTTCCTTATGTCGAGACGTTTGCGAACCTGCTGCCCGTCGTGCTCCTGCTCGTCGGCGGTCTGTTCCTGATTAACGACCAATTGACGATGGGCGAATACGTTGCTTTTTCGGGGCTGACGTGGGCGATCTCGAACCCGATGCGGCAGCTTGGCAATATCATGAACGAGTTCCAGCGTTTTTCCGCCGCGTCCCGCAAAGTCATGGAGATTTACTATTCCGAGCCTTCCATTGTGGATGCGCCGGACGCGATCGACCACGAAGAACGCTTTCAGGGGCGCATCGAATTTCGGCATGTCAGCTTTGCCTATGAGGATGAGGAAGCGGACGGTCCGATCCTGACCGATATTTCCTTTACCGCCAATCCGGGTGAGACCATCGCCATCATGGGAGAGACCGGCTGTGGAAAAACTTCGCTCATTCAATTGATCCCGCGCTTTTATGATCCCTATGAGGGGCAGGTCCTCATAGATGACATTGATGTCAGAAAGTTTAAGCTCCGCCAACTGCGCAAAAATATCGGACTCGCGACGCAGGACGTCCTGCTCTATTCCGACACGATTGACGGCAACATTGCTTACGGCGACAGCCACATTTCACAGGAGGAGGTCGCCCGCTTTGCCCAATACTCTGCGGCGTCGGATTTTATCGCCAAGATGCCGGAAGGATATGACACGATTGTCGGCGAACGCGGCGTCGGCTTATCGGGCGGACAAAAGCAGCGTATCTCCTTGGCGCGGGCGCTTGCGATCAAGCCTGCCATCCTGATTCTGGATGACACGACTTCCGCCGTTGACCTGGAGACGGAACGGCAGATTCAGGACGGTCTGGAGCATTTGGATTTTCCCTGCACAAAGATCATCATCGCACAGCGCATTTCCACAACAAAAAACGCCGACAAGATCCTTGTCCTTCAGGATGGCAGGATTCTCGAATCCGGCACGCACCGCGAGCTGATTGAGCAGGGCGGTTATTACGCACAGGTCGTCAAGCTTCAAACCGGCGAGTAAAACAATAGAATGTTCGAAAAGGAGTGTGGTTATCCATGGCTGAACGCAGAAATACCTATAAAGAGGACGAGGTGCTGGAAACCCCTTTTGATTTTCACCATCTGCTTCGCGCGTTTGTCTATGTCAGACGCTATATGAAAAAAATGATTTTTGCCTTATTTTTAAGCGCTCTGGGCGGGATCGCGGCCTTATTTTCCCCCATGATTATGCAGCACGCGCTGGACGTCGCCGTTCCCGACAAAAATAAAACGCTGCTTTACGAGCTGGTGATCCTGCTCATTGCGGTCTATGCCGTCAGCGTGATCTTCACGACGATCCGTTCCCGCATTATGGTCGGCGTCGGGCAGGACATCATTTACGACATCCGGAAAGACCTTTTTGCCCACCTGCAAAAGCTTCCTTTCCAATATTATGACGACCGCCCGCACGGCAAGATCCTGATCCGCGTCGTCAACTATGTCAATTCCGTTTCCGACATGCTCTCAAACGGTCTGATTAACGTTGCATTAGAGATCATGAATCTCATCTTTATCGTGATTTTCATGTTCTGCGTGGATGTCAGGCTTTCGCTCGTTGTGCTGGCGGGCGTGCCGATCCTTGCTCTTTTTCTCGGCTATGTCAAAAAAAGACAGCGCCGGGCATGGCAGGCAGTTTCCAATAAGAACTCCAACTTAAACGCCTATTTACAGGAAAATATCGTCGGCGCAAAGATCACGCAGATTTTTGCGCGCGAAGAAGAAAACGCCGAGATCTTTTCCGACCTGTCCGGACGCTGCAAGGCAAGCTGGATGGAGGCGGTCAAATACAGCAATCTTGTATGGCCGGGTATCGACAATATTTCTGTCTGGGTGCGCGCCGCCGTCTTTATTTTCGGGCTGGTTGTTTTCGGCACCGGCTATACTTCCGTCGGCGTCATTGTGGCGATCACGTCCTACGCGTCCCGCTTCTGGCAGCCGATCATGAACCTTGGCAATATTTTTAATAATTTTATCAATAACATTGCTTACCTGGAGCGCATCTTTGAAACGCTCGACGAGCCCGCAGTCGTGGACGACGCCGAGGATGCCGTGCCCATGAAGCCGATCACCGGACAGGTCACGTTCGACCATGTGACGTTTGGCTATGAAAAAGATAAGGTCGTCCTGCATGACGTTTCCTTTACGGTCAATCCCGGCGAGAGCGTTGCGCTTGTCGGACCGACCGGCGCCGGAAAGAGCACGATCGTCAACCTGATCTCCCGCTTTTACAATATTGACGAGGGACGCGTGCTCATCGACGGCGAAGATATTTCCAAAGTTACGCTGCATTCGCTGCGCTCCCAGATGGGCATTATGCTTCAGGATAGTTTTATTTTCAGCGGCACGATCGAGGACAATATCCGCTACGGCAAGCTGGATGCGACCTTAGAAGAGATCGAACAGGCGAGCAGGACCGTATGCGCCGATTCCTTTATCCGCCGCATGCACGACGGCTATCAAACGGAGGTCAAGGAACGCGGTTCCCTGCTTTCACAAGGGCAGAAACAGTTGATCTCATTTGCCCGCACACTGCTCTCCGATCCCGCAATTCTGGTACTGGATGAGGCGACTTCAAGCATCGACGTACAGACGGAGCGCGCGCTGCAGCAGGGTCTAAACGCCATGCTCAAGGGGCGTACCTCCTTTATCATCGCGCACCGCCTCTCGACGATCAAAAACTGCGACAAGATCATGTATATTGATGAGGGCGGCATCATGGAATGCGGCACGCATGAGGAACTGATGGCAAAAAAAGGATACTACTACAGGCTCTACACGGCGCAGATGAAAGATATTGCGTAGAGTGACCGCGCGGTACAGTAACTCATACAGACAAAATCATCATAAAGCATATTGACAGAAATGACAGCATACCACAAAACATCACAGACAGAAATGAGGACAATCATGAATCAGACAATCAGCTTAAACGGGACTTGGGAACTTGGTTATTGTGACTTTGGCTGCGGCATCCGCCCGCCTTATACGCTGCGCTGTCCCGTTCCCGGCGACGTACGCATGGCGTTTTTGGACGCCGGTATCATCCGCGAGCCGTTAATTGACGAAAATACGCTCGACTGCCGCTTTTTGGAATCCAAAGAATTTTGGTACCGCCGAACGTTTACCGCTCCCTCTGCGTCCGGCTCCGCGCGGAAGATCCTCACGTTTCACGGTCTCGACTGCACTGCCGACCTCTGGCTGAATGACGTCTATCTGGGACGGCATAACAATGCGTTCGTCGAAGCGGAATATGATGTGAGCGCGCTTGTCGCCGCCGGAGAAAATACACTCGTCGTCCGCATTGACAGCGGCGTTGCCGAGGCAAAAAAGCACCCGCTCGACGATATGGGTAAAATGTGGAATCCCGACCAGCCTTACCGCGTTCTCATGCGCAAGCCGCAGTTTGTCTACGGCTGGGACTGGACGCCGTGGCTCGAAACCTGCGGCATCTGGCGCGACGTCACGCTCACGGTCTATGAACAGGCCGCCATAACGGATCTTTTTATCCACCAGCCGGACGCTTCCGTGCCGATTGAACATGACACGATTACCGTACAGGCGGACATCACGCTCGACGTCGTATCAAAGGGAGATTATTCTATATCCGTCGCGGTGTATGGGGATGCGCGCTATGATTCCGCAGAGGCGGCGGCGATCATACATGGAAAAGACGGTTCCATAACAAAATCCGCGCACTATGACATGCCGCTTGCAGTCGCGGCAGACTGCGTGCACATTTCCCCAAATCCACACAGTTCCGGCGCGGTCACATGCTCCCTGACGCTCACGATTCCCGATGCAAAGCTTTGGTGGTCTAACGGGCTCGGCAATCCTTATTTGTATAAAATAGAAGTGACCCTGTATATGGCGGACAAAACGCCCATCCAGACCGTGACGCAGGATTACGGCATCCGCAGTATTTCCCTGCGTGAAGAGCCACTTTCCGCTTCCAACGGCGCTTCCCTGCGCGAGGAGCCTCCCGCTGAAACCGAGCACGGCTTTACCTTTGTGTTAAACGGCGTCCCCGTGTTCTGCAAAGGCGCCAACCACGTCCCGGCGGACTGCCTGATCGGACGCATCACGGATGAAAAAACCACGGCGCTCGTCAACCTCGCGGCAGATTCCCATATGAACATGCTGCGCGTGTGGGGCGGCGGCTTTTATGAGAGCGAAGCGTTTATGAATGCCTGCGACCGCAGAGGCATCATGGTATGGCACGATTTTATGTTTGCCTGCGGGTACTATCCCGACCACGATCCTGATTTTGTCGCGCTCGTCAAGGACGAAGCGGTCCGCGCGGTCACGCGTCTGCGCAGACACAGCAGCCTGATCGGCTGGTCCGGCAACAACGAGATCCAGGAAATGTATCACGGCATGATGACCTACGATCCGCTTTCCCGCCCGTACGGTATGAAGCTGTTTCAGGAAATCCTGCCTGCGATCGTAAAAGAATACTGCCCGAACCGAATCTATCGTGAAAGCAGTCCGTTCGGCGGAGACGATCCTGCCGGTTGTCTCTGCGGCGACCAGCATATTTGGCACTTTACGCACCGCCCGCAGTTTGAGCACTACTTAGATCTCGTTCATTTTACGGATTTTCCGGTCAAGTTTTTGAGCGAATTCGGCATTATCGGCGCCATGAGTTTAGAGTCCACTAAGCGCGCGATTCCCTCCTTATGGAACGCGAAGGACGAACCCGACCGCGAATCCGCCGCATGGCTGCATCATTGCAACACCAGCTCCGACCACCGTATTTTGGAGCTTGTCATGAGCGCCTATTTCTCCCATACCAAAGAAATGGGCTTGCAGGAGTATCTCTTAAAAAGCCAGGCACTACAGGCGGAGCTTACCAAGTACCTTTATGAAGAATTCCGACGCAGAAAATTTGTCTGCTCCGGGCTTTTATTTTGGACGCTCTCGGATTCCTGGGGCATCCACAACTGGTCTTTGATCGACTATTATCTTGACAAAAAGCCGATTTATTATGCGCTTAAACGCGCCATGCGCCCCATTGCGGTCTCCGTCAAAGGTTACTGCCCCCAAAGTTTCGAAGCAATGCGCAGCTATCGGGATTACTATGCCGGGAACCCTGATGCGCTCGAAATCTGGCTGAGCAATGATACCCTGCAAAAAGAAGACGTTCTCATCCGCTATACCATCTGCTTATTTGACGGCACCGTGCTGCAATCCGGCGAACAGCGGATGACGCTTGCCGAAAATGTCAGCGTTCCCGCGCTGACCGTTCCGATCCGCGGTCTGATCTCCGCGCCGGAACAGACCGTCATGCACGCAGAGGTCTATCGCGGCGATACGCTGCTCTCCAACGCGGATTATCTGTTTGCGCCCTACAAAGAGCTTGCGCTATCCCCTGCCGCCATTTCCTACCGCGTTGAAGAGCTTGCAGGCAGCGGCGGTCTGCGCCTTACGCTTCGCGCCGACCGCTTTGTGTGGATGCTGCATATCGGCGGCACCGACCGCATAACGGTTTCGGACAACGATTTCCATATGCTGCCCGGCAGGGAATATGTGGTTACCGTCCGCCCGTTCACGGCTTCACACGCTTTTGTGCCGCAGCTTCACAGCGCCGGCGCGGAGCCGACAGCCGTGTACCGCATGATTCATTTAGAAACCATTCACCCTGACAATTGGCGTCTCGGTCTGAAAGTGTCAAAAGCGCAGAAAACCTTTGTATCCGATGACATGAAACTTTTGGCAAGAGCATACGCCTATCGCGAAAGCAGAAGCCGCGCCTTTGTGATTTATCATGGCAAGGTTCCCGTCGGCATGGCTTTATATTACGACTGCGAAGAACTTCACGCATTTGATTTCAGCCAGCTTTTTATCGACGAGCGCTATCAGAGAAAAGGTTACGGAATAGAGGCGGCAAGACAAATCCTGGCGCTCATGGAAAACGACGGCAAATATGACAAAGTGGTTCTTTGCTATATTAACGGAAACGACGCCGCAAAACAGATGTATGAAAAGCTGGGATTTTATCTTACGGGAGAATGCGACGAAGATGAGATCGTGATGGAAAAAATCTTCCATCCATAGCACCCTTTAATCCATTGCATGATCCGCCTGCATATCCTTTCCGCTCCATATTTTCTTCGCCGTCCAGTCCTGTTCCGGTTCACTCCAAAACGGATGCGTCTGCGGAAGCCCCAGCGGAAGGAATACCTCCATGCACAAATACAAGCTCCCTACGGAAATGTAGTCCTCCGCCAGACCCGGCTGATTCCCATAGACGCCCGGCAAAAGCCAGCCTGCCCCATCAAACATTTCCGTATGTGCCATCCCCTTTTCCAACACGGCGGTGAGCGCGCTTCTCACTTGTCCGTTTGTTACATTCTCCGGCAGATTTTCCAATAAGACCGCTTGTGCCAGTGCATGGAACGCGCCAAACCGATAACTGGCTGAACGCCCGATTACCGGGTAGGTTCCGTCCGGTCCGATCATCTGCTCCTGTATCCCTGCGTAGCGGGAAGCCCGCTTTTTCGCGATGTCATAGAGTTCCTCATAATCCTGCCGGACTTCCTTAAAAGTACCCAGAATATCCGTCAGCATGGGCTGAATGACAAAACTGTTATAATAATCCCAATGAAAAAATTCCCCGTCCCCATACGTTCCGTCCCCGACATACCAGTTTTGGAACATCCGAACGGCATACTCAACGCGCGTCATGTCGTAGTCCGCTTCTCCCATCACGTAGAGCGCAGTCTCCACCATCGCGGAAAACAAAATCCAATTACATACAAACGGCGTAAAACGCCGGGTAGCCTTCAACGCCCGAACAAAATTTCTCCGATCTTCCCCCGCTAACTGCCCGTACATCTGCCTTGGCGCCCGCACGACTCCCTGCGCCAGAAAAGCGGCATCGACAAGCGCCTGTCCATACCCCTCCGAAAAATTCATAAAATCCTTTCCATTAGGATTTACCGCATTTGCGATCCCTGCCTGCACCATCTGGCGATACCGATCCCGGATTTCCTTTTCTTCTTCCGCCACCTCTTCCAGTTCCAGCCACGGGGCAAGCCCCCCTGCCGTCCTTCCAAACGCCTCCAAATACATAAATTCCTTTCTATGCGGATGAAACTCCGACGGCATGTTTTCTTTTAACCGATTTTCTGCCAGATTCACGATCACAGGGTCCGCGATCCGAAGCATCCGCTCCCGCCAGTTGGTTCTTACCTCATTTTTCACACTCATCACCCCTTCTTTCCATCCAGCCCCTTACTTCTCAAAGCGGTCTCCGGGAAAGCACAATCCCGCCGCCCATGTCGGCTTCTACCATAGCATGATTCCTTTTTCTGCGAGTTTCAAAATCGCTTCCGTAAAATAATAATCCCCATAAATCATTGCAAAATTATGATTGTCATCATGGTATGCCGCCGAGCAGTTCTCCACAATAGAATCGGCCTCTTTTTCCCAATTACACCGCTTTTCCGCAAGCGTGCGGAGCAAAAAGACAGCCGTGTCATAATATGCTTCTTTCCGGCTTCCTGCGGCAAACTTTTCCAGTTCCAAAAACCCGCTTGCCAAAATCGCTGCCGCCGATGCATCTTCCCACGGAATCTCTTCGGGCTGGTCGAAATCCACCGGAATGATCCCGCTTGCCGGAATCCGGGAGATCACATAATCTGCAATCTTTTCTGCCGTTTCCAAATAAGCTTCCGTTCCGGTATGTACATAGCTTAACGTAAATCCATACAACGCCCAGGACTGTCCCCTCGTCCATGAAGAACCGATCTGCATTCCCTGTCCGCCTTTAGGGCCAACAATTTTCCCTGTCTCCGGATCAAACTCGACAATATGATGGACCGAACCGTCTTCACGGACAAACACCTCCCGTACCCTGTCGGCATGCGCCATCGCGATCTGCCGGAACCTTGGATCATGAAGTTCGTCGGATGCCCAGTATAACAGCGGCAGATTCATCATACAATCAATAATGGCAAGTCCTGCCGTCTCCCCGGTTCCCGCATCGTTCCATGCGCGGATCAGATTTGCCGCAAGATTAAATCTACCCGCAAGATTCGATGCCGCCAGCACGCCGCGGTTTCTGGATTCCTTATTTCCAGTAATACGGTAGTCAGCCACTGCCGAAATCAGGAAGCGAAATCCCGCATCATGGTCCATCGGCAGAAACTCCTTCAAAACCGCATCCAGCTTCTCCTCCGCTTCCTCCGCGGCGGCGCGGAACTCCTCATTTCCGTACGCATGATACATCTGCCAGAGCTGTGCGGGCCAAAATCCGTTTGTCCACCACCCGATCCGCTCACCGGACCAATCGTCAAATCTTCCGTTCACCGTCGTATAAGGAATTTTCCCCCTGTTCCGTGCAACCGTGACAATGACCTTTTCTGCTATCTGATCCGCTATGCGCCGCGCCCATGCTTTATTCTGTTCTCTATTTTCCATTCCCTTCCCCTTTTCCTGCAATCTGCCGCCTTCTTACGCACGCTGTGTTTTCCGCACAGCCGCTCCATATCGCCGCTATAGAAATTATCTTACTTGATTGCACGTTCAAATACAATGCCTTTTTGCCATGGCGCACAAAATCCTGCTGCCCGTTTTCTGCGGCTTCTTCCATCCATAAATTTCCTATAAGTATAAAAATCACTCCGCCTGCGCAGACTCTTTTAAGGAATATCTGTTATCCCATTGATATGACCCGCAAAAGGAGGTTCCCGCATGCCGGATTTGCTTCAAGTTCTCATTCTTTCTGTCAGTTCCCTGATTACGCTCTTTATTCTGGCAAAGCTCATGGGCTACCGCCAAATGAGCCAGATGAGCATGTTCGACTATATCAACGGCATCACAATCGGCTCGATCGCCGCGGAAATGGCGACCGCATTAGACAAAAACCCGCTGCACTGCATCGCCGCAATGGTCGTCTATGCGCTCTTTGCCGTCCTGCTTTCGTTTCTGTCCATGAAATCTATCCGGCTCAGGCGTTTCATTGTCGGACGCCCGATCATTCTGCTAAACAACGGCAGCATTTATGAAAAGAATCTGCGAAAAGCCAAAATCGACATTAACGAATTTCTCACACAATGCCGCGTCGCAGGTTATTTTGACGTTTCCAAGCTGCAAAGCGCCGTGCTGGAAGCCGACGGGCGCATGAGCTTCCTGCCGCTTTCCACGGAACGGCCGCTCACGGCTGCCGACGTAAAGCTTTCCCCCGAACAGGAAACAATGACCGCCAATGTTGTCATTGACGGTCATATCATGCAAAAAAATCTTCTTCATACAGGAAAAGATGAAACGTGGCTCCGCCGCCAGCTAAAAGCGCAGGGCGCCGACAATATCAGCGACGTTCTGCTCGCCTCCGTGGACATGCAGAATAAGCTCACCGTTTTTTTGAAAAATAAGGATGAACGCAAAAAAGATCTGCTCATCTAAATGTATTTCGTCCGCAAAATATGTTTTACCGGCTCATGCAGACCTCCACAGCGCATAATGCTGCTCCCGCGCAGGATCAATAATTCTCTTCCTTTAACTGGAAATATGCCTGCGGATGCGCGCAGACCGGACATACCTCCGGCGCGTTCTTTCCGACACAGATATGTCCGCAGTTACGGCACTGCCAGATCGCCATGCCGTCCTTGGAGAACACCGTCTTACTTTCCACATTCGCCAACAGCTTGCGGTAACGCTCCTCATGTTCCTTCTCGATCGCCGCTACGCCCTCGAACTGTTTTGCGATCTCCTCAAAACCTTCCTCACGCGCTTCCTTTGCGAAGCGGTCATACATATCGGTCCACTCAAAATTCTCGCCGTCGGCCGCCGCCTTTAAGTTCTCCGCCGTGCTTCCGATGCCGCCTAAAAGCTTAAACCACATTTTGGCATGTTCTTTCTCATTTGCAGCCGTCTCCTCAAAGATCGCCGCGATCTGCTCATAACCGTCTTTCTTTGCCTTGGACGCAAAATAACTGTATTTATTTCTTGCCTGCGACTCTCCTGCAAACGCTGCCTGCAGGTTTGCCTCTGTTCTGGAACCCTTTAATTCCGGCATCCTCTTATCCTCCGTTTCTGTTTATCACAACCGTCATCCGCCGATTTGATTTCTGCGGTCCGAACCGTTCTTCCCGACCTGCAGCACGATCTTTCCCATTATCAATCCGATCACGGATCGTCATCTGCCATAACGCCGGCTGACCGCCGATCATCGGTTTTCCGTTATCACCCGATCGCGAACGTCAGCTCCGCGCTCGCGACAAGCTTCCCGTTCACGGTCGCCTTCGCCTCTCCGATCCCCATCGGTCCCTTAATCTTTGTCAGGGCAGTCTCCAACATCAGCACATCGCCCGGCGTGACTTTCCCCTTGAACTTCGCGTGGTTGATCGCCGCAAAATACGCCGTTTTTCCTTTGTTTTCCTCAAGACTTAAGATCGCTACAGCGCCGACCTGCGCCAGCGCCTCGATAATCAGCACGCCCGGCATGACCGGCTCCGTCGGAAAATGCCCCGCGAAATACGGTTCATTATAACTCACACATTTTTTTCCGACCGCACGCACGCCCGGTTCCAATTCCTCGATCGTGTCAATGAGCAGAAACGGCTGTCTGTGCGGAATGATCTCCATGATCTCTTTTGTCGTCATGCCTCAACGCCCTTGCTCTTCATATATTCGACCACTGCGCCGACCGTCGTGATTTTCTCTAAATCTTCCGCCGGGATCTCGATCTCATACTCTTCCTCAAAAGCCATGACCAATTCAAATAAATCAAGGGAATCCGCGCCAAGATCATCCTTGAAGCTGGAATCCTCCGTAATTTCAGACGCGTCAACATTCAACTGCTCGGCAATAATCTCTTTTACTCTCTCCAACATAGTTAATTCTCCTTTTTGTTCTTTTTTATTCCGCACCGCACCCAGATTCTGGCAGATTTACGGCTACGATATATTTATACATAATTTCTCTGCGGATTGCAATACACATTTACACGAATCTTTTATAAATTCTCACTTTCCGCCCGATGTTCCAATAAATAAGCATATATTTCGCGTTTGGTGACGCCCCGGTCCGCCGCGACGCGCTTCATCGCTTCCTTGCGGTCCACGCCCTGCTCTTCATAAAAACGCATCTGTTCCTCAATGGAACTTTTGCGGGACTCCTCCTCGCGCTCGCTCCTCTGCGCGGCAAGACTCTTCCCCTCTATCACAAGGACATACTCGCCCCGCGCCTCTTCGCTCTCATAGCGCGCAAGCGCCTCCGAAAGCGTTGTCGGCACAACCGTCTCAAACCGTTTCGTCAGTTCTCTGCAAATCGTGATCCGGCGTTCCCCCAGACATTCCCAGAGTTCGCGGAGTGTTTTTTTCAGATGATGCGGCGCCTCATAAAAAATCATCGTGCGGCTCTCGTTCGTCAGTGTCGCAAGAATCTCCCTCCGTTCTTTTGGCTCCGGCGGCAGAAATCCCTCAAAACAAAAGCGTCTGGTCGAAAGACCGGATAAGGTGAGCGCCGTGATACATGCCGCCGCGCCCGGAAGGCTCGTCACCGTAATCTGCTCTTTGTGGCACATCGCGACAAGCACTTCGCCCGGATCGGAGATCGCTGGCGTTCCCGCATCCGTGATGAGCGCGATATTCTTTCCTTCTTTCAGCTGTGCAATGAGCGCATACGCTTTTTCTACCTTATTATGTTCATGGTAACTCGTCATCGGTGTATGAATATCAAAATGTGTCAACAGCTTCAGGCTGTTGCGCGTATCCTCCGCCGCAATGAGATCCACCTCTTTTAAGGTATCGAGCACCCGAAACGTCATATCCGCCAGATTGCCGATCGGCGTCGCACACAAATATAACACTCCCGCCATGCGTATATTCCCCGCCTCTCTACGCATCCCGTCGTCCGTTGCCTTATTTCTTCAAAAAACACACATTTCACCGCCACCGGCAATCGCACGCCTAATATCCGTAATCCCTCCGCAGTTCCTCGGTATAGACGCCCGGTTCGCGATAAATGATGAGCGGTTTCTCCACGCGCATACGCGGATTTCCGCCGCGTACGCCCTCCACGAGCACCATGACGGGCTCTTTGTCCGCATAGGGATACACCAGCCGCATCCGCTTCGGTTCCAGCCGGTACGCGCACATCTGCGTCATAATTTCGGCAAGCCGGAACGGTCTGTGCACCATATAAAAATGTCCGCCCGGTTTTAAGACTGCCGCCGCCTGCGAGATCACGTCCTCCAGCGTACATAACACCTCATGACGCGCAATGGTCTTTTCATCCGTCGGATTTTTGATACCGTGATCGTCGATCATATAGGGTGGGTTACTCGTCACAACGTCAAATGCCGATGCGCCGAACAGCTCTCTTGCCTCCCGGATGTCCCCGGTCACAATGTCGATCCGCTGTGTGAGCGCGTTCATTCCGACGCTTCTTCTCGCCATGTCCGCGCTCTCCTGCTGAATCTCCAATCCGACCAGCTTTCCCGCCCGTGTCTTGGCGGACAGCAAAAGCGGGATGATTCCCGTCCCCGTCCCTAAGTCAAGCACCCGGCTGCCCGGCTTTGCCTTCGCAAATCCGGACAACAGCACCGCGTCCATCCCAAAACAAAAACGTTTACTGTCCTGAATGATACGCAGCCCGCTCAACTGCAAATCGTCGATCCGCTCGCTCTCCCCTCGCTCTCGCTGCCGATTACCGGTTCTCGCATTCTCCCCTAAGTCCTGCTGCCAATCTTCGGTTTGCTCCCTTATGTCAATCCGCCAATCATCGCCATTCTCTCGTTTTGTCTCCGCCATACTCAATTATCTTCCAGCTTTGATTTACTTTCGTGCTTTGCCTCTTTTTCCAGCTTCTCCAGTTCTTTCATTTCCGCCGCGCTGACATTATTCTTTTCTTTTCTGTGGCGGCGCTTGAAGCGAAGCTGTTCCACCTTGTATTCCCGCAGTTCTTTCTCGTCGTCCACATCGACAAGCACCTTGACTAACTGACGCAGCACATTGACGCTCGACACCTCGCCGCGCAGTCCGTCGTCCGTCGTCACATAATCCCCGACGCCGGGCAGCTTCCGGTTTAAGTCCTCATACGTCTCTTCCTCATTTTTGAGACAACACATCAGCCTGCCGCACACACCCGAAATCTTCGTCGGGTTTAGGGAAAGATTCTGCTCCTTCGCCATTTTAATGGAAACGGGAATAAACTCTGACAGATAACTGTGACAGCAGAGCGCCCTGCCGCAGATCCCGATTCCGCCGACAATCTTTGTCTCATCGCGCACGCCGATCTGGCGAAGCTCAATCCTCGTCTTAAACACGCTCGCAAGATCTTTTACCAGTTCACGGAAGTCAATGCGTCCGTCCGCCGTAAAATAAAAAAGCACCTTATTGTTATCAAACGTATATTCCGCGTCGATCAGCTTCATTTCCAGCTTGTGCTTCGCGATTTTTTCCAGACAGATCGCAAACGCGTCTTTTTCTTTCCTTTTATTGTTTGCCTCCTGCTCGTCGTCCCGCTCGCTCGCAATGCGCAGCACCGGCTTTAGCGGCTGGACGACCTTCTCGTCCTCCACGTCCCTCGGATCGCAGACCACCGTGCCGTATTCCACGCCGCGCGCCGTCTCTACGATTACATGATCTCCCTTTTTTACCGGAAACTGTAACGGATCAAAATAATAAATCTTGCCCGCCGTACGAAAACGCACGCCTATTACTCTTGTCATAATCTATGAACCTCAATCTTTCCGCGGATCAATTTTCTTTGATCGCAAGCAGCAAAAGCTCCATGGTCAATTCAAAATTCACATTTGCCTTGAGCCGCGCCTTTGCGCTCTCGACCGCCTTGATGATATATTCAATACCCTCGTAGCTGCTCTTATCCGCCACTTTTCTAATATACTGTATCTCCTCCTTAAAAATCAAGTGATTTGCGTCGCTTGTCGCCTTAAAGAGAAGAACGTCGCGATACCATACCGCAATAATGTCCAGATAATCGTCAATATTGAACTTGTATTCGCTGATTTTCTTGATCGCCTCGACGGTCTCGCTCATATCCATTTCCCCGATATATTTTAAGAGCGATACGGCGTCTGCTTTTATATTATCAAATTCCTCGCTGGTTGCAAGTGCTTTTGCCTTTCCAACATTTCCCCGCGCGAACGCCACGCAGACGTCCGCCTTATAATCCGGCACCTGAAGCTGTTCCATCAAATATTTCCTGATTTCATTATCCGGCGCGGGTTTCATATGTAAGCTGACGCAGCGGCTTAAGATCGTCGGCAGCATCGCGTCCATATTTGTTGTCAGGATCAAAATGACCGCATATGCCGGCGGCTCCTCCAGCGTCTTTAACAGCGCGTTCTGCGCCTGCGGCGTCATCTTTTCCCCCTCATTGATGATATAGACCTTGTAGGGGCTGCTATACGGCTTGATCACAATGTCCTGATTGATCTGCGTGCGAATATCCTCGACGCCGATCGTATTCGGCTTTTCATGCTGCACACGGATAATGTCGGGCTGATTGTCCGTGAGCGCCTGTTTGCAGGAATGGCACTCATTGCACGGTATGAGCGTATCTTCCGCGCCGTCCGTTCTTTTTTCACATTGCAGCGCCATGGCAAACAGGCGGGCAATATATTCCTTGCCGCTGCTGCGTTCCCCGCAGATAACGTACGCATGCGATATTTGATTTCTTGTGAGCGCGGTATGCAGATGCTCCTTGATCTGCTCCTGCCCGATAATGTCCTGAAATGAAATCATAGGCGACTCCTTTCCGCTTTTCACAGCATTTCTTTACATAAAAATATCCAATATCAATCCTTTAATCTCCCCGATCAGCCCAAGAATCGCAAGGTGATCCTTCTCCTCTTTGACAAGCTCCGTTGCAAGCGCGTCCATCGTATCGTCCACCTGACGGATGATACCGTACACTCTATGCCTGCCCCGACGGTCCAAAAAATTCTCGCGCGAAAATTTGTGGGAACGCGTGACGACCTCGTTCAAAAACTCCTTGACAAGCGACCGGTAGCGCTTCATGTCGCGAATATCCATTCTCTTTGCGATTTTTTTGCCTTGCGCCGTAATATCTTCCATGAGCAGGTTCAGGCGGTTCTGGAGCTCCGCTTCCTCAATATGGCTCGAAAGCATGAACTTGAAATTGCCGTCCGCCTGCTGCGTCTGCTCCTGCGGCTGTATATTCTGCGGCTGCATCGCCTGATTCACTTTGATGTCCAATTTGTTTCCACCTCTTTTTCATCGATCAGCATACGCGTTCCGTGATACGGTACATTCGCCTGTAGATACTCAGACATGCAAAAATGCTCTGCCCCATTTGACTGTCTGGCACCGTTTTTCTCCATCCGGCAAATCCGTCACAAACACTCCTGTCCGTCCGTGCCGTCATCCTCCGCATACAAAAGCGCACACCGCACCGCGCGTTTCCATCCCCGGATGAGCGCGCCGCGCTTCGTCTCGTCCATCACCGGCACAAAGCTCTGCTCCGCCTGCCTGTTCGCGCAAATCTCTTCTTTTCCGGCGAAAAAACCAACCGCAATCCCGGCAAGATACGCCGCTCCAAGCGCCGTCGTCTCAATACACGCGGGGCGGATGACCTCTTTCCCTAAAATATCCGCTTGAAACTGCATCAGAAACTGGTTGCTGCTGGCGCCGCCGTCCACACGCAGACTGCGCAGCGCGATCCCCGCATCCTTTTCCATTGCCTGCAGCACTTCCGACGTCTGATACGCCAGCGATTCCAGCGTCGCGCGGATCAGATGTTCCCGGCACGCTCCCCGCGTTAAACCGACGATCATGCCTCTCGCATACGGGTTCCAGTAAGGCGCGCCCATTCCCGTAAACGCGGGCACAACATAAACCCCGTTCGTATCCGGCACCTCATACGCCGCGCGCTCCGTCTCCGCCGCCGTGCGGATCAGTCCCAGCTCATCCCGAAGCCACTGTACCGCCGCACCCGCCACAAACACGCTCCCCTCCAGCGCATACTGCACCTCATCCCCGATGCTTGCCGCGATCGTTGTCAGAAGCCCGTTTGCGGAACTCATTGCCTTTGCTCCCGTATTCATTAACAGAAAACAGCCCGTCCCGTATGTATTTTTGACGTCGCCCTCCTCAAAGCAGCATTGCCCGAACAACGCCGCCTGCTGGTCTCCCGCCGCGCCTGCGATCGGAATGCTCCCGCCGATCAGCGTTTCGTCCGTATAGCCGTACAGGCAGCTCGACGGTTTTACTTCCGGCAGCATACACCGCGGAATCGCAAACAGCCTTAAGATGTCCTCATCCCATGAAAGCGTGTGGATATTAAAAAGCATCGTGCGCGACGCATTTGTATAATCCGTCACAAAGACTCTGCCCTTTGTCAGCTGGTAGATCAGCCACGTATCGACCGTTCCGAATAAAAGCTCTCCTTTTTCGGCGCGCTGCCTTGCACCCTCGACATGATCCAGTATCCATGCGACTTTACTGCCGGAAAAATACGCGTCCGGTATGAGTCCCGTCTTTTCCCGCAGCATCGGACCGTACCCGTCCGCCGTCAGCTTTTCGATCTGCTCTGCCGTGCGCCGGCACTGCCATACGATCGCGTTATAGACCGGTTTCCCCGTTTTGCGGTCCCACACGATCGTCGTCTCCCGCTGATTCGTGATGCCGATCGCAGCAACTTCCTCGACCGCCGCACCGATCTTTCCGAGCGCCTCCACCGCAACCGAAAGCTGGGACGACCAGATTTCCATCGGATCGTGCTCCACCCACCCCGGCTGCGGATAATACTGCGTAAATTCCTTCTGCGCAACGGAACACATTGCGCCCTTTTTATCAAAAAGAATACAGCGGGAGCTTGTCGTCCCCTGATCCAATGCCATAACGTATTTTTTCAATGCCCCATTCCCCGATTCTTTCCCTGTTTCTGCTCTTCCATCCGCATCAGCGCCTTCGGCGCGCTGTCCCGTCTGTCGTTTATCCCACTTCCACGACGCGGATCATATTCGTATTGCCGGATACGCCGAGCGGCACGCCCGCCGTCAATACAACCGTATCGCCCTTTTCTACCAGACCGCTCTTCTTTGCCGCCTCTACCGCTTTATCAAAGAGCGCATTCGTTGTCTCCTGCTCATCCATCCGAAGCGGCGTCACGCCCCAGAACAGATTCATCTGCCTCCACACACGCGGACTCATCGTACAGCCGATGATCATACAGCCCGGCTTATACCTTGAGATCATCCCCGCCGTAAAGCCCGACATCGTCACCGTGATGATCGCCTTCGCGTGCAGATCTGCCGCCGTCGTACAGCAGGCATGGGAGATCGCCTTTGTAATATCTATATCGGCATCCCCGCTCATCCGGTTCATCCTCTCCGCATAATCAATGTCCCGCTCCGCGCGCTCGGCAATGCGCGCCATGGTCTCAACCGCCTCGCGCGGATACGCCCCTGCGGCGCTCTCGCCCGAAAGCATGACCGCGGTTGTCCCATCATAGATCGCATTCGCGACATCCGTGACTTCCGCCCTCGTCGGACGCGGATTCTGGATCATGGATTCCAGCATCTGTGTCGCCGTGATGACAAGCTTGCCCTCTTCTGTCGTCTTTTTGATCATTTCTTTTTGCAGGACCGGAACTTCCTCCATCGGGATCTCCACACCCATGTCGCCGCGCGCCACCATGATACCGTCCGATACGGAAATAATCTCGTCCAGATTCTGCACACCCTGCATATTTTCGATCTTGGAAATGATCTTCATATTGCTCTCGTGATCCCGCAGGATGCGCCGAAGTTCCAGAACATCTTCTTTACACCGCACAAACGATGCCGCCAGATAGTCGTAACCGTTCTCGATGCCAAACAAAATGTCGCTTTTATCCGCCTCGTTGATATAAGGCATGGAGAGGATCGCGCCCGGCACGTTCACCCCTTTGTGATTGCTGATCGTGCCGCCGTTTACGACCTTACAGCGGATTTCCGTCTCTTTGACCTCCTCCACGCGCATATCAATCCGTCCGTCGTCAATCAGAATCGCGACTCCCTCTTCCACATCGCCGGGCAGTCCTTTATAAGAGATCGCCGCCCGCTCGCTGTTTCCGAGAATCTCTTCGGTCGTCAGCGTAAACGTCTGTCCTGCCTTTAACTCCGCTTTGCCGCCTTCCATATCGCGCAGCCGGATCTCCGGTCCCTTCGTATCGAGCAGCGTTGCCACCGGCAGTCCCAGCTCTCCCGCCGCTTCACGGATGCGCTCAAGCCGCTCCTTCTGATCCTGCTGCGTCCCGTGGGAAAAATTAAACCTCGCCATATCCATACCGGCTTTCATCAATTCCATCATTTTTTCCTTGGTTTCACATGCCGGTCCGATCGTACATACAATTTTGGTCTTTCTCATGATGTCCTCCTGTTTTGCGTTCTGTCTTACCATCTACTTCTTCACACAACGGACGGTCCGCAGCGTTTCATCCGCCGGTCCCTGCAAGGTCAGTCCCTTATCCCGATAGCCCTGTATCAGCGTTATCACTTCTTCCGTCATCGTCTCACCCGGCAGTATGACCGATATGCCGGGCGGATATGCATAAAGAAATTCCGTTACCATCCGTCCCCGCGCATCCTCCAATGCCACCGCCTCCACGGCGCTTTCCTCCATCGCGTCTGTCAGGATAAGCGGCACGCGTTCCGCCGGTCCCTGCAAAGAACGGATCGCGGCGGCAAAATCCTCCCCGCATGGCGCCGCTTTTTCCACGACCGCAGGCTCCTCGTTCTGCTGACGACAAAGCGCCGTGCCATGCGCCTCACCGGAATCTTGGCGGATTGCGGCTCTCCGCATTTCCCGGCTTCCCTGTCGTATGCCGTATGCCGCTTTTCTCTCACACCCTTCGTCGATCTCCTTTAGCGCCTTTGCCAGACGTACATAACCCTCGTCCGTATCCATGACCGTGAGGATTGCAAGCACATAGTCCTCTCCCGCCATTTCCATCTGCAAACGGTACTTCGTAAGCAGAATACGCTGTAACTCCACACCGGTCATTCCGGCGCGGTCACAAAAAATCATCAGTTTTGACGGCTCCATACCGCTGACCGCCCCGCACGCTGACTCTGCCCCTTTGCTCTCTTTTTCATTGCGCGCGCTCCCGGCACCACCATATACGGCTCTTAGAAATCGCAGCGCCGAAAGCTCCCTTATCAGTTTCTCCCGTCTGGTAAAAAAAGAATCAAACCATTCCCCGCGATGCTCCTGCATCTGCCGGATACATCGATCGATGGAACCCATCAAAACATACGACGGACTGCTGCTCTGATAGATTCGCAGAAACCGCTCCAGCCGCTCCCTGCTCACGCGGCTGCCTTTTATATGCAGAAGCGCCGTCTGCGTCAGGGACGGCAGCGTCTTATGCAGGCTGTGAATGACCAGATCCGCTCCGCAGCCGATGCTGTTTTGCGGCATACGCATATCCAAACCGAAATGCGCGCCGTGCGCCTCATCCACTATGAGTATTTTATCATACGCATGCACAACCTCCGCAATTTTTTCCACATCGGAAAAAAATCCGTCATATGTGGGCGATGTGATGCAGACGGCTTTCGCTTCGGGGTATTGCCGTAAAAGCCGCTCTGTCTCCTCACAACTCACCGCACCGTAAACGCCATACTCTTTTAACAGTCCGGGATACAACGACGCCACGCGGCATTCCCGCAGATAAGCGGCATGATACGCGCTCATATGTGCGTTTCTTCCCAAAATCAGCGTGTCCCCCCGCGAGACAACGCTGCTGATCGCCGCAAGAACACCGCAGGTACTCCCGTTTATCAAAAAATATGTCTGATCTGCACCGTAAAGCGCCGCGGCGCGTTCCATGGCATCCTTTAAGATTCCCTGCGCATGATGCAGATTGTCAAAATCTTCGATTTCCGTAATGTCAATTTCTGCCAATCCCTCCGGCAGCCCCGCTCCGGGATTCCGCTTATGCCCCGGCATATGATACGGGTAGCAGTCCGAATGCGCCAGCGCCGTAAGGCGCTCGTAAATGCTGACCTCTTTTTTCATCGGTTCCTTTCTTTGGAACTTTCCCGTTCCGTGACCGGAATGCCTCTATTCCCTTACAGAACACCCTGCTCTCTTCAAACATGCGCCCGCCTCTTATGCCGCCGCTTCCCGCCTCTGTGCAGATGCAGGGTCTCCATCAGCGAGCAGTATTTATCTGCCATCGTCACGATCCACGCCTCCCGGAATCTGGGCGGCACAACCGTAAGCGGCCACATATGCTTCTTGATAATATCGCTCTGCCTGCGGTTCAAATGATATTCTTTTTTTGCGTTTTTCAGAGCGATCCCCGGATGATAAAAACCATGCAGGTTGCGGAGTCCGCTGTGTTCCTCGCTGTGCCAGTCATATAAAAAATAATCATGCAGCAGCGCGCCGCGGATCAGGTCCCGTTTATTACACCGAATGCCCAAATGCTTTGCGATCAGTAAACTATGCTTTGCCACACTGATACTGTGACGCATCACCGATACGTTCCCATGCTGTATATAATGCTCGGACTTCAAAAAATTATCAGACTTCAAAATATCCGCCCCATACTGCCGCAGAAGCTTCCTCAGCCGCCTTTCCTGTTCTTCCCGCCGCTTCTCCTGCCCTTCATTTTTTTCGCTGCCCTTTGCCCTCTGCTTCCTTTTCTTTTGGACCTTTAACCATTTCTTTATTTTTCGCATCCATTTTCTTCTCGCCGCTTTTCTTTGTTTTGCGGCTTTATCTTTTTTCATATCTGACCTCGATACCCCCGATCGCCTGCGGACAAATTCACCGTTGAATTTTTCTTTTTCGCAAGAATATTTTACTGTCCCTTTCCGCTAATAATAACACACAACCGGCATACCTGCATAAACATGCCGGTAAATTTCCTCCGCCGCCTCATGCGGCAGATTGACGCATCCATGGGAACCGGACGTTCGATAAATCTCGCCGCCAAACCGGTTTCTCCATGTAGCATCATGCATTCCGACCGAACCGTTAAAAGGCATCCAGTAATCGACATATGACGCCCATGTCGGTCCCCTGAGCACGGTGTTACGCCGTTTATACTCTAAATCATAAATTCCCTGCGGTGTGCCGTTCCCGCTATTCATGCTGCCGGATACAATATCCGTCTCAAGAATGCATTCGCCCTCTATATATAAATATAAATGCTGCGCTGACAGATCGATTTCCACATAGTCTCCGCCGATATTGTTATCGCTATAATTGGCTCCGCTTCTTAGATAGACCGGCGTCCGGAGAAAATGCCCGCCCGTCTCCAAAAACTCCAGCAGCGCTTTTGTCTCCGCCTCCTCATCCATTAAAAAACCATAACCACCCGGCAGCTCTTTCTCCTCTCCGTTGGTCGTTATAAAGCGCTTTCTATTATAGTAGGTATTATGCGCATCTGCAAGTTCAGAGATATATGCGGCGACCTTCTTCTCATCGATACGGATTTCCCTGCCTCTGATCATAAGCCACTCATGAATACGGTCCCCGTCTAAAATCTCCGTCTCCTCGCCAAACCGATAAGTAATCACCGTCTTTGTATAATGGTTCAGTCTTTCCACAAACCCGTTCATTATCGCATCTTCCGCGGTTTTCCGAGGTTTTTGATAAAGCGCTTCCTCTTCCAGATCGATATAATAACGCTGTTCCAAAACCGCCTGCGCAATCGCCTCCCTCGCTTCCTCTAAAAGAGCGGTCCCCAAAACCTCGCTGACGATCTCATACCCTTTCACTTCCGGAAGATATTCACTGATATACGCATCTTCTGGCGAAGTTACATTCTGCCTGTCAAAGCAGGAAAGCGTATCAATCAATTCGAAAAGCTTCTCCTGATTGTAGTGTAAGTCTTTTTCCAAATGATATTCGTGCTCTTTCCAAAGAAATTGAAACCACAAATAACCTTTCTGACGCTGCCCGATCGCTTCTAAATCCTCATGAAACGTATAGCACGCTTCCAGTTCCTCCGCGGTAATCGTTTCTATTACACCGCCGCGTCCACTGATCGTATACACCCGCTGCAAAAGCCCGTCCTGAAGCGCCCTTTCCACATCTTCCTGCTTCATACAGCCGCAATCCACTCCGTCAATCATCGTTCCCAAATAGTAATGATCCCGAAAATAAAGCGATGCTCCAATATATGCCCCCGCCAGCATACATAACAGCAATATCCCAGAAAAAAGCAGCCATCGCCTTTTTCTGCCTTGCCTTTTATCCTCCGTCTCCTCCATCATGTCTGCTCCTTAGGAACGTTTTCCATAGAATGTCTTTGATTCCATTCCGTTTGGAACGCTTTCCGTTCCCTGCAACATATTCTATATAGTATATTCGCTCTATCTGTCCCAGGAATATTCTTTATTCCTTTTTTCAGTATAGCATATCTGTATAAAAAAAACACCCGTAAATACCACAAAATGCAGTACTTACGGGTCTTCCCAAGGGTCGTGCCCAAAGCTGGAATCGAACCAGCGACACGAGGATTTTCAGTCCTCTGCTCTACCAACTGAGCTATCTGGGCATAAGATTCTGACGCAGGACTTTCCTCACCAAAATCTCTAGTAGCGGGGACAGGATTTGAACCTATGACCTTCGGGTTATGAGCCCGACG
>JAMPAG010000089.1 GCA_023667365.1 bacterium | reverse complement strand
TTATAGTCAAAAAATGCCGTAAATATGCGGCTTACGGCGTTTCGCAAACGCCTAACCTTGAAAATAAAAGAAAGGAGGAGAGACAATGACCAGTGCAGTAACGGAACGTGGGACGATCATGAACTTAGCGGTTCAGGCAGCGCCTGCAAAGGCGGGAACGTCGGACACGGGATTTACGCAGGTCATGGACAAAGCTGTAAGCGCCAAAAAGAGCGGTGATGCATCCGGTGATGCGGCAGTAAAAAAAGATACTGCAAAGACCGCAGGGAGCACGGAAAGACCTCAGACAGACGAACGCCCGAAGACGGAAGAAGCCCGTCAGACGGACAGTGCGCAGCAGGGAAAACCGGATACAGCCAATGAACAGACGCAGCAGACACAGAAAGCGGCCGCTGCAGACAACGAGCCGAACGAGGCAGGCGAAGAAGCCGCCGCTTCAGAGGCAGCAGCCATGTTCATGGAAAAGGCAGCGGAAGTGCTCACACAGGTTGCGGAGAACCTTTCGGTTCCTGCCGAAGCCGTGACAGAGGCGATGCAGGAGCTCGATATGGAGCTGACGGATCTGTTGATTCCGGGGAAGATCACAGAGTTAGTGATGACGCTGACCGGAGAGGATCAGATGTCGCTTGTAACGGATGAGGCGCTCTATGACACCGTGATGGAGCTGACGGCGCTGACAAACGAGGCGGGCGATGAGCTGATGAAAGAGCTTTCCCTGACGCCGGAGGACTTAACGGCGATGCTGGAGCAGTTTAGCGGACAGGAAACGGACGCAGAGCTTTCCGGCACACAGGATGTACAGCAGGAGAACCCGATCATGGGCGCGGATGAGAGAACTTCCGGTCTGATGACGACGGATCGCAAAGAGCTGACAGGCACACAGCAGACAGATGACAGTCACATGACAGCGGACAATGCGCAGGAGAGAACGCAGCAGGACGGAACGCAGGTTGAGGCGGGATGGAGAGCGGACGAGGATTCGGCGCAGACAAAAGAAAACGGGGAATCGCTTGCAGACGGCGGGCAGGGCTTTGCCGAGCATCTGATGGACCGGACAAATGAATTTTTAGAAGCACTGACGCAGGAGACGAACGGACCGGATTCCTATGTGGACGCGGGAGAGATCATGAAGCAGATTACGGACTTCATGAAAACACACTTAAACGCGCAGGGATCTTCGGTGGAATTACAGTTACATCCTGCAAGCCTTGGCACATTGAATATTTCGGTGACAGCCAAGAACGGAATCGTAACAGCGCAGTTCGCAGCGCAGGACGAAGCGGTAAAGAACATCCTGGAGGGCCAGGTGGCGGAGCTTCGGTCGCGTCTGGACGAACAGGGCGTAAAAGTAGAAGCGATCGAGGTTACGGTTTCCAGTCATGAGTTTGAACGCAACTTAGAGCAGAATGCCGATCAGGACGCGAATGAGCGGGGTGAGGCGGGAGCAAAGAGACGGACAACGAGAAGGTTGAATCTCGATGAGCTCGGCGAAGAGGATGCGGAAGAACTTGACGATGCGGAGCAGATCGCGCGTGATATGATGCGGATACACGGCAATCGGCTCGACTACTTAGCTTAGTGAGACAGAGAGGAGGAATCACATGGCATCAGTAGCGCAGGTAGTGGATGGCAAGATCGTCAACAACGGTACGAGCGCAGCGGAGAAAGCGGCAAGCGGCGAGGCACAAAAAACCACGGGCGGCGGATCGCTCGGCAAGGATGCTTTTTTACAATTGCTTGTGGCGCAGATGAAATATCAGGATCCGCTGGCGGCATCCAATAACAGCACGGAGTATATCTCCCAGCTGGCAACATTCTCGGAACTGGAGAGTATGCAGAACTTACAGGAGATTTCCGAACAGCAGCGTATGCAGAATCTCGTCGGAAAGACCGTTGTTCTGGATGTGGACGGCAAGCAGTTTACGGGACAGGTTGACTTTTTACAGTATGAGAACGGCAAGGCCAAGATGTCCGTAGGCGGCACGCTGTATTCGATAGACGATCTGTATCAGGTGATCGACGGCGAGTACTTAACGGCATATACGGAGGCAAGCAATTTTATTTCGCAGCTTTACAGACTGCCGTCGCTTGAGAATCTGACGGAGAAGGATGCGGAGATCGTACACAAACTGGAAGACGATTACGCGAATATGACAGAGTACGGCAAATCCTTTATCGCGGATGAGGCGGTTGAGCTCTTAAACAGACTCGGACCGAGAGCGGAAGTCTTAAGTCCGAGAAAAGAAGTCGTCGATTATGATAAGCTCATGATAGAAAAGCTTGACGATCTGATCGGCATGATGGGCGGCGTAAATAAAGACAAGATCAATGAAGTGCTGGATAAGCTCTTAGAGGAGCAGCTGCCGTCCGGAAGCGGCGGCGCAGCCGGCGGTGAGAACGCAGGCGGCGTGACCGGAACGGAAGGCACGGGAAACGGTGCGGAAGACGGTGAGAACGCAGGCGGTACGACCGGGGCGGAAGGTACGGGAAACAGCGCCGAAGGGAGTGAGAACGCAGGCGGCGTGACCGGAGCGGAAAGCGCGGGAAGCAGTGTCGGAAGCGGTGAGAACGCAGGCGGCACGACCGGAGCGGAGAGCGCGGGAAGCGGTGCGGATAGCAGTGAGATCGCAGGCGCAGGCAGCGTGACCGATACGGATGATAAAGAAAGCGGCGCGGACAGCGGAGACGGCACGGACAGCGAATAATCCGGGCGTGCGCTAAGAGAGAACCGCAGGACTTAGACGTTGATGGCACACGGCAAAGCAGTGCGGACAGCGGAGAAAGCGCAAACGGCGCACACGGCAAAGGCGCGGATGCATGAGGGCGGAAGCGCAGACAGCAGAGCAGACCGGTGACGAGTCACGGATGCCCTGTCAGAAAAAGATGGAACAGAAACGCGTGTACTACTCAAGGAGGAGGAATTACAATGCAGGTCAATCAAAACCAATTCCTTTCCATCGAACAGCTCAAGGATCAGTACTTAAATCCGGCGAAAAAGCCGGAGACGGCGCATACGCGGGATGGTCTTTCCTTTCAGGAGATTCTGGAAGGAAAGACCGCAGGTCCCGCAGAAGGCACGCTTCGTTTTTCCAAACATGCGATGAACCGTTTGGCGGAGCGCAATATCAGGCTGACGGACGATCAGCTTGACCGTCTGAATGAGGGTACGATGAAGGCGGACAGGAAAGGGATCAAAGACTCCCTGATCATGGTCGATGAATTGGCGTTTATCGTGAACGTATCGAGCAATACCGTTATCACGGCAATGGATAATCATCGGACGGATGAACAGGTTTTTACAAACATTGACGGAGCCGTTATCATGTAACCGGACCTTTTTTGGAGGTTACCGTTCCCGAATGACAGAAGGAACGGACGGCTCTCACTTAAAGGAGGGCATTTCATTATGATGAGATCATTGTTTTCTGGTGTATCCGGCTTAAAGGTGCATCAGACAAAGATGGACGTAATCGGTAACAACATCGCAAACGTCAACACGACGTCCTATAAGTCGATGTCGATCAACTTTTCCGAGTTGATGTATCAGACGTCGGCAAACGCGTCGGGACCGAACGCGACGACGGGAACGGCAGGTAAGAACCCGAAGCAGATCGGTCTTGGTGTTGTATCGGGCGCGATCAGCACGGCGATCACATCGGCAGGCTCGGCACAGACGACGAACAATCCGTTTGACGTCCGCATCACGGGCGACGCGTTCTTTATCGTCAGCAACGGAAGCGATAATCTTTTCACCCGCGACGGCTCCTTCTATGTGGATGCGGCAGGAAACCTTGCGATGACGTCCACAGGATACAATGTCATGGGCTGGCAGGTCGATCCCGAGACGGGCAGGGTAAAACAGGATACCGTAACGGCGCTCCGCATCATGAGCCAGGAGAACATGACCTATGACGCAGAGTACACGACGAACGGAAACATTTCCGGTATCGTGGACAAGAAAGATACGGACATCAACTCGACAGCAGGTAAGGCGATCAACCTTCCGATCTTTGATAATCTGGGCTACGCTTACACCGTAAAGCTCAGCCTGCATAAGGCAACAGCTGACGGCGAGTTCTATATGGAAATGGACGACATTCTGGATTCCGAGTCCAAGTCCATCAGCGAGTACTACGGCGTGCCGATCGACGAGATCGCGAAGCTTGGCGCTTCGGGAACGGAAGTGGGAGTGGAAGAGGCTTATAATCCACTGACGGATACGTTCAATATCAATGTAACAGAAAACGGCGCCATTGTAGAGAGAGCAGTTTCACGTGCAGTTACTTATGATCAGGCAACCCGTGCATACAAAGTATCATTTACGGATGATAAAGGCGCTATTATTACGGAGGCGACACATCCGGGATATTTAGCTGCGATTGCGACAGCAGGGATAAATGTTGCTTCACTTGGGACTGCACAGGCAGATGGGACTTATAGTGTACCGATGGAAAATTTTGCGCCGGCACCAACGGCTGCAGATGCAGATCCTGATGCAGCAAGAGCGCTCGATACGAAGACCATAACGGATAATCTGAATTTGTTTCAGACAATATTCGGAACCGATATTGATCAGGGAACGAGAACGGCTACAGTCGATCCTTTGACAGGCACATTAACAGTTACGCAAAAGTCTATTCAGGGTGGTGTTCTCCGTTTCAACACCGAGACGGGCGCATTCATTTCCGCGAACGGCAATCCGACCGGCTTGACGATCGACTTCGCAGAGCAGTTTACGAACAACGGCGTGGTTACAAGCCTTCGGAACTTCCATGACGTCGAGATCGACATGACGACGATGAAGAGCAGTAACAACGGCGGTTCCGCATCCTTGTCGGCGGACAGCGGCGATCTGGAAGGACTCGGCGCAGGACGGAAGCTCGGCGAAATGTCCGGCATTCAGATTTCCGATAACGGCGAGATCTGGGCGGCATATGACAACGGTATGTCGAGACTGCTCGGTCAGATCGCGGTTGCGGAGTTCGCAAACCCGTCCGGTCTGGAAAAGGTTGGAGATAACCTGTATAACAAGACGCTGAATTCGGGCGATTTCGACGGCATCGGCGTGGACATTAAGGTCAACGGCGGCGCGATGAACAGCGGTCAGCTTGAAATGAGTAACGTCGATCTTTCCACGGAGTTTACGGAAATGATCACGACGCAGAGAGGATTCCAGGCGAACTCCCGTATCATCACAACGTCCGACAGCCTGTTAGAGGAGCTTGTCAACCTGAAGAGGTAATAAAAAGAACAATGGAATGGGGTAACGGGGAACTGCGCGCACAGGGCAGTTCCCTTTCCGCATGTTTGGAGAGAATAGGCATTTGGTACTATATCCTGGCCGTTAGTAAATTCTGGAAGGGGGATCAACGTGATCGAGGTAACAAAACTCAATGATATTCAGATTTTGATCAATCCCGATCTGATCGAATATGTGGAAGAAACGCCCGATACGGTTGTCGCTTTGACGACGGGACGTAAAATAATTGTAAAAGAAAGTAGACAAGAAGTGAAAAATCTAGTAAAATCGTATAGAAAAGAAATTTTTGCTGATTAGAGCAGAGAGTGGTGAGTTTCGTGGATTTAGCATCTATCATTGGACTAGTCGTATGTATTGCGCTTGTATTGTGGGCGGTCATCGCGGGTGCAGGCGGTCTTGTCGCGGCATATAAGGCGTTCATTGACCTGCAGTCGGTGCTGATCACGTTCGGCGGTTCCTTCCTCAGCGTTATGGCGATGAACACGATGAAGGATTACGTGAACGGTCTGAAATGCTTCGTTCGGATATTTAAGGTTCCGATCATCAATATGTCGGAGAGCATCCAGAAGAATATCGAGCTTTCCAACACGGCGCGTAAGGAAGGACTTCTCCAGCTGGAGGAGGCAGCGTCTGAGTTAAACGACGATTTCATGAAAAAGGGCATCCTGCTGATCGTAGACGGTACGGATCCCGATCTGGTCCGTTCCATTATGGAGACGGAGCTGATCAGTATAGAGGGGCGTCATAAGAAGGTTATCAAGATTTGGGAGGACATCGGTTCCATGGGACCTGCGTGGGGTATGATCGGTACGCTCGTCGGACTGGTAAACATGTTGCAGAACATGTCCGATCCGAGCTCCATCGGACCTGCCATGTCGGTTGCCCTTTTGACGACACTGTACGGTTCCATGATCGCGAACTGGATCTGTGCCCCGGTTTCGAGTAAATTAAAAGTCAATAACGACGCGGAGATCATGTTAAAGGAGATCGAGATCGAAGGTCTGCTCTCCATTCAGGCAGGCGAGAACCCGCGTGTCATCGAGGAAAAACTAAAATCGTTCCTTGCACCGAAGGATCGTGCTTCAACGGATGAAGGTGGTGAGGAGAATGGCTAAGCGCAAAGAAGAAGAACCACCAAAAGGAGCGCCCGCGTGGCAGTCAACCTTTGCGGATCTGATGAACCTTCTGCTGTGCTTTTTCGTGTTGCTTTTTTCCATGTCTAAGATTGAGGAAGACAAGTGGCTGGCGGTTGTGGAGTCTTTTCAGAATACGATGAGCGTGTTCGACGGCGGCGCGGAAGCGATCGGCGACGGCGTGCTGATCAGTAACGGCGTCAGCCAGCTAAACGAGCTGTCGGAATATATGAACAGCAGCGGGCAGGCGGAAGAGGTAGACGAACCGGACGATACGCTTTATAATGAAATGGAGCGGGAAGGGCTTGCCGAGTCCGAGGAAATGGCAGAGCAGATCGAGGAAGCGTTAGCGGAGCTGAATCTGGATAAAGAGATTGACGTGGATTTCAATTCACAGTATGTGCTTCTTACCATGAAAGGCGCGATTCTGTTTGATTCGGGGCGCGCCGAGTTAAAGGAAGAGATTTATCCGACGCTGGACCGGCTGGCGCTCATCCTGATGTCGTATGCCGACAGTGTCATTGAGATTGAGGGGCATACGGACAATGTGCCGATCCACAACGCGGCGTTTGCGAATAATGATGAACTTTCCAGTGCGAGAGCGCTGTCGGTATTTCAGTATTTTATGGAGACCACGAATTTGGATCCGGTCAAGCTGAAGCATTCCGGCAGAGGGGAATACATACCGGTGGCGGACAACAGCACGGAGGAAGGGCGCGCGCACAACAGGCGCGTTGAGATCAAAATCTATAATACATTAAGCACGGAACGATGAGCAGTCCGTGGGAGCAGAGAGGTGTTTGCTTTGAAAAAGAATTTATTATCCATTATCATTCTTGCTTTACTGGTCGTGAATCTGGTCATGACGGGGATCATGATGTTCTCTGTCATCAATGTGTCGAATAAGAACGCAAAGCTTGTGGGCGATATTGCGGCGCTGCTCAGCATTGAGACAAAATCGGCAGACGGGGAAGAGGAACAGACGAGCGTTTCGATCGATGATACGGATGTGTATGTGATCAGCGACCGTATGACGATCCCGTTCCAGAGAGTGAGCGAAGCGGACGGCGGGGATGGCAAGGATCATTATTTTGTCGTGAACGTATCCCTTTCCATGAACAAGAAGCATAAGGACTATAAGACCTACGGGACCGCCGAGGAAATGGCGGCAAGGGAAACGCTGATCAAGACCGAGATTCAGGCGGTGATCGGCAGTTATACAATGGACCAGTTCAAAGAGAATCAGGAGTTGATCCGCGAAGAAGTATTGGAGCGGATTCAGACATTATATGATTCTACCTTTATTTTTAATGTGAATTTCAGCGACTATCTATATTCATGATGGGAGGTGAGCCGTTGTGGGTGAGGTCTTATCCCAAAGTGAGATAGACAGTCTTCTCAACGCGTTAAGTACCGGCGAACTGGATATGGATGATGTCAAGGAGAGTCCCGACAAGCAGGTCAAGAATTATGACTTTAAGCGGCCGGCGAAGTTCTCCAAAGAGCATTTGCGGACACTGGAAATCATTTTCGAACACTACGGCAGACTCGTATCGACAACGCTGCCTGTTTATCTGAGAAAAGCAGTTCAGGTTACGGTGGCAAGCTCGGAGACGGTCACGTTTTCGGAGTTCACGAATGCATTAGCAAATCCGGTCGCGCTCGGTATTGTGAATTTTCAGCCGCTTGGCGGCACCGTGATCGTAGAGCTGGCAGCGACGCTCGCGTTCACGATCATTGACCGAATGCTTGGAGGGGCGGGAGAACCGCTCGCAAAGAATCGGGAATTTTCTGAGATAGAGATGAGCATTGTCGAAAAGATCATGGTAATCTGTATCCAGTTATTGAGGGAGCCATGGAAAAACGTGGCAGAGATCAATCCGCTCTTAGAGCGGATCGAGACAAATCCGCAGTTCGCGCAGGTCATATCTCCGACGGATATGATCGCGATCGTTACATTGAATCTCAAGATCGGGGATGTGGAAGGGTTTATGAATGTCTGCCTTCCGTTCTTCACGCTGGAGAGTATCATGGATCGCCTGAACACGAAGTTCTGGTACGCGAACATGCAGGAACATTCCGACGAGAACTATGACGAACAGCTCGAAACGTTGATCCGCAAGGTAGACGTACCGGTCAAGGCGGTTCTGGGCCGTACGAATGTTACGGCAGGCGATTTTATGAATCTGCAGCCCGGAGACGTCATACGATTGGATACAAAGGTGGATAGCGAGCTGGATGTCTATGTCGGCAACATCAAAAAATTTAAGGCATTGCCCGGATCGGACGAGGAACATTTTGCCGTGCGGGTAACGTCTATTCTAAGAGAGGAGGAGTAGCCAGATGGATGGAATGTTATCTCAGGACGAAATCAATGCTTTGCTGGGCGGCATGAATAATTCAGACGGGGCGGAGGACAGTGCATCCGGGCCGGAAGAGGCGGCTCCGGCGACACCTGAGATTGATGAAAGTCTTTTAACAGACATAGAAAGGGATGCGGTTGGCGAGGTTGCCAATATCAGTATGGGGACGTCGGCGACGACCTTATACTCATTAGTAAACCGCAAAGTGGATATTACGACGCCGGTCGTAACGCTTGCCAATCTGGATACGGTCATCAAGGATTATCCGAAGCCGTGCGTATTTATTTCCATTAAATACACCGAGGGACTTGACGGAAGCAACATTCTTGTGTTAAAAGAACATGATGTAAAGGTCATTACGGATCTGATGATGGGAGGGGACGGCACCAACACGGACGGCGAGTTGGGCGAACTCCACTTAAGCGCCATTTCCGAGGCGATGAATCAGATGATGGGCTCCTCGGCGACGTCGCTTTCCTCTATGTTAGGTAAGAAGATTGACATCAGTCCGCCTGAAGCGTCGCTGGTAGATTTGTTTGAACTGCGCGATCAGGGACAGCTGGCAGGGTTCCTGTCAGGAACGTTTGTCAAGGTTGCATTCCGGATGCAGATTGACGAGCTGGTGGACAGCACCATCATGCAGCTCTATCCGATTGATTTTGCAAAATCAATTTACGAGACAGTCATGAATGCACAGGGAGGCGGATCGGCAGCCGCAGAACCGGAGCCGGCGCCCGCACCCGCGCCACAGCCTGCACCGGCGCCGCAGCCGCAGGCACAGATGCCCGGACCGGATATGAGCGGCCAGGGAATGGGCGCAATGGATATGAGCCAGATGCAGATGGGCATGAACCCGATGATGATGGGTATGAATCCGATGCAGATGGGCATGAATCCAATGATGATGGGTATGAACCCCATGATGATGGGACAGCAGAACGTCAATGTACAGCCCGCGCAGTTCCAGAGCTTTAACAGAGACGTTCCCGGCATACAGAATCAGGAGAATATCGGGCTGATCAGGGATGTGCCGCTTGAAGTTACGGTAGAGCTGGGGCGTACGAGCAAATCCATTGCTGAGATCCTCGAATTTGCACCCGGTACGATCATAGAGCTGGATAAGAT
>JAMPAG010000088.1 GCA_023667365.1 bacterium | reverse complement strand
CCGTCATCTTGATCGACTGACGCAGATGGAACGCTGCATAAGGCGAATCCTTTGCGATCAGACTGCAGATGATCACGCCAAGCCATCCAAACAAATAAACCAGCATCGAAATCGCTTTATTGTCAGAAATGTCCTGCGGATGAAATTCCCCGGTATGGTCATACGGCATAACCGGGGAATTTCCTATCACATTCTGTCCATAACCGGTCTGCATAGAAGGCGCAGCCCCTACCGGTGTCCCGCATTTTCTGCAAAAAGTGCTTCCTGATTCGAGCGGCGCTCCACATGTACTGCAATTCATCGTATAATCTCTCCTGTTTTTTTGGGGATTAAAATTATAATTTTTCCATTTTGACATTCAGTGAATGTCAAAACTGTTCGTATTTTAACATATAATCGCTATTATGACAAGCAGTAAATGTCAATTTAGAGGTTTATCAGAATGTACAAGAACAAATCACAAGATCATCTTAATAATATCTGTGGCAAAAAAATTAAGCAGTTCCGTCTGCAGCTGCCCGAAAAAACATCCCAACGAAAATTTGCAGATATGCTGGTACTACAGGGACTTGATGTTGATAAGAATGCGATTCAGAGAATAGAATCCGGTCAACGTTTTGTGACCGATATTGAATTGAAAGTCATTGCAGGAGTCCTCAACAAAAGTTATGACGAATTGTTGGGGGCTCCCGGTTCTGACTAGCTTTCTGATTTTTTAATCTATAACTGTTCCGTCCAATAACTCTTATATCCCTCGCCGAAAATCTCATTTGCGCTTGAAACGATGAGGAACGCTCTCTCATCCTCCTCCTTGACGATATTGATGACCTCCGGGGAACGCTGCTTTCTGGTGGCGCAGAGAATGATCTTTTTATCTTTTTCCGTATAGGCGCCTTCTCCCTCTAAATACGTCACGCCGATGTCAAGTTCCGCCATGAGGCGTCCTGCGATCTGCTCATGCTTATCGCTGATGATATAGATCAGACGCGCCTCGTCCTGCCCATACAAGATCATATCCATGACACGCGCGTCCAGCGCAATGACGATTCCCGCATACACGCCCAGCGTCAGATTGTGGAACACAAATCCGGATATGATGACAACGACCATATCCAGCATGAGAAAAATAGAGCCGGACTTCAAATAGGGGAACTTCAACCGCAGCAGTTTTACGACAATATCCATGCCGCCCGTCGTGCCGCCCGCCCGAAATACCATACCGAGCCCGCAGCCGACCGCAATGCCGCCCAGAACGACTGCGCAGATCAGATCGTTTGTGACCGGCTGTATGCTGCTGAGCAGATTCGTGAACACCGACGTCATGACTGTGGCATAACATGTTTTAACGATAAATTTTCTTCCGAGCTTCCACCATCCGACCGCCAAAAGAGGAATATTGATGATCAGGATCCAGGTACCTGTCGCAAGCGGCGTAAACCGGCTCAACATGATGGAAATACCGGATACCCCGCCCGGCGCTAAGTCGTTCGGATCCAGGAGCAGACTGATGCCTGCGGAATAAATCAGGGTTCCGAGCGTAATCACCAGATATTCCCGCAGCACTTTTCTCGCACGCCGGATCAGCTCTGTATGTTTTTTTTCATTCAGACTCTTTTCCTTCCCCATTGTCCGTTCTTCCCTCTTCCGCCGTTTTCAAGCTATATCTTTTGCCATGCCGCCTATCTTCTCCGCAGCATGACGCCCAACTTCTCCGGCAGCTTATCATCTATCTTCTCCGCAGCCTGCCGTCCATCTCCTCTGCGACATATTATCCGGCTTCTCTGGCACTTGCTCTCTGTCTTTTCCATCGCATCGGGACGTCGATGCTGTTTTCCTAAATCACCGTGCGCACCGCCTTCGGTCGGTATCCGTTCTGCTCCAGCGCCTGCATGATCTGCGTTTTATGATCCGTACCGAACGCCTCGATCGTGATCCGCAGCTCCACCGCTGCGTTGCGGTTAATGGACACAAACTGGTTGTGCTCCAGTTTGATGACGTTTCCGTTCAGCTTCGCAATGACGTCCGCCACGCGGCTTAACTCGCCCGGCTTATCCGGAAGAAGCGTCGATACCGTGAATATCCTGTCTCGCAGGATGAGTCCCTGCTGTACGACGGAAGACATTGTGATGACGTCCATATTGCCGCCGCTTAAGATGGATACGACTTTCTTTCCCGTCACGGAAAGCTGTTTTAACGCCCCAACCGTCAGCAGTCCCGAATTCTCCACTACCATTTTATGATTCTCTACCATATCGAGGAATGCGACGACCAGATCTTCGTCCTCCACGGTAATAATATCGTCCAAATTTTCTTTTATATACGGAAAAAGCTTTTCTCCGGGCGTCTTTACCGCCGTGCCGTCCGCGATCGTATTGACTTGCGGAAGCGTCGTCACTTCATCCTTTTGCAGGGATACCTGCATACAGTTCGCGCCTGCCGGTTCCACGCCGATGACTTTGATCTTCGGATTGAGCAGTTTCGCCAGTGTCGATACGCCGGTCGCCAGTCCGCCGCCGCCGATCGGTACTAAGATTATATCGACAACGGGAAGTTCCTTGAAAATTTCCATTGCGATCGTGCCCTGCCCCGTCGCGACTGCCAGATCGTCAAACGGATGGATAAAAGTATAACCCTGCTCGTCGGCAAGTTCATATGCCCGCGCGCACGCCTCGTCATACACATCCCCATACAAGACGACTTCCGCTCCGTAGCTCTTCGTCCTGTTCACCTTGATGAGCGGCGTCGTCGTCGGCATGACGATGACCGCCTTTACGCCGAAACACTGGGCGGCGTATGCCACACCCTGCGCATGATTGCCGGCGGACGCCGTGATGATGCCGTGCGCACGCTCTTCCCCGGTGAGCGTCGTCATTTTGTAATATGCGCCGCGCACTTTATAGGCTCCCGTAAACTGCATGTTTTCCGGCTTTAAGTACACCTTGTTTCCCGTCTGCCTGCTGTAAAAATCACTGTAGATGAGCTTTGTCTCGCTCGTCACCTTCTTGACGATCTCCGATGCTTCCTCAAACCGCTCCAACGTCAACATTTCCGCTTCCATGGTATTCCTTCTTTCTGTTTTTCTTCCTATTTTCTTTTTCTTCTCGTTTTCTTTTTCTTCTTGTTCTCTTTTTCTTCTTGCTTTCTTTTTCTTCTTGCTTTCTTTTTCTTCCTGTTCTCTTTTTTTTCTGCCTCTGACAGCGTTTTCCCGCCTCTTATGCTTTCTTTGACTCGGCTCCTGTCTTCTCAAGACTTTCCGGATGTCTCTGTGTCGTTTTCTTCTTCCCGTGCCTGTCCTCCCGCCTCCGGACGGTCAAATAATGCCTCCACAAATTCCTGCGGATGGAACTTCTGCAAATCCTCCATCTGCTCGCCGACGCCGATATATTTCACCGGAACCTGAAGCTCGGACTGAATGGCTACGGCGATACCGCCTTTCGCCGTCCCGTCCATTTTGGTCAGCACAATGCCCGTCAGCTCTGTGACGTCGCCAAATTCGCGCGCCTGCACCAGCGCGTTCTGCCCGGTCGTGCCGTCTAAGACCACAAGGTTCTCCCGATGCGCGTCGGGAAATTCCCGGTCGATGATCCGGTTCATTTTTCGAAGTTCCTCCATCAGGTTCTTCTTATTATGGAGCCGCCCCGCCGTGTCGCAGATCAGAACGTCCACGCCGCGCGCCTTCGCCGCGTTGACCGCGTCATAAATCACCGACGCCGGATCGGCGCCCTCCCTGCCTCCAATCATTTCCACGCCTGCCCGCGCGCACCATTCGGAAAGCTGCTCGCCCGCCGCCGCGCGGAACGTATCCGCCGCCGCGATCAGCACTTTTTTTCCCTGATCTTTTAACTGTCCCGCCAGCTTACCGACCGAGGTCGTCTTCCCGACGCCGTTCACGCCGACGATCATGATGACCGACTGCTCTTTTTCAAATTCGTACGCCGCCTCGCCGACCTGCATCTGCTCGCAGATACTGTCGATCAAAAGCTGTCTGCACGCCGCAGGCTCCTTGATATGCTGTTCTTTGACCTGCTTTTTCAGGCGCTCTAAAATGCCGGACGTCGCATTGACGCCCATGTCGCCCATGATCATCAATTCCTCAAGCTCTTCGTAAAAATCATCGTCAATGCTGTTATAGCCGCCGAATACGGAATCCATTCCGCGGACAATGGAATCCCGCGTCTTTGTTAAGCCCGCTTTCAGGCGGCTGAAAAAACCTTTCTTTTCTTCGCTCATATTTGTGCTCCCCAGCTTCCGCTGCTCCAAAAGACTTCCGCTGTTCGAAATTCTTTTTTTATGCATCTAATTCCTTGTCGATCAGATTCACGCTGACAAGCGCGGAAATTCCTTTTTCCTGCATCGTGATGCCGTAGAGCCGGTCCACTTTTTCCATCGTGCCGCGCCGGTGCGTGATCACGATGAACTGCGTATGCTTTGTCAGCTTATGTAAGTATTTTGCAAACCGTCCGACGTTATTCTCATCAAGCGCCGCTTCGATCTCGTCCAGCAGACAGAACGGGGAGGGTTTCAGGTTCTGGATCGCAAACAAAAGCGCGATCGCCGTCAGCGCCTTTTCCCCGCCGGACATCTGCATCATATTCTGCAGTTTCTTGCCGGGCGGCTGCGCGATGATGCGGATGCCTGCCTCCAAAATATCCTCGTCCTCCTGAAGCTCCAGTTCTCCTTTCCCGCCGCCGAACAGTTCTTTGAATACCTTGTCAAACTCATGGCAGATGTCGGCAAACTTTTCCTTGAACTGCGCGCGCATAGCGCTGTCCAGCTCCTCGATAATATTCTCTAAAGTTTTTTCCGCCTCCACAAGATCGTCATGCTGTGTCTTTAGGAAGTTATAACGCTCGGACAGGTTCTTATAATCCTCGATCGCATTGACGTTGACGTCGCCGAGCTTGCGGATCTCCTCTTTTAAGCGCGTGATCTCCTTTTTCATGGCGGACAGATCGGTCATCGCCTCGTCGCGCAGTCCCGCCGCATCGCTCAATGTGATCTCATATTCGTCCCACATGTAATTGATCTGCGTCTCGATGGACTCCTCCAGACGTTCTTTTTGTGCATTTAAGCGGTAAACTTCTTTATCCAGCGCATTGATCTGTGCGGACAACGCCTCCCGTTCGCTGAAAAAATTCTTCTGTTTCGCACTTAACTCCTCGCGGCGCTCCGTATCCTCCTTTAGCTTTTTCTCCGTCTCGCTCTGCGTCGTGTGGGACGCCTCGATCGTCTGTTTGATCTGCTCGATGCTCTCTTTCTTCTGCGCGACGTTCTCGTCATTGCTGCGAAGTCCCTCCCGGATCTGTTGAAGATCGCTTTCTAAGCGCTGCAGTTCTCCTTCGATACGATTCACATTCTGCTGCACAAATTCCTGACGCTGCATGAGTTTCTGCACTTCCATGTCCCATTCGGATACGCCTGCCGCCTGCTCGCTTTCCTTTCCTCTTATTTCTTCAAGCAGGATCTGGGACTCCCCGATCTTTTCGGTCAGCATACGCTCCAGTTCCTCGGAATCGGCAAGCCCTTTCGACGCCGTCTCCTTTTCTTTTGCGATCTCGTCAAGCTTTTCTTCTATATCGCCCTGCTCGTTCTTTAACGCGCCAAAATCTTTCTCGGTCTCCTCCCTGCGCTCCTGCGCCTTAATGACATTTAAGCGCGCCGTATTCTGCTCAATGAACATTTCCTGAATGCGGTTTTTGATCGTTTCCAGATCGGCGCGGAGTCCGTTCCGCTCCTGCTTGATGCTGTCGATTTTTCCTAAGCACTGCTCTACCTGCCTGCTTAAATCCGCAACCTTCTTCTCCAATTCGTCCATCTCGCGCCGTCTGCCGAGCAGATTGGAGCTGTTCTTGAACGCGCCGCCGCTGATCGCGCCGCCCGGCACGAGCAGTTCGCCCTCGATCGTCACCATGCGGATGCCGTATTCATACTTCCGCGCGATCTTTACCGCATGATCCACGTTATCCACGACCAGAATTCTGCCGAGCATGGATTTCGCGACATTGCGGTAACGCGGATCCGTGTCCACAAGCTCGTCCGCCATGCCGACGACGCCTTTTTCGTTTAACGCTTCCGGATTCTTAAATTCCTGCGGTCTGGTGATGCTCGTCAGCGGCAGAAACGTCGCGCGCCCAAAGCGGTTCTCTTTTAAGAACGCAATCATGCGTTTTGCCGTCTCCTCGTCGTCGGTCACGATATTCTGAATATTTCCGCCGAGTGCCGTCTCGATCGCCGTCTCGTACTTTTTATCGACTTTTATAATGTCGGCGACCACGCCGATAATGCCTTTTTCTTTTTCCTTCCGTTCCATGACGCGCTTGATGCTGTTTCCGTATCCCTCATAGCGCTCCGTCAGGTTCATGATTGCATCCAGCTTGGATTTCTCCTGATGGTACTGCGTCTGCGCCTCCTGAAGTTTCGCGTCCGTTCCGGAAAGCTCGCCCTTAATCTCCTCCGCGCGCGACTCCATGCGCTTTTTGTCCTCATTGAGCTTCGTGATCTCTTCCGTCACGCGCGCAAACTCCGCTTCCAGCTCTTTGATCGCATTATCCTGCTCCTCTTCGTCGGAGCGCGCGCGCAGCAGTCTGCTGTTTAACTCCGCCTTTCTGATCTGCACCTGCTCCAGCATGGAGTCTAAGCGTCCGAGCTGTGTCTTGATCGTTGCACGCTCATTCAGCGCCTGTATGATCGTGTTTTTATCCGCCTCGATGCCGTTGTTTAACTCCTCGATGCGGTTCTGGACAGAAAGCAGTTCTTCCCGCGCGCGGTCTCTCGCGCTCACCGTCTCCGCAAGTCTTTCGTCAATCTCTTTTTTATCCGTCAGAACGGATTCCTTTTCCACGTTTTTCAGGCGGACGTCCTCGTTTAAGCTGTCTAACCGCGTCTGAAAATGCGTTTTATTTCCTTCCGCCGAATGGATCTGCTCTTTTAGGACATTGATCTCGCCCTCTAACTTTCCGCGCAGGACGGACGTGTCCGTCAAAGCGGTCCGCTCCTCCTCGATCGCCGCATTCAGCTCCTCGATCGTCTGCTCGATCTGCTCGTATTCGCTCTTGATCCTGCTGTGGCGCTCGCTCGTCTGCTCTAAATCGCTGCTGGCGATCTCATATTTCTCACCGACCTCGTTCAGCTGCTCCCGCACACGCTGATTTTCTAATAAAAAAACATTGACGTCATAATTTTTCAGTTCTTCTCTTTTGCGCAGATAGACTTTCGCCTTTTCCGACTGTTTCTCAAGCGGCTCTAACTGCTTTTCCTGCTCCGAGAGAATGTCGTTGACACGCACAAGATTCTGCTGCTCGTCGGCTAATTTTTTCTGTGCCGTCAGCTTGCGGCGTTTGAATTTTACGATTCCCGCCGCCTCGTCGAACAGTTCCCGCCGGTCCTCCGGCTTTCCGCTTAAGATCTGATCGATCTGTCCCTGCCCGATAATGGAATAGCCCTCTTTGCCGATTCCCGTATCATAAAACAGTTCGCTGACGTCCTTTAACCGGCACGGCGCGCCGTTAATGAGATATTCGCTCTCACCGGAACGGTACAGTCTTCTCGCGACCGTCACTTCATCATAATCAATCGCCAGCTGATGATCGGCGTTGTCCAGCGTGATAGCGACATAGGCAAAGCCCAGCGGTTTTCTCGTTTCCGTACCCGAAAAAATGACGTCCTGCATGGACGCGCCCCGCAGCTGCTTGATCCGCTGTTCGCCGAGTACCCAGCGCACGGCATCCGCAACGTTGCTTTTTCCGGAACCGTTTGGTCCCACAATTCCCGTAATTCCGTTATGAAAACGGAACACGATCTTATTTGCAAAGGACTTAAAGCCCTGTACCTCAATGCTTTTTAAGTACATTCGATTGTAACCTTTCCTTCTTTTTTCATCTCAAGCAATATCTTGTAAGCCGCCTCCTGCTCCGCCGCTTTCTTGCTGCGTCCGCGCCCGCTGGCTGAAATCTGTCCGTCAATCAGCGCGTTGACCGTAAACATCTTTTCATGCTCCGGTCCTTCCTCGGACACCAGTTCATAAGAAAGCACGGAACCGGGCGTCTTCTGAATCTGCTCCTGCAAAATAGTCTTGCTGTCATAGAAAAGCTGTTTATCTTCTATGTCATTTAAGATAAAACGCATGATAAAATTTTTGGCCTGCGCGATCCCGCTGTCCAAATAAATCGCGCCGATGATCGCTTCCATCACGTCGCTTGTAATGGAGGCGCGGTTCCGCCCCCCGGTCGCCGCCTCGCCTTTCCCTAAAAAAAGATAACTGCCAAGCCCCAGATCTCCCGCGCAATAGGCAAGCGCCGGCTCGCATACCATGGACGCGCGCAGCTTCGTGAGCTGACCTTCCGGAAGGTTCGGGTAACGCAGATATAAAAACTCGCTCGTCACAAGCTCCAGCACCGCATCGCCTAAAAATTCCAGCCGTTCATAATCGCCGCATCGGTTGATTTTACGCTCATTCGCATAGGAACTGTGCGTGAGCGCCTGCCGCAGCAGCTGTTCATCATAAAAATGATAGCCGATCACTTCTTCCAAGCGGCTTACCGTATATTCCTCCATCCGTTCTCCCTCTTTGCCTGACCGCTGCGTGCGCGTCTCGATTGGAAAAGTCCTGAATATTCAGGACTTTTCGCAAAATTTCCCATAAATAAAATCTTTCCAATGATCTTTGCGTTCCCATCAATCCTTTGGAACATATGCCTTCAAGAGCGCCAGCGCCTCCTCCACGGTACTGATCTTCTCCACTTTCTGCGGGTCCAGCGTAATATCAAATTCGTCCTCCACACCCATCATGATCTGATACACATCAAGGGAGTCCGCTCCCAGATCCTCCATGAATGTCGTCTTTAACTCGATTTCATTCGGATCGACGTTCAATACGGAAGCAATTACCTGCTTTAACTTTTCAAATTCCATGAACCTTACTCCTCTTTCATCTGAATCATATCCCGTATCTTTTCATTGATCTGCTGTTCCTTGAACGTCAGACACTGGAAGATTGAATTCTTGATCTCATTGCTCTTTGCGCTGCCGTGCGTCTTGACAACCAGTCCGTTTAATCCGAGCATCGGCGCGCCGCCGTACTGCTCCAAATCAAACTGCTTGAGCGTATTCTTTAGCGCAGGTTTCACAAGTAATGCGCCGAGTTTCGAGCGGAATGAGGACATCATGCCGTCCTTGATCTGCTTTACGACCATCGCGCCCACGCCCTCGTACATTTTTAATACGACATTCCCGACAAACGCCTCGCAGACAATCACGTCCGCCATGCCGAACGGAATATCGCGCGCCTCCACGCTGCCGATAAAATTGATGTCGGGGCAGTTTTTCAAAAGAGGAAACGTCTCTTTGACAAGCGCATTGCCTTTTTCCTCCTCCGCGCCATTATTGACAATGCCGACTTTCGGATTCTTCACGCCCATGACATGTTCCATATAGATGGAGCCCATCTTCGCAAACTGCACGAGGTGGGACGGTCTGGCGTCCACATTCGCCCCGCAGTCCACCAAAAGGGATACGCCCGCCGCTGTCGGCATAAGCGGCGCTAAGGGCGGTCTCTCCACGCCCTTGATCCGTCCGACCAAAACCTGTCCGCCAACCAGATTCGCCCCCGTGCTTCCCGCAGATACATAAGCGTCGCATTTGCCCGCTTTGACGTCCATCATCGCGCGCACGATCGAGGAATCTTTTTTGCTGCGGATCGCCATGACCGGCGGCTCCGCCGTCTCGATCTTTTCCGTACAATTGACAATCTCTACCTGGGAGGCATCGTACTGATAGCCTGCAAGTTCCTTCCGGATTTCGTCCTCTTTTCCATAAAGGGCGACCTGAATCTTCTTATTCTCGTTGATCGCGCTGACCGCGCCCTTAATCGGCTCCGCCGGAGCAAAATCTCCGCCCATCACATCCACTGCGACCCGTACATATTCCGCCATAACCGTACCCTGCCTCTCTTCCATACTACAGAATGCCGTCTTCTTGACCGGCTGCCCGTGAAATCCTGCGATTCCATCATATGCCGGTATTAAAGACCCTTTCTCAACTATACTAAACCGACCGGAAAAAGTCAACAGGCGGGATAAGGGGACAGCCTTGAAAGGTAAATTCCATTATATCCTGCCTTGTTTCTCCAAAATTACTT
>JAMPAG010000087.1 GCA_023667365.1 bacterium | reverse complement strand
AAATGGCTGAAATAAAGGCTTTTTTGTGCAAAATATATAAGAAAGTATAGAGAGGCAAAAAAAAGATGAAAAGAAAGTATGCAGCACTATTGTTACTCGCTTTCGCTTTGGCTCTGCCTGCATGTGGCAAAGAGGAGGATACCACTACGGCAGGACCAACGATTGCATTGGAAACGCCGACATCCGAACCGACACAGGAGCCGACGCCGGAACCAACGGAAGAGCCGGAAGTGCCGGCGGATTCCGCGGAAGAGCCGGACGAGGCGGACGGGGCAGATCTTGGCGATCTTAACGTGGACGATCTGACTGGCAGTTCGGCCGGAAGCGACACCGATTACCGGGCGTCATTTACAGGTTATTACGGCGGAGATTACATTCTCATCAAGAATAACCAGTGGACCGGCTACAATCTCGTCTACTCCGACACAACGGAAGCGTATGCGCTGGTCGATGAGGACGTCAGATATTTTGCCGTCATTGGCGATGAAGTGTATTATACTTCCAGAAACACAACGGATACCGAAACATATTCTTTTTGGAAGATCGCAATGGAAAACGGAGCGCAGCCGGAGCTTTTACTGGACGGCACGTCGGTTTGTTCTTTTTCCTGCTATAATGGTCTGATCTATTATGACAATTATGACGACTATTATGAATTATACTGCTATGATCCGGTAAGCGGCAGCAATGAGCGGATTGATACGGATTCGCTTGGCCGTTATTATATTTTAGGCGACTATATTTATTACGAGCGGATGGACGACCAGACCTTCTGCAAGATGAAGCTGGACGGCAGCGACAAGCAGACGCTCTTTGCGCTCGCCGACTACGGTTTGGAATATCTGACCAGCTTTACTGCATTTGACGTCAGCGGTTATATTTTCTTTGCCTTTTTAACGCCTGACGGTGAGATGTATATTACCACGGAGGATGGCGGTAATTACGAACTGATCGCGAGCGGTCTTCAGGATTTCGACTTAAATCAGGATATTTACTGCACGGACGGCTCCCTTTACTACTCTGCGGCAAACGGTACGGAAATTCACAGACTTGACATTGCAGAGTACCTGCTGACCGAGGAGATGGAAGAAATTCCCGACACGGTCATCTGCAACAGAAGCTTCTATTACTTCGAGCTGACCGACGGTCTGATCTATGTGGAGCTTTATGACGGCAACAATGAAGTTGAAGTTTATGACTGCCTGACCGGCGAGTTATACAACACGTTTGATTTTTCATAAACAGCGAACGCCAACAGCTTGTCAGCGGAAAATCCATTGGTTTCCTATCCGCTTTCGGCTTCCAGCTAAGCTGCAGAATCCGTACGAAAAAGCCATCGCATCCGAACCCGGATGCGATGGCTTAACCGTGCGTTAGAGGATTCGAACCCCCGACCTTTTGGTCCGTAGCCAAACGCTCTATCCAGCTGAGCTAAACGCACATTTGCTTTACGCAACACATATATATTACTTCATTGCCTGCGCTTTGTCAACTGAATTTTCTCATCTGTTTTCTGAGATTCCTATGTGTTTCTTCGCCGCATACTTTTACACTGTCTCTGCACTTTTATTTTTTTGCGGCACGATGCTTTGCCTTCGACCCGCAAGCGCATCGTTTCTCTGCTATGGCTTACTATACAGGATGTTCCCGCTTGAAGTCAAGGCTTGTCCGATTGTAAATTGTCGCGTGGAACCGGCTATTTAGTGCCCTCAATGCGGCGGCGCCAAATATCTTGTGAACCGTTGCTTTTTTACTGCTGTATCATTTGATCTGTACACTCAAATTTTTTCCAAGGGATTCCGCGATTTTTATAAGAAAATCCAAGCTCGGATTATAATTTCCGCTTTCCAACCTTGAAATATTGCTCTTTTGCGTCCCTACTCTCTTTGCTAATTCCGACTGCGTTATATTTTGCTCTTTTCTAGCCTTTATGATCTGTTCAATTGCCTCATATCGGGGTCTCAATTTCTCATATTCGGTCCTGAACTCCTCATCTTTCAGCATATCCGCTTTGACTTCCTCGAAAGATACTCCCGCTTTACTCATGACCGCCCCTCCTCTTATAATCCTCCATATATTTTCTTGCCCTGCTCATTTCTCTTTCCGGCGTTTTCATCGTCTTTTTGATGAAGCCATGCAGCAACACAAATGTATTATTATAGTATGTAAAATAAAATATTCTAGCTATATCGTTCGAAAATTTTATCCGCAGTTCATACAACCCTTTGTTATCTTTTCCCTTTAACGCTTTTACATAGGGCTCCTTCAATTCGCTGCCTAAATTTCTCAACAATTCAATATCACTAAATGCCTTTGCCCTTAATTTAGGGGACAACGAATACAAAAAATCCTGCACGGGAACTTCCCCGTTTTCCTTCACATAAAATTCCAAATTAAAAATCGCACATACTCCTTCCATTCAAATGTTATCATTTATGATAACATTTGTCAAATGAAATCCCCTCTTCTTTTTTACCGTCCTATCACTGCAGGGAAAAATCATAAAAACTGATATTCATATCGACATTCCCCGTGATGCCTGCTACCCGCGCCGTATCCGCATACTGCCAGATGTCGAACGCGTATGGATAATAGAAATACGGGGTATATGCCGCAAACCACTTCGGATACTGCTCGATTCTTGTCAGATCGAGCATGAGCATGAACGTCTTTAAGTTCCCGTAGATCATCGGGCGGTAGCCCGCCTCCTGTATCCGGTCAAAAAAAGCAATACAATTGTCCGTCCACTGTTCCATCGTCAGCACGTTCGTGCGCGCTCCCTCCGCGTTGACGTCCTCTACATCCAATACGACCGTGCATTGCAGGTTGTAGGGCGCAAGCGCCTCGATCACGAACTCCGCTTCCTCCCTTGCCTCCTCTGGCGTGAGCGCCTGCGTAAAGAAGTATACGCCCACATCGATCCCTGCCGCCGACGCGCCCTCAATATTGCGGATGAAATACTCGTCCATCACGAGCCTTCCCTCACTGCCATAGCCGCGGATACCGAGACGGATAATGGCAAATTCCACGCCGTCTCCCGCCACCTGCTGCCAGTCGATCGCACCCTGATAGCTGGACACGTCGATCCCCTTGTGCGTCACAAGTTGTTCGTCCTCATAATACTGATATTCATTGCTTTCCGTGACGACCAGGTTGTCGGTCACATACGGATGCTTTTGCAGCGCGTCATTGATGTCCACAAAATAATATTGCCCTGCATCCGCAAACACGATCTGGTCAGGAAAAAAATGACGAAGCATGGGAACCGTCCCGTTTCCGCTCATGATCTGCTCCTTCAGTTCCGCAAGAAAACGCTCGCGCGTCTCTAAATCCAAGGTTTGCGCCTGCTCCGCCAAAAGCTGCGAAACCTCCTCCTCCGTATAATTCCTGTCCACGGCCGCCATCGCCTCCGCCGCCTCTTTCTCTTTTAATTCCTGACGCAGCGTTTCATTCTCTTCTCGATAATAAAGAAATACGAGCGCCATTCCCGCGATCGCAAGCAAAGAAAGCATTGCAAAAAAAACCACTGCAATGCCTCTGTTTTTGTTTACCTTTTGTTTCGGGGTGCGATGTCCTCCCCGCGCCTGTTCTCTTTGTTCTTCTGTCTGTTGTCCCCGCATGATGACCTTCTTACTTTCTAACTCCGAAACCGTTCCGCCTGCTCCGTAATCAGCGCCCGATCGTCAAAATAGTTGATTTTCATCGCCGCCTTGACCTCCGCGAGCGTCTGCGCCGCGACTTCTTTTGCCGCCATTGTTCCCTCTTTCAATATATCATAGATTGCCGGAATATCTTTTTCTAATTCTTTCCTGCGCTCCCGGATCGGCGCAAGTTCCTCCTCCAAAACCTTATTTAAGAATTTTTTGACCTTGACGTCGCCAAGCCCGCCGCGCTTATAGTGGTCTTTTAACTCGTCCAGATTCTGGTACTCCGGCAGATAGCGTGCAAACTGTTCCTGCCTGCTGAACGCATCCAGATAAATAAAAACAGGATTGCCGTCCACGTTGCCCGGATCCTCCACGCGCAGATGGTTCGGATCGGTAAACATGGACATGACTTTCTTTTTGACGTCCTCCGCAGAATCGGATAAATAAATACAGTTTCCGAGCGACTTGCTCATCTTCGCCTTGCCGTCCGTCCCCGGCAGCCGCAGACACGCCTCGTTATCCGGCAGAAGAATCGCCGGATCAATGAGCGTCTCCCCGTATACGCTGTTGAACTTATGCACGATTTCTTTGGTCTGCTCGATCATGGGCATCTGATCCTCGCCGACCGGAACCGTCGTCGCCTTGAATGCGGTAATATCCGCCGCCTGACTGATCGGATAGCAGAAAAAGCCGACCGGGATGCTCGTCTCAAAATTGCGCATCTGAATCTCGCTCTTCACCGTCGGGTTGCGCTGCAGGCGCGATACCGTCACCAGATTCATATAATAAAACGTCAGTTCCGTCAGTTCGGGAATCTGCGATTGAATGAGAATATGCGATTTGGCGGGGTCAATCCCGCATGCAAGATAATCAAGCGCCACCTCAATAATATTCTGACGCACTTTTTCCGGATTGTCCGCGTTATCCGTCAGCGCCTGCGCATCCGCGATCATGATAAATATGCTGTCAAACTCGCCCGAGTTCTGTAATTCCACGCGCCGTTTCAACGAACCGACATAATGTCCGACATGCAGCCTCCCCGTCGGTCTGTCCCCTGTTAAGATAATTTTTGAATTTGGCATTTGTATGCCCTCCTGCTTCCGGTTTTCGCACAAAAAACACGGTGCTTCCAGCCTGCCGCAGTATTTTGTGCGCATCATGATTTTAGGATAGCACATTTTGATACGTACTTCCAGTAGCAGACGGCGGTTTTTTGCGCTGCTTTTTTGTAATCCGCTTCTCCGGCGTCAGGTAGTGCCCATTCTGCCGTCATAAGTATCATCGGCGGCTCTTTCAGGGTATCGCGTTACAGGATTTGCGGACGGAAAAATTGACCCAAGCGGTCATCATTGACAAAACAGCAGTTATGTGCTTTTTTGCTCCCAGCGTTCCCAACATTTTTTCACGCAAAATTCCGCCGCATAGCTGAGCGCGATCCCGCTGAGCGTTCCGACCAGGACGTCGCTCGGATAATGCACGCCGACGTAAAGCCTCGACAGCGCGATCACAACCGCCAGCGCAAGAAGCGGTATCCCAAACCGTTTCGGCAGATTGCGGACAAACACGCATGCCGCCGAAAAAGCCGCCGCCGCATGTCCCGACGGAAAGGAAAAGTCCGTCGGTTTTTTGACCAGCGGTATCAGCGCCTCGATCGCATCATACGGCCTCGTCCGCGCCACCAGATTTTTGAGCAGCAGATTATTGACGCACAGAGAAAACAGCAATGCGGCAAGCGCCATGCACCCGATCTTTCTTGTTTTTTTATAAAAGAGAAGTCCGACCGAGATCAAAATCCAGATCATGCCTGCGTTTCCAAGCGTCGTGATCCCGACAAGCACCGGCGTTAAGAACCGGTTTCTCACAAATTCCTGCAAAAATAATAAAATCCCCGAATCGATTTCCATCAATGTATGTATCATTCTGCTCCTTTATCCTATGTCCGCCCGCTCCGTCTCACATCTGGTGCCGCACGACGCGGTATTCGTCGTCCAGCGAAAAATACGGGCATGCGTCGTTCGTCCCGCGCAGGAAACGCAGCATGTCGTCCTCGTCCAGATCGACGTCGCAGACATAATATTCTTCTTCCTCATCATATGCATAATGACTGCAATTATCACAGTTTGCCATGCCGCTCTCACCCGTCCTTATCCCGCTATCAGCAGATGTGCGAAATACCCTGCATACGCGACAAGCATAACCGCGCCCGCCCATCTTTGAAGCTCTTTCCTGCGCGCCGTCGCCAACATCAGGAACACTGCCGCGGCGATTCCGATGATGCCGTCTAAGAGGAACGCCCGCTGATACGGTACAACCGTGATGAGCGACGTCGTCCCAAGTACGAACAAAATGTTAAAGATATTGCTGCCGATGATATTCCCGATCGCAATGTCCGCATTACCCTTGCGCGCCGCCGTCACGGAGGTGATGAGCTCCGGAAGCGACGTTCCGAACGCCACGATCGTTAAGCCGATCAGACGCTCCGTCATTCCCAGCGCTTTTGCGATCGCCGAAGCATTGTCCACCGTCAGCTGACTGCCGATCACGATTGCCGCAAGTCCGCCCACTGTCATAAGAAGAATGAGCCAGATACTCTTCTTTTCCCCGTCGTCCTCCTCCTCATTCTTTCCTTTTTTCGCCTGTGCGATCAGATAGACAAAGAAGCACAGGAACACGCCCCAGAGGATCAGACCGGAACTCAGCGTCAGCTCCTGCTCGATATACCCCATCGCAGCGAGCAGGACGGAAATGCCGATCAAAAAAGGCATCTCATAGCGGACCGTATTTTTCTGCACCTTGAGCGGACGGATACAGGACGTAATGCCGAGGATGAGCAGAATGTTCATGATATTGCTCCCCAGGATATTACCGACCGATAAGTCCGCGCTGCCTTTTGCTCCCGCCACAATACTGATCGCCGCCTCCGGCGCGCTTGTCCCGAACGCCACGATCGTTAAGCCGATGACGATCTGCGGTATATGAAAACGCTCCGCGATTCCCGCCGCGCCGTCCACAAAATAATCCGCGCCCTTGATCAAAAGAACAAACCCCACAAGCAGCAAGATCACATTCCAAACCAGTTCCATATGAACACCTCTCCCTCTCCCCGTCCGCGCCCGTTTCCCGCGCGGCAGGATATTTTCGGCTGCCAGTCTACAGTCCCCCGACGTTTCCTATAAGTGAAAAAAGACTTTTGCACAAACCGATCCGGTCTATGCAAAAGTCTTGTTCCTAATCGTCTTAGGGGTATAGCCACGGGCTGTTCACCCGGGGTATGTTGACTATACGCTTGCAACTACTCCCTTTTGTCAAAAATAATTTATCACACCGCGCCGCTTTCGTCAACTATATTTTTACGGTGCGCGCCCGCACATTTAATACGCTTTCACTTTCGTCCAGAGATCCGCCAGATATTTTTTTAACTCCGTCTCCTGATACCCGAACACCTCGTCACCCGAATGACCGGAACGGGGCACATACGCGCCCACGCCCTCATAGGTCGTCGTCCTCATTTCCTCAAACGCGCTTTCCACCGGCGAAGAATAGCCGACCGCCTCCGAATTTTTCAGCGCGTTTTCATCCTCCAGCATAAAATTGATAAACTGGTGCGCCAACTCCGTATCCGTACAGTTCTTTGTAATTACCATGCAGTCGTACCAGATATTCGTTCCTTCCTCCGGCGTAAAATAATTCAGATCCCGGTTTTCCGTCATCATGTACGCCGCGTCGCCGGAATAGACAACCGCCATCGCCTTATTCCCGGAAATCATATTGTCGATCACATCATCACCGACATACACCGGCTCCATCGTATCGCGCTGCTCGACAAGCCAGCGATATGCCTCTTCCAGCTGTGCCGTATCCGTGGTGTTCATAGAGTAACCGAGCGCCTTTAAGGCAACCATAAAAGAATCCCGCTCGGAATCGTACATATAAATGTCTCCCGCGTAATCCGTATTTCTGAGCAGTTCCCAGCCCGCCGCCGTATCCTCCTCTTTCACGATCGTCGTATCGTAAATAATACCGACCGTCCCCCAAAAATACGGAACCGTATAGATATGCTCCTCGTCATACGCCGCGTTTTCCATCACGGAATCCATCAGATTACCGGCGTTTGTGAGCAGTTCCCAGTTGACCGGCTGTAAATAGTCCTCTTTTATCAGCCGCTCGATCATATAATCGGACGGGACTAAAATATCATATTCCTCACCGCTCATCAGCTTCGTATACATGCTCTCGTTGGAGTCAAACGTCTCATAGATGACCGTGCAGTCATACTGCCGCTCAAACGCATTCAAAAGACTCTTATCAATGTATTCTCCCGCATTATATACCTTGAGCACCTTTCCGCTGCCGCCTCCGCAGCCGGATAACGCCGCCGAAACAAGAACCGATGCCAGCAGGCACGCCGCCGCTTTTTTCCCTTTTCCTCTTTTCATCTTTTTTCCTCCCCGTATCTTTTGTATCCGTATGTATCCGCGCCTCACGGTTTTTTCTTTTTGTTAATGATCATCGGCACGACATTCCCGATCAGCAGCGCCGCTAAGATGACCACAATCACAATCGTGGAAAGCGCATTGATCGTCGGATTCGTGCGTTTCGTCATGTTATACACGATAATGGAAATATTCTGCACGCCGTTTCCGGTCACAAAATAAGAGATTACAAAATCGTCAAACGACATCGTAAACGCCAGCAGCATCCCCGCAAAAATACCCGGCTTGATACACGGCACAATAACCTTGATGAGCGTCTGAAACGGACTCGCCCCTAAATCCATCGCCGCATTGGCAAGACTGTCGTCGAACTGGCGCACCTTCGGGTACACGCTCGTAATCACATAGGGCGTACAGAACAGCACATGGGACAGCAGCATCGTCATATAGCCCTTGTCGATCTTCATGGATGAAAAAAGAATCATCAGTCCGATCGCCGTGACAATATCGGGATTCATGATCGGCAGGTTATTCACGTTAAGCAGCCACTCCTTTAAGACCCTGCGCGTCTTCGATAAACCGATCGCCGTCAGCGTGCCGAGCACCGTTGAAATGATCGTCGCCAGCACCGCGATACTGACGGAGACAGAGACGGCTCCCATGATTTCACTGTCCGCAAGAAGCTGTTCATACCAGTGCAGGGAAAATCCCTCAAACCTTGTCAGCGATCTTGACGAGTTAAACGAGAACACCATCATCACAAGGATCGGCACGTAAAAAAACAAAAAGCACAAAATAATATAAAGGACCGGAAAGCCTTTTTTTCTTTTTTTCATCGCTCTCCCCCTTCTGACGTATCAATCTTCTTCGTCGCCCAGATCATGATCAGAATGGCAACCGCCAGAATGAGCGAAATCGCGCTTCCGAAGTTCCAGTCGCCCACGGAAATAAATTGATTCTCGATCAGATTTCCGATCAGCACATACTGTCCGCCGCCTAAGAGCTTCGGGATCACAAACGTGGAAATGGACAACAGAAATACCATCGTCAATCCGTTGACCACGCCCGGAAGGGACAGCTTAAACGTCACTTTCCAGAACGTCTGCCGCCTGTTCGCACCGAGATCGTAGGACGCCTCAATCAGCGATTTATCCATTTTGGCAAGCGCCGTATGGATCGGAATCACCATAAACGGCAGAAGGTCGCAGACCATGCCGATGATGACCGCAAAGTCCGTATACATGATCGACATATGCCCGATGCCGAGCCTGCTTAAAATTGAATTGATCACGCCGTTGTCCGACAACAGGCTGATCCATGCATAGGTGCGAAGCAGCGTGTTGATCCACATCGGGATCGTGACAAACAATATGAGTGTCGTCTGCGTTCTCTCCCGAAAGCCGGAAATGACATAGGCAAGCGTATAACCGAGCAGCAGGCAGATCAGCGTCGTGATCAGTCCGACCTTTAACGAACGCAAAAATACCTGCCGGTAAATCGGATCCGCAATCTTCTTAAAATTCTCCAGCGTAAACTGGATATTCAAAAGCGAATTGCCGCCCGTTGTGACAGAATATAACACGATCAGCAACAGCGGTATGATAATGAGCAAAAACGACCAGATCAGATACGGTCTTATCAAACTCTTAAAATGTCTCATAGAACTCCTCCATACGGATTCTCTAATACTCCATCTTATACATGACGTGAATGTCCTCTTTATCGAGCACCATCCCGACTTTTTTTCCGACCTCGTGAATGTCCGTCGTGTGAATCTTGTATGCGCGCTGCGCCGTCCTTACCATGATCTCGTAATGCACGCCCTTAAAGACGCTGCTGACGATCTCGCCCACAAGATTCGCCCGTTCCGGCGCAACAATCTCAATATCCTCCGGGCGTAAGACGACCTCGATCTCCTCATTTTCCTTAAAGCCCTTATCGACGCACTCAAACTCATAGCCGTCAAATTTGACAAGACAGTCGCGGATCATATTGCCCTCGATGATATTGGATTCCCCGATGAAATCCGCGACAAACCGGTTTTCCGGCTCGTTATAAATATCCACGGGCGTCCCGATCTGCTGGATCTTGCCGTCGTTCATCACGACGACCGTATCCGACATGGAGAGCGCTTCCTCCTGATCGTGCGTGACAAAAATGAACGTGATACCGACCTCCTGCTGAATCTTTTTTAACTCGCCCTGCATCTCCTTGCGCAGCTTG
>JAMPAG010000086.1 GCA_023667365.1 bacterium | reverse complement strand
GAGGTCAGTCTGCACTCCCACACCTTCCCTTTTACCCGCTCCAGTATGTCCGGAATCGAGGCGTTTATCTGTATTTCGCCTTTCCTTAATATCAGAACCCGCTCTGCGATCTCTTCCACATCCGATACGATGTGCGTGGCTAACAGGATCATCTTATCATAGGACATATCGGTAATCAGATTCTTAAAATACAGCCGCTCATTGGGGTCCAGCCCTACCGTCGGCTCATCCAGAATCAGAAATTCGGGATCGTTCAACAGCGCCTGCGCAATACTGACCCTCTGCTTCATCCCACCGGAAAGATGGCGCATTTTCTTACTTTTATCACTCTGAAGTCCCATAACGTCAAGAACTTGCCCAATGGCATCTTTTTTGTTTCGGATTCCCTTTAATTCCGCGATATACTCCAAAAATTTGTATACGGTAAAATCCGGATAATACCCCGCTTTCTGCGGAACATATCCGATCTTCTCCCGATAGTTTTCCCCCATTCCAGAAATTTCACTTCCGTCATAAAAAACCGCGCCCTCCGTCGGCTGCTCCAATCCGCATATCATGCGGATCATCGTGGATTTCCCAGCGCCATTTGGACCGAGGATGCCGCAGATTCCTTTTTCGATCTCAAAGGAAATCCCGTGAAGAATTTCCCTGTCACGATATTTCTTTTTTATATTCTGCAATTCCAGTTTCATGACAGATTCCTCCATCCGCTTATCTCAAGACCGGGAAACGCCTCTGATATTACTCACCATAATATTTCTGCCTTTTTACCACTTTGCCGCAGAGAATCCAGAACCCGATCCCCAATGCGAACAGGTAAAAAATCTCAATCAGATAGATCCACTGCACTTGACACCCGAAAATAGTGACCGGATCGAAATCACTGACCACCGATGTGATTTTCAAGGCATTGACAGGAAAAAGCGACAGAAAATAAAACGGCTTCTCACTTTTTATGACTGCATATACCGCAGTCTGGTCAAAAATATAAAGTACGGCAAGCGAAGTGATCAGCGCCTGTATCATCGTCCTGCTTTTCAGGGAAATGATCAGCACGTTCAGCAGGATCATATTCACACACAGAATACTCAATAATATGTAATGAATACTCAATCCCAGATAGTTTATAGGAATTTGGCTCTTATAAAAATATCCGAATCTGCCAATCTGAATACTGGTGTCGTATCCGCACATGCCATAGCGTATCAGAAATCCGACCGCCATCATCAAAGTGACAATCACAAAAGCGATATTTGTGATCATCACACTCATCAGAATCTTGACCCTTGCGCATTTTATTTTTCCGCATGGAGCGGTATGCACAACCGCCGACATTCCGCAATGGGTCTCATAGGAAAATAACGGTGAAAATACAACCACAATAAAGAACGAAAACACAGATATAAGCTTGAAATAACTGTATAGAAACGTCTCCCAGCTATCAGAATAACCAGAGGCATCTTGTTCTGCCCGGCTCTGATTAACCGCTAACCCTTCCCTGCCATTTACCGTTTTACCATCTTCTAAAGCGGCAATATTATTCCAATGATCCGGATGATAAATCTCTAAGACTGCGGCGGCTGCATAGAGCAACAGGATGCCGAACGCCAAAAATATTATCTTCTGTTTGCAAATTTTATAAAATTCAAACCGAAGCATCTGATCCCTCCGTGCCGCCGCAGCCCCGTTACGCTCATCTTCGGTTTCCATTATAGCATTTCCACCCCATGCGCTTCAAGCGAAACGTCAAAACCGATCCCCCGTTTTTCCACGATTTACGCGCGCTCCAGTTCAAACCAGAACTCCACGCCGTTATCATAATTATTTACGCCGTAATCCTGATGCATGGCGTTCATGACCGCCCTGACGATGGAGAGCCCGACGCCGCTTCCGCCATATTCGCGCGTCCTCGCTTTATCCACTTTGTAGAATTTATCCCATAAATAAGGAAGACTCTCCTCCGGAATGGGATCCCCCGTATTAAACACTGTCACGCGCACCGTCTGCCGCTCCTCGTCCTCCAAAAAACGAATTTCGATCTGTTTCTCATCGTTTAAGTGGTTGAGCGCATTTGTGAAGTAGTTCATAACGACTTCCTCCACCTTGAACTCATCACCCCATACATAGAGCGCGCCCCGCCGCTCGACGGAAACGTCTGCACCGTGCTGCCGCACTAAAATATCCGCAGACTGCACATAGTTGTTGACAAGCGCGGCGACGTCAAAACGCTCGAGCGTCGTTACATTCTGTCCCGACTCCAATTGGTCGAGCGTCATGAGTTGTTTTACCATGCGGTTCATTTTTTCCGCCTCATCCATGATCACGCCGCAGTAATACGCTCTTGCCTCCGCATCCTCATCAATGCCTTCCTGCAGTCCCTCGGCGTATCCCTGTATCAGTGCGATCGGCGTTTTGAGTTCATGGGATACGTTGGATAAAAATTCTTTACGCTGTGCCTCCAGTTCTTCTTTGGCCGCAATATCCCTGCGCAGCTCATTATTTGCGGTTTTCAATTCTGATATGGTCCGCTTGAGCGCATCCGACATCTGATTGATGTTCATGCCGAGCTTTCCGATCTCATTATGCTCTTTTCCCGTATAACGCGCATCAAAATCAAGCCGGCTCATCCGCTCCGAAATCCCGGAAAGCTCACGGATCGGCGCCGTCACTTTCCGCGTGACAAGCCATATGATCACGCCGCCGAGCAGCGCGCCGCCCAGACCGCTATACATGAGGAAGCGGTTGGCAATCTGCACGCTGTCTTCGATGCCGACAATCGGCGTACGGATTAGAAACATGTCCTCCCTGTCAAAAAAGCCCCACATGACAATATAGTCCATGCCGGACGCCTGCTCCGTCATGCGCTCAACCTGATACAGCTCCGTTTCCTCTTTTTCCAGAACCGTTCCTCCATACACGCCGAGCGCCAGTTCAAAAAACTGCACTTTTAAGAGCTGGGCGTCATTGGTCGTATATAAAAGCGGAATCGCATGTTCGTTCATCACAAGCACATCCAGATTATGGCGTCCGATCAGCTTTTCCATTTCCAGCGTGAATTCGTCGGACGTCAGCTGCCCTTCGCGAATACTCTCTGCGATCGTATGATATGTGCGCAGCAGTACTTTTTTCTTATTGTGAATATAGAATTTTTGCAGGCAGAATTGATTGACTAAAAAGCAGAGCAGAATGGTGCCTGCCAAAACAAGCATAAAAATCAATGCGATTTGCTTTTTGATAGAGCCGCGCACGCCGAATCTGCGCTCTTCCTTGCCGTTCATCCTCATATCATGCCTCCGTAAGCCTGCGGGTTTCATGCTGACAGCGCCCGCTGCGGCGGCGGTCCTTCGCTTTCCGACCGGTGTTTATTCATTTTATCAATGAATGACTCCCGGCGCAATGGGCTTCACAGAAAATACACACTTGGAAAAATAACCGTAAACCGCGTCCCCAGCTCCTCCCGGCTGACCACTTCATAATAACCGCCGTGCTGATCCACGATCCACTTCGCAATGGAAAGTCCGAGCCCTGTGCCGCCCGTTTTGCTGCCGCGCACGGCGTCCGCACGATAAAAGCGGTCAAACGCATGTTCCACATCCGGCTGCGACATGCCGATCCCGTTATCCTGAATGCTGTAGAACGGCGCGCCGTCTTTTCCGACTCCCGCGCGCAGCATGATTTCCTCTCCCTCTTTCGTATATTTTGCCGCATTGTCCACTAAAATACGCGCGGACTGCTTGATCATGTCACTGTCGCCGCATATGACCGCTTCCCCGCTTTCTTCAAAACAGTACCGGTGACGTTCATCGATCATCACGGACTCCTCATATACCTCCCGCAGCACACGGTTCAATGACAGCTTCTTCTTTTCCAGCTTCTGTCTGTTGCTGTCTCCGCGCGCCAAAAAAAGAAGCTGCTCAACAAGCCGCTGCATGTGTGCCGCCTCGTTTTTGATCGCCTCGATCGCCTCATCTAAAATCGCCTCGTCTTCTTTTCCCCAGCGGTCGAGCATATTCACATAGCCCTGGATGACTGCGATCGGCGTGCGCAGTTCGTGGGATGCGTCGGATACGAACTGCGTCTGCTGTTTGTTTGCCGCACGCATCCGCTCTAACATGTCGTTGATCGCGCGCTCGATCCCCTGCAGCTCTCGGTTTGCGACCGCAAGCCGGGCGTCCGGGCGTTCCACATGCAGACCAGAGATCGCTTCTTCCAGATTTTGGTAACGGCTTTCATCCATGGCAAGTTCGCTCAACTGCCTCGTGCGCTCCGCCATCTGCCGGATCGGCCGCAGATGATAGCGCACTTTTCTCGTCCCCCGCAGCAGTTGATGCAGCACCATAATCAGTTCCAAAATCCCAAGCGCCGCAGCCGCATAGCGCAGCGTGGAAACCCACGGCCCGATCAGCACCGTATAAAACTCCGCGCTTCCCGGCTCGCCGCATTGCAATACAAGCTCCTGTACCGATTCTGCATGAAGCAGTTTTCGCGACAGCCCCATATGAAAAGCGCCGAGATACTGCACATCCAGACAATACAGTGCGAATGCCCCGAGTATGACGCAGAGCATCACGTCGATCGACACGAAAGCGCCAAACATGGACAGCACCGTATTCCAATTGATCCTGCGCGCGATGGACGTCACCCGCATCGTTTCGTTTCCCTGCCCGCCCAGCTTCTGCGCTTCCGGTTCTCCTCTTTGTTCTTCTTTCATTCCAATCCTCCATGCCGACGCAGACATCGCAGTCAGTCCTCACTGTCCTTGATCACATATCCGACGCCCCGCACGGTCTGGATCATTTTTACCTGATACACCTCATCCAGTTTCGCGCGCACATAACGCACATAAACGTCGATCACATTTGTCTCGCCCATATAATCATAGCCGCACACCTTTTGCAGCAGCGTATCCCTGGAAACAACGATATTCTTATTCTCCATCAATACGCGCAGCAGTTCAAATTCGCGATGCGTAAGTTCAATCAGATTTCCCTGATAACGCGCCTCATATCTGAGCGGATCGAGCGTCAGCGCACCGCAGGAAAGCACATGCTCCTCCGCGCCCCGCACGCTCTTCTTTTTCAGCGCGAGCCGGATTCTTGCAAGCAGTTCCTCAATGGCAAAAGGTTTCGTCATATAATCATCTGCGCCGCCGTCTAAGCCTGCCACTTTATCCATCACCGCATCCCGCGCCGTCAGCATAATGACGGGCATATCCGACTCGCGCCTGAGCCGTCTTAGCACCTCGAAGCCGTTCAGCTCCGGCAGCATCACGTCAAGAACCATCAAGTCAAACTGTCCGCTCTGCGCCCTTTCCAATCCTTTTCTGCCGTCCGGCACCTTCTCGACCGCGTACCCCTCGTGTAAAAGTTCCAGCTCTATGAAACGCGCGATTTTTTCCTCATCCTCCACAATCAATATGGATTGTGCCATCGTCAGATCTCCCTTCTGTTTTCCGTGCTTATCAACATTACGCGGCAGATTACAGGACTTTTGGTGGAATTTCCTGTAAGTTAAAACAAAAACCGGATCACCCAACATGAGCATCCGGTTTTTTGTTTTCGCTTCATCCGCCCTGACTAATTATCCTTACTCTGAAATTCATCCTTCATCTGTCTTGCCGTCTCCGCCGCGCTGTCCATCGCCTTATTTAAGTCCACCGTCTTGATGTCCGGTCCGCGGAAATGATAATGCAGATCAAAGAACAGGCCTGCCACAAATAAAATGAGCACGAGCCAAAATGCGATAATCGCCGCCATGATCAGGACAAGCACCGGGATCGCAAGCACTTCTTTCTCTCCCTTGGTGATATAGAAATAATTGGTGCATCCCTTTTTGATCATCCGCACGCACCAGCGTCCGAACCGTCTGCAGGTATCGCTGAAATCATGCTTACTCTCCGGCCCGTCATCATCTATCACACCCTCATATTTCGGCATTCCCTGCGTGGAATACCCCGCCTGTCCCGATCCGCTTGTCTTTCCGCTTTTCTCAAGTGCGATCATCGCATCCAGAATATCCCAGTTATTGTTCTCAAGCGCTTCTTTTGCCTCCTCGTAGCTCACATTGGCGCGCTCTCTTAATTTTTCTACCTTTTCATAATTTTCCATGTCAATTCTCCTCCCCGCCGGCTTTCCGCCTTCTCTGTGTCTGATGTTTCGTATCGCTGTTTCTCCCTGGTTATGCCGTTATTGGCATTTCGGTGGAACTGATACCAGCATACACAACGGGCATTAAACCGAAATGTGGAAAAGATTAAAATTCCATTAAAAACAGATCATTCTTCAACGGAAAACTTGTATCCGACGCCCCAGATCGTCTTGATATACGCGCCTTTTTCTCCGATCTTGCTGCGCAGCTTTTTGACATGTGTATCGATCGTGCGCGCATCCCCGAAATAGTCATAGTTCCATACATGGTTGAGAATCTTCTCTCTGGAAAGCGCGATCCCCTGATTTTCCATAAAATAGCACATCAGCTCAAACTCTTTGTAGCTTAGTTCGATCTGTCTGCCGTCCACCGTCACGACATGCGCCGTCTGATCGACCACGATGCCGCCCGCCTCTTTGATCGTCTCATCTTTGAGAGAACCGCTCCGCCTGAGAATCGCCTCCACGCGCGCGACCAGGATTTTGGGGCTGAACGGCTTGGTGACATACTCATCCACGCCGAGGGAAAAGCCCTGCAGTTCATCCTGTTCGTCGCTCTTTGCCGTCAGCATGATGATCGGCACCTTGGAATATGCACGAACCTCGCGGCATACCTGCCATCCATCCATCTGCGGCATCATGACATCCAAAATGATCAGGGCAATATCCTGATGTTCAAAAAAAATATCCAATGCCCGCGCGCCGTTTTCCGCCTCTAAAACCTCGTAATCCTTTCGAATCAGGAAGTCCCTGACAAGCTTACGCATACGGCTCTCGTCGTCCACGACCAAAATCTTTAACCGCTCCATACACACACCTCCGCCCGTTCCGCTGCCTCCCTGCCGCACGGCATGCAACATGCTACTGCTCCCCGCCCTCTTCGGTTACACGGTTCGGATATTCGGGCGTGATACCAAGCTCGCGTTCTCTGCCGCTCACCTCGCGCTCCCTTGCCCGAAGTTCCTGCTCCCACGATGCATATTCATTTAAGATCTGCGTCTTATAATTCAAAATATTCGGGTTGTCGCTGTATGCCGTGATCAAAAACATGACCGCCACGAGCAGCACTAAAACCACATTGAGCGCAAGTGAAACGTGAAAAGAACGCGCAGATACCGTCCGCTCCTTTTTCTCCTTTGCCGACGCGCTCTGCCAGTACGCTTCCTGTCTCCGCGCCTTTCCCGAAAACTGCGCCTGAAGCGGAACCGCCCGTAGCTCGTTCTCCCGCGCCGCGCCCGTCTCCAGCAAATAATTCCGCAGCTTTAACAGGTATTGATACCCGACCGGCGTCTGGAACGTCCGGTTCATGATCGCGCGGTTGTAAACGCCGAGCACCATCTCCCCGTTCTGATAATCCATACGGCTCTCCAGCGCCCTGATCTTCTCGATCTCAAGACGTGCAAGATCGGCATCCTCCATATTGGCAAACCGATACCCTTCTACAACCCATTCTTCCCTATCTGTCGTCATCTTTCCTGCTCCTTAATGACAGCGGACGAAAAATCGTCATTCTTCCCGTCCAGCCGAGGATCCTCGTAAATAGGATACCCAAAAACACTCCGACGCCGTCGATCACAACATCTTTTACCGATGGCCCCCTGCCTGCGACGAAGGACTGGTGATACTCGTCCAACCCCGCATAACCGACGCAGATCACACCGGCGGTAAGCATCAGCCAGACGCCTCTGACGCCGTACACATACAAGGGAAACGCAACGCTCACCGCAAGCACAAAATAAATCGTCATGTGCGCCAATTTCCTGACATAATGATGAATCTGTTCGACCGCCTGCTCCATCTGCTCCTGCGTGAGCCGGATGCCGAAAACATGCTCCGTTCCCGTCACAACATACCGGCTCACCTTTGAACTCAGCTTTGCCGACTCCGTCCCCGTCTGCGCCGAAAAACGGAAGATCAGCGCCATGACGAGAATAGCAGGCAAAAAAGACATTGGCTTTAATATGATCCGCAAAAAAGTTTTCATGTTCCTCCACCGCGGTTCTCTTATGCTCAAACGAGCCTGACACCGCATCAAAGCGCCGCATCGAAATCTCACGCGGCGTAAACCCGTCTTTCACTATAGCGCGTTTTTCACGTATCCGTCAATATGTTCGCAGGATTTTCTTTCTCGGCGTCCGCTCCCTCGCCTGCTTTTTTGTCTGCTTTTTTGTCTGCCGCGACCGTCAGCTCTTTTGCCTGCCTTCTCACTCTGCCGCGACCGTCAGTGTATGCGTGTCCCGCCCGTAATAATATACCATGTCCGAAAGCACCTCTTCCGGCTCCACTCTCGTCCGATTGATCTCATGCACCATCTCACGCATGGGCAGCGCCTCCGTCTCACTTTTAACCGGCAGGACAATCATTTCATGCACGGAACTCGGCAGAACGGCAAGGCTGCTTTTCATGCGCTCCGCCAACCCTTCAAGAACCCCTTCATATAAGGAAGCTGCCGCGCCATGGCTTTTATACGTGTTTGTCACAACATACAGGGGTATTTCCCCTGCTTTTTTGATCTCCGCCGCCATCTCATCCGGGACTTCCTGCTCTTTTTCCACGTCCGCGAGAAGTTCCTGCATGGTACAGATCATTTCGGGATAGAGCGTCCGCATATTCCGCTTCGCATCATCGTATAACTGTTCCGTTGTAATATCCCAGATCCGCAGATGCTCATTGCGGATCTGTATGATCCCGCTTCCCAGCTCCTCATGCTCTATTTTGCAGAAAAACGTGATCGCAAGATCCAAATACGGAATGTAGGGAATCTCCTCCAGCAGCTTTTCATTCTTTTCGCGGCTGATCAGCCGATAAGCAATCTGTTCTCTCGCCTGCCCATAATCCAGAAAAAAATCTGTGTCAAAATCGATCCGGGGATCATGTTCCCTGTAGCATGTCAGGATCTCTTCCACGACCTCCTCCAACGGCTCCCCGTCTAAATATTGTTCATAATAATATTCCAGATAAATGGTCGGCGATACATTCCTGCCGTCCCCGAATATACTCAATCCGGTCAGCATGACGCCGTTATTCTTGCGGACCTTTTGAACCGAGACGTCCGCCTCCCTGCCGACCTCTCTGCGCAGCGCCTTTTCCGCCATTTCCGCAAACTGCTGTTCTGTTATGCGTTCACCCTTTGCCGCGTGTCCGCCCTTTGCCGCGCATCCGCCCTTTGCCGCACGTTCACCCTTTGCCGCGCGTTCACCCGTTGCCGCGCGTTCGCCCGTTGCCGCGCGCATTCTGCCCGCCATGTTTTTGTCCTCTGCTTTCTTCCGTTTTCCTGTCATGGAATTTTGATCCTCCATAAAATTGGTTTTTTCTATTTTTTGACTTATCATCTGTGTAACCCCCGTATATTTGATAAAAAACAATAAAAAAAGACAACGAAAAAAGAAAGGTTCTTCCAATCTTTTTCATTGTCTTATCAGCTTCATGATGATGCAGCACAGATTTCCGGGAAGCGCAACACAAATCCGCAGCGCAGATTCGTCAGGCCTCTTATGCTCTGGAAAGATACTCGCCGGTTCTCGTGTCGATCTTGATCTTGTCCCCCTGATTGACAAACAAGGGAACGTTGACCTGCGCGCCGGTCTCCACCGTCGCCGGCTTCGTCGCACCCGTCGCGGTATCGCCCTTAAATCCCGGCTCGGTTTCCGTGATCTCAAGCTCTACAAAGAGGGGCGGCTCGATCGCAAAGACATTCCCGTTGTGGGAACATACTTTTACCATTTCATTTTCCTTGACAAATTTCAGCGTATCGCCGACCGTATCCGCGTTCAGCGCAACCTGATCGTACGTCTCGGTATCCATGAAATTATATAACCCGCCGTCCTCGTAAAGATACTGCATCTCTTTTCTGTCAATACGTGCCTGCGGACATTTCTCAGTCGGTCTGAAGGTCTTCTCAACAACGCCTCCATTGACAATATTTTTCAGCTTCGTTCTGACAAAGGCAGCGCCCTTGCCCGGTTTTACATGCTGAAACTCAATGATCTGGAAAATGTTACCGTCCAACTCAATGGTGATGCCGTTTCTAAAATCACCTGCAGATATCATAAAATAATCCTCCCGCTATTCACGTTATAATTCTCATTTAGTTTATACTATCAACGCACTTTTTTCAACTGTTTTTTACGAAAATGCATGAAAATGAATGAAAACTTGCATTTTTCTGCCTGTTTACCTGCCGATCAGCGCGATCACCCTGTCGATCGCCTCTAAGTACCCCGGA
>JAMPAG010000085.1 GCA_023667365.1 bacterium | reverse complement strand
AACTTTCCCCGGCAGCGTGGAACAGGTAATCATCCCGTCATAAAATGTCGCCTCACCGCCAAGGCTCTTGTAAGCATTTCTGATTTTTTCATGCATTCCCCATTTTCCTTCCGAGGGCATATGTTTCCGCAGGGAGTCCCATACCGGCATGGATACATCCACGGACGCATCCTCCGCCGGCCTTATGGGATACCCCAGCGATTTCAGCAGGGCAAACCCCTCGGCCGTGGCATCCACCATGGCTCTTCTCTGGCTCTTTGACGCTTTCGGCAGGCTGCAAGAGACAGCATAGGATACATACCCAAGCGGAAGGATCTCCGCCATATGGCATTTCAGCCATGCATCCATCCGGCTTTCCCATGTCAGACTGCATCCCGATTTTGAAAAGGCCCTTGCGATACACTCCTTAAATCCATGCGACAGCTCCCCGTCCCTTCCGCCTACCGTCAGATGGGCACGGATATGGATGCTGATGACCTGCCCGTTCTCCCGTCTGCCTCCCGACGTCATAAAGCCAAAAGCAGCCTTTTTTTCGACAGGAGAACCTGCCTGCACCATGGTTTCCGTTTTTTCTGCCTGAGGGTTATTGCCTATGAAAACAACATAGCGGCTCCTATTTGCGGCAATAGCGGGAAGGACATCCGGCACCTGATCCGCCTGCATCACAACAAAAATAATATCATATTCCTCTTCGGGAGACAGGCAGCCTATGACTTTCACTTTGTCTGTCGTCGTTTTTCTCTGCAGATAATGCCGGATCACAAGTCCCCGCTTTTCCAGAGTATCCTTCCACTCCCCTCTGGCAAGGATCGTTACATCGTTTCCGCCCTTTTTCAGCACATGCGCCAGTTCGCAGCCGATCACGCCCGCGCCATAAACCAATAATTTCATAATCCATACCCTTACCTTTCTATTTCTCCCGACCACGAAATCCTCTTTTTCGTCCCGTTTAGGTTAGCAAAAACTAACCCTTGGTTTGAATAAATGCGGTTACCTCATGTTAGTAACCGCTAACTTAATAACAAGTATACCTCTCACGGCTTATTTTTGTCAATAGTATAACAAACAGTATTCAGACACCCGTCCCGTCAAACGCAGGGATAAAGCTCTCGCGCGCCGCGCTGCCCTCCTGTAGATAACCGTTCTCAATGCCAAGTTCCACGGCGTACGCGGCAACGCGCTCATATTCTCTTTTGGTCAGTCTGCGGTTCAGTTCGGGCGCATACGCCGCCACATACGGCATGGGCGTATACTGATTCAAAATGCTGTACGCGATCCGGTTTCCATATTCGGAAAAAAGAAAATGCAGCACCGCCTTCGCCTCTTTCGTATGTCCCGGCAGCACCAGATGCCGCACGAGCACGCCCTTTGTCATCATGCCCTCCGCGTCATAACAGCATGTCCCGGACTGCCGCACCATCTCGGAAAGCGCCGCTTTCGCGCGTTCCGGATAGTCCGCTTTCCGACTGTAGCGGGCGGCAAGTTCCGCACTCAGATACTTAAAGTCCGGCAGCCACACGTCAACAAGTCCTTCCAGCCGCCGAAGCGCCGCGACATCTTCATATCCGCCGCAGTTATAAACGACCGGCAGCGACATGCCCTGCTCCCTCGCCATCATCAGCGCGCTGCGGATCCCCTCTGCAAAATGGGTGGGCGTCACCAGATTGATATTATGCGCGCCCTGCTCCTGCAGGTCAAGCATCATCCCGGCAAGCATCTTAGGCGTCACGTTTTTCCCATAGCCTTCCGCTGAAATGCGCCTGTTCTGGCAGAATACACAGCGGAGCACGCAGCCCGAAAAAAAGACGGCTCCCGATCCGCACCTCCCCGATATGCACGGTTCTTCCCATCTATGAAGCGCCGCCCTCGCAACGCGAAGCATCTGACTCATACTCTCCTCCGTTGGTGTTTTTTTGCTTCTTTTGTGTTTATCTGCGTTTGCAGGGTCAGGCATGAAGGAATGCAGAAATGGGATGCACTGCATTCCTTCATGCCTGACACACATTCACATATATAGGCATTTTGACATGAAACATACCTGCGCGCAGATCGATTCCGCATGAAACACGCATTCACACCTATAAACATTCTAACATACCCATGCCGCGCCGTAAAGCCGCGCGACTCTTCACAGTTCCCTCATAGGAAGCGGCCCCGCCAAACACTCCCGCACCACATACAGCGTATTGTCCGCCCGCACCTCAACCCGCCATTTCACGAGCGAAATCGCGCAATTCTCGATCTCAATGCATGTAACCGAGCTTGGATGCACGCAGCTCCCGGTATTAAAATAGCGCGTCTCGGCATTGCCGAGCACCGGGCGGTGCGTGTGCCCCGTAATCAGATAACATTGATGTTTGACCGCCCAATGGGACAAGCGTTTTTCACTCTTTTCCCTGCACTGGTAATTTTTTGCCGCACTGGTCGGATCAAGCACGCCGAGCTGCTCTAACGGCTTCCATACATACCGGACCAAAAAACGCGACAGCTTCCACAATGTAGAGTTCAAAAAATCCGCCTGGTTCCCATGGGTCAGGTACAGCTCCAGACAATGGGGCTTCCCCGCCTCCGCCGCCGATCCCGCACACCCGCACAGCTTGAGGATGATACCGGCATGGTGCGGCATCCTGCGGTTGTTTTTCATCTCATGATCGTGGTTCCCGTATAGCAGGTAGAGACGATTTTCTTTTGCAAAAAGAGAAAGCACGGAAAACACATCCTCATGAATCTCGTAGATAGCGTCAAAACTGCGGTTCTCCCACAGCTCGTCGCCGTCGCCAAGCTCCATATACAGAAAGCCTCTTCCATAATAATAACGAAGCGCCGCCATATACAGGTTTTGATTTTTCAAAAAATTATCATTGGTATTTCCGACGCCGCGATGGCAATCGCTGAACAGTACGATCTTCGAATTGGGATACAGCGCCAGCACGGGCGCATCCCGGAAGCTTTTGTCAAGTCTTCTTTCATATCCTGTTTTCATACGGCGTCCCCGTCCTCCTGTCTGCCAACGATTATTTTCCTGCATCATGATTTCTTCCTTTGTATCTTTTTGCATCCGCGCGGACTTCTCCTCACCTGCATCCATACCTTCCGCATCTGCGGCAGCTTCTCCTGCAGCACCGCTCGCGTTTTCCGAAACAGAACAAGCGCCGGATCAGGCGGGGCAGACAAAAATACAGCGCAAGCAGACGGTCCATCCCGCTCAGAAACGGTTTTGTCACACAGACAAACAGCTTACAGCATATCCGGTTTTTCCATTGCGCATAGCGACAGCATAGTCTGTGTATCCATGTCTGCCGGGAGCAGACTCCCGTTCGAAACAAGATCCGGACCTGATTTCCGCGAACCGTATAGTCCACATCCCCGCGCTCATGCAGTGCGCCTGCAAATGCATACAGCATTTCCGGATTGGGGAACGTGACCGCCGCCTGCACCTCCAGTTCACGCGGCTCACAGTACGTTCCCATGCAAAATGCGGTCAACCACCAGTGCCGTCCGTACCGTTCGCAGAGAAGTGAATCCCCGCGATAGAGGCGGATGGACATCGGCAGCATCTCGCCGTCCTCCGCGCTCTGAAACAGCGCGGTATTTCTGGAAACGGACGCAACAAGTCCTTTCGCCTTATAAACGCCGATCTCACACCCTGCGTTGATCCCGTACTGCCCTTTCCAAAATTCAATGAGCCATGTTTTTTCCTGATAGTCAAAATAGACCGGCAGGCAGTCAAAGACCATGCTGAAACGCGCCGCATAGCGGTCAAACAGCGCGGTATAGCCGAACGCGCGCTGCGGCGCGTCAACCGTTGTGGAAAAGCAGTCCTGCCCCGCGTCATAGCAATAGCCGAACGGCGTGATGACCTCCTCAAGCGTCTGCCGCTTTTCTTCGCAGGACATCCCGCATAGTTTTTTATATGCTTTTTTTCTTCGATATTGACAAAAAAGAAGAGATAACAAAACGATTGCAAACAGGCATCCAAATATCAGATACATCCTATTTCTCCGTTTGGTTTTTCTATATTTTATGCCGGATCCGATCATTTGCGACAATTTTCGGCAGACGGCTGCTTGATTTTGACGGCACAGAACCGTACGCTGCCATCCGCGTGCGCCGCACTAATCTGCGCTGTTCTGTCCGCGCTTCTGCTGCCATTGCCGCGCCAATTCCCTTTCGAATCCTGCATTCGTTGTCCGACGGTTCTTCACTCAAAGAAACCGCCGCTTCCGGTCCCGACAGCCATCACGCATGCCGCCCTGTCACATATCTTAATAGCAAGGAAACAGCAGCTCCGCTTATGCGGCGGCCGCGGAGCAGATTCGGCAGGTCCTCCTTTGAAACAGATAGCCATTGTCAGCCTTCATCAAAACCTCTCGGATTACACCAACATGCTTGCGTCCCTGCGCTGTTCCTTTCGCATCATTCGGTGTATGGACGGTCTGTCGCCTCTCTGCGACGGGCTGCTCCTGCCCGGCGAAACCGACTGCTGCCCCCTGCTTTACGGGCAAAAAAAGAAAGGCTCCCGCAACGTCTGTCTTGAGGAAGACCTTCTGCAATTATGCGCGCTGGAACGCTACCGCCGCGCCGGGCGTCCGGTTCTTGGCATTGATAAGGGCATGCACATAATCAATCTCTCTTTCGGCGGAAATACAAGACAGCATATCGGGCACTATCCGCATGACGCAGTGCGCCTAAAATGTAGTATGCCTGAAGACACAGCGGCAGACGCGCTGTCCCCGGTCCGCAAAACTGTAGGTACGAACCTCCTTGTTTTTGACCGCCTCCACAACACCCGCCTGCGCGAAGGCAGTATGCCGGAGGCGCTTTACGGCACGTCCCTTCTTGTCAACAGCCGCCACCATCAGGCGCTCGACCGCATTGGCAGCGGTCTGGATGTGGTTCAGCTCGCATTTGACGGGTGCCCGGAAGCGGTGCAGCACCGCACGCTCCCCATCATCGGCGTGCAGTGGCATCCCGAATGCCTGTCACCGGACGGCAGCCTGTTGTTCCGCCTGTTTCTTGCGCTTGTGTGATCTGTCTATTCCGCCGCTTTATTTTTTTTAGCGGTATTGCCGCGCTTTCATGGAGTTTTAATGCCTGTTCCTGCTTAAAATGACCATTTCGCGGGAACCTCGCCCCTAAAATAAGAAGATTTCATCATTTAATCTGCAAACCCGAAGTTATAATTAAGCCGTCCTATCTTCCCGACAACGTAGAAATTTATCTACTTTATCAAATCCTTTGCCATACACAATGATTCTGGCATATTCACATATGGAGCATAATTGGGAATTACTTCAAAGCCCATTTTTTTATATACTGCACAAGATTCCACTAATAACTCTCCCGTTTCAAGAATCATTCTTTTATATCCCAATTCCATAGCCCATTCTATCAGCATGGAAACAAGTTTGCTTCCTATGCCCTGCCCTTGATATTCAGTACGCACAAACACCCGCTTTAATTCTATATTTTCATCATCATACTTTCTTATTGCACCGCCGCCAATCGCTTTATTATTTTCATAAACAACAATTGCTTCTTGTATTTCATCTAACTGATTGTATTTCTTGTATTTATCTCTTTTTATCTTTTTTCCCACACGTCTATCCAAATCAATATCAAGAAGTCTGCAATTTTCTATAAAATCTTTATTTTTTCCATCTGTTCTGATAAAATCCATTAAGATTTCCCCCATATCTGAAATAGTATGTTAAATTATATCACTTGCAACCCCATTTGTCACAAAAATATAGAGCATGACAACCGCCCACAAGGCGGGTTTCTGATTGGATATGTCTACACCGTTCCCATGTGTAGACAAAATAAGACGCATTTAGGTACGCAATTTAACAAAAAGATAGTGAAAAAGAGCCTTGAATATGCTATATTAAATATAAACATAACTTGACGGGCAGCACACCAAACTGGTGTTGGGGAGGTCTTTATGAAAAAATTGAAGGTGGCGCTGATTCAGTACGACACAATGATACCGGATATTGAACAGAACACGATAACCGCTATAAAACTTATTCGGGAAGCCAGCAAAAATGGCGCGGACTTCGTTTTATTTCCGGAATGTTTTCTGACTGCATATGCTGTTCCTGATATTTGCGGGAAACTATTGCCGATTCAGGAGATTGAAAGCTATCCTGAATTCGTAAAATGGTGTAATAATGCTTTGACAGAAGATGAGGAACATTTTATTCAAATCACGAATCTTGCCGCTGAATTGAATATAGGTGTCGCCATAACCGGATTTTCGAAGGGGAAGCGTTATCCGCAAAATACAGCATGGATTATCAACAGGGACGGAAAAGTAATTTTGAAATATTCCAAGGTACATACTTGTGATTTCGACTGGGAAAGATACCTGGAATCCGGGGACTCTTTTCCTGTATGCCAATTTGACGGAATAACAATGGGATGTATGATTTGTTATGACAGGGAATACCCGGAGAGTGCCAGAGAGCTTATGCTGAATGGCGCGGAGCTTATTATGCATCCCAATTCCTGCGGCGGGATGCTGCCCAGATTAAAGGAACTGTCTGTACGAGCTATGGAAAATATGGTTGGCATAGCGATGGCAAACCCACCGGCGCAAGGAATGGGAAATTCCTGTGCGTTTCATCCTATGGTATGGACAAAAGAAGGGATGCCGCTTGATAACACCATTTTTGTAGGAAATGAGCTTGAGGAAACGATTTATTATGTTGAGTTTGATTTGGATGAAATCAGAGCATACAGAGAAAGAGAGGATTTGGGAAAATACAGAAAGACAAAGGCATACAAAAAATTGGTACAATAAAATTCAATCGGCGGGGGAACTGCAATGCGAAATGCTTCCATTTATTTAGTTGTTAAAGACTTTGATAAATCGGTTTCATTTTATGAGAAGGTCTTGGATATGAAAGTAAGTGCGGCAAACGGAAAACGCTTTGCCATGTTTGATACCAACGGACTCTGCCTCTGCATCATGAATGGTTATTATGACAGCGAGAATCCTGAGCAGGTAACGACGAAAGGCGAGTATTGGGAAATCTATGATAACCAAAGCGAAATTGCGAATAGTATCAATACCCGTAAGGTATTTATTAACTTAGGAGTGGACGATCTGAAAGCAGAATATGATAGGATAAAAGCATTGGGAATCGCAGCGCAGATGACGGGGATCCGGTTTATCAATGTCTTTTCACCATACTGGTATTTTACATTTATGGTTCCTGACGGAAATCCTATCGAAATTACAGGCGGCTATACAGAAAAAATATGACAGGAGTACTAGCCATTTGGATAGTCAGCCGCTAGAGTTTCAACGGTTGTAACAAAACCGACAACAGTGTTGTCTACGTCAGCAACAAATATGTTATATCGGCTATCATTTTTCGGGTTTGTCAAGTAAAGTGTGTAAATTTTTTTGATTTTTTTGTGGCGGTCATATTGACCGCCACATTTACAGTATGGAGATTTCTCAAATGGCAATTCCTTACCATTACGATATGCTTCATATAAAAAAACAGCATGTCAGTTCAGAGAGAGATTGTCAAGTGTGTTTGTAAAAAAGGCTATTGGTGTCTTTCAATAACCGCCTCCCCACACTGATATGGAACAAGGGAACCAGACAGGTGATAGTTACACGCTGCTTGGTTCCCTGTTGTCGTTTGTGCATTATTTGTTTTCTTCCGCGGTGCTTATGCATCAGAACTGCCTGTGCGGTACATACTAATCATCCGCAATCTTTATGTTCGAGCCAGCCACCTCGTATCTTACTTTGTAGCCAGAGAGCGCATCCATCCCATACACCCGCCCATAATCATAGAGCATCAGGATGTCATCCCTTAACTGCTCATACCGGCCATTGCTTTCCTGTGAATTTAGCAACTGGCACATCTTTTCGGGAAGCCCGCTGATCTTTCCGTTTCCATCTACTGAAATATCATTCCATGAATACTGCCCTCCCGTTGATTTTCCGAGAAAACTGGAAAGCTCCTTATAAGCACTGATCCGGTTGAATTCCTCCGCAGTATAATCAGATGCCTGCATATGGCAGTCCCAAAGTTCATCTGAAAACTGTTCTTCCAGTATCCCTGCAGCCCTCCGCTTTTCTTCCTCCGGTAAATCACCGGTAAGCGTTATCTTCCCATAAATATCCACTTCTATGGCATACTCTTTCCCCTGCACATCGATCCCTGCCTTTTCCAATGCTTCCTGCATCTTCGGGAGCAGCGTGTTTTGTATCCTGCCATGAGCATCCGCTCGCTCATAATCGTGCAGGTTCGCAAAGATTTTCAAATATGCCTCTTCCTGCTTATCCAGCGGTTCACCGGATGCCTTTTTCTCCAACAGTTCTTCCACGCTTTTTGTACCCGTATAGCGTTCATCCTCTGGCAGGGAATCATACTGCTCCCTGTGCAGCTTTTCGATTTCATCCCTGTATTCCTGCCCGCCATCTGCCTTCTCCTGCTTCTGATGCTTTTCATCCATAATCCGGATTCGGTATGGCACTTCTGTATTCACATTCCCGCCGCCGTGGTTTTCCACCTTAATGGTATAACTCTCTGAGCGATCCCAATCCGGCAGGGTAAGTTCCCTGCTGCCGTCACCGTTATCCTTCGCTATCCCTATCTGGTTGCCCTGCCTGTCATAAACAACCAGGTCATAGTTACAGCCCTCCGGAATATTTTCCAGCCGAATTGTTACCTTCGTTCCTATGCCCATCTTCTCATAAAAGCCCTTCTGGACATAAGAGAAGGAATAGCAGTCCACGTCCCTGTTTGCATCCAGTTTTCCCTCCAGATAGCTGTCACGGTTCTGCAACAATATGCCTAAATCATAGGTACTGTAATAGCCGTCTACCCTGTCATCATATTTTGTTTTCTGACGGTAGCTGTCATTCTTATTTTCCTCACAGTTTTCTACCAGAACAGTCTGTTCATTCAGTTCTTTCATGGGAGATGCAAAACGTCCACTCCCATAGTGAGAGCCATTTATCAACGGACTGCTAATATAATGCGTATAGTTCAATTCTTAAATGTCCTCCATTCCCTATTTTCTTCCCCCGCCATCCACCCAAGCCGCCCCTGCTCCCCGGATTTGCCAATCTGCCGGAAACCGGGGATGCCTGCTTATCCTCTGTGGGGTATTGAGGATATGTAGACGTAGGCTTTATTTTCTACTATACTTTAGCATCAAACCCACCTTTCATTACCTCTCTGCCCGGAAGATGCAAGACTTCTTTCGTAAGAGGTATAACACGCCCATTGCTGACCGCATAATCCAGTAGCTGCTGCATCGCTTTCAGATTCGGCTGGGACAACAATGTTCCACTCTTTCCATATGTACTGTTCCCAAGTTCTGAAAGAACCTCATCTGTATATGCCATCTGCCCGTCCAGCCATTTTTCATATGCTGTTGGTGTGGCATTCTCCCTGCGTAAAGTTTCCTCCCGCTCCTTACGGTAATTTTTCCAATATTGGTCATGTTTCATTTTGGTATCTTCCAGCCATTCTCTCTGATCTGGCCCATATCCGTGTTCCGTGTCAATGTCATAAAGGCTGCCGTCTTTATAGCCGATGGTAAGACCGCGCTCATCTTCTTTATCCCATCCCTCTTTTACATAGACCTGATAATCTTCAAACAAGGCTGACATAAGCAGCGCATCAATCTCACCGTTAGCCCGCTTTCCATTATACCGCTCTGTCACCACATCCCACAGGTTTCGCCCATCCGGTGTATAGATTACTCCATCCCTGTTTTCCAGTTCCCTTATATCAAAGCCTGTCATATCATTCACAAAATGCCACATGACCGCCTTTTCCTGATAAGCCGTATCATATAAATACTGCTTGGACTGTCCGAATCCGTTATTTGCCGGATTGCACCAGCGCAAATGCTCATATAAGTATCTTCCATTATTTCCCCTGTTCAGAACATCCTCTATCTGTCTTGCCAGTGCCTCATCCACGCCACTTGCATGGATTTTATATTCATATGGGTCAACCCTTAGCCGCAGGTCTGCACCCTCCGGTATGACAATTCCGTTTTCCTCAAAAAGCTGATTGACAGAATCATTTATGCCGCCACGCACCTCGTCATTCCATTCCTCATCGTGCATGATCCCTCCGCCGAAGGTTTTCTGTATGATTGGATCATAGCTGTTGACAGTAGCCGGAAGACCGTTCAGGACACGCTTTTCGGATTCAGCACATATCTCACGCTCCCTCTGGGTTAGTCCCTTCACATAATAAGGTGATTTTGTGTTATAGTATTTATCCCATATGTGCTTTGACGGATTATCAAATTTCTTATTTTCTTCATTCACCTTTGCATAATGCTCATCAATAACCTTCGTATATTTTTCATACTTCGCAATGATAGATGGTATTGGAAATGTCGTTGCGCTGTTTTCGGCTACAAGGTCATCCGGCTGCTGTACCCGTTCTGCATAGACCGG
>JAMPAG010000084.1 GCA_023667365.1 bacterium | reverse complement strand
TAAGACGCCGCCCTCTCACGGCGGAAACAGGGGTTCGATTCCCCTATCAGCTGTTCCTGTTTTCTCGAAAAAGCTTTTTTCTATAATCCTAATTGATCCTCCATAATCTTGCCATATATCTCATCTTTCTTGTTATCTGATAATTGACCAATTATTTGTATCGATGTCAAAAATTTCTCATTATTATGTAAGTCTTCATAATATCGTTCTATTTGTTCCAAAGATTTTTTATATACGAGCAAAGATATTCCGGCAACAATCTCGACCACAATACCGCCAATTATCGGAGCGGATACCTGGACCAATTCCATCCCCGCGGCATAGGACGATATGACAGGGACGGCAATTAAACCAAAGCCGGAAACACATAGAAACACTGATAAAACAAATGACAACCCCACCATTCTTTTACTTAATTTATAATAACTCCTTGTTTCTTCAAGATTGATGATCATCAATTCCGATATATCACAAAACTTATTCCGCTCCTTTGATCTGCCGTCCTGATCATACTCCCCTATCATTGATTTTACATTCTGATTCATCCTGATACCCCGCCTTTCTCTCAATCAAGTTATCCCCACTGACGCAGGTCTGCAAGTTTGGGCGTCCGCACAAATGATTACCCTTGATTCTGTTCTGTTTCTTCCTCAGAAAACATGCTGCGCTCTTCACATAACATCTGAATGTCCTCGCATTCCGCGCTCTCCCTCTCATATTCAATTTCAACCGATCGGGCGCTTGCAGTGTCCAAAATAATAACTCTGGTGCAGTCGCCGGAATGATCCGCCAGAACTTTACCATTTTTATCTCTCGCAATATAGGACGCCAGTACCACGTGCGGACTGTTCGAATAGCTTTCAAAATTGTGCGCCACCCCGCCATAAATCACATCGCCATAATCAACGTAGATTTCCATTTCATGTTCATTATCCAGTAAATCATCCCAGAAATAGGCATTGCCGGTATCCTGGATCTTTAACCGGTCCAAAATCGGCGTTATCACCCTTTTATTCCTTAAAAGGCGCGCAATAGCATACCCCGCGCACAATGCAGATAACACAATCAGAACATGATCAACCTGTTCCGAGATCGTGAACGGAATCATCGCGGCCAGTCTGCAATAGATAAATCCGACCACAAAAGAACTGATCAATATGTGCTGAATATCGTTTGGATTCTTTTTTAGCGCCGTGAAGCTGTACGCTTTTAGAAATACGTATCCGGTAACAATTGTAATCAGAAAATTGGGCAGCTCTTTGATCAGATATTCCATACAAAACATGCTCCTTTATCAAGATGCTATTTTTTACCTAAATTGTCATTGATCGGCGACTTATGCGGCGGTCTGCGCCCCAAATCTACCTGTGGAAGTTCGTTCAGATCCGTAATATTGCAGCGCCGCATTTCATTTATTTGCATTTCATTTATTTGTATCTGCATCTGCATTTGTTTCAGGTTTTCTGAACCGACTCCTGCTTCTTCCGGAAGGTCGATCAGCGGATGTAGCGCTTTTTTAGCTCCGGCACCGACTCTTCCTCCTTTGGATTTGCTGCCGCTGTCTGAAGAATGCACTGTTCTGCGTCCGTGAACGGAAGGTGCGTGCGGGCTTTTGCAGATGCCGTTTGAAAGCGAACGTGCCGGTCTGCGGCCGCCGCTTGATGACGAATGTACCGGTCTGCGCTCATTTTTACTACCTTCATAGTTTCCTCGACCGCCATTGATTGATTCGCTCATAGAATGTCCCTCCAATCATTTGGTATATAAAATAGTGTAAAAATGTGTATTATAAATGTCATTATATACTAAAATCTGACACAAATCTACAACTCTGGTTATCTATTTCATAATATTCCTACGATACAAAATCGAACAGGCTGAGCTGGTTCGAAAGCGGAATGTCGCCGAGCAGTCCCATTTCCGCCATCTCATCCACGCATTTCTTCGGCGTTTTCGTCCGGTCATAGAAATCGTCCCTGGATAAAAAAGGACCGTCCTTCGCCGCCTCGACAATGGCGTCCGCAATCGCCTCGGAAACGCCGTCGATACTTGTTAAAGACGGCATGATCTTTCCGTCCTCCGTGACCGTGAACAGGCGCGACTGCGCCTTAAAAATATCAATCGGCACAAACTCATAACCGCGCGCATACATTTCCTGCACGATCTTCATGTCGCCGTACGCATCCTGCTCCTTATTCGCAAGCGTGTCCATGCGCTTTTTATAATCGCTCATGATGCTCTCCAAATGCGCCCTTCCCCTGCACATGAGGGCATAGGAAAACGCCTTGGCGCGGATCGAAAAATACGCCGCGTAATAAGCCAGCGGATAATTGACCTTGCAATAGGCAATGCGCCACGCCATCATGACATATGCCGCGGCATGCGCCTTCGGGAACATGTACTTGATCTTTTTACAGGACCAGATATACCAGTCCGGCACGTCATGCTCTAACATGACCTGCTCCATCTCCTCGGTCAGCCCTTTTCCCTTCCGCACCTTCTCCATGATCGAGAACGCCTGCTCGCTCTCGATTCCTTTTTGGATCAGATAGATCATGATGTCGTCGCGCGTGCAGATCGCCGTGGAGATCGTCGCCTTTCCTTCCTCGATCAGCGTCTGCGCGTTGCCAAGCCACACATCCGTTCCGTGCGACAGTCCGGAAATCCGCACCAGATCGGAAAAAGACTGCGGCTTCGTATCCTTCAGCATCTGGATGACGAACTCGGTTCCAAACTCCGGAATCCCCAGCGACCCCAGTTCGCACCCGCTGATCTCCTCCGGCGTGATGCCAAGCGCCTCCGTGGAGGAAAACAAGGACATGACCTGCTGATCGTCCAACGGGATCTTCGTCGGATCGACGCCCGTTAAGTCCTGAAGCATACGGATCATCGTCGGATCATCGTGTCCGAGAATGTCAAGCTTTAACAGGTTGTGGTCGATGGAATGATAATCAAAATGCGTCGTGATGATCGGTGTTGTCATATCGTTTGCCGGATGCTGGACGGGCGTGAACGAATTGATCTCCTCGCCGACCGGAAGTACGACAATACCGCCCGGATGCTGACCCGTCGTCCGCCGCACCCCCGTACAGCCGACGGATAAACGGTTGATCTCGCTCGCGCGCTTTTTGACGCCGCGCTCCTCAAAATACTTGCGCACATACCCGTACGCCGTCTTATCCGCGACCGCGCCGATCGTTCCCGCGCGGTACGTCTGTCCGTATCCGAAGATCACTTCCGTATACTTGTGCGCCTTGCTCTGATATTCGCCCGAAAAATTCAGGTCAATATCCGGCTCTTTATTTCCCTTAAACCCAAGAAACGTCTCAAACGGAATGTCGAATCCGTCCTTGATCAGCGGTTTCCCGCATTTCGGACAGATCTTATCCGGCATATCGCAGCCGCTTCTGCCGGAAAATGCCGCGACCTCCTCAGAATCAAAATCGGTATAATAACAATTGGCGCAGCGGTAGTGCGGCGCAAGGGAATTGACCTCCGTGATCCCCGCCATAAATGCCACGAACGAAGAACCGACCGAACCGCGCGAACCGACCAGATACCCGTCCTCGACCGACTTCCACACAAGCTTCTGCGCAATGATATACATGACGGCAAACCCGTTGGAAATAATCGAATTCAGTTCTTTTTTCAACCGTTTTTCCACAACATCGGGCAGTGTTTCCCCATACAGCTCATGCGCACGGTTATAACAAATCTCCGTTAAGATCTGATCGCTGTTTTCAATGACCGGCGGGCATTTATCCGGGCGCACGGGCGAAATGTACTCGCACATGTCCGCGATGAGATTGGGATTGGTGATGACGATCTCCTCCGCCTTTTCCGGGGACAGATAGGAAAACTCCGAAAGCATTTCCTCCGTTGTGCGAAAATAAAGCGGCGCCTGCTCGTCCGCGTCGGGAAATCCCTGTCCCGCCATCAGAATCCGCCGGTAAATTTCGTCTTCAGGGTTCAAAAAATGAACGTCGCAGGTCGCAACAACGGGCTTGCAGAACTGCTCGCCCAGCGCAATGATCTTTTTATTCAAAGCGATCAGATCCTCGTCGTTCCGGACATTGGGATGCTTCTCGTCACGGATCATATAGCGGTTGTTGCCGATCGGCTGTACTTCCAGATAATCATAAAACCGGACGATCCTGCTGATCTCCTCCTCCGATTTTTGTTCCACGATCGCGCGGAACAACTCGCCCGCTTCGCAGGCGCTTCCGATAATCAGCCCCTCGCGGTACTTCATCAAAAGGCTTTTCGGCATTTTGGGACGACGACTGAAATAGTTGAGGTGGGACTCCGAGATCAGCTTATACAGGTTGATGCGCCCCGTATCGTTTTTTGCCAAAACAATGACGTGGTACGCATGCAGCTTTCTGACCGCCTCGATGTTTGCCGCGCCAAGCGCATTGATTTTTGCAAGGTCATCCACGCCCCGCTCTTTGCACATCGCAAGAAAGCGCAGGAAAATCTCCGCCGTTGCTTCCGCATCATTGACCGCGCGGTGGTGCCCCTCCAGCAGAATATTTAATTTTTTGCAGATCGTATCCAGCGTGAATTTATTTAACTCCGGCATCAGCGCGCGCGCAAGTCCGACCGTATCCAGATAGGTGTACTCCGTGTTAAAACCCTGCCTTCTGCAATTCTCTTTGAAAAAACTCATGTCAAAGTCGGCATTGTGCGCCACCAGGACCGCGCCCTCGCAAAACGCGGCAAATTCCGGCAGGACCTGCTCGATCATCGGCGCGTCGATCACCATGCTGTCACGGATGTTTGTCAGCTTCTCGATTTCATAGGGGATCGGCACATCGGGATTCACAAACGTGGAGAAGCGCTCCTTGATTTTTCCGCCCTCCACTCTGACCGCGCCGATCTCAATGATGCGATTTGAAACCGGGGAAAATCCCGTCGTCTCCAGATCAAACACGACATAAGCGCCGTCTAACGGATACGGTTTCGGATTGGTGACGATCTGTTTTAAGTCATCCACCAAATATCCCTCCACGCCGTAAAGCGGCTTAAATCCCGGCGCAAGCTTATCCAGTGCATGATTCGCGTCCGGAAACGCCTGCACATCGCCGTGATCGGTGATCGCCATCGCGGTCATTCCCCAGCGGTTTGCACATTTTAGCAGATCGGAGACATCGGATACGCCGTCCATATCGCTCATCTTTGTATGGCAATGCAGCTCCACTCGCTTGCGCACGCTGTAGTCCATGCGCGGCTTGCGGGTGTCCGTGCTCTTTTTGATCCCGAAAATGGAACCGATCGTCAGTTCCCCGTCAAAGCGGTCAAGCTGCGTCACGCCTTTGAGTTTGACAAATTCATGTTCCTGAAACTTGTCCTTTACCTCCTCAAACTGTTCGTTTTTGAAAAACATTTTTACCGTGATTGTGTCCGTAAAGTCCGTGAGATCAAAGATCAGAATCGTCTTTTCGTTTTTGATGGCGCGCGGATCCACTCTTGTGAGCATACCGGAGACGACGACTTCTTCCATCTCTCCCTGGATCTCGTCAAGCCGCATCGGTTCGTCGTCAAAATCACGCCCCCAGATGACGTCGGGATTGTCCGAGCGTCGTCCGGTCTTTCCGTATCCGCCTTTGGCATAAGCGCCTTTTCCAAATTCCCTGCCCGCGCCGCGCTCCGCATTCCGCGTTTTCAGAGATTTGCCCTGCGGCGCGGCGTTTACTCCATGGGACGTGTCAAAGCCGGATGTTCCCTGCAATGCTCCGTTTGCTCCGTGGGACGAGGCAAGGCTGTCTGCTCCATGCGGCGCTCCGTTTGCTCCGTGGGACGCGTTAAAGCCGTCTGCTCCATGCGGCGCTCCGTTTGCTCCATGGGACGCGTTAAAGCCGGATGCTCCCTGCAATGCTCCGTTTGCTCCATGGGACGAGGCAAAACCGGCGGCTTCCTGCGGCGCTCCGTTTGCTCCATGGGACGCGTTAAAGCCGTCCACGCCGTCCGACGTGCCGCCCGTACCGCGATCCGTGGCGCTCCCGTCCGCAGACATGCCTGCCGCCGCGCCCGCGCGGTTTACAATATCAATGACTTCCCTGCGCAGACGCTCTTCGTCCTCCTGCCGATGCTTGTTCCCTGCCGCCTCGCGATAGTCGATCTCCGCCTCCGCGTGCATGGAAAACCGTTTTTGCAGAAGATTATCCAAAATATTTTTTAATTCCCGCTCTTTCCCGCGCGCAAGCACGGTATCCTCGACTTCCACCAAAAGTTCATGCTCCCCCGGATAGGAAAAACGTGCTTTTTTCATCATGGAAAATAAAATATGATCATAAGCGCGCAGCTCTAAAAGCAGACTGTCATAGTAGGCATCCATGAGCTTTCTCAGGTCGTACTGCGCAGAAAGGACATAACGCTCCAGCAGGCGCACCGTCATATCCGTCCGCGGAAAGAGCTGTTTTTTGATCTCCTGTTCCGCATAAAAAATATCTTCCTTTTGCAACAGACGCTCCGAAAAAAGATATACGCGCAGCGCGTCCTTATTCCGCGTCGTGCTGACGCGCTCCACCGAGACCGGCTCAAACCGCGCCCTGACCGTCTGATTTAATTTCAGTGAGGGAAACACCTCAAAAAAGCTCTTTGCCATCTTATCTTCCTTTTTTCAAACTAATGCATCGGTCTGCGCGTTTGTGCTCCAGTGGAGCAGTTCGTCCCGCAAAACGGAAAGCAGTTGTTCCTCCGGTACCTTCCGTACGATCTCGCCCTTTTTGATGAGCAGACCTTCCCCGTCGCCTCCCGCGATGCCGATGTCCGCCTCCCGCGCCTCGCCCGGTCCGTTGACGGCGCAGCCCATCACGGCAACCTTGATGTTGAGCGGAATATCCTGCACCATCTCCTCGACCTGATTCGCCAGTCCGATCAGGTCGATCCGCGTCCTTCCGCAGGTCGGGCAGGATACGACTTCGATGCCGCCCGTGCGGAGTCCCATATTGCGCAGGATCTGTTTTGCACTCTTTACTTCTTCCACAGGATCGCCCGTCAGAGAAACGCGGATCGTATCGCCAATTCCCTCATATAAAATAACGCCCAGTCCCAGCGCGGATTTGATATTGCCGCTCGTCAGCGTGCCCGACTCCGTAATGCCGACATGCAGCGGATAGGCTGTCTTTTCCGCGATCAACTCATGCGCTTTGATGGAAAAAAGAACATCCGACGACTTGATGCTGATGACAATTCTGTCATAATCAAGCTCCTCGATCATGCGCACTTTGGCAAGCGCGCTCTCCACGATGCCCTCCGGCGTTACACCGCCGTATTTCTCGATCATTTCGCGCTCCAGACTGCCGCCGTTCACACCGACACGGATCGGAATGTTCCGCTCTTTTGCCGCATTCACGACTGCCTTCACGTTTTCTTTGGATCCGATATTGCCCGGATTGATCCGAATTTTGTCCGCGCCGTTTTCAATCGCCGCAATCGCCATGCGATAGTCGAAGTGAATGTCCGCCACAAGCGGGATCCGGATCTGTTTTTTGATCCCGGCGATCGCCTGCGCCGCCTCCTTCGTCGGCACGGTGCAGCGGACGATGTCGCACCCTGCCGCCTCTAAGCGTTGAATCTGCCGCACGGTTGCCCCGACATCCTCCGTCCGCGTATTGGTCATGGATTGGATCAGAATCGGATTCCCGCCGCCGATCACGCGGTCCCCGATCTGAATTACCCTGGTCTGTTCTCTTTTTGTCATCCTGTGCCTCGTTTCTGCAAATGTCTGTCTCTGTTTTTTCCAAAATCTATTATAACAGTTTCCGTTTGGGTCTGCCACCGAATTTGAAGGGACTTCGTTCCCCGATACGGCGGCAAAAAGCTTTCAAAGGTTCATTCCGCCTTCCCGTTCTTTAATGATTGGTAACGCATGTTATTTATCATATTTTCCGGCGTATCGCACGCGGCAATACTCCCGTCCTCTATCATGTAAACAACATCAAAACGCGCCATATTCTCCCGGTCCAGATCATGCGTCGCAACAATGATGATCCGATCCGTGAGAGCGCATACCTGATCCATGATATTTTTCGCATGAAACTGATCAAGTCCCGCCGTCGGTTCATCAAACAATAAAACCTGCGCATCCTCCACAAGCGTGCGCGCAAAATCGATCCGCCGCAGTTCTCCGCCGGAAAGATTCGCCTGATTTTTTCCGATCATCTTATGGACATTCCTGCCGGAGTTTACAAACCATTTGAGCAATCCCGACTTATCAATCGCATCCTCTATTTTCTGTGGCGGCATATCCTGAAACAGCGCAATATTATCCGCGATCGTAGCAGAAAACAATACCGTATTTTGCGGCAAAAATAATACATCCGGGTGCAGCAGACCTCGTTTTCCTTTCCGATCAGATTCATTCAGACAAACATGACCTTCGCTGACCTCCACAATTCCGGCAATTGCTTTCAACAAAGACGTTTTCCCGCTTCCGCTGCTCCCGATCAGGCATATCTTTTGTCCCGCCTTTGCGGAAAAATCAATATGGTTCAATATACGTTTCCCATCACGCAGCAGCGAGACATTTTGAAGTTCGATCGAGTGAATTCGTGCATCCTTACATTGGTATTCTTCGTCCTCACCGGCTCCGGAATCGATAAACTGCAATAAATCCTTCGCGACCGCACGCCCCGAAATGATTCCCGCATAATATTCACTGATGATCTGAAACGGTCCCGCTACCATATTCATCAGCGTCGTCAACGCAACCAGTTCCGGGAGGTCGATCGATCCGCTCAAGGTAAAGATCACGCCGAGAACCCATGCGCCCAATACGACCATATTTCCCATTCCGTAAGACAGGGACATGGATAAGCGCTTCCACTTAAAATTGCGCTGGATTTTCTTTGTGGTCTGACTGTTCTTCTCGTCATGAAACCGATTGACCTCCCTCTGCCTCGCGAAAATCTTGATCGTCAGGAACCCTTCCAGCAGTTCGTTCAGGAAATTTAGGTACGATGCCCTCGCATCCAATGCGTCCCGGTTGACCTTTTCCAGTTTTGCTTTTAAGAGTCTCGGTACAAAAATCGGCAGGATGCACAAAACAATCAAGATGAGCGTCAAAACCGGCTGGATCAATGTCGTTGCGATCAGCGCAAACACAAGCGAGAACAATTGAAACACGACCATCAGGATTCCGTGTACATACTCACTCTCCACTTCTCCCACGTTATTATTCAGCATGGACAAATAATGCGCGTCTCCTACCTTTTCTTTTTCTTCCACACTACATCTTTGAATGCGCCGGACCAAGGCATTCCGCATAAAAAATGAGATTTTTGTTCTCAAGAGCACTTCCGAATGACTGGAGAGGAATTCAAACGTGGTGTCAAAAATTAAATATAGAATTGACAAAAGTATGATTAACGCAATCCGCCCCTCAACGCGGTTCATTGCAGTGTCTGTAATCAGCTCCAAAATATAAGCAAGCGATATTCCTATCGCAGCCCATATGCAATTCGTGCTTAAAAATAACGCAAGTTCTTTTTTGCATTTCCATACAAAGCGCTTCATCGTCAGAAATTCTCCCCCTCATTCGTTGTGTAATCTATTTTTTGACCGCTTTCATCCTCAGCCGCACATAATCCGCATACCACGTTCCGTTTTGATATAGCGGTTCCCGCAGACGCTCCACTGCCCGATCTGTCATTGCCATTTTTTCAGCTTCGTCCTTCACGACGGAAAACGGCGTTTTTACAAACATCCCGATCCAATCCTTTAACCCGTCTTCCCCTTTTAATTCTGTCGGTCTGTCAAAAAGAACCGCATAAGTTACCCGGAAACCCGTATGTTCTAAAAGTGTCGCATATTCACTGATCGTCGGGAAATAAAACGGCATGTGATAAACATATCCGTATTCTGAAAATACATGCTCCAGTGCCTCATGGATCAACTGATTATTCCCATCCCCGCCAAGCTCAAAAACGAACTCCCCGTCCTTTTTTAGCGCATGATACACACATTGCAGCATATCCCGCTGCTTTTCCTTGTCAATCCAATGAAATACGGCGTTAGAAAAAACAACATCAACCGGATCCTCCAGCGAGAAATCCGTCGCATCCGCCTCTATAAATTCCAGTTCCGGATAGTTTTTCCTTGCAATCGCCAACAGTTCGCGTGATGCATCCATTCCCTTTACAAGATACCCTTTATCCCACAACGCCTTTGACAGGGCGCCGTTACCGCATCCCAAATCCAATACCGTGCTGTTTTGACATGCCGCGATCAGTTCTGTTACGCTCTTTCCGTACCGATGCACAAAAGAAAAGTCTTCGGTATATTTTTCTCCGTCCCAATTGATATTCATCCTGTTCCTCCATGCCGTCACAAGCCCGTGAATCTGGGTTCCCACACAAATTTTACTGCTTATCTTTCCGGTGTTCCGTCATTTCTGTCTATCTTTCCGGTATTGCATCGTTTCTGCTTATCTTTCCGGTATCTCGTCATTTCTGCTGTACCTGTTCTCAGTATACGATTTTCTTCCGCAGTTTGCAAGGTTCGCCAGGATTGTACAGCCTTGAAAGGTAAATTCCATTATATCCTGCCTTGTTTCTCCAAAATTACTT
>JAMPAG010000083.1 GCA_023667365.1 bacterium | reverse complement strand
AAATGGCTGAAATAAAGGCTTTTTTGTGCAAAATATATAAGAAAGTATAGAGAGGTTGATTTAATGAGTAAAATTCAGTTGATAAATGCATCCTGCGCCGACCAGAATGTTGATGTTGTGGTTAATGCAGCTAATAGAGGCTTGTGGGCAGGCGGTGGTATCTGCGGCGTTATCTTTCAAAAGGCAGGACTGGCGCAGCTTACTGCAGAGTGCAATAAACATAAAACACCGCTTAATGACGGAGATGCTGTTATAACTCCAGCTTGCAATATGACAAATGTTAAAGCAATCATTCATGCTGTTGGTCCTGACTTTGGATCGACGCCGAAGGCATTTAAGGAGTTGTTTGACGCATACTATAATTCATTAAAAGTATTGATGGATAATGGCTATCACAGTATTTCATTCCCGTTGATAAGTTCAGGTATTTTTGGTGGTTCACTTAGCAATCCTGCAGAGGAATCTACAAAGCAATGTTGCAGAGCATATAAGAAGTTCACTGAGGATTATCCTGATTACGATGTGGATGTTTTGCTTTGTGCATTTTCAGCGAATGAAATGACGGAAGCAAAGAAGGAATTTGATAGACATTGGTAGGCGATATTCTTTAACGATAGCTTTTTTGTATCGTTAAAAGGTTAGTAGATATGTTTTGGTTAACGGGCAACTCGATATGACGTACTTCCTGTCGTGTCGAGCCGTGTGGAGACGGTGTGTTTGTTGTCTAAACTCCATGTCAAACATCATATTGAGGTGAAACTGAATTTGGACGAGATTTGTTGTGAATAAACGAATAAAACGCAACAAAACAAAATTTGATTAACGGAATATATAGCATTCCGAAGCACTGAAAAATGGGCATTGTTTATGAAATGTTGCGTTTTGTGCGGCACACTATAAAAGCAAAAAATCAGACCGATAAACGGAATTAGCAAAAATTTTTATAATGCCCTTAAAACCTGTTTAATTCAGGGTTTAAGGGCATTTTTGTGTAGCAAATCACTAACAATTTGCTAAAACAGACTAACGGAATTTCAAATAGAAAAATTTAACGAGGTACAGGCAAGATTATTCATTGTCCTTCCTATATGCATTATCAATACAAATGTTTGCAATATTGTCAAGTGCTGATGCTATTATACCTTGAACAGCAAGCTGTCGCTCTCTTACAGTTAAAACTTTATACAAATCCATATTTTTTTGAGGATAAATCGTCGAACAAAGAAATGTATATTTTCCCAATTCGTCCATTATGCTAAATATATTTTTATAATAATCTAATTTATGTGAAGGTTTCAATTTGACAGCGGATAGTATATCTATAAAATAGGCGAAGGATTCTTCAATCCAAAATAGGGTATCTCTATCGGATTGATATTTTTTTATTATGTCATTAAGACAGCATTTCATATTTTCAAACTTGCTTAATAACATGGGAATTTCATCCGTACCAAAATAATCAAGCGAGGACCGTTCTCCAATACCTTCTACAAGCCACTTTTCGTTGACACTATATACCGAGCATATAAGTTTTACAAGTGTTAATGAAGGATTCGATACATTCTTTTCAATTGCAGAAATATTTGCCTGTGTAATACCTAACGCTTCGGCAAAATCTTTTTGGGTTAGTTTAGCTTCCTTTCTTATTTGTTTTATACGTTCTCCTATATTCATGTAATGTTTCCTTTCAAAATAACAAATTATTTATTTTTTTATGTTTACAAAACAAATAATTTGTTTTATTATATAAATGACTTTTATTTATTACTATACCAAATGACCACAAAAAACACAAGGAAAGGAGTAAATTTATGCCAAAAACAGCAGACCCGACAACCATGTGTCCTTTTGAAAAAAAGGTAGCTCAAAAGTTGAAGGAAAGAAACATGACACAGAGGGAACTTGCGCGCCGCCTGTTCATCAGCCCAGTATACCTGAACCAGATGATGCAGGGAGGATACACCGTAGGAATGCGGATGGCGGTCATGATCGCAAAGGAACTCGACATGGATGCATTGGAACTAATCGGTACCGTACTGGAAGGAGCCGGACAGCATGGAACATGACAACTATACATGGTTGACTGTTAAACAAGTCTCACAGTTACTCTGCAAGGATGTCAGCACGATACAGAAGCTATGTAAAAGTCAAAAATTCATTACCAAAACTATAAACGGCAAAGGCAGAGGCGGAAAGATGCTGCTGATCGCACTGGAAAGCATGACGACTGAGGAACAGATGTCCTTCCTGAACAGCCGCAAGATAGAAGAAAACGACTTTCTGAACGGACTGACCCAAAAAGAACGCGAGAAAGTAAGCTTCAAGCTCCGTGTCGTCACAGAGTACAAGCAGTTTAAGACCATTCCACACAGTCACGGGCGGATGAACGTATTTATAGAGACCTTCAACCGCGAAAATCCTGCTGCCGCTGTCACAAGAACGCAGGTCAACCGCTGGGAACACAGTTATGACGAACAGGGGATACAGGGCTTATATGACGGCAGGGGAAGCCATAACAGGGGAAACACAAGCATCCCGCCCGAAGCATGGGAAACCTTCTACTCCGAGTGGTTCCACAATCCGGGGAGCAGCCTGCAGCAATGCTATGAAATGACATGCCAAAAGCACAAAGAACAGTTTCCACAGATGCCGAGCATCCAGTCATTCCGGCGGCAGATGGACAAGCTTCCGCAGAGCGTCAAAATGCTGCGCAGTAAAGGGAAAAAAGGCTTTGACGATAACTGCATGCCGCATATCAATGTAGACTATGAAGCCCTTGCCTCCAATGAACAATGGGTTGCCGACCATCATGTATTTGATGTACTGGTAGAGGACGATCACAGAAGAATCTTCCGTCCGTGGCTCTCCGCATGGCTTGACCGGAGAAGCCGCTATATCGTAGGTTATGAGATCAATTCCTGCACGCCCAATTCAGACATCGTGCTGAGCAGCTTTGCAAAGGCATGTATCAAATGCGGGATACCGGAAACCGTGCTCCTTGACAACGGAAAAGACTTTAAGGCGTACGATCTTTTTAACAATGAAAATGCAATGTCCGTTGCCCGGCAGATGGGGATCAAGGTTACAAATGCGATCGTACGGAATGCGAAGGCGAAGCCGATCGAACGGTATTTCCGCACGCTGGAAGAAAAATATTTTGCCATGCTCCCCTGCTATATCGCCGGGAAACCGCATCTGCGTCCGGAAAAGATGAGCATGACAAACAAAAAACTCAAGCTGAAAGGTTTATGCATTTCCTATGAGGAATTTTTGGAGACGTCGGAACTGATCATACAGGAAATGAATAACCACAGGCACAGCGGCAGGGGCATGTGCGGACGCACACCCTATGAGATCTACACACAGAACTTTGTCCGTCCGGCGCGCAAGGTCAATGATGACGACGTGATCCATCTTCTTCTGCAGAGGACGAGCCGCCCGGTGAAGGTCGGCAGAAACGGCATCCGCTTGAAAGCAACCGGGCATGATTACAACAACATACGCCTGTTTGAGCTGATCGGCAGGGAAGTATATGCGCGCTATAACAGCGATGACGTGTCAAAGGTGTTTGTGTATGATCTGGAAGACCGCTTTCTCTGTACGGCAAAATGCAATGAACTGGCGCAGTTAGGCACGCAGGCGAGCATACAGCTTATCAAAGAATACAACCAGTACAAAAAAGAGCGAAGGAAAATAATGAAAAAACTGTTGCCCGCTCCGCCTGACTACACACTGCAGGAATTCCTGAACGACAGAAAAGCAGAATATCAGGAATACGATGTAAAACATGATCCTGCTGCCGTCCCTGCCATTACTTCACGGCATAAGGATAAAAAGCAGATACTGGAAGCGGACAAGGAAGACTCCATGCCAACAGGAACGATTTCTTTTACAGACAGACAGAAACGCAGGGAAAAGGTCGATCAGGCACTTTATGAATTTATCAAGAAGGCAGGAGGTGATGACAGATGAGATTCAGAATCGAATATGCAGACAGAAGGTGCTGCCGCTTTGCCGAAAACAGCATTAAACTGATCAGGTGCCTCAGGCTGCGGAGTGACGGAACCATAACGGATATTAGAAAGCTGTATAAAAGCGGGGTTTCGGATTCCGTCATGGATATCTACAAAAAATATATCATCCGGGAAGGGAGGTAAAAGGCTATGATACAGGAAGCACGAAGTAAGATCAACGAATACTTAGAGCAGAGCAGACGCAGACAGGGAGCCGTTGCAAAAGAACTCGGCATATCGCCCGCTGCATTTTCCCTGTTTCTGAAAGACCGGTACACAGGCAACAATCAGGAAATTGCGGAAAAGATCGAACAGTTTCTCGGCATGGAGCAGCGCCGGAATGTACTCTCCAAAAAGCCGGGTATCTGCTTTGAAGTAAAGAACACAAAACAGATATTGGAAAAAGTATATGTCACACAGACCACAGGAGACATCCTTCTCATATACGGGGATGCCGGATGCGGAAAGACAACCGCGCTTCAACACTATGCACAGCATAACAAAAACGTCATCTATGTGGAGGCAGACGTTACAAACAGCTCCTACCGCTCCATGCTGTGCATGATCGCGGAAGAATTGGGCGAACCAAGCCGCGGGGCTTCATCCGCCATCATGCACAAGCTGATCCGGAAGGCAAAAGGCAGCTCCATGGTACTCATCATTGACGAGGCACAGCACCTTGCACCGAAAGCATTTGATGCCATAAGGGCATTGAATGACAAGGCAGGAATCGGGATCGTATACGCCGGGAACCCAAGCATCAAAAAACGGATGTATGGCACAAAACAGGATGACTTTGATCAGGTATACAGCCGGATCGGCTATCACTGCCCGCTCTATAACAGATATTCTTTAGAAGACATACAGTCTATATTCAAAGATTATGGGTTGAATAAAGAGTGCATTACATACCTGCAGAAGATCGCGCAGCGCAAAGGCGGGCTCCGCATCATGGTAAAACAATACTGTATGGCTGTAAATATCGCCCTTTCCTTAGAAGAACCGTTCGACATGATCCATCTACAGGAAGCAGCGGACAGAATGGGAATAGGAGAAAGGAAAGAAAATGAGGATTGACCGTGCCAACAGCCAACCCTCAGAAGATGGTAAACCATCCTACCCCAAGGAAAGTTTACCATCTTCCGCCCTAAAGTGCAAGAACCCAAACGAGACAGCGGCACACAGCCGGGAAAGGAAGATAAAACAATGAAACGATTCGTGATCGAATACCACTCACCTGATGACAGGACGCTCGCCGTCCAGCTCATGGCGGCAGCCATGCGCGTACTTGCGGAGAACAAGGCGGACACCGTCAACATCCTACAGGAAGACCCAAAGACAGGAAGCCGCAGCCGCTTCGCCTATGCGGGAGGTGAAGCCAATGCATGAGAAAGACCTCATTGATGCCATCTACCACGAGCTGACGGATCACATCGACATGAACGGCGCTGCCGCTGTGAACGCGGTAGAAGAACTTGAAAAGATCATAGACAAAGAAACATTCATGAACATGGAAGAACTGTTCACGGACGGATTTGAGGAATGCATCCGCAACGGATTCTATAACGGATTCCGGTGTGCCGTCACACTCCTCACACAGAACCCGCCCGCCTACGTGGGCAAGCCCCTAAAAAGCCCATACAGACAATTTTGACCGATAACAGAGAATTCCACCAAAGAAACGATCAAATTCAAATTGAACGAAGTTAAACATGTTTTGAACGGTATTACAAAGCACACACCCAAAGGAGGGATACGATGGGAACCATACTCATACGGAAAGGACTCAGAGGATTCCGGTATGCCGCATGCGGAGAAAAAGGCAACCTCCTCTTTAACGCCAACTCCATCGGCGCCATCACGGCACACTGGTCAAAAGAAAAACAGGACGGCACGATCCGTTTCGTCCGGCAGCTCGACCGATTCCCGGAGCAGGAAACGGCAAAAAGCGCGGACAGCCCGGAAGCAGCCGCCCGGCGCGTCAGAGAAATAAGACTGGAACGCGGATACACACAGAAAGAAGCCGCGGAGCTGATCGGCATTCCCCGCTGCGCTTATGAAAACATCGAGAAGGGAACCAAGAGCATCAACCGGACGATGGCGATCGTCATTGCCATCAAGATGCGCGCCAACACCAACTACATACTCACCGGAGAAGGGAGGAAACTACTATGACAACAGCCAGAACAGAACGCTTCAGAGAGCAGGCGGTCCGCATGCTCCAAAATATCCATGACAACCAATTCCACCGGGAGGTGCTCCTGACCGGACTTGTCGAATCCGAACAGAAAGCCTATGAAGACCTGACCGCACACAGCGACGATTACAACCAGCTCATGGAAAAAGAAACACGGCTTGAGCAGGAACTTGACGCACGCCTCGGCAGCTGCGATCCGCTCCTCTGCGAATACATGGAAACCGTTAATGACACCACCGCTATCTACGGCGACGAAATGTACCTCCGCGGCATACAGGACGCCGCCATCCTCCTGACCGGCATGATCAGCGCCCGAAACGTCAGGGACATCACAGGCGGCACCTTCAGGAAAATCACGTATGACAGTGCCGGGGACACCCCACAGGCAGCAGGCGGCGCAGACATGGAAGCACTGGAACTCCGTGAGCTTCCCTACAATGCCCGCAGGATCGCCGAACACATCGGCAAAGAAAACCTTATATGGATCAGCGAAACATTCGGCGGACAATACCTATACATCCACAAAAAAGACGCCCTCATGCGCTACCTGAACAAAGCAGCCATCCGGCAGGACCGGAAAAACGGCATGACCTATGAAGCACTTGCCGAGAAATACAACATATCCGTTGACAGCGTGCGCCGGACAGTCAGAAAACCATAAAAACAACCATAACTCCACATCACCATACAGAAAAGCCGCGGCATCGTATCACAGAACACCGCGGCTTTTCCACGCCTAAAACAGGAAGACAATTATGCCAAAGACATTATACCACAACCGCCCATATCACAAGCCCTTTCAGCACAGAAACAATAAACTGCCACTCCATGTCCGCAGCGCTTTTTTCTACAATATAAGAAAAAAAGGAGGCAATGCCATGGACACAACAAACATCATGAACACAGCGGCAGACACAGCCGCACAGCAGGACGGGCGGGACACGCTCCGCAGTCCCTACCTCAACGCCTTGGTGGAGGCGCTCAGAGCCGCACAGAACAGCATGCAGGCACACAAAGAAAAGATCAGGAAGCTACAGGATAACTACAAGGGAGAACTGCTCCTCTCCGTTATCAGCGAGGAAAACAGCCGACATACTTCCAATATCGTCAGCATCCTCGACAACATCGACCGCATGGTACAGACAGAACAGCAAACCCTGCGGATGCAGAAAAAAGATGACATCCTGAACACAGGGACGGATAACGAGATACTTGCCAAGATCGACCGGATGGACGGACTGCTCACGGAAGACGAGTTACAGATGATCGCGGACACTTACTGCCGTTCCGAGCTGGTCCAGCGCAAATGCAGTCATACAGCAAAAAAATACGGACTCCATATCAGCACCTATCCGAGCACTGACGACAGGATCAGGACTGTCGCGGAGACTGCGGAACAGATCAAGAACCTGATCCAGTCCGACAGCTTCGGACTGGAAACAGAGATATACCTCAAGATGGGAATGCCGGAAGCGGATGACATCCTTGTACACAAGGAAAGAGAGGAAAGCAGACTATGATCACACTCGAACAGGCACAGGCAGGCTGCACAGCCGCGATCGACCGCACCGTTATCGAAGAATTCCGCAAAAACTCCCTGCTGCTCGACATGATGGAATTTGATGATACGATAGTTCCATCTGCAGGAGGCACCCTGATATACAAATACCTGCGTGAGGAAATCCCTGCTGAAGCACAGTTCCGGGAACTCGGCACAGAATACACGCCGCAGGAAGCCACCCGCAAAGAATACAGCGCAGACGTCAAAATCTTCGGCGGTGCCTACGAGATCGACCGCGTGATCGAAAGCACCTCCGCCGCGGTCGGATCGGAAGTCGCCTACCAGACCAAAAAGAAGATCAAAGCAACCGTCTGCCTCTTTCACCATACCATCATCAACGGAGACAGCGACATCAACCATGCAAGCTTTGACGGACTTGACAAAGCCCTCCGCGGAACCGTGACTGAAAAGAACTGCGGCAGTTTCATCGACCTCTCCACGGCGGACAGGATAACCGAAAACTACATGGATTTCATGGAACTCATGGATGAGACGATCTCCGAGCTGTGCGAAAGACCATCCTGCATCATGGCAAACACCTCCATGATCAACAAACTCAAGCAGGTGGCAAGACGCGCCGGATACCTGACAAGGACAGAAGACGCCTTCGGGCGATCCGCTGACGGATATGATGGGATTCCCTTCATGGATATGAAATACTATCCGCACAAAGAAGCTTCCGGCGGCTACACCGAACGCCCGATCATCCCGATCGGCGCGCGGAAGTTCGGAACGGCAGACAACGAGACCACCGTCAAAGGACTCACAGACATCTACTTTCCGGTACTCGACAGAGAAGCCCTCCACGGAGTTACTGCCAATGGAGGCAAACTCATCCGCCAGTATCCGCCTGACTTCAAACTTCCCGGAGCTGTCAAAAAAGGTGAGGTTGAGATGCTCGCCGCCATCGCCTTAAAGAGCAGCCGCGGCGCTGGCGTGCTGCGGAATGTAAAGATTAAATAAACAGTCTTCAAAGGCACTTTAACAGGCGGTTGCAGGTCCGTTAAAGTGCCTTTACTGGAGAAAGGAGCTGCAGCAAATGAACACCAGTGAATACATCCACAAAAACTTCCATTACCAAGACCTCAAAGAAGAACAACAGACGTTTTTTAACACAGTCGGACAGGATAAATACATTAATTTATGTCATGAACTGGGCGGCTTTCAAGTCTATTTTCTTAAGAAAAGTGCGCTATGCTCTATCGTACGGAAAAAAAATAAAGATGCCAAAAAAATCGGGCATGAAAGGAGCTTCAATCTAATGAATAATGATGCAGAATACCTTCTTGATGACCTCACTATTGATGATATTCCGGAAAAACAAAAATTACTGTTTGAAATACTCGGGCAAGAAAAATATATTCAGGTCTGCTGCATGTTTGGCGGGAGCCAAATCAATATACCTAAAGAAGAAACACTCCGGGTCAACATTGTGAAAAGAAAAATCAGAGAGAGCAAAGAATTGGTTCGTTCGGGTGTCCTTACCATTGGTCAGTTAGCAATGATGTATAAGGTAAGTACATCGACCGTTTATGGCATTGTCAGGGAGAAAAAATAATGTGGCTTGGAAAATGGGACAAGGAGCTTGAACAATACTATAATATGTATGCCGATCTGTTCGACACGGAGCCGGACTGCGACACCGATACAGACCTTGACAACGTGAGCTATAACGATTTTAAGCGTGCGATCGTCAGGAGCATAACCCTGCAACAGCGCATTCAGCTGTGAGTGAAAAAATCCCGAAACTCCGTTCATTTTTTTGCGGGTTTGTTCGGGATTTTTCACTTTTTATTATGTTTTGTGCGTTAAATTATGACCTTTTGCGCGTTTGCTCACAGGAATATCCCGAAAATGAATAATAAAAATTTTGAGAAAAGTATTGACTCCCACGTAACGTAATACTGTATTCTTTTCTCATAGGAGCAGAATAGATATATGCCGGCAATCTCTGTCTTGCTTCTTTACAAATTTAAGGAGCTGATAAGAATGCGAACCATAAGCCAAGTTGCAAAATTAGCAGGGATAAGCCCACGCACGCTACAATATTATGACGAAATCGGACTGCTAAAGCCAAGTAAACTGACACAGTCCGGCTATCGTCTATATGACGACGAAGCACTACAAAGGCTGCAGCAAATATTATTTTTTAAGGAATTGGGCTTTAAGCTGAAAGAAATTAAAGAAATTCTGCAAAAACCAAACTTTGACAGGATTAAGGCTTTCAAAAAGCAAAAAGAATTACTTCTGCTAAAACGCAACCGGACAGACAGACTGATACAGCTCCTTAGCCGCTTAGAGAAAGGAGAACAATGTATGAGTTTTAAAGAATTTGACTTGTCCGATTACATCAAAGCACTGGAAGATTTTAAAAACAACAACACGGATGATATTATCAAACACTGGGGAAGTGTCGAGAATTTTGATATGTTTATTCAAAAGATCAAAGATGACGAAGCCGAATTAGCTAAGCTCGCTATTCAACAATTCGGCAGTATTGAAAAATACACCGAAGCCATGAAGTATAATTTAGAACATTTTTCTGAAATTATGGATAACTGGCAGTCGCAAATCCCAGAGGAAATGAAAGCAGATGATAAGTTTCTGAAATTGGCTTCACATAAGGGAGAAGATGCTGCTTCGGACAGCATACAAAACTTAGTTAAGGAAATTATTGCATACGCCCGCGGTCATGCTCCGTCCGAATTGATGGGGGATGATAAGCAATATTGCAACACGATTATTGAAGTCTATTCCAATGATTATCTGAAAACCGTAACCGATGCTAAGTATGGTACGGGTAGTTGCGATTATATTGTAGAAGCATTTCGCTCTTATTTATGTAAAAGCGAAAAGAAATAAAGCAGGTATCATGATACCCAATAATTTTAACGAGCTATGAATATAATTCATGGGTTTGTCAAGTAAAGTGTGTAAATTTTTTTGATTTTTTTGTGGCGGTCATATTGACCGCCACATTTACAGTATGGAGATTTCTCAAATGGCAATTCCTTACCATTACGATATGCTTCATATAAAAAAACAGCATGTCAGTTCTTTCAGATATTGATAACAGGTAAGGAGCTCGTTCATGAGTGTTATCCGGGA
>JAMPAG010000082.1 GCA_023667365.1 bacterium | reverse complement strand
TTGGTCGGAAGGACAGAAGAAGTTGCCGGAAATATGCATAAAATCGCTGATTATCAAGTGCAGGAAACGGATCAGATCATTCAGTCGGCGCAGGAACTGGAAGGTTATACCAGAACGGTAACGCAGGACAGTAATATTGTAGCCCAGAACGCGAAGGAATTGGAACGGGAATCCAAAAAACTGATGGAGAGAATGAGGATGTTCAGGATATAGCAGCGATGGGGTTGGCAATTGAACAATTGTCCGGAAATACTTAATGAAAGAGCAAAAAAAGGAGACGAAGGGAGAAATGGCGAAGATCAGACCGTTTCAGGCATGGAAACCGGCAGAAGGCCGGGAGGCGGACGTTGCGGCGCTGCCGTACGATGTGTATTCCTCCATGGAAGCGCGCGCAGCGGTGGAAGGGCGTCCGGATTCTTTTTTGCATGTGGACAGACCGGAACTTTTCTTTGAGCCGGGACACGATATGTATGCGCCCGAAGTGTATGAACATGCGCGTACGTTGTTGTGGGATATGGCAAAGCGCGGCGTGTTTGTGCAGGAGGAACGTCCCTGCTATTATCTGTACCGACAGACGATGAACGGACACAGCCAGACCGGAATCGTCGGCTGTGCCGCGATTGACGATTATATGAGCGGCGTGATCAAGAAGCATGAGAATACCCGTGCGGAAAAAGAGGAAGATCGTATCCGTCACGTGACGGCGTGCGGCGCGCAGACCGGTCCTATTTTTCTTGCATACCGCCGCAATCAGGCGCTGTCGGATTTGATCGCACGAAAGACCAAGACGCCGCCCGCCTATGATTTTGTCTCGGAGGACGGAATCGGACATACGGGCTGGACCGTTGCGGACGAGGCGGACATAAAGACGGTCAGTGAGGCGTTTGCCGCCATGGATGCGATCTATATCGCGGACGGGCATCATCGCTGCGCCTCCGCGGTCAGGGTAGGGCTTACAAAGCGTGATGAGCATCCAGATTACGACGGCAGCGAGGAGTTCAATTACTTTTTATCCGTGCTCTTTCCGGATGAAGAACTTCGGATTTTAGATTATAACCGGGTGGTAAAGGATCTGGGCGGAATGACGGAGGAGCAGTTTCTTTCGCGGCTTTCCGAACGTTTTACCGTAGAATTTTGCGGCAAAGAGCAGGTAAAGCCGGATAAAAAAGGCATGTTTGGCATGTTCCTGGCGGACGGCTGGTACCGCCTGACCTCAAAGCGGCTGGAACAGCTTTTGGCGCAGGCAAAAGAGCATCCGGTGGAGGCGCTGGATGTGTCCGTGCTGCAAAACGACTGTCTCGGACCGGTCTTAGGCATCACGGATCCGAAGACGGATGACAGGATTGATTTTGTCGGCGGCATCCGGGGACTTGACGAGCTGGAGCGGCGCGTGCGGACAGACTGCGCCGTGGCGTTTTCCATGTATCCGACGTCCATTGACGAATTATTTGCCGTGGCGGACAAGGGGCTTCTGATGCCGCCGAAATCGACATGGTTTGAGCCGAAGCTGCGCAGCGGATTGTATCTTCATCAGTTTTGACGCGGAAAAATAAAAAGGTGGGGGAAAGCAGGATGACAAAAAAATTATACCGTTACATGAATTGGCGTGAAATGGAAGGTATCATTTACTCGGACACGGACGAACCGGGCGAGCTGCTCGGACCGCACACGGCAGGTTCCCAGACATTGGTGCAGGTGTTTCTGCCGTCAGCGGAAAAGATCAGCGTCATGGCGGGAGAGCCGGAGAAAGAATATCCGATGGAACTTGCGGATGAGGAAGGCTATTTTGCCGTTCTGCTGCCGGGAAAGAAGCAGCCGGAATACCGCTTAAAGGTGACGGACAAAGATTCCGGAAACGTACGGGAGTTCCACGACGCTTACGCCTATCCCGCATCGGAATGTCTTTATGCGGAGGAAAAAAAGAAGGGAAAGGCGGAAGATACGCTGAGCGATCCGGCGCAGATCCGGATGTTCCATATGGGAACGCAGTATCATGCATGGAAATACATGGGCGCGCACCGCGCGGTATGCCGTAACGTGCCGGGCGTGCTGTTCCGCGTCTGGGCACCGGAGGCGGTGCGCGTCAGCGTGATCGGCGCGTTTAACGGCTATGACGGGCGGGTACACCAGATGAACCGCAGTACGGTCACGGACCTGTTTGAACTGTTCATTCCCGATCTGGAAGGAGAGATCGGCTATCAGTATGAGATCCGCAAAAAGAACGGGGATGTGATCGTAAAATCGGATCCGTATGCGACCAAACTCTATGACGAATGCGTGGAAGGGGAAGAGGCGCGTTATCTGATCGCGCGGATCGAGCAGGATGCGTACCGCTTTAAGGACGGCGCATGGAAAAAGAAGCAGATATACCAGAGCGGCGGCGCGCTTTCTATCTGTGAGATTTCCGCGGAGGAATTGTTCGGTGAAGAGACGTCGGAGACGAAGCGCATGGCGGCGCTAAAGACAAAGGCAAAGGAATTGCGGGACGCCGGCTATACGCATGTCAGCTTACAGCATACAGTGCTCGAAAATACGGACAATCACAGTGTTCATGAGACGGTAGCGTTTTATGCGGCGGGAATGTGTTTTGCGCGCACGGCGGCGCTGAAAGAGACGGTTGACGCGCTGCATGAGGAGGGACTTTCCGTTATATTTGAGTGGGCGCCGGGCTGTTTTTCCAAGGCGGAGGAGCTGCTCGCAGAATATGACGGCAGCTGCCTGTATGAGCATCTGGACGGCAGACAGGGATTTCATAACCGGTATCAGGTCAAACTGTTTCAGTATGCGCGGCCGGAGGTGCAGTCCTTTTTGCTCTCCACGCTCACCTATCTGATCGAGGAGCTGCATGCGGACGGCATCCGCGTGTGCGACACGTCGTTCATGCTGTATCTGGACTACGGCAAGTCGGACGGAGAATGGCTTGCGAATCTGTACGGCGGAAATGAGAATCTGGACGCCATTGCTTTTTTGAAACATGCCGTATCCATGGTAAAAAATCTGTATCCTGACGTGCTGATGATCACGGATGAGGCTTCGGGCTGGCAGAACCTGACAAGACCGCTTGCGGAAGACGGTTTCGGGTTTGATTATAAGTGGAATTACGCGCTCGTCAACGACCTGCTGCGCTATCTGACGATTCCGTACGGCGACCGCAAAAATGCGCATCATGAACTGACGCTGTCGTATCTTTATATGTATAAAGAGCGCTTTATCAACGCGCTCAGCGCGGATTATATTTTAAGGTCCGACTGCGGGCTCGCCTGCATGAATACGGAGAATGCGCCGTTGCGCGCGGCGGCGGCAAGACTGCTTCCGGCATATCTGATGCTGCATCCGGGCGCGAAGCTGTTCAATCCGGGATTTCTGCCGGAGGGGATGGAAGCGTACCTGACGGCGCTGAATCAATGTTATCTTGCGAATCCTGCGCTGTATGCATGGGATGAGAAGGAAGACGGATTTGAGTGGATGAACGCGATTTCCGCAAACGAGTCGGTATTATTGTTTTTGCGCAAATCCCCGGAGCAGACGTTATTGATCGGTGTGAATTTCTCGGATCAGACATGGCTGAATCATAAATCGGGCGTGCCCGCCGACGGAAAATATAAAGAGATTTTTAATACGGACAGCGAAGAATTTGGCGGAAGCGGCATCGTCAACACGCGTGTCATAAAGGCAAAAAAGGACGAGTGCGACACGCGGGAGTATTCCGTGCGCATTCATTTAGCGCCGATGTCCGCCGCGGTGTTCGCGTATGTTCCTTATACCGAAAAGGAGCTTTCCGGGATGCAGGAGAAAGAGGAGGAGCGCAGGCGCAGGCAGGCGGAGGCGCAGCGCAAAAAGGAACAGCTCAAAAAGAAAAAAGAGAAGATCCGGGCGTCCTTAAAAGAGGAGCTTGCCCGTAAGATCGCGCAGGCGGAAGCGGAGATCGCCTCCGGAAGCGAGAGGAAATAAAGATTTGTGGACAGGAGATACCGTGGGATGAATGAGGAAATGTTTCATGAGCTGGCGGAGAAGGCGCTTCATTTCGGATTAAAGGTCGTGTTTGCGGTCGTGGCATTTCTGATCGGCGTGCAGGTGATCAAGTTAGTCCGCAGGATTGTTCAAAAGGCGCTTGCGCGTGCGGATGCGGAAAAGGGCGTACAGCAGTTTCTGGATTCGCTTTTGAAGGCAGCGCTTTATCTGATCCTGCTGTTCATGATCGCGACGTCGTTCGGGGTGAGCGTTGCCGGCGTCGTGACGCTGCTTGGTTCGGCGGGCGTGGCGATCGGTCTTTCTTTGCAGGGCAGCCTGAGCAATCTTGCCGGAGGCGTGCTGATTCTGCTGTTAAAACCGTTCAAAGTCGGGGATTATATCATTGAAGATACCAAAGGAAACGAGGGAACCGTCACGGAAATCCAGATGTTTTATACAAAACTGACGACGCCGGACGGGAAAGTGGTCATTTTACCGAACGGAACGCTTGCCAATACGAGCCTGACGAATGTGACGGCTAAGAAAGAGCGGCGCTTGGACTTAACGATTGGGATTGCATACAGTGCGGACTTAAAGAAAGCAAAAGCGGTTGCGGAACAGGTCGTGCGCACGCAGGAGCATGTTTTGCAGGAACAGCCGGTCATGGTGTTTGTGGATGCGCTTTCAGACAGTGCCGTCGTGCTCGGCTTGCGCTGTTATGTGCCGGGAGAGGATTACTGGAACGTCAAATGGGCGTTGACCGAGCGGCTGAAACTTGCTTTTGATGAAAACGGGATCGAAATTCCGTTTCCGCAGCTGGATGTGCATACAGATGTATGAGACGGCGGCGTGGAGCATGCAGACTGAGATACGTTGAATGTTGTCTGCATGAAATGCATGAATACATAATTTGCAGGCGGCATGGAGGATTAGGATGAATCGGGAGGAATGGAACGCATACTGCCGGGGACGCTACGTGATCTTAGACGGCGCGACCGGATCAAACTTGATGCGCGCGGGTATGCCCGCAGGCGTCTGTCCGGAACAATGGATCGTGGAACATCGCGACGTGATGCTTTCCCTGCAAAAAGAATATGTTGCGGCGGGATGCCAGATCCTTTATGCACCGACGTTTACCGCGAACCGGTTGAAGCTGCGGGAATACGGGCTGGAAGAAAAACAGCGGGAACTGATACAGGAACTTGTGGGCATTTCCAAGGAGGCAGCGGCGGGGCGCGCCCTTGTTGCAGGCGATCTGACGATGACGGGCGTGCAGCTTGCGCCGATCGGAACGCTGGACTTTGAGGAACTGGTCGATATTTATAAAGAACAGATCCGCGGTCTTTGCGAGGCGGGCGTCGATCTGCTTGTCGTGGAGACGATGATGAGCTTGCAGGAGACGCGCGCGGCGCTCATTGCGGCGAAAGAAGTATGTGAGCTGCCCGTCCTGACAACCTTAACGTTTGAGAAGGACGGAAGAACGCTGTACGGAACGGACGCAGCAACGGCGGTTATCACGCTGCAGAGTCTGGGCGCGGCGGCGGTCGGTGCGAACTGCTCGACGGGACCGGATCAGATGGAACAGATCATCTGGGATATGGCGCGGGTTGCCAAGGTACCGGTTATTGCAAAGCCGAACGCCGGCATGCCGGTGTTACTGCCGGACGGCACAACAGGGTATTCCATGACGGCGGAGACATTTGCGGAGGAAATGCTGCGCCTGACGGAAGCAGGCGCCGCCGTTGTCGGCGGCTGTTGCGGGACGACGCCGGCGCATATGAGAGAACTGGTGCGTTCGCTGGAGGGAAGAAAGCCGCAGAGGCGGGACGCAGAGGAAAATGCGCGGCCGGACCAATCGCTGCCGGAAAAAAGCGTTCATGGCGGGATGCATTACCTGACGTCGGAGCGGAAAACGGTTGCTTTTGACTTGAACAGTCCGTTTCTTGTCGTTGGGGAGCGGATCAATCCAACCGGAAAAAAGAAACTTCAGGCGGAGTTAAAGGAAGGTTCGCTGTCTCTGGTATCCGAATTCGCGGAAAGTCAGGAGAACATGGGCGCGGCAGTGTTAGATGTCAATATGGGAATGCCGGGCATTGATGAAAAAGAAATGATGAAAAAGGCGATTGACGAAGTCGGCATGGCTTCCAACCTGCCGCTTTCCATTGATTCCTCCCATGTGGATGTGATCGAGGCGGCGCTTCGGCGCTATCCGGGCAGGGCGCTCATCAATTCGATTTCCATGGAAGAGGCGAAGTGCGAACCGCTGCTTCAGCTTGCCGCCAAATATGGCGCGATGTTCATTCTTCTTCCGCTGTCGGATGAGGGGCTGCCCAAAAGTCTGGAAGAGAAGCTTTCCATTATTCAGAACGTGACAAAGCGGGCGGAAAAATACGGGCTGACAAAGCAGGACATCGTGGTGGACGGTCTTGTTATGACAGTCGGCGCGGACCCGGGGGCGGCGCTTCTGACGCTTCAAACATTTGCAAAATGCCGCGAACTCGGATACGCAACGATCTGCGGTCTTTCCAATATCTCATTCGGTCTGCCGGAGCGGAGCTATGTCAACGCGTCGTTTCTGACGATGGCGATTCAGAACGGGCTGACGATGGCGATCGCGAATCCGTCCCAGCGGCTTTTGATGAACACAGCGCATGCTGCGGATCTGCTGCTGCATAAGGAGGGGGCGGATCTCCGCTATATTGAATATGCCGCCTATGCGAAAGCGCAGGAGGAGCAGGAAGAACAACAGAAACTGCAAAAATTGACGGGATCCGCCGGAAAAGCGCAGCAGAGCGGCACGTCGGGAAGCCGGGATGTTGTCGGCGACAACAGCGCGCCGAATCAGAATCATGCAGGCGCAGCGGACGGAAAGATGCGGAAGCAGGCGGCGGGCGGGACGGACATCGTGCCGGGACAGAGTATGGCAGGGCAGGATAAAACGCCGGAGAGTAACGTACCGGAGACGCTTCGCCCGGTCTATGACGCCGTGCTGAAAGGGATGCGCAGCCGGATCGGGCAGCTGACCGGCGAGCTGCTGCGGGAAGGGCAGGAAGCGCAGGATATTCTGAATCTCGCGCTCATGCCTGCCATCGACGAGGTCGGTATTCTTTTTGATAAAGGGAAGTATTTTCTGCCGCAGCTGATCAACAGCGCGGAGGCGATGAAACTTTCCATTGCCGTTTTGGAACCGTATCTTGCGGGGGACGACAGCGGGAAGGAGCAGGCGTGCGTCGTCATCGCGACCGTAAAAGGCGATATTCATGACATAGGAAAAAATCTGGTCGCGCTCATGTTAAAAAACCACGGATTCCGCGTGATCGATCTCGGCAAAGATGTGGAATCGGAGCAGATCATCGAAACCGCGAAAAAAGAACATGCCGACGTGATCGCGCTCTCGGCGCTCATGACGACGACGATGATGCAGATGAAGGAAGTCGTCCGCATGGCGCATGAACAGAAACTTTCCGCGAAGATTATCATCGGAGGCGCGGTCATCACACAGGATTTTGCCGACGAGATCGGTGCGGACGGTTATTCCCGCGACGCGGCGGAAGCCGTTGTGGTTGTCAAAAAACTTTTGGAGGAAAGGACTTGGTATCAAATATGATCGGTGCAGATGCAATGGTAAAATGTCTTGAAGAGGAACATGTCAGCATGGTGTTCGGCTACCCCGGCGTGGCGATTTGTCCTTTTTATAACAGTATCCTGCAATCCGGCATCCGGACAATCCTTGTGCGGACGGAGCAGAATGCAGCGCATGCCGCAAGCGGCGTGGCGCGGACGACGGGCGGCGTCGGCGTATGCGCCGTCACAAGCGGTCCGGGTGCAACGAATTTGATTACGGGAATTGCGACCGCGTTTGCGGACAGCATTCCGCTTGTCTGCATTACGGGACAGGTAAACAGCGAGCTGCTCGGCAGCGATGTGTTTCAGGAGGCGGACATCACAGGAGCGGTAGAGTCTTTTGTCAAATACAGTTATCTCGTGCGGGACGCGGCGGATATTCCGCGCATTTTTAAGGAAGCGTTTCATATCGCATCCACGGGGCGTAAAGGACCTGTTCTGATCGACGTGCCGATCGACGTACAAAACGCGCGTATGGAGAAATGGAGTTATCCGGAAAGCGTTTCGCTCCGCACCTATAAACCGACGGTCAAGGGAAATATGGTGCAGATCAAAAAGGTGGTCAAAGAACTGGCAAAGGCAAAGCGCCCCCTGATCTGCGCGGGCGGCGGCGTGCTGCTCAGCAATGCGCAGGAAGGTCTGCACAGCTTTGTGGAGACCTATCGGATTCCCGTCGTATCAACGATGATGGGGATCGGCGTGATGCCGACGAAGCATCCCCTCTATTACGGTATGGTCGGAAATAACGGTCAGCCCTATGCCAACCGCGCGATCAGCGATTCCGATCTGTTGATCATGGTGGGCGCGCGCGTGGCGGACCGGGCGGTCAACCAGCCGGATCTGATCACAAAGGATAAAATATTGGTGCATATTGATGTGGATCCCGCCGAGATCGGCAAAAATGCGGGACCGACAATCCCGCTTGTCGGGGATGCGAAGCATATTTTCGAGGATCTTTTGACACAGGAGATCACAGGGGAGTACGCAGAGTGGCTTGCGCTGCTTGACAGCTATCGGGAGCGGATGCAGCCGCGCCGCGAGGAATACGCGGATCATGTCGATCCGGCAAAATTCATCCGCATGTTGTCCGAGGCGATGGAGGAGGACGCCGTCTATGTCGCGGACGTCGGGCAGAACCAGATATGGTCCTGCGCGTATCATATCGTAAAAAAAGGACAGTTTCTCACATCGGGCGGCATGGGAACCATGGGGTATTCCATTCCGGCTGCGGTCGGTGCAAAGCTTGCCAATCCGCGCAAACAGGTGGTCGCGGTATGCGGCGACGGTTCGTTCCAGATGTCGATGATGGAGCTTGCGACAATGCGGCAGCATGACGTGCCGGTCAAGATCATCGTGTTAAAAAATAATTATCTCGGCATGGTTCGTCAATATCAGCATTTTACTTATCATGACAACTATTCGGTCGTCGATCTGAGCGGAAGCCCCGATATTGCGAAGCTTGCCGCGGCGTATGATATGGAGTGCATCGTGCTTGCCAATATGGAGCACGCGGAAGAAGCGGTCCGCAGATTTCTTGATGCGAAAGAACCGATTCTGATGGTATGCGAGATTCATCCGATGGATCTTGTCTGAGATAACCGGTTTGGAAAGGACGTGATCTTTTATTATGAAAAAAATATATTCCGTACTGGTGGAAAACCGTTCCGGTGTGCTCTGTAAAGTGGCGGGGTTGTTTTCCAGAAGATGCTTTAATATTGATTCGCTTGCCGTCGGCGAGACGGACGATCCTGCAGTTTCCTGCATGACGATCGTGAGTACCGGCGATAAGCGTACCGTGGAGCAGATTGAAAAACAGCTCAATAAAAAGCTGGATGTCATCAAGGTCAAGACATTTGACGAGCCGCACAGCGTCAGCAGGGAACTCATGCTTGTCAAAGTCAAATACAACAAGAGCAACCGCAGGGATATTATGGAGACTTGCGACATCTTAAACGCGCAGATCGTTGATATGTCAAAAACCATGATGACGATCCAGATCTGCGACGAACCGGACCGCATCAACCTGCTGATCCAGATGCTTAAGACGGTCAGCATTGTCGAAGTGGCGCGGACGGGCACGCTGGCGCTTCCTAAATGCATGGAGTCGGAGAACTGACGAAAAATTGGCGGCGCCTGCGCGAAATACTTTTTTGGCGTCTACAGCCCTCATGAAAAGTGATGTGTCAGTGGAAATTTAAGCAGGTGGGAAGAGAGGAGAATATTTGTATGAATGGACACCGAGGAAAACGAAAAACGCGTATTCTATCACTGATGTTGCTGACGCTCTGTCTGCTTTTTGCGGGCTGCGGTCAGAAACAGAACGGTCAGGAACTTTTGAATGGCACAATCCGGGAGGAGGCGGATGCGCGCGAGGTTGTGGAACTGTTATTGGAAAAGCGGGACGGACTGATGCAGACGATCGGAGATTTTTCTTCCGAGGAGGAACTGCTTTCCGCCTTGGAGGAAGTCTACACGACGGAGGCGGCAGGCACGTTGTACGATGGCTGGCTGTGCCAGGAAACATACGGACTGTACGAGAAGTCTGACGACGGTGCGCTTATACGGAGAGAGGACGCGCAGCTTCCGGCGGTGTTTACCGGATATGACGTCTCGATCCTGTCCTATTCCGGGGAGACGGCGGAAGCGTTTGTGATCGACCTTAGAGCGGATCTGTCCGGCAGTGAGCGCGGCGATACGCTGGAGACGGTAGAACTTCTCACCGTTACGAAGGATGAGCAGGGTTTTCGGCTGGACGTATGCAGGAGCGGTGCAATACGCAGGAATTATTTTTCAGAAGAAGAGGAGCCGACGCAGCCGGACGCTTCATCGGAAGCGCCTTCGGAGGAAGAAGCGCGCGGGATCGTGAAGGAGTTGTTCGAAAAATGGACGGACTATGAGTATCGTTTTTATGTGATGGATACCACGCCGGGAGCGGAGCTTTTTACTTTTAACGGATATGGGGAGTATGCGCCATATCCGGTCGAGAGTTTTTCCTCAATGGAGGATCTGCTTGCACAGTTGGGAGAGATCATGACGCAGGGCTGTGCGCGGCAGTTTCAAGGCATCTGGCTGGAGAGAGAGTATCCTTATTATCTGGAACAGGACGGCGTACTGTACCGTGTGGATGCCATCGTGCCGGAAATGAGGAAATACACCGCCGATGCGGTTATCGTAAATGAATGCGGACCGGAAAGCATTCATGCCTTTGTGATCGGAGACGAAAATGAATATGATGAATTCAGAAGCGTCTACGAGTTCTTTCTGATAAAGACCGGGCAGGGCTGGCGGGCGGAACAGATTCACGATGGCGAGCTCAATAAGGAGGATGCAAGACCGGCGTATGTTATCTTTTAATGGATTCTTATCAATTATAGGGGCTGGCACGCCGTGCGCAGCTCCTTTTTCATTCTTTTCCTGTTTCATCTGGCATCCTGTGCAAAGATCAATTTCACGTCCTTGAGTTTCCGCAAACTGTAATCAAAAATCGGGTATATCAGTCCAAAGTGCCA
>JAMPAG010000081.1 GCA_023667365.1 bacterium | reverse complement strand
ATGCGGCTTACGGCGTTTCGCAAACGCCTAAATGTTTTACAATAGAAGAGGAGGAAACAGGAACAGAATGGTTACGATTTTTGACGGAATTCAAAAGATGACAAAGGAGCAGCTTTGCTATGAGGTGGCGCTTTTAGAGCAGGTTACGGTTTCCGGTTATGCGCGGACCGTTGCGGGAAAGGCGAAAAAGACGTCCGTTCAGATGGCAAACCGCGTCGCGTCGCTCGTTGCAAAAAAGCAATTTACGGAGCCGGAAGCGCCGACGCTTGCCGAGCAGGTCGTTATATCGCAGGAGAGTCTGATGAGTAAGGAGGAGGGGGAGCTGCGCCTGCTGATCAAAGGAAATCTCTGTAAACGCCTGGAATCCCTCGGCGTGGAAAATACGGCGGCAATGTCTGAGGAGCGCCTGTCCGCACTCATGATTACCAAGGCGGGAGAAGCGCTTTCGGAGGTGCCGGATACGACCATGATCCTGCGCAAGGCGGAGCTGATTGCGGATAAGAACAAGCGGCAGAGGCCGGAGGACTTTGAAGATACCATCCTGCCGGGCAGGCTGGACCGGGAAGTACTTGCGCATGTGACAGCGGCGGCGGTACGCGCTTATGATGGGAAGCTTGCGCCGACACTCAATTCACTGCCCGATTACCGTTCAGGCGAGGCGCTCCTGCGGTATCTGGACGAGGAGGAGCATCTGTCTGCACTGACCGCGGGGAGCGCTGAGTGGAAAAACGAGCAGACCAGTCTGCAGAACGCCGCGCGGGCATACGAAGATCAAATGCGGACGCAGGAGAGCGAACGACGTTCTCTGAAGGAAAAAGAGGAGGCGCTGCTTGCGAAAGAGGGATCGCCCGCCGAAAAAGATACTTACGAATCCATGTTGAACGAGACACGGACGCTGATGGAAGACTGCGCGCGCAGACAGCGGGAGTTTGAGGAAGAATTTCGGACAAAAAAAGAAGAACTCAGCCGTCTGGAACAGCAGCATACCGAAGGGGAGCGGCAATTGCAGGAACTTCTCGCGCTCCGCACGAAACGGCTGGATGAAAACTGGCAGAAGGCGTATCCGCGTTTTACATTTCGGGACGGCGTCTCATCAAACGTCGCCCGCGAACTCTGCTATGACGAACTGATCGCATTGGAGGAAGCGTTCGCGGAACTTGCGCTTGCAGAAAATGCGGAAAATCTGGATGAGCCGGCAACGGAGGATAAAGCATACTGTTCCTGTACGTTTTATGCGGAGACCGGCTATGCCGGACGGATTGCGTATATGGTCCGGGACGGCGGAATCGTGATCTTACAGGTACAAAAGAGCCACGGTAAAAAAAGAAGGGATCATGAGTGAAATACTTTTTTCGGAAAAAAAGACGGATCGTGATGGCGCTGATCTGGGCGCTCACACTGATACTGAACGGCGCCGCATGGCTGTGCGCACCGTTTTGTGACTGGTACACGGCGCATGTGTTTCCGATCTGGCTCAATACATATGGCAGACTGAGCGGGCTGTTTTCTGTTTCGATCGGCGAGTGGATGTTGTATCTCGCGGCGGCGCTTGCACTGTCTGCGCTTGTGCTGTGGATTGTGTGGCTGCCTGTGTATGCAGTCCGGCGGCTCACAGGCAGGATGAGGCGCGGCGGCGCGGACAGCGCAGGAAACCGGAGCGACGATTGCGGCGGCGCGGACAGCGCAGGGAGCGGCTTCGACCGCTTTGTCCTGCGTTTTTATCAGGCGGCGGCGTGGATCGTCACGGTCGTGTGTCTGATCATGACCTTAAACTGCCTGATCCTTTATCACTGCACGCCGCTTCAAAAAGAGGGGGAGCAGTATGAGATCGAGGAACTGATCGCCCTGCGGGAGCGGATCGTCACGAACTGCAACCGCTTATCGGAGCGGATGCAGCGCGACGAGCGCGGAGAGATCGTCTATGACGGCGATATGAAAAAACGGGCGGTGCAGGCGATGCACGCGCTTGCCGGTCGGGAAGGAATTTCACGGCTGGAGGGGTATTACTCCGAGCCGAAGCCGCTGTATGCCTCGTGGTTTTTCTGTCAGCAGCAGATGTGCGGGTACTATTTTCCTTTTTCATTGGAAGCCAATTATAATGATATGATGTATATCATGAATTTCCCGTATACCATGTGCCATGAGCTTTCTCATCTGAAGGGTTATATTTATGAAAATGAGGCGAATTATCTTGCTTATTTAGCGTGCGTGGGAAGCGGGGATGAGGTGTTTGAATACAGCGGGTACTTAAACGTGCTGTATTATGTGGAGAGGGATTTGGTCGATGCGCTTACACAGCGCGGGGAAATGGCGCGATACGAGAGTCTGACGCCGATCAAAGAGCAGGTGCATCTCGATAATGTCTATGTGACAAGCGAGCAGTGGGAAAAAGTGAATGAGCAGTCCCCGTTAGATACCCGGCTGGTCTCGGACGTGACGGATACCTTTTTGGAGGCGAACCTCACGGTCAACGGCGTATCGGACGGCGTCGTCAGCTACAGCCGCGTTGTCGGGCTGCTGCTGTCGTACTATCATGAGGAACAGGAGTAAAGAACATGATGATCAAAGAGGAAATTTACTTACGCCGCGTCATTGTCCATATTCTGGATGGGAATGCGGGGATGGCGGTGCTGTCGGATAAAGAAACGGAGTACGGTCCGGATCTTGCGGAGTTTATCAAGGAACATATCGCGCGTGTGGATGCGGGAGACGAGTGCAAGGAATGCGAATTTTATAAGGATCAGTCGGAAATCTATCAGATGCTGTGCGGCTATCAAGAGGAGGATTTTGTTGCGGTCAGCAAGGAGATCGCGTCGCAGCTTTATGAGATTCTCGCGGCGAATGTGGACATTCCGTCCGCGGATCTTTTTGTGGTGCGCTTTGGCAGCAGGGAGCGGGAATATCTGGCGCTGTTAAAAATGAATTATAAGGAATCCTACACGCATCGGACCATGCCGGGGGAAGACGGCAACAGCAATGAGATTTTTATGTATAAATCGCTTCTGCCGTTGAAAACGCAGCGCGTTTCGGAAGCCGCGATCATTGATCTGACCGATCATTCCGTGCGCCTTGTGGAAAAGAAATACGAGGTGAACGGGGAAAAGACAAACTATTTTTCTTACTTATTTCTAAAGTGCGCGGCGCATATGTCGCACAAGACGAAACTGGCGCTGGTGACGCGCGCCGTGGAGAGCGTGCAGAACGAGGCGTTTGAGGAGGAGCGGCAGTACGAGGAGCACATGCGCGCCAAGAGCATCATCAACGAGACACTTTCCGAGCAGGGCAGCTTTGCCGTGGAGGAGATCGCGCAGAAGATTTTTGAGGAGACGCCGACCTTGATCGACAGCTTTGAGGAGCGGATGGAAAAATATGACATGGTAAAAGAAACCGTGCGCCCGCAGAGTGAAAAAACGATCCGCAAATATGAAAAGCAATGTCTGATGACGGACACCGGGATCGAGATCAAGATTCCGATGGAACAGTACCGCGATCCGGGCAGTGTGGAATTTATCACGAACGAGGACGGGACGGTGTCGGTTTATATTAAGAATATCGGGCATCTGACCGCAAAGTTCTGAAAAAAAGGCGGTCAGAATCATATGGCATGAATGGGCAATACTCTGTTTGGTGATGCGATGATGCGGCGCGTCCGCGCGGGCAGGTCGTGACGGCATTTTTCAGGAAAGGAAAAAGTATCGGACCTATGAATAATGTATTGGGGTATCTGCGCACATACGGAAAACTGAGCTTTGCAAAGAAGCCGTTTTGCGATGTGGACAGTCTGCTGCTCTCCCAGTTCTGTTATCTGAAACTGGACGGACTTGTGCCAAGATTAAAGGAGAACGGGCAGGCGGTCAGCATGGCGGCGCTTACGGAGCACCCGGAAAAGGAGAAGCTGTTTGCCGATACGCGCTTTGAAAAAAACAACAGAAAATTATTTGAACTGATGGCGTCTTCCACGCGGTTTGGTTCCATGACGATGAATTATTATGTTGATATTGTGGACAAGGAGATAGAAACGCAGTTTTGTGCCGTGACGTTTTTTTTGGAGGGCGCGCGTCCGTATATCGCGTTTCGGGGAACGGACGAGACGATTATCGGCTGGAAAGAGGATTTCTGCATGGCGTTCCGCGGTTCAATCCCGTCGCAGGATTACAGCGTGATCTATGTCACGCAGATCGCGGACCGGATCGACGGGACATTCTATGCCGGCGGGCATTCCAAGGGCGGCAATCTGGCGGTCTATGCGGGATTGTTCTGCGCGGAGGACATCGCGGAGCGCATCGTGCGGTTTTATTCTTTTGACGGACCGGGATTTCGTCCGGAAGTGTTACAGCGGGAGCGGTATCCGCAGATTCTTCCGCGCATCCGCAAGCTGGTTCCGCAGTCCTCGGTCATCGGGATGATGCTGCAGACGCAGGAGCGCTATCAGGTCGTAAAGAGCATGGCGTCGGGGCTCTTGCAGCATGATCCTTTTACCTGGCTCGTGCGGGACGGGAAGTTTGTGCGTTCCGAAAGCCTGTATAAGGGCAGAAAAATGCTCGATCATGCCATGAACGAATGGATCATGTCGCTTTCCGAGGAACAGATGGTGCGTTTCGTGGAGGATCTGTTCGATCTGATTAAGGCGGCGGAAGTCGAGGATCTGGTCGCATTTGAGCAGGACCGCAAGAAGCATATCAAAGCGCTTTTGGAGGCGTATAAGGAGATGGACGCCGAGGAAAAGAAGTTTATGGGAAAGCTGCTTGGCAAGTTGTTCCGATATGCGTTCCAGGGAGAGAAGTAAGGAAAGCAGAGGGCGGTCCCTTTTTGTGTTGACAGGATCAGGCATTGCCAATTTCACAATGGACAAGTTGAAACAATGGACAGGTTGAAACGAGGATTGGCTGTGATATGATTGGAGCGGCAAATCGAAATTTGGGTGAGAAAAATGGAAATTATAGAGGTAAAAGTCAATAAGAAAGAATATTTCCCTTTGCTTTTATTGGCTGATGAGCAGGAAGATATGATTGACCGTTACCTTGACAGCGGAACTATGTATGTGCTGATTGATGGAAACGTGAAAGCCGAATGTGTTGTTTCAGATGAAGGAAATGGCATTTTGGAGATAAAAAACATTGCCACTTTTCCAGAATGTCAAGGTATGGGCTACGGTAGGGCATTGATTGAATTTGTTATTCAAAAATATGGCGGGCGGTATTCTATCTTGCAGGTAGGTACTGGCGATAGTCCTCTGACGATTCCTTTTTATGAGAAATGCGGCTTTGTTCGTTCCCATACTGTGAGAAATTTTTTTATCAATAATTATGACCATCCAATATATGAGTGTGGTAAACAACTAATTGATATGGTTTATCTAACAAGGCAACTATAAATTCCAGGTGAAGATAATGCTATGATAAGGATATTTAAAGAGAATGATTTGACTTCTGTTATGCAAATATGGCTTGATACAAACATTAAAGCGCATAATTTTATACCAAAAGCATACTGGACAGATAGTTATGCAACCGTAATAAAAATGTTGCCGCAAGCGGAAGTATATGTTTATGAAGATGACAGCACGCATCAAATACTTGGTTTTATTGGATTGACGGGAAACTACATTGCTGGAATTTTTGTAAAAGAATTTGTTCAGTCAAATGGTATTGGAAAGCAGCTGTTAAACTATGCAAAGATGATTAAAACGAATTTAAGCCTAAGTGTCTATCAAAAGAATGTGCGGGCAGTATCATTTTATCAACGGGAACAGTTTTTCATTAGAACCGAAAACTTGGATGACAGTACAAATGAACATGAGTTTATAATGGATTGGCGTAGATAAATTCAAGTTTGTAAGCTTTTTCCATAAGTTTCCTCTGTTTTCAAGGCTTTGCGCTATGCCAGCCTCAAAATATGTATCCTTTTCCCTTGTGTTTGCCCTTATGGGCAAGTTACAAGGGAAAGTTTTTCTTATCCAGTTTTAATTCATTCCCACAACCTTATCCAAGAGCTTTGCAGATTCCCGCTTAGCTTCCCTTGTTGCGTGCGCATCAAAAGATACGGTTATAAGAATGTGCAGGAGTTTTACCGTATTTACCACAGATCTTATAGTGCTTATGTAGATTATAAAAAACTAGTCGCTGAGTGGGAGAAAACTTACGGAAAGGATAATCAAAAGCAGAATAAGGAGTGTTCATGAACGGTTACAAAATTTACAGATGAAAAATGTGAATCAACTACAACAAAACACTCAACACAATAACAGAGAGGCAAGGTAAGCCTCTCTGTTATTGTGTTAAAGAATAGAGAGTTTGTTTTTATAGTCGATAATTATTTTTCGAATTTCAGATGCAGTTTCTTCAGTTAATTCCTTTTCTTCTTTTGGCATATAATCATTCTTAAAAAATATAGAAATAATTTCAGAGACAATTTGTGTATCTGGAATGTGTATAATTTGTGTGTCATTTTGGCTCAAAAGGGATGTATTAAAAATTAATCCATTAACAATATGATCTTTAACAAGAGAATAAAGTTTTTCATTATGAACAACTGCACGTGTCAGAGTTGACATTGTTCTTGTCGGATTGATTGCATCACGACTTTGTAATTTTATAATAATAGTGTATTCATCAATACGTTTTTCAACAGAGAAAGTTCGCTTGTTTTTGCGAGATACAGTCGTGGCGCTTGCTTCTAGTGCACATTGTGATATTAGTTCTTTCATTTCATCTGTTATTGGAAAAAATTTATCAGCCATTTTGAGTTCTATCATATACTCTATCATCTGTTTTCACCTCAAATATAAGTATAGCACGGAAACAGAAAAAATACAAGAAAAATAATATCTAAAATTTTACTTGACTATTACCAATTTTAATGGTATTATCCAGAAAAAGGGTTAGAAAATCTAATTCTGAAATTATATTTTGTAAAGGAGTAAACTATGAAAACAATTTGTAACAACAATACTATCAAACACTATTTCGAAAAGAACCCGGACGCATTTTGCATAAATGAACAAGGGGAATGGAGAAGCAGATCTGTCCATTTTGAAAGTCAATTTCGATCTGATAAGGCCCAAAAAGAAGCACAAAAAAAGCCAGTAGGGAAGACGCAAGTTGCAGAGCACGTCAATGACTTTTTATATAAAATCGGCGTGCCAAAAGTACTAAATCCCGAAATGGATCCCAGTGAAATTGATTACGCTAAATTAAAGTGCGATTATCAGCTTGAGGACGAACGAGATCTCGTTTGGCTGAAGTTTACAACTGATGGCTATGTTGGGGTCGTAGCGCAAAGTAACGATATAAATTTTGATCTCCCGCCAAGCGCAGATGTCTATAATGACAAGGACAAATCCCAGCATTGGACTTACAATACATCGGGCATCATTATTCATCAATTAGGCAAGAGATGGGATACGTCATTTGTTTTGGTTTTTCCTTTGAAGTTAAACAATGTTAATTACAGCCGACACGAGATTGAGACCGCTATAGGCAACTACCTGATAGATCACGATGTGCCAATTTTGGATTATTACTCACATAATTATTAAGATATGATTGGAGGCGCGAGACATGAAAAACGAAAATATACATTTGCTTAATAAAATTATCACTGCTAAATCAAATGAATTGGGCTTTGAAATAATGAAACCTGAACATTCAGGCACTGTTATATCCTTTCTCCGGAAGGAGGACTGGCATCTCTTTATAGAGATGCACAGTCCGCTAGTGCCTTCCTTATCACTTCAGGTGAGCATATGCGTTGAAGATAAAGCGGTACGAACCCTTCTCTTCCCATCTCCCATTATTATTAACAGTGGTAATGTGTATCAATTCGTCCGTTTATCCAATGTGGCTAACCAATATCTGTACCGTGGAAATGCGTTGGGTAGATTCTGGGTTGATGAAGAAAGCCTCGATCTGGCATATGAGCTTATCCTGGAAGAATATCTTATAGAGCATTATACGGAGGAAGTTGGAAAGCAGTTAATTGATATTCCCCTCGCCCACTTTAGGGATTGTCACATCCCATTGATGATGCTGGCAGGGAATGCTTGGAAAGCAGATACGGCTATAAGTTATCTGAAAGAATTGCGGGAAAATGGTTATGTCGATAATCAGAAATATAATCTCTGGTAAGATTTAGTAACGGAGGATAAATTCATGAGATATTTTGGATTTGCGCTTAATAGCAGTGCTGAAAAAATTGAGAAAAATTCTAAAATCAGACTTAGGGAATATGATTATCAAAGCCCTGTTGCAGCAATGGACAATTATATGTACAAGCACCTAAAAAACGGTATCTGCTTTTTTGCTTATAGGGAAGAAGAAAATGTTATATTGGCTGCATTTTCTTATGACGAGAAGAAGGGTTTATTTCGTGATGCTTATGATTATATTCTTGAAATGCTGAATGATATATTCGGTATAAAAAAAGTGAAAGCTGAACCTAGTGAAGTTACAATGTATCAGTTTTATGACTACCTGCTTGAAGCTAAAAGAAGAGAATTTTTTTGCAGTTATATGAGAATAGTAGAAGCGGCAAATGTACGGATTTGTGATTATTATAAAAATGAACGACTTTCCTTTCATTATGATTTGAAAGAAAAGATTATTTCAGAAAAAAGCAGAAAAGTAAATCCGATGTATGATAAGAGCATGTTAGATGAACTTATCAATATAGAAGCTCATAAAAATGTGTCAGATTTTAAGGGGAATATGGTTCATTACATCCTTTCAAGCAGGAGTGTGGACGCAGCAAGTGATATGACAGAAATGCTAACCCAAAGACTGGCAAAAGCAAACCGTTTAAGCGGCAGACGTATGGAAATTATCAGTGAAATAGAACCTGATCTGTATAAGGTAAATAACCACCTTGAAGAGTTCATAGAAAACAATTATGGGGGTGTAATCGTTATTGATTTATCTGAGAAATTTGGGTATGAACCAGTGGATTATGGAATGACTTGTAAATATATTGCAAAACTCGTAAAAAAATATAAGAATGATTGTCTTTTTGTATTTACATACAATATAGATAAGCCGGGGTTTGCTTACCAGCTTTTATCTTTGATTCAGAGGCATATCATACTGATTACGCTTAAAGAAGGTAAGGGCAACAGAAAAGCGGCATTATGTTACATGAAAGAACTGATAAAAGCCTCAGCGTACGCTAAGTATGCGGGACAGGCAAATGAGTTTATGAAACTGTTTCCCGGAAATGAGTTTACTCAAACAGATGTACTGGAGGCATTTGAGCAATTTGAAGCATGGTGCCTTAATAAGAATGTACTGAATGCTTACGATTACAGCTTACCGGATACTTTTTTGTTAGACAGAGACGAAAATACTGATTCTTCCTATGATAAATTGAATAAGATGATTGGTCTTATAAGCGTGAAAAAACAGATAGATCATATCATTGCAGCGGATATTGTGGAAAAAGAGAGAAAAAAACGCCAAGGCAAAGCTTACAAGTCAGGAACTATGCACATGATATTCGGAGGCAATCCGGGAACCGCCAAGACAACCGTTGCAAAGCTGTTCGCGGGAATTGCAAAGGAAAAAGGAATCCTAAAGAGTGGCATATTTGTGGAACGTGGCGGAATGGATCTTGACGGTTTAGGCTGCACCATAGAAATAAGAGAAGCATTTATGGCTGCAAAAGGCGGTGTGCTGTTTATTGATGAGGCGTATTCCTTAAAAAGCGATACTGCCGTTACGGTACTGATTCAGGAAATGGAAAATAAGAGGGATGATGTCATCGTTATTCTTGCGGGATATAATGAAAGAATGCGGGCATTTATGGAAATCAATGAGGGATTAAAAAGTAGAATACCCTATTGGATTGATTTCCCCGATTACAATGTGGACGAATTAACCGATATATTTAATAGGATGGTCAAAGACCGTGGTTTTGCTGTGACGGAAGATGCCATAAGGGAAGCCCGTAATATATTTGAAAAGGTGCGATTTATGGATAACTTCGGTAATGGCAGATATGTGCGCAATCTGATAGAACGTGCGGTACAAAATCAATCCATAAGGCTGCTTGCAGTAAGAGAAAATGTAGAGAATATACGGAAAAACGAGCTCTTTTTAATTGCGAAGGATGATATCAGCATATTGGAGGAAGGTCTTAAAAATGATAGAGAAAGTGGTACTGCCCAAAAGGAACTTGATGAAATGATAGGTCTTTCTTCCGTGAAAACAGTCATCAATAAGGCAATCGCTGGTTTTAAATTAAAGAAGGTCTGTATGGACAAGGGTATTTGCAAAGGGCCCCCCTCTTTGCATATGGTATTTACCGGAAACCCGGGGACGGCAAAAACAACCGTTGCAAGACTGTTCGCCGAAATTATGAAAGATGAGAAGATTCTGCCATCAGGAAATTTTGTAGAAGCAGGGAGAGCGGATCTTGTCGGTGACCATGTAGGAGCTACGGCACCGCTTGTGAAGAAAAAATTCAAGGAGGCGCAGGGAGGGGTTCTGTTTATTGATGAAGCCTATTCCCTTTGTGACGGCTATGAAAATGGTTTTGGAGATGAGGCAATCAATACCCTTGTTCAGGAGATGGAAAACCATAAGGAGGATGTGATTGTCATTTTTGCGGGTTATCCGAATCAAATGAAACAATTTCTTGACAGAAATCCAGGTATGGCATCGAGGATTGCGTTCCATGTGGAATTTAAAGATTATTCTATAGATGAACTTTGCGACATCACAAGACTCATGCTTGCGAGGAAACAGATGATGATTACGGATGCCGCTATGGAAAAGCTGAAAAATATTTATGAATGCGCAAGAGGTGATAAAGATTTTGGAAACGGACGTTTTGTGCGAAAAATGATAGAAGAGGCAGAAATGAATCTGGCTGAACGGGTAGCGCGGTTGGATGAATCCAAGATTACGACAAAGCTTATTACGACTATTGAGGAGAGAGATATACCAGAGCCAGATGCAAAGAAACCTCATAAAAAGAAACCGATTGGTTTTGGCGTAGCTTAGATTGTTCTGATTGTACATGGAGGGGATAAAATGAGTTCTGTATATGCAATGAGTGATATTCATGGATGTATGCAAGCATTTGATGAGGCATTGAACCTCGTTGATTTATCAGGAGATAATAAACTTGTTCTTTGTGGGGACTAC
>JAMPAG010000080.1 GCA_023667365.1 bacterium | reverse complement strand
AAGAGGCTCTCCTTCTATGGAATTAGTGCGAATTATTTTTTCCTTTCAAGGCTGCACATCAGTTTATAAAGACACATGCCGCCTGCAAACGCGCCCGGCTGATCCTCATACCGCAACACATGTTCTCCCATCCTGTGCAATAACAGAAGCATGACTCTCCCTCCTCTTCTCCGCCAAACCATTCCATCACAAAACCACACAGCGTAACTTTCAGATCAGAGAAAAAATAAAGATCGCCGCCCCCAGAACGACAAGCACAACGCCCGTCGCCCGGTTTAATGTTTTGGGCGCCGCCTTATTTGCGAACCGCGCGGCGATCTGCGCCCATAATAACGTAAAAAGCACACAGAGCACGAGCGTCAGCACATCGGGCGCGCCTCCGATCGCGAAATGGGAAACCGCCCCCGTCAACGCCGTAAAGCTCATGATGAACACGCTTGTCCCGACCGCCGTCTTTAACTCATAACCCAAAACAGACGTCAGCACAAGGAGCATCATCATGCCTCCCCCTGCGCCGACAAAACCACAGATAAATCCGATCAGCATTCCGCACACGACCGACTGGATCAGGCGCTTTTTAGCGGAAACCGCCTGCATGGACTCCTTCGTCGTCATGACCGGCTTCACAATAAATTTTACGCCGAGCAGAAATGTCATACATACAGAAAAGCTGCCCATCGTCTGAGCCGGTACAAGACTGGAAACATAGCTGCCCACCGTCGTAAACAGCAGTACGATCCCCATCATCACGAGTCCGTTCTTCACGTCCAGATTTTTATTTTTTCCATAAGTATAGGCCGAAGCCGCGCTGGCGAGCACGTCGGACGCGAGCGCGATCCCCACCGCCATATAGGGTTCCATGCCGAGAAACGTGATGAGCATGGGCGAGATCACAGCCGCGGCGCTCATGCCGGCAAAGCCCGTTCCAAGTCCCGCTCCCATTCCCGCAAAAAATGTCACAAGCACGGTTATCAGTATTTCCATCATAAAAACTCTCCTCCGAATTAGACTATTCTAGTTCCGGAGGAGATAAAAAGCAATTAAGTTTTTGTGAAATATTTATGCAATTCGTATAAATCGCATCAATCGTATTGATTCATCGAGACGTCGCATTCAAACGGTTTACTCGTTCCTGATCGCGGCAAGCGGACTTAAACGCATCGCCCGGAGAGACGGGAAGAATCCCGCGATCGTACCCACCACGACCGCAAAACCGATGCCAAGCAGGATCAGCCATGGCGGGATATAGGACATTTCTCCCTGCATCCCTAAAAAGCCACCCTCGGAATTCATGGCAAACCGATTGAGCACCGCAGAGGCGCCGTAGCTGATACCGACGCCGAAGATGCCGCCGATAAAGCCGATAAACGCTGCTTCTAACAGGAACATGCCCTGAATATTGTGCATGTTACAGCCAAGCACTTTCATGACGCCGATCTCTTTGGTACGCTCGTAAATGGACATCATCATTGTGTTGGCGATTCCGATTGCCGCCACGAACAGCGCGACCGCACCGATGCCGCCTAAAACCGCCTGCACCATCTCGTACTGCTTTTGTGAATATTCCACCCACTCCATGTTGCTGTTCGTCTGATAGCCCATGTCGGTGATCTGCTGCTGCACTTCCGTCACATGCTCCGTGCCGTCCACATTGACCACAATATGGTTATAATAGAAATCTTTATAAGGCTTCCCTGCCCGCGTCGTCGGCTGTCCGGGGATCGCTTTATTTTTGAACACCTGCTTCAGCTTTGCGATCAGTTGGTCAATATCGCAATATGCCGCATAATTATAGCGCTGGTATTCCTCCGACTCTGCGCGCTCCACACCGACCGCCGGAATAATGTACTTTTTGGGCTTTGCCACCGAAGAATTCCACTGAGACTCGTAAAACGCGTCCGTATCAAAGGTAATGAAGATATTCCCGTTCATAAAGTCAAGATCTTCAAACTGGCTCGGATCCTCCCAGTAATACGTATAATTCTTGGCAATATAAAAATTACTGATCACATTATTTCCGTAAAAAAACGTCAGCTCCGTATCATCCTGCGACGGCAGTCTGCCCTGCTCCGGCTCCATTCCCTGCGCTTCCAACGCTTCCAGCGTCATTCCCTGAATCGAGACCCAGCCGCGGTATTTACCCGACTGCCCGATCGCCTGCGTCTCCAGAATCGGGGACACATAAGAGACATGATCGATCGCCTCAAACAGTTCCACGGTCGCATCACTCAGATAATTTTCCGTCGGATCGTTAGAACTTGACGAGTCAGAAGAATAATAGCCGCCATAGGAGTACACATCGATCGTCGTCATGCTCCCGTAAGACTCCATCTGCTCCATTGTCGCCTTGTCAAGACCGAGTCCGATGGAAATCATGACGACAATGGATGCCGTTCCGATCACAACGCCGAGGATCGTTAAGAATGTCCGGATTTTTCTTTTCCATAAATTGCCGGCGCTCATGCGCAGCATATCCATAAAACGCATCGTATCCGCCCTTCCTCAAGCTTAGAGTATCTCGTCCGTGCTCGAATCCTCAATTTCCTTTAACATTTTCTTCTTCTTTTTCTTCTTTACTACAATGATCACGACAATGACAATCACAACGACTGCCGCTGCGGCGCCGATGCCGATATAAAGCCATAAGTTGCTCTTTTTGTCAAGCTCGGCATCCCCCATCGTGTCCATATCCATGCCCGGATCCCACATGCCCGGATCGTCATACACCATCTCATAAATGAACAGGTCGATCGCCTTCTCTACCGTCGTTACATTTCCGCTCTCATCCTCATAGGATATGTACGCGGTTACGGTTCCTTCGTTGGGCGCAATCGCCGTTACCATCGTATCGACGCTGCCCGTTCCGCCCGACTCCAGCTTACCGACAAACACATCGCCGCCGCTCACATAGGTCTGGTCAAACTTTACCTGCACATTATACAGCGTCGTCTTGCCGGTATTGTAAATGCTGAACATGATGTTGGATTCCTCGCCCGTTCCGCAGGAACCCGGCCATACGTCCACGGAGCTGACATCATATTTGGATTCCTGATAGATCGGAATGGAAACATTTGCCGTCTGTGTGTATGGATTTGCCTTGTCATCCTCGTAATTCATATTCACATTCAGCACATACGGCTTCTGCGCAAGGTCTGCGCGCGCCGTCATTTCGATCGCAAGATCTAAGTTGCCGCCCGGCGAGATCGCATTCTGGAAGATCGTACTGGAACCCGATGTCGGCAGGAACGGTGCGACGCCCGCAACGGAATTTCCCTGTCCGTCCGTGCTCGCCGCTGCCTCTAAGTCAAACAGGATATTGGAAACCGTCGTCGTTGCAGAGGTATTCTGCACATGCAGCGTCAGCGTAAACGTATCGCCCGCAAATACCTGCGCCGGATTTGTCTCAAAACCGGTCACGATGATACGCGGCGTCGAAGTGTTCCCGCCTTCCACGTCACGGTCCGCCTCCGGCGACCCCTGTACATAAACATAGGTGACAAGTTCCGTCGTTTCCACCTGATTATTGCGCTCGTACCTGACGTTAAACTTCATTTCATAATAACCGGTCACGACATCGTTACGCGTCTGGAATATCCAGCTGACTTCCTGTCTGTGGTCATAGAGCGTCTCTGTATTTTCATTTCCGGCAAGAGAAAGAATGATGCGGCTGTAATCCGTCTGCTCGATCTCGAACGGCCATGCCTTGGAATCCACGGAAACCTGCGGCGTTACAACAACCTCGCTCAAATACTCCTCGCAGTAATTGATGACCGGCAGCACGACCTGGCAGGATTTGCCGTACACTGCCGTCGGCACCTCCCAGTTATCATAAAGGCCGATGTATTCGCTCGCCGAAGCGCGCGGAATCTCTTCCATACCGTACTTTGCCGCAAACTGTTCCATCTGACCCGTAATCTGGCTGACATAGCTCATGCGCTCCGCCGAGTCCATGCTGGGATTGGAATCAAGAAATTTTTTGGCATCATTGCAGATGGAATTCAGCTTCGACACATTTTCTACCGTAAAAATGTAGATTGTCTTTAAGTTTGTGCAGTAATTATCGAGCTTCGCCTTGGAGTAAGGGATCGTGTATTCAAACACGTCCTCCTCCGGTGTCGGTTCCGGCGTTACGTAGATGATTTGGGGCGTTGGTGTAGTAGTGTCGGTTACATTATTATCCTCCCCAGTTCCATCCGCCAAAGGCATTTCACCATCCATTTGAGTATCTGGATTGGACGGCACAGTACCATTTGATGGTGTCCCCTGAGTCTGTGTTTCCGATTCTTCTGACTGTTCAACTTCTGGGACCTCTTCATCCTCCGTTGACTCCGGTTCTGCCATGACACTGCCCAAACCGTCGTTCATTCCATAGGCTCCCGACAGATCCGCAAGCAGCATTGCCGCGATCGTCCCCGTCAGCATGATCAGGTTTCTTACTTTTCTTCTCATGACTCTCCCTCTTTCCGTTTCTCGTCTTTCTGAACGTTTTTTATTTCTAAAATTCTGATTTCTAATCGTCTTACTGTTATCGCTCTTTACCCCGTTCTGCTGTCGGTCTGCTGCGGCATATTCTCCGCCGCTCCATTGGCAGCCTGCTGTGACTCACTCTGCATCGACATACTCTCCGACGTTCCACCAGCTGCCTGCTGCGGTTCTCCCTGCATCAGCATACTCTCCACCGCTCCACCGGCTGCCTGCTGCGACTCGCCCTGCATCGGCGTACTCCCTGACGTTCCGCTGTCAGCCCGCTGCGGCTCGCCCGGCGGCGGCGTACTCTCCGCCGCTTCGCTGTCAGCCTTCTGCGACTCGCCCGGCGGCGTACTCTCCGCCGCTTCGCTGTCAGCCCGTTGCGGCTCGCCCGGCGGCGGCGTACTCTCCGCCACTTCGCTGTCAGCCCGCTGCGGCTCGCCCGACATTTCCCCGCCGTTTGCCAGAATGCCCTGCGGATTGTGATTTTCCTCGACTTTGACGATCTTCCCGTCCATGATATGTATGATCCGGTCCGCAAATCCCGCCAGATAATTGTCATGCGTTACCATGACCAACGTCTGATGCCGCTTTCTGACGATCTTCTGCATCAATTCCATGACCTCGCGCGACGTTTTGGAATCTAAGTTTCCCGTCGGCTCATCCGCAAAAATGATCTCCGGCTGCATCACGAGCGCTCTCGCTACACCGACACGCTGCTGCTGCCCGCCGGACATCTGCGTCGGTCTGTGCTTCATATATTTTTGCAGCCCGACCAGTCTCAGCGCCTTCTCCGCTTTTTTCCGTCTGAGCGATCGGCTCATTCCCTGAAAGTTCAGGGGAAGCGCCACATTCTCGATCGCGTTCATCGTCCCCATCAGATTAAACGACTGGAAAATAAATCCGATATGTTCCCGTCTGAATTTGACGAGCTGGTTTTCTCTTTTTTTCTCTATATGCTCCCCTGCAATGATGATCTCGCCTTTCGTTGGCTTCTCCAATCCCGCGAGCATGTTGAGCAGGGTTGACTTGCCGGAACCGGAAGCACCCACAATGGAGCAGAACTCCCCTTTTCTGATCTCAAAATCAACGCCGTTTAACGCCCGCACCGTCTCCTCGCCGACGTGGTAGAGCTTATAGAGCCCTTTTACTTTGATCGCAGCTTCTTCTGCCATATCCATCCCCTTGGCTTTCTTTTTCCGCTAAGCATTCCGGCGTTACGGACAGCTTCCGTCCGCACCGTTCCGGTTTCCTCATAGCGTCTCTATGCATTAGACATTTCAAATGAGCAAAAAGTTGATATTTTCAATTAAACTTAAAAATTTTCCTGCATACGTTATAACCCGTCTTGGAAATCGCGCGTCCGATCCTGCCCGGCAGATTCATGGAGATTCCCAAAATCCCGTTTCGCAGGTTGCGGTAAATATAGCGGTCCTTTGACTTCATATACTCCCAGAGCTCTTTTTCCTGTTCAAGCGATTCCTCCGTGTCCAGCTTGATCAGCATGATCGAGGACACCGTGGTAATAATCGCCAGATAATTGAACATATAATTCGCCAGCTTCTTATTGAGACTCTTCGGATTTTTCTCCGCAAAAAAGTCGATCATCAGCTTATTGACACGGATCTGCTGATCGATCCTGCTCATCATGACCGATTCGTGCACGGACTGATCGTCTCTGCCGATAAAATAGCGGTAAAAATTCACGTCCAGATAATACATGTTCTTCACCCACGGAAGCGGCTGGAACACAAAAAGATTATCCACGTAAAATGTGTGTTCCGGCAGCTTTAAGCCGCAGTCCCGCAGAAGCTTCGTCCGAAAGATAACCGAATGCATCAGAATATACTGCCCTTTATTAAAATGGTGCACATCCTTCCACGTAAACATCGTATCCGTCGGGAGCGCATGGCGGTACGCCATCACCTTATGCCGCTTTTCACCGACTTTTTCGTACACAAAATTGCTGATAAGCATATCCAGCACGTTTTCGCCGCCGATCAGCCTGCGCAGTGTATCCAAAATCAGACGGTATGCGCTCTCCTTTACCCAGTCGTCCGAATCCACGACCTTAAAAAAGATACCTGCCGCCTGCTCTATCCCTGTATTGACCGCCGAACCGTGTCCGCCGTTTTCCTTATTGATCAGGCGCACGATGGTCGGGTACTTTTTTTCATATTCCTCTCCGATTTTCTGTGTATCGTCCGTGGAACCGTCATTGACGATCAAAATCTCCACGTCCTCTCCGCCGGTCAGCAGCGAATCGATACACTTTCTCATATATTCCTGCGAATTGTAACACGGTACCGTAAATGTGATCAGCTTCATTCCTGTTACCCTCTGTCCGTTATTTTCCTTATCCCTGTTTTTCCGTGCCGGTAAAACGCTCGTTCCCCAGCCGGATATGCAAATATCTCGTATAAGCACAAAAAGCCGCAGGCATGGGATATTTTTCTTCTGTCTCCCCTGCCTTGGCAAACAATAGCTGCGTATCGGGCGCTTTTTCCAGTTCGTCAACCCGGATCGCATAACCCGCCATATGCCATTCCTTATGCGTAAAAATATGCCTGCTCCGCTCAAGCTCCCGCACATGGATCGGCGCATAGCCCATCTTTTTTACAATGCGGATTACTTCTTCCGCGGTCCGTATGCCTTCCACCCACGGAAATTCGTACATTCCCGCAAGCAGTCCTTTCTCCGGGCGCTTGCGGATCGCCGTCTGATCCTCGTCCTGCAGGATCAGGATCGTGTACTCCTCAACGGTCCTTTCCTTTTTCGGTTTTTTGACCGGATACGCCGTCTCCGTCCCGCTCCCGTGCGCCCTGCACAGTTTCTCCCACGGGCAGTCCCCGCAATGCGGCGCGCCGTTTGGCACACAGACCGTTGCGCCAAGCTCCATGAGCGCCTGATTAAACGCGCCCGCCCGCTTTACAGGAATCACTTCCAAAAGCTGCTGCTCAATCTCCTTTTTGGCGGATGCGGACAACACATCCTTCTCATAGCAGCACGCCCGCGCGACCACGCGCAGCACATTGCCGTCCACCGCAGGATAGGGCAGTCCGAATGCGATTGAAGCGATCGCTCCCGCCGTATAACTGCCGATTCCGGGCAGTGCAAGCAGCTGTTCGTAGGACGCCGGCATTTCTCCGCCATACTGCTCCATGACGATGACTGCCGCTCTCTTCAGATTGCGCGCCCGGTTATAATAACCCAGCCCTTCCCAAAGCTTCAACAATTCATCCTCTTCGACTGCGGATAAACTCTGTATATCCGGCAGGCGCTCCATAAAGCGCTCGTAATACGGTCTTACCGCCTCCACGCGTGTCTGCTGGAGCATGATCTCCGATACCCATACCCGATAGGGCGCCGGGTGCTCCCTCCACGGCAATACCCTTGCATGTTTATCATACCATTCCAGCAACGGCTGTACAAGGTCTTTCAATGCGTTTTTCATAATCATTCCTCTACAAAAGGACGCAAGCGTCCTTTAGCAGGCGCCCTTTAGCAAATGTCCTTTTGAATTCCGCTCAGGCGGAATTTCTGTACGGCACGCGTGCTGTCGGTACGACCGCCGCCGCCTGCTGCGTATGCGTCTGTTGATCGTCAAAGAATATTTGTGCGCCGAATGCTTTCAGCACATCTTTTTTGGCGATCCCGCCCAAAAAGAACGCCTCGTCGATCCGCACATTCCAGGCGCGCAGCGTCCGTATCACCCGCTCATGCGCGGGCGCGCTTCTCGATGTGACAAGCGCCGTCCTGATGGGCGCGCTCTCCGGCGGAAATTCTCTCTGCAAATCCGACAGCGCTTTCAAGAACCGCGCGAACGGTCCTTCCCCCATTGGATTAGACGCATTGACAAGCTCATTTTGTTCGAAGGCATGCAGACCTTTTTCCTGGAAAATGCGCTCCGACGCATCGGAAAAAAGTACGGCGTCTCCGTCAAACGCGATCCTGATACAGTCCGGCAGTCTGCTGTCCTCATAAGTATGCACACCGTCCGCGCATACGATTCCTGCCGCAATTCCCGAATCGATCGCTTTCTGCACATCATTTTCATCTGCGGAAAGAAACAGATCGGTCTCAAACGCCTCCAGATACGGCGCAAGCGACGCCCCGCTCGCCAGTACCGCCCTCGTGATGTTCAATCCGTATTCATGGATTGAATGAAACACACGCAGGGAAGTATCCGCACTATTGCGCGACATGATAATGACTTCCACACGGTTCTCAAAACCGGGCAGATGATTGACATTAAGCAGCGCCCGTATGAGACTGAATCCCGGTCCCGGTTTCAGTATATCATGTTCATGTTCCAATTGGTACTTACAAAATGCGGCGACACCCTCCCGCTCAAACAACGCATCCTCAAAGCTCAGGTCAAAAAGCGCTCTTGTCGAAACGCCGATCACAAGCTTCCCGTTTAATTCATACGCCATAATCGTCAACTCCTCTCTGATCCAAACAGTTACAGGTATGAAAAAACATTCACTTGATACCGCATCTGCCGTCTGCACAGCCGCGTGTGTCCGGCGCCGCGCAACGACCTGCGCCCTCCGCTCACCTCAGCCGGCTGCACTCATATCTTTGAAACGTCATCAGACAATTTTGGATCTGGCGGTAACGCTCCTCCAAATCCCCCGCACCAACCTCAATATCGAGCGATACCGCGATCGTATTAAGCATTTCCTGCGTCACTTTGTCGCGGATCGACGAAAAGATTTTCAGCTTCTGCTCATAGGTATCAGCGTCAAGAAAAGCCATCACGTTCTCGTCAACTTTTCCATCCGCGTCCGCATCTGTATCCGCCGGCGCCTGAACCGCACCGGACTGTACCGCCGTCTCGGTCCGGCAGCCCGATGCTTCGGTCTGCAATACCGCCGCTTCCGCTTCCCCGCCGGATACCAGTTCAAAACGGTATTTCTGCGCTGCCGCCGGATACTTTGCATGATCGACCTCGCTCATAAACATGGAAAGCGGCCTCACATAAATATCGAACGGCGGATATAACGCCTGATACACAACCTGCTCGGTCGCATCCTCCGAGCTTTTGGCGATCGCAAGTATCTGATAACAATTTCCCTTAAAATGCCGGTATCTTTCGTATGCTTTCGGAATATGGCGCATGATGGATTCTCCTTTTCATGAATTTGGGATTGAAACCGCACGATCCCATAAAAGTCTGCGTCTGCAAACTCTTTTTTATCCTAATCATACTCCATTCATACCTGATTGTCATGTCCTAATTATCGTGTTCTGATCGTCACAACCTATTCGTTATGCTCTGACCGCCGCCTTAAAAACTCAATCGCACGCAGACCGTGCTCTTTTCATCCGGAAAGCCGAGTATCGCCAGTCCTTCCCGCAGCGCCTCAAGCTCCGTCCCCTCCAGCCGGGCAAGTCCGGCATGATGCACTTCCAGTCTGTACTCCCGTACGCCGTCTGGCTGCGTGATCTTTGTCAGGTTCATACCGCTGTTATACAGCCCGTAATCCGTAAGCAGCCCGTGCACCTCTTCGCAGTAGATTTTTTCCAGTTCATCATATGCCGCCTCGTCATAGCCGCTCCCGTACGCCTCATTTCCCTGCACGTGCAGCGTCACGCAAAACAGACCGATCAATAATAACAGCAATAAAATGAACATATCCGCTCCGCGCCTTTCTCTCCTCCGCGCGCGCCGCCGCCGGAGTGCCTCCCTCCCGCTTCTCTGCCGCTCTTCCTCTTTGGAATAAAGTTCCATTCTCCTGACCATCCGTATCAACCTCCTTGCAAAATCAAACACTTTCCCTGTCTGCATTCCTCACGCCGGCTTTTGTACCCGGTTTCTGTGCACAGTATAGCGTCTTATGAGAGTGATAAAACGGACTTTATTCTTTTTGTTCCAATTTTTGATTTTTCCGTCATAAAAGCGCGACAGGGATTGACATATTGAACGACGTTCAATATACTGAAAGAGAAAGGCATACGGCATGTCATCCTCATTGTTCAAAAAATCGGTAAGGGAGGGCGCTATGGCACAGGGCAAAGCGGTAAAAGAACATATTATTTCGGTAACTACCGATCTGATCCTGCAATATGACGGGGATATTGACCACATCACCGCACGCATGATCGCCGGACAGGCGGACATCGCTTTAGGACTGATCAATTATCATTTCGGCAGCAAGGAAAATCTGATCACGGAATGCGTTCAGCGCATTGTCGGGAAGGTTGTTTCTTCTTTTCAGATGACACAGACGTTTGAGACGGACAAGGAGCGGCTGACTGCATGGGCGGTCTCCGTGTTTGACTTTCTTTTTGAACATTCCGCAATGGCTCATATTTCCATTTTGGCGGATCTGCAAAATTATACGGCGCGCAGCAATTCCGTACTCACACAGCGCGGCTTCCTTTTTGCATTGAAAAATGACGTTGCGGACGAGGACCGGGCGATTCTGGCGTTTACGCTGCTCTCCGCCATGCAGACGGCTTTTCTCGGAAACGAAACGGCCGCGCTGCTGCTCGGTTATGATTTTAACAAGAAAGAAGACCGCGCCGCCTATATCACGAAGCTCGTGAACGTTCTTTTTGACGGGGCGGGACCGCTGTAAGTCAATTTCGAAAAGGATTTTCCATCCACAACAACAGGAAAAAACGTCATGTCAGAAAGCGGGAAAAACATATGAAAAAATCACGAATCCTTACATTCCTTGCATCCACCATGATTTGTCTGCTGATTTTTGCGGGCTGCGGAAATGCATCGGACTCCGGCAGTGCATCCGACTCCGGCAGTGCATCCGACTCCGGCAGTGCATCCGACTCCGGCAGTGCATCCGACTCCGGCAGTGCATCCG
>JAMPAG010000007.1 GCA_023667365.1 bacterium | reverse complement strand
GCACTTTGGACTGATATACCCGTTTTTTGATTACAGTTTGCGGAAACTCAAGCTAGGTTTGGAGCAACATTCTTCCAATGGTATCAATATCTTGTTCTATTGCGTTATTGGAGCATTTTCATACATTTTTCCCAAACCTTATCATCTGCATTCCTCTTTTGGGCTATACGGATCACAGTTCGAAGTTCTTCCTGCTTCATGATATATTCGGCAATATCGCCCGCTACTTCTTTGCGTTCCTTTGCCGCCAGATCATACAGATAATTCCGCAATTCCGCCGCCGGCTCATCCAAAAACATGGCATCCAGAAGTTTCTCCAAAAGATCAATGCCCGGCGCTTTATTGTTCCCCCGCTCTATATCGCTGATATAGGTAGGTGTCACGCCCACTGCGTGCGCAACGCTTCTTAGAGAGACGCCCTGACTTTTACGGACATATCTTAGGGAGTCTCTAAAATTATAATTTTCTTCTTTTAGTTTACGCAATATTGCAGCGGTTTGTTCGGGTTTCATCGGGGTGATCCTTTGGTAATCTGTTTGTTAGCTAACAAACTAATTTTAATTGTAATTTTTCTTTTTGTCAAGACATCTGCGCCGGAAAATGTCAGCAACATTCTTCCAATGGTACCAATATCTTGTTCTATTGCGTTATTAGAGCATTTTCATACATTTTCCCCTCTGCCTACAATCTGACAACATGTGAAAAGTAGACCGTCCCAGGATCCAGTTGCTCCCTTTTTAAGCTTCCTTCATAATCGGGCACGGAAATCTCTAGATTGCATGTACTCATAGAAGACAGCACGGGAGCGATGTTTTTATCTGAAGAATAAAAAAAATAGCGAGTCGGAATTTTAATCGTCTTTTTTACAACATCCTCTACTTCCCTGTATACTACCCCCGGTCTTACGCTTCTATCTATACGATCCGCAAACCCTTTCGCATAAAAAACATATCGAAAACAGTCCGCTGCGATTCTTTTCCCCGCTCTTTCTTCGTGCGCCGGATTCGCTTTCGCCGTATTCTGTAAAAAAGGATATGTTCCAACGACCAGCATATTTCGGGCGGCGTAATGCTCAAACATGGGTTTTCGTTCGTTTAATTCTTTTTCGATGAATTTTCCAACTCTCTCAAGTTCCGATTCATGCATTTCCTCTTTCTGTAAAATATCCGCCTCAACAATCTCCTTAACCGGATTCCCTTTTCGTTCAATAGAAATAGGAAAGACGCCTCCCGCCGCCTCATAAAACAAAGTATTGATGTTTCTCTCCGCCTCATCCCCGAACAGCGCGTCTGCCGTAAACACATTCACCGACAGTTTGCTGTCCGAAAACACATCCTTTCCCGGTATCCCCCTTGCGGCGCTTTCAGATGATACCAACAGTCCATTTTCCATAACACTCCTCGATATTGCAGTCGGACCGGGATCAGGACGCAATATCAATCTATTCGAACGCCTTACTAGAACAATTCTTTCTTCCGGCATCATAACAAACGGCTTCATGGAAATCCCTACTTTTTCCTGGAACGCCACTTCATTTTCTTCTGTATAAACACCTACCGGTCTGATCTTATAAGTCCGCTCATCTACAATCTCCTCTATCTCTCCCACAAAATCAAAGTCAAAAGAAATGTCCAAGGTGACCAAATCGCCCGGCAGGAGCCCTTTTATTCTTTGGGCAACAGAATGTGGTGCATAATACGATGTATCCCTGGCATCCTTTGAATGATGTTCTGCATGATTCTGTGGCGGTTTTTTGCGCGATTTTTGGAGGTCTGTGGTTTTGGAGGGTAAATGTTCTATCATGGGATTTCCTTTCTTGTATCACTTTGCCATTTTTAATTATTAGTAATTACGCACAAGCCATCACTCGCTTTTCTCTCTGCTTCTGCACTTTGCAGAAAACTCTGCTGGTTCCCGTTTTCTCTGACATGATCCAGCCATTCATACACCATCTGCTTCTGATATTGCTTTCTTCCCTGCTCATCCTTCATGTTTTCCAGCGCACATCCCATCAACGCATACTCATTCTCCAGAGTCGTATGGAATACGCCCTTATCATCCGTATTGATTGATACATGAAGCTGTGCACAGTTACGAATCTCTTTTTCGTCCACTGTCAATCCCATATTGAACAGTTTTACGATCGGATGTTCATGATAGTGTTCCATTGTGCTTATCATAAAATTGGAACTCGGATTGGCCTCCATGCTGATTCCCCGTTCCGCAAGCGCCTTTTGCATGGCACGCTGAACCTTTTCCACGCCTTCCACGTACAATTCCGGCACAGCCTTAATGTCAGAGCGCCCTCCGGCTCTCCTCACTTCCGCGGAATAATGATAATAATACATCAGACGCGCATTCTCGATCCGGTTTCTAATCTTATCACCGCCCGCCAAACCGTCGTTTCTCCAATGTTGTCTGAAAAAAGGATGGGAATCATCAAAGCGGCCGGTGCGGTATAAATACGGATGATCGCCTCTCAGTTTCCATCCCTCATAATAAGTATCTATGCCGCACTCTCCAAACGCTTCCGGCGGATAGATTTCTTTGAAATACTTTTCATATTCACCGCTGAGAAATCCCTTTAGGTTTTCACTTTCCAAAATATTAAACTCTGTCAGCTTATGAAAAAGCCACACAACGTTATCCAGATAATCCTGCTTCGGTAAATAAATGCTGTTTTTCTTCTTTTGATACCACTTTTTGACATCTATTCCCAGCACAGTCGCATGCCCCAACCGGTCTCCGTTCCTCATATTCAGGAACAAAAGCGCTTCGTCCAATGCACGCAGTCCGTCTGCAACATCTCTAAAATCTTCACCCACATGATATGTCATCTTCCATTGTCTGACATCCCCAAAGCGCGGTCGCTCAACCACGTGATTTGTCAGCTTTCGAAATACCGGAGCAAACACCTCCGGTCTGCATCCGATTTCCTGCGCGCACGCATCAATCCCCAGCACCCTCGCTGCGGTTTTGGATTCTCTTTCCCGAAACGCAGCCAATTCGTCTGCCGTTTTCTCCAGTTCCGCTCTGTAGCTGTCATGGCGGCACTGCACGGTAAATCCTGCTGTTCTCGCCAAATTTTCATCTTGCTTTTTGGGAAAATGATAAACATAATACGTCATACGTATTGCCTGCTCCCCAAGTTCGGCGCTAATGCAATTGTCATACATTTCAATCTGTCTGCTGTTTTCTCTTGCCGTCTTCTGCGGCGTGATTCTCAGTTCCAGCGATTGCAGGTTTCCTCCTTCCAGACTGCCGCATACCGCATGCTGCACCATTTTTTTCCGATCTTCTTCCGTAAACAGGATTCTGGATTTTCTGTCATTGTAATTGCTAAAATTTTCGAATCCGATTGTGTTATTTACCTGCACTAGTTCCTCTCTGATCCGGATCTGGATCGTCAGATACGCATAAAACCATTGCAACAGAAACGGGGGAATCTCTTTTCCGTTGACCGTCCCCAACAGCATTTGGTACATGAGCCCTCTCTCTCCCTCAAAATCATGATGAATCCCCTTGGCGTCATAGTTCCAATTCGCATAATCATCCGTTGTCCCTTCCTGCCGCAGTCTCTCGATCAGCCGTATCTTGTCAATAAAACTTTGAATCCTGCCCCTGTAACGCACAAACGGAAACTCTCCCGTCAAAAAATCCCGGATTTCTTTCTCCCTCTGCACAATCGTATTTTCTTTCCTGCTGACGCCGGTTTTTTCCTGAAAAATAAAATAGAAGAGCACCGCGCGGATCAACGCCGCCTGCAGCCGCATTCTTACAAGCGAATCCTCCTGATACGTTATTTTATAAGCATTTCGTGTCACCCGTCTGTCCGTGTCCATCTCTTCCAGCGCATCGCTATAGCGCTTCTCCAACAAATGATTCATGAACCTGATCCAAATCAGTTTGAAGGACGGCGCCGAACCAAATAAATGAAAATGGTTATCCGATATTCCTCTCTGCATCAATCTGTTCAACTGCATATTGTCGTGACCGACGACGGTATTCCATTCAAAGTCATCCCACTGCCGCTGACCCTTTTCCGTTCTGTCCGCCAGAAAAGCGCAGACCGGCAGGTCTTCTCCAATCCACCTTGTCAGTTCCCGCCACTGCAACAATCTGTCATATCTGCACACGGGCAGATTCTCCCTTACCAGCAGATAGTCGGACGCCGTCTTCTTTAATGCGCGGAATACATGCAGACCGGTCTCTCCGTCCGAAGCGTCCCCTTCTTCCCCCAGGTAATCGTATAACTCCCTTGTATCCGTTTCAGACAGATGCCGCAAATTGGTTCGGGAAAGCGCCTCAAAATCCTTCTGTTCAAAATGTCGATAATCAATCCTCTCGGTCAGAATATCCCTCGGAGAGACCTGCTGGTAATACATACGAATGACCGCATTCCGATTTTCCATAGCTTTTATCCTTTGCATATCGCAAGTCCGATTCAATCGGGCACAGCGCAGAATTCACAAACGTTCCTTCTACCTCCCGCACTCAGCCCATTGTTTCCGTCTCGGCGGGCCGGTTTCTTACCCCGACCTCTAAAAACAACACATGATACAACGCGCGCATGAGTCTTTGGGACACCGTTTTCCCGGTTTCCTTGTCCATGTCATAAAGCGCTTTTACATAGGGACAATTTTCGAATAGTTCCTCATAGTTAAAACGCGAATCTTCACCGTAAAATTTTCTTTCTTCGGCAAGACATTTTTTTACCCGGTCAAAAACCGTCTTGACTCCTGTTACAAACTCTTCCGCAGGAAGCGGCGTCCCCGCCTGCTCCCTGCGCACTCTTTTCCATATATTGTACGTCAGATCCAAATCATAAAACGGGAACGCCGCCTCCTGCTCAAACTCCTCCTTCATAAACCTGCCGAACCGGGACTGTTCCTGCAAAATCTCTTTCAGGATACTTTTCAGCCCCTTTCTTTCCACTGTGCCCTTTTCCAAAGAAAAATACTGCGCAAGTACATCTTCCAATCCCTCTGTGATATTTTTCTCCCATCTTTCCCGCTCTTCCGCATACGTCAAAGACTTCCCGACAAAGCTCATAATATCCCATGTCATTTCTTCTTCTATGCTTATGCGAAGCGCCGGAGGTACCGTTCCCGCTTTCGCCGCATCTTGAAACTCCGGATCCAGTCCTGCCCTCTCCGGGTGTACATCCACGCCGCTCTTTTCCATTTGAAAGCAGAAGTTCACCCCGCAATAGCTGTCCTCCTCCCGCTTCATGCAAAACATGTCCAGGGTTTCTACCGTCTCCAGAACCGCTTCCTCCGTCAGCCATTTTTTTAATGCCCTTTTCCACTTTTCCCTGCCCTGCCGGGTCTTCCAGTCCGCCTTTGACAGTTCCGCTGACTTCCCCATGCTCATTGGGATTAAGATCGTCCCCATTCCCCTATTTTTCACCTTCAGGTACCCGACCTGATTTCCTTTGGGCGAACTGCTTTGGGGAAAATTCATCTTAGAGAACGCCTCCGCAGTCCAATCGTTGTTAAAATGTTGCCCCAAAAACTGAACCAACCTTCTTTGATAGGTCTTCCGCCTCTTCTCATCAGGCTGATAACGAAATCCCATATACTCCCGCACCATTTCAGAGGTAAACGACGCCAATACACAGGAAATGAGCGGTTTGTCATCAAAGCATTCTCTCCCCCACTCGTAAATCTTTTCCAGCAGATCCCCATAGGAATAGTTCTCCTGTCCCATCTCCTGAATCCGAATGATTTCCTCCGCCGTCCCGTCATGCTCCGCCCCGACAAAGTACATCGCCCTGCGTTCCAAATCCCGCTGTATCAGTTTTTCAAAAAAGCTTCGCTGCCGCGTGGTTAGCGTGTTATGTACCAGACGCATCAGAATATCCTCGTTAAAACGCTCATGATTCTTATCATAATCTTTTAAGCGTTCCTTGTTGGACTCCTCCATGCCCCTTTTTCTGTTCTCTTCCGTACCCTGTTCTATTTTTCCTATCCATACCATTCCTTCATAATCAATCGGTATCAGCAAATCGAGAAATTCATTATAAGAGACCAGCTCTCTCACCGTCCCCGGCTCGCAGAAATGCCGCTTTAAGCCGCAGCCGTCATAAAAAATATTCATCGTTTCCGCAATCTTCCGCATTACAAATTCTTTGATGGAAGACTTTTTCTCCGGCTTTTCTTCCTGCCCGTCCGCCAGCGGTATTACCACCTGAAGCCTCCGGCCCAGCTTCCCAATATCCGGCGTATAAATTCTTTGCGAATAATGGAATATTTTTGTCAAATAATCATTCGTCAATTCCTGAACATGCCGGATATAGGCGCCCCCCGCCGCGGCATCTTTCATTTCCCGGTAAAAATGCTTTTGACACAGCAACTCGATCTGCTGATAATCAATCGTTATCAAAATAATGATCTTTTCATAAGAGAAATACTTCTGGAGCTGTTCCAGCATTTCATAGCCATGTCCCGTGTTCAGATCCAGATCGTCAATGGCGATCACAAAATATTCCTCTTCGCTTTTGGATCCGCTTAATTCCGTCACCTGGTCGATAAATGCGGCGATTTCTTTCTGCACATCATATCCCCTTGTCAAAAAATCCATCATAAAATCGAGCGAATTTCTAGCATCTACCGCTGTCGTCTGTAGGTTTGTATACATGTGAAAAATCTGCTGTATTTTTTCTGCGGCTTGGGCGATGCCTTCTCTTTGCCATGCCTTCATACGGCCATAATCGGAGTCTCTTTGGCTATTTCGTCTTAGCTCCCCTTCCAGTTCTCTGTATATGCTGACCAGAATCAACATAAACAAATCTTCCTTGTCTCCCAGAAGGGACGCGTCAATGGCAGGCAGCACGCGAAACCGAAATTTTTGAGCGCTGAGCGTTTCCCATTCTTCCTGCTCTACCGTATGCTTCAGCCACCACCGCTTCTGCTCCTCCTCTTCCCCAAATGAGCGCAGGATTTGACAAAATTCGTTCATTACTGTCGTTTTCCCCGATCCGCGGCGTCCGATGATGGATATGATATTTCTTTTTTCATCCGGAATCATTCTATCCGCTTCTTCTCTCCGCCGGTTCTCCCATTCCAAGATCATGTGGAAAATGCTTTTCATTCCGGTCAGATACTCATTTTCATACAGCGGGTAATGAATGCGGGGTTCCCTCCCCTCTGGTTTCCAATCTTCTCTCTCGATCTGTAATCGCTTTGTCTTTCCCATGAAGCCCTTCACATTCTCGTCCTCCTTATCGGCAGATTAAAAGCACATTGCCGAATCGCTTCAGAATGTGCTCTTTTTTACTCTGGCAACACTTGATCCAAATATCTCTTTGCTTCTTCCGGTTTGTTGATCTCCTGATACGCTTTTGCCAGATACGTATTGACCTGTGCATCCTGCATCCGGTCCAGTTCAATTGCAATACACGCTTCCGCATGTTCTGCATTGTACATATCATAATAAAATCTTGTTAAAGAACCAGGCTTCCCCTTGTTTTCCAGTGCCTGTTCCAGTTTTTGTCTCAGCCACAATGCCTTTTCAGCATAGGGAATTGCCGCTGCATATTCTTTCTGCTGCATAAAACAATAACAGATATGAATATTCACTTTGAAACAATATTCCTGTTCCAGCGGATCCTGATAATCTCCTCTTGCGTCCAAAAAAGTAAGACAGTTCTGATAATACAGAATTGCGTTTTTCCAATCCTTTTTCTGCATATACCAGTTTGCTACCTTATAGACATTGCGGTATTTGGGCATCAAACGATAGGCTTTCTCATAAAAATCATACACCTGAGTCCTGAGATAACTATATTCCTCACACCGCTTTCCAAGCCAATAGTAAATGCTGGAAACGTAGGGCTTTGCTCCCTCCATCTGAATGGCTCTCTGAAACGCATCCACGGTATCCTTTACGTGATCCGCGGATATTTCATATACGAATCCGAGCAGCGCCCACGCATTAGAAAATTCCGGGAACCGCTGTAACAGCGCCATTCCCTCCGCGCCCAAATCATCGACATAATAAACCACCGGTTCCCCGCAGAAATAGCGCGCCAGATTCGCCTTCTGCTTGCAGTAAAGCTTCGCATACCGGATATACTGATTATTCATATACCACGGGTTCTCCTTTACAAGCCGCACAAACGCATCCGCCGCCCTCTCAAACAAATCTCCCACCTTCCTGATGGTCGCTTTGTTCTTAGTTGGCACTTTCGTTCGAAAATACTGCATTGTGACGCCGGCCTGCAACAGGTCGTAAGTAAGGTATACCTTTGCTATATCATACCAACAGTCATAAAACGCAGACGCCCCTGTCTGTGAATGCAGATTGTCCGCCAGACTGTTCAGCTTTGACACTTTCCGCCGCCGGTTGAGTTTTCCTGCATGTGTCGCTTGCTTTTCGATCACATAAACGGCCGAAAATATTCCCTCGTCCCAGCGCACGTTCTTCGCCGCTTCCGTCCTGCAATCCTCGCATACATAAATTCCTGCCAGCCTGAGAAACTCTGCAAAAAACTGATAATCTACCCGCTCCGGATTATCGTAGGTCAGTAGTATTGATTCTATATTCCCCATTCCGTGAACATTTCCCCCCTAACAATCCGGGCTTTCCTGAACACCCGATGGCTGTTGTCAGTTTGAGCTCTCTCGTCTTGACTGCGTACGCATGAGCAACGATTCTCGCTTCACGATGAACCGCTTGATTCGAAATGATGCCGTTACCCGGGCGTTCCATACGCCGCCGCAAGACAGAAACTTCCTTTTTATTGTATCAAATATTTATACTTTATACAATTGCCTTTTCATTCTTTGTGGAATTTTCACAATTCCCCGTGCGCTCGATCCCGGTTTTTTACGGTATTTTCATGAATATTGCGTGCATATTCCGATATTTTTCGGTATTTTTACTTCTCGAGGCGCTGCATCTGGTTTCGTATGCGGAGCCGGAGGACTCCGGCTCCCGACAACAATCCTCTCCTTAATATGCTATGCCGGTATCGCAGTGGCGTTCTGCAAAGAACCGAACTCTTTCAGGCTACGCATATCTGGCTGCCGTCTGCATGCCCGCAGTCCTCCGATTATATCCAACGCATTTTTGAATCCGCCCGATCCTTGTACCATTTCTCCTGCTAAGATTACAGCCTTCATCTTTGATACCGTCAGAAAACCGGTAACGCCTGTCATTCCTACCTTTCTTATTATGGCTAAAATGGTGATAGTATACTGTAAAGCTTCAAATCTGCGCTGATTTTAAGATAGTTCTTTTGTGTAACCCATTCCACTCAGCAAACTCTGATCCGACCACAGATAATCCCACTCTCCAAATCTTCCGATTAGATGAATCCCCGCTTCACGCAGATAGTCCCTGACTATTTTTCGATCCTGCTCCATCCCGACATAAAAAATCACATTTCCAAAAGGAAGCTGTCTGTAATCAACAAACTCAATATCTTCCTCACGGCAAACCTTCATTTTCCTAAGGGCATACAGTGTGTTGTCAACAACTTCATCACGACTTACTTCTTCCCAGTTTCCATGGTAGATTTCAAACTGCAAGGAACTACATCCATGCGGAACATTATTTGGAGATTTGATTCCAGGACTATTGATCCTCGCCGCCATAATATCCGTATCGTAAATATACATCCACAAATGCCTCGCAATATCCGGCTTATGAAAACCAATGGACACAATACTGACCTTTGTATATTTCAGTCTTTTTGCCGCTTCTTTGACGGGTTTTGGTACATCTTCTACTATTTCAGGCATCTGACAGAGCGGCAATGAGCTGACAAGTTTGTCATATGTAACACAATCACCATCCCGAAAGGAAACCTGTCTTTTTTCCGTATCAATCCGGACAGCTTCTTTATTACAGGCGATATGATCTATGCGGATCAGCGGATTCAAAAATGATTCATACCCCCCCCAGATGGGTAACGCATTTCTTTTGCATAATAGTCCGTTCCGATTCCCGGTGCGAAGGCACCCATCAGGATCTTATGAATATCAGGGTTCTGTAACCGGGTTCCGACCCATGCCGTCGATAAGGCATCCGCCCCCATCCTCCAATATTTTCTTGTATATTTGTCATAAAAGTCCCGTCTGATCGCTTCTCCATAGGACCCTGATAGCCAGTCTCCGTAATTTGCGATCGTTCTCTCTCTCTTTCTCTCTAAAAAAGACTCTATATATTCACACCTCTGCTCCGGAGCAAAACATACTAGATTATTGATGACCGGATGTTTGATGTATTTTCCCTCATAAAAATTATACGCCTGCGGTTCGTGGCTTACATATTGTATCCTGTCAAATACTTCTCTTACCGCCTCTGATCCGGTAAACGATAAATGCACTGCTGAATCAAATGTAAATCCGTTTATCCGAAAAGACCTGCACAGTCCGCCCGGCCGGTCATCTTTTTCATATACACGAACATTTTCATGATTTGCAAAGCGGTGCAAATATCCCAGCCCCGCAATTCCTGCGCCAAGTACCACTGTGTTCATAATCGCTCCAATCAAACTCTGTCCGGCTTTTATCTTTTCTTCCGTTTTTCATCCCTAATCTGCGTTCGATACATTTGAGGAATCTCTTTGAACCCCACCCTACATATTTGGCGCGCCAGGCACTGTCTTAACTCGGATTTTCCCTCATAATTCATTGCCCGTATGATACCCAGCGTCTGTTTAGAAAAACTGAGCAGTTCCCTATAGGGATTAAATGGTATTGGCTTTGTATGATAGTACGTATGCATCGCTTCATTGCGATTTCTTTTCATATACAGAACGGTAATAATCCGGATATAACGTTCTATCAGACATTTCAGCAGACCCTCTGACTCTTTGCCCGAAAGCTCCCTGTCCACAAAATCTATCTCACATTTATAACACAGGTATTGATAACATGGTGCATAAAAACTTATACTGTTGCCTGTCGTATAAACCGGCTTTTCTTTTGCCTGGAACGTATTAGCCCATCGCCAAGCCGTGCAAGATGATGTTACAAAATCTCCTTGTACTGTTAAATCCATACGAACAAGCTGATGTGCAACATTACTGATTGGTTTTGCAAAGTGTTTATTGATATACTTTTCGTATAAATCCACTCGCAGACAAGAACGTTTATAAACCTGTCCACTCGGATGGATCAGCAAAATATTATGCGCTCTTTGGGCATCCTTTCCCCGCAAATAAACTTTATTTTGCAACTTCATTCTGACTCTATTCTGTTCATCTTTTGCAGAAAACAAAAAGTATGCGGCGAGAGGGTGCGCTTTTATTATTCTGATCACATCGTCAATCTTTTCTGCGATAATGCTGTCCTTTGTCCGAAAAAGGAAAATATACTCTCCTTTACATAAACGAAGCGCATTCAATATATTCCCGTCAATCCCATTGTTCTCGGATGTTCTATAATACTTGATTCGTGGGTCATGAAAATCAAGGAGCATTTCTTTAATCGGATCTGTAGAACAATTATCACTGACAACGATCTCTATATCGTTTCCCTGATATTTCACAATCTCAGAAATATTTTCCTGTAATATCCGAATCTGATTATACGCAAAGATACAAATACTTAAAAACATTCGCATTTCCCTCCTAATGCCTGCAATATCCCATTCAGATGCACGCAAACAGCATCTGCAAGATTAATTCCTAATCAGCCCGTCAAGATATGGCGAGAACCTTTAATCTTCCCATCATATCCCTACGCATCTCCTCTGATTCCGCCTCGGCGACGTACTGCGCATATGAGACCAATTCCCTACATGGCATCTTGATCAATAACAAATGGTACTGTTCTGCAATTTGGCAAAGTATGATCAGCAGGATTCCCTAAAAATCCTAACCTTGAACGGAAAATATTTTTACTTTCTGGCTAACCACTACACACAATCTCTGCAAACCGCTTAGAACCCCCGCTTTATAGTCCCAACTCTTCCACCAGCATCTCCAGTACTGCCTCCGGTTTGTTTTCGCCATAATTCTCGATTACAATATCCGGCTGTTTGGGTTCTTCAAAATCCATATTGATTCCCATCACGTTCTCTACTTCATTCCTAAGCGCTCTGGAATACAGTTGCTTCTGATCTCTCTGGATCAGCTCTTCAATCGGCACTTTCAAATAAATTTCCCGATAATCCGGTATTTCCATCCTGTTCCATTTCCGGCATTCATCAAACATGGCGATCACACAGATGACAACATCAATCCCCTGCTGGTTCAGCATTCTGCACAGTCTCCCATGCTGATATGCCAGCTTTTTACGTCCCTCTAACGTATAGTCCCCTGCCTGATATACCTGACGCAGAATATCCCCGTCCAAAAATACGACATTCCTCTTTCTCTGTAATATATACTGATATAAACGCTTTCCAATTGTTGTCTTTCCCGCCCCCGAAAGTCCTGTGATCCAATATGTTGTTCCCTGATCCATATTTTTATCCTCTCCTTATATCACTACCGCGTGAAAATACTGCACAATTGATGCGGAATACCGCCAAATGCTTCACGCTGATCATGCCTCTTTTAACAATGCAGAAACCATTCTCTCCCTGTCTTCCATCGTGTCAATTTCCCCGCAAAGTGTCCCTTTTGCGTCAAGCGGCGTTATCATACATCTGTCAGATACCTCGTTAAAAGCTGCCTCGGCATAACACCGCACCTGATCCCGCTTACAGAATTTCCCAATCTCATCCAGCCAGACAATCCAGTCGTTTTTTAGGATTTTGTAGAAAGGCTGCGCAGCAACTGCATGTTCAAAGAACTCAATTCCCACTTTCAGAATTCTTCCATCAGATATGACTGCCTTAAAATCCTTTTCCGGAAGCTCTTTTGTCGAATCCACTACCATACAGCTTGCTTTCGCCGCCAAAACCTCTTCTAATACAGAATCTGCAAACACCAGATCCCCGTGTAACAGCAATATATCATCCCTCAGCTGGCACTCTGCCAAATAAATGGAATAAATATAATTTGTAATATCATACCTTTTATTTTCTACATAGGTCATATCCATATCCGCCGCGATCCGGTTCGTATATTCCACCAAAATATCACTGTCATACCCAGTTGTCATCACCACATCACGGATTCCTGCTTTGTAAAGCTGACGCAGCTGCCTGCTTAATATGGTATCCTCACCGTTCAGACGCGTCATACATTTGGGATGATCCCGGGTCTCCTCCCCCATTCTGGAACCCATGCCTGAGTTCAATATCAATGCTTTCATCTGCAAATATCCTTCCGGTATATCTGTTGTCCTTCAAAATATCCGTTATCCGGTCAGACAGTCAGGTACACTGTCTTAAATAATTCATAAAATGTTCTTTATTTTCCTGCGCCGTCGTTGTCGGCCGTCCTAAATCCGTCCGCGAACTTATCTTACATTTCACTTCAATAAACATCAATTCCCCACCTGATTTTGCTTCCGATAAAGCCGCTGCCAGTTCTTCCTCATTACAAACAGACATTTGTATAGGATAACCACATCCCTTTGCAATTTGGACAAAATCAATGCTTCCTCCGACCGTTGGCATCCCCCCGACCGTCTCATGTGACTCATTGTTGATCAGGATATGCACCATGTTATCCGGCTTATTTGTTCCTATCAGTGCCATCGCACCCATATGCATGAGTGCTGCACCGTCACCGTCTATACACCAGACTCTTGTATGTGGTTTATTCATCGCAATTCCCAATGCAACCGATGAACTATGCCCCATGGAGCCAACTGTCAAAAAATCCCGATGATGTCCCTGCCCCTTCCGTTCCCTTATCTCAAACAGCTCCCGCGACGCTTTTCCGGTTGTTGATACGATTACACCGTCCCCCGCTGCATCCACAATTTTCTCTATAACATCTTCCCTTACTAATCGGTTTCCGTTCCGGTAATCAGGCTTATCCCCCGTCTCAAATGCTGCCTTCTTTACAAGAAATGCCACGCTTTTTCCCTGTGCCAGTGATCTGTTAAATTTTTCCATGGCATCCTTGATCTCTTCCGGCGTTGTTTCCTGTGAAATGACCATGTATTCCATATCAAGATCGCGGAACAATGTCTCTGTAATCTCACCCTGATAAATATGTTGCGGCTCGTCATGTACTCCGGGTTCTCCCCGCCATCCAACAATAAAAATGCAGGGAATGCCATACACCTTCGGATGCAACAGGGACGCTGCCGGGTTTACAATGTTTCCCAAACCACTGTTTTGCAGATAAACGACCGGAACCTCCCCTGTCGCAAGATAGTACCCCGCCGCCAACCCTACACAGTTGCCCTCATTTGCCGCGATCACATGGTGTTTCCCGATTCCTTTTTTTCGCATCAATTCATTGCACAATTCTTTTAACTGAGAATCCGGAACCCCGGTATAAAAATCCTTTTTTATGATGTCAAACAGTTCACTGGTTTTCATCCCACATTTTCCTCGTATTATAAATTTATAGACCTCTATCACAGAGATTCTCTGACAGCATGGCATAAATTCCTCTAATAGTATCCTGCGAGAAAGGAACCGGATGATTCTTCATTCTTTCTTCATTCACAGATTCCGTCAGCATTCCCAAATCTTCTTTCCTGATCGGCACCAGAATCTGCATATCCAATTCCTTCAAAAGTCCCTGGTACGAATGAACCGCCTCCTTTGCAGAGCTGCATCCCCACAGCTTCGCAAGCTGGTCTAAGCATTCCAAAAGCATCTTATCCCTTTTCCGCCCTGCCTGTATCAGCGTTTGCTCCCATACCGGCGCCAGATTTAATGCAGCCGCCTGTCCATGAGGAATCCCATATCGTTTCGTCAGCTTATAACTCATTGCATGAGCCGCTGTCGTTTTTGATATATTGATCGCTTTTCCCGCACAATAGGATGCTGACAGCATCTGCTTCGCCGCTTTCACATCCCCTGCAAGATAAGACTTATAATGGTCCAATATTGTTCTCAGTGCTTCTCCTGCATATTCCCGGCTCTCTTTCGTGGCATTTACTGCCCAGAACGACTCTACACAGTGGCATATGGCATCCAGCATCGTTGCCTTTTTTTGGTCAGGCGGCAGCGTCGCCAGAATGGAGCTTTCTAAAAATACAACATCGGGAATGCAGGACGGATCACCAATAGACTGCTTCTCACCTTCATAATAAATGACCGCAAAGCTTGTTGCCTCGCTCCCTGTCCCCGCCGTTGTCGGCATCGCAAAATACGGAATGTCGTTTGGCACAATCGTTTGCTGCAAGAAATTCACCACAGGATCCATGTTTGCAAACGCCTTCACGCATTTTCCAACGTCCATTGCACTTCCACCGCCGACCGCCATCACTGCGTCGCACCGGTGCTCCTTGAAACAGGATACCGCCCGGACGACGCTTTCATAAGATGGATTTGGCTCGAATTCCTGAAATACTGCAGCGACATGACCGTCCTTGGCAAAGCACTGCCCTATCGACGTCTTCACAACATGCTTTCCACAGATCAAAAGGATTGCTGACAGATTCTGATCCTTCGCAATTTTTTGAAACGCCTCATATACATGTTCTGTGATCACTTTCTGCTCTCTCATGAATTCGTTTTTGCCTCCTGAGCCGTCACATACTCCTACGTTTTTCCGCCTCTGCCATACCCGTTGTTTTCCGAGGAAGGCATTTCCAGTGGTTCTCTTATCCTTCATCCGGTATCAATGTCAGAATCTCCTTAATCGACATACACATTTCATCCGCTTCTTTTGCCCTGTGGTTCCGCAAAATCGTCTCCGCTGTCTTCTTCATTGCCGGGAAGCCGCTTCTTGTCAACTGATTCGCATAGATGACGATGTTTACGCCTCTGTCTTTGAATTCCTGTTCCGTTACGGCATGGAACGATGTCGGCACTACCACCAGCGGCGTGTTCTTGTCCTCTGCCCGGAATCTTTCTACAAATTCAAATATCTCGGCAGGATCTTCTTTTCTGGAATGGATCATAATGCCGTCCGCCCCCGCTTTTACAAACGCAACAGCCCGCGTCAACGCATCCTCCATTCCGCGTTCCAGAATCAGGCTCTCTATTCTTGCAATGATCATAAACTCTTTGGTTTTCTGCGCCCGCTTTCCCGCCGCAATCTTTTGGCAGAAATGTTCGATGGAATCCTGCGACTGTTCCACTTCCGTCCCGAACAAAGAATTCTTCTTGAGCCCTGTTTTGTCCTCAATAATAACCGCAGATACCCCGATCCGCTCCAATGTTTTGACATTATATACAAAGTGCTCAATCAATCCGCCCGTATCGCCGTCTAAGATAATAGGTTTTGTTGTAACCTCCATGATGTCGTCAATCGTCCTTAATCTGGACGACATGTCCACGAGTTCAATATCCGGTTTCCCTTTTGCCGTTGAATCACACAGACTCGACACCCACATCGCATCAAACTGATATGTTCTGCCATCCTGTAAAACTGTTGTTTTTTCCGCTATCAGCCCTGTAATCCCACTATGCGCCTCGATCGCAGTGATCGTCTGTTTCATATCGATTAACTTGCGCAGCCTGCCCCGCCGGATGTCCGGAATGGATAACTGACTTCTCGCATTCTGCTCCAGCCTCTCATATTCCTCTTTTCTGGCATACGGGAATTCTACCAGTTCTCCTCCCCACTCTGCCAGCACAGATACAACTTCTTCCCGGATCGGCTTCTGAAATCCTTCCTGCCAGTCATCTCCATGCACAACATAGTCCGGTTTATATTTTCTCAGATTCTCGGCGTAGCTTAGTTTTTCCTGCGGGACCACTTTCGCTACACCACTAATATGGGCTATGATACTGAGTCTCTCCTCATAGGGCAGGAGCGGGAATCTCTTATAACTGCTTACCGCTTCGTCGGACAGTACCCCGACCGTCAGTTCTCCATAGGCTGCCGCCCTGTCAATGATCGCCATGTGACCGCTGTGTATGATGTCTGTGCTGAAACACATGTATACTGTTTTCACAAAATAGTCTCCTTATTGATATAATTCTCTCGCATACTTGAATTTTTCATTTTTATAAATATCAATAAAATAGTCACCCGCCAAAGTCCTAAGCTCCTCAATCCGATCCGCATACTCAGGATCGTCTATCAGGTTTGTTTCTTCGTCACCATTCCGGTAATACAACTCGCGGTTGCGGAATCTCAGATAATAATCGTCAAGTGTTCGGATACCACGGTATGACTGTCCACCCTCTTCACAGCGCATAGCTTTCAAATATTTGACTAATTTTTCATTGTATGTATCTATTTTCTGCACTTTCATAAATGGTTTCTCAAACACTTTTTCCAAATCAATTTCCCGCCTCGTCTGATGCGCTTTCATCACTGCTTCCATCAATTCTGCAAAATTTTCTAACGTGAAAAGGTGACTTTCCAGTCTATTTGTAGCATATTTTGACTGCAAAAAGAAAATAACATGATTCGTAGCATCTACCCATTCTTTATATTGATACTGGCGATATTCTTTTCCATGATCCGACATATGAATCTTTGTGGTGAATTCTCCCAACAGATTAGAATAAAAATCCAATTGTTCATCCCAATATCCTGCCGCATCACGAATCTGCTGATATTCTCTTCCACTTTTTCGCTCCAATCCTCCCCTTTCATAATCCATTAGCATACGCGGAATCCGGCCATTCTTATCAGGATAAATGTGTGGAGGATGTACTTCCATAACAGCATGTATAATCATTACCTGCTTTTTTTTTGCATTCAACAATTCATTAATGGCATCAAAACATATTCTACAGGTACTATCATGCCATCTGTCAGTCCAGTGTTGGATGCTTTTATCAAAAACGCAAGGTCCGTCCCCTGGTCCAACATCAAAGTACTTTGTTTCGTATCCATACTCATAAATCTTGTGTAACAAAATCGAGTTATGCAAATTCAAATTTCGTGAATCATCTTTTCCAAAATCATCTATATTTAACCACTTGTTAGCCATGGCACACATCGTTGGTCTTGTGTATGGAGTTGGTGTATATGCATGCTCAAAAAGCAAGGAATCTTTACTCTTTCTTTGCAATTTAGGCATCCACTCTAATTCATTGTAAGAAACACAATCCGTCCAAAAAACAATAATATCCTCCCGCTTTGCAAGCTTTATTTTTATCTGCTTTATCAGCTCTTCTAAATTCCGCCTCATCCGCCAATATTTTTTATAATTTCTATATCTTCGACGGATATATTCTTCCATATAATAAAAGGCACTGACAAAATCAAATATCGCTAAATAATCATAGATTATCCTTCTTAATCTCCTCGCACTTGCACTTATTAAGTACTTTTTAGTATCATACGATATTTTAATATAATCGTCAACAATCAACCGCTCAAATAAATTGTTAACACTGCTTTGCTTTTGTAGCCTACGACACCCATTTAAGCATTCTTTCAACGGATTCAAAATGTTATTGATTTTTCCCCACCACATGCCCGTTATTCTGTAATACTCCGTATAAATATTATACTTTTCCAAATTGCGGTATATATCTGACATTTTCCTACCCCCATCAATTTAATGTTACTCACAATTAAGCTCCGGTCTGCTCCCTTGTTCTAAATTCGATCGTTATATAACTGTTTCTGACCTAAACACAATTTGACATAAATGAGTCAGCGCCACTTATTCTTTTATGTTTGACCAAAATAATATAATTCTACAATTCCTTATATGTCTGAAACTCACATTTGTATGAGGATTTTCATGTTTTTTGAGAGGTATGCGTTTATTTATAGAATAATTGTGCTGCCCGTTCTCTTGACAGGAGACCTAATATATATTTTTTCAAAACATCGGAAAACTCTCCCAGACGGAAGACCATGTATAAAGCTCGATATTCGGGTTATTTAATCGGATTTGTTCGGTTATCATTGCGCTTACATCCGCATATGCCGTAGCAATGAAAATCGTCTTTATATTTTCGACATTCTTAAATTGATAGACTTTAATATTGTTTATGCAGGTTCCAGCTTTTTCTTCTGCGTTATCTAAAAATCCAAGTATTTTAATTCCAGCCGCAGTTAAAATATTTTCGACTTTAATGCCATATTGACCGGCCCCCCAAACATAGAGTTCTTTTCCGCGGAAAAAACTGCCTAGTTTTTCACGCAGACTCGCATCCCGAAGCAATAACTCTGCCTTCTGGTTTTGAGATAAAGCAAACTGTCGGGAAAAATCTAAATTAGCTTTTTTCTGTCGTTCATCAATAAGTTCTGCGCAGTAATCCAACAAATTCTCTGACTGGTCAAACATAGTTAGCATTTCATATCGGTCACCAACATATCGGTCAATATTAAGATAAAAATACATTTCGCCTTGGAGGGCAGGCATCCCACTAAGCAATAAATATACGATGGTATTATCAGGATTAGACTGTTTGATAATTTGATTGATATAATTTCTATGCTCGATAATATATTTTATCTCCGTTTCCGATCTGACCGCCCGAAAAAAGCAGGTTGGACGCGTAATCGCAGACAAAAATCTGTTAATCCGCTTCCTATATTTTGATACAATCAAATCATATTCTTTTTCGAAGTCCTCTTTTACATCATGATTATAAAGAAATCCATATTTTGTATCATAAAACTGCCCAGGCTCACCTTCGACGATTCGCAGATTATCTTTACTTAAAAAATCAGAAAAATCATTTTCCATCATACTCAAAACAGATGAAAAATCAGAATAATACCAATCAAAAGGACCGGAAAAAAATCTCAAACCATTTTTTATCATAGCGCTTGCAGTTCCACAAAACCATCCTAAAGATGCACAGTAGGAATATTTTTCTAATTGGATCCTCTTGTTAACCATATATTTTGCCCCCTAATGTGCATTGAAATATCTGCGTATTTGCTTCCGTTACAGTCATTTTTTATGTCAGTATCCATTTACAGATATGTACAATCTCTTCCGTTTTCAAATACGCATGTATCGGTAGTGACAGGCAGCTCTGACAGGTCTGTTCTGTTACGCTGTAATTGAGTCCTTCCAGTACATATTTTTTTAGCGCTTCCTGCCGGTGGAGCGGTTTCTTATAATAGACTGCCGTCGGGATGCCTTCTTCTTTCAAGCGCCGCATCACGTTTTCACGGTGCATTTCGTTTTCTAATCGGATCGTATATTGCGCCCAGCCGGAATACATTCCCTGCGCCACAACAGGCGTTTTGACATGTCCCTGCAATAGTCTGTTGTATTCCTCTGCTACACGGTTACACTGCTGGATTTCTTTGTCAAAGAACTCCAGCTTTTTGAGCAGTACTGCCGCCTGTATCGTGTCGAGGCGTGAGTTCATACCGATGCGCACGTTGTCATATTTATCCGCGCCTTTTCCGTGGACGCAGTAGGAGCGGAGCAGTGCCGCCCATTCGTCGTTATCGGTAAAAACCGCGCCGCCGTCCCCATAACAGCCGAGGGGTTTTGCCGGAAAGAAAGAAGTTGTCGCAATATCGCCAAAGCTGCATGCCTTTCTGACCAATCTTCTGGCGGTTTCGTTTTTCCCCTGCTGCACACCAGTATTATTTCCTGATACAGGTATGTTGATATGTCCGCCGAACCCCTGTGCAGCGTCCTCTAATAAAAGCAGTCCATATTTCTGTGCAAGAGGGCGTATGTGGTCATAGTCCGCCGGCTGTCCGAAGAGATCGACGGCAATGATCGCACGCGGCTTTAGGTCTGTGGCATCCTGTACATACCGGATGGCGTATTCCAGACTTTCCGCGCTCATGTTGTAAGTATCTTCGTCAATGTCCACAAATACAGGCGTTGCACCGGCCACCGGGATGACTTCCGCGCTGGAAAAGAAAGTAAAGTCCGGAACGAATACCGCATCTCCCGGTCCGATCCCCCATGTCATTAGTGAGAGAAGGAGGGCGTCCGTCCCGTTTGCGCAGGTGATGCAGTGTCTGACTCCGACATATTCCGCCAGCCTTTCTTCCAGTTCCCTGACAGGTCCTCCGCCGATAAAGCAGCCATTCGAGAGCACCTGACGGATCGCATTGTCGATTTCCTCTCTGTGTTGTCGGTATTGTGCCTTTAGGTCTCTGAATTCCATCGGTATTTTCCCCTTTTATGCAAACGAATCTGTAATATTTCTGTCCCGTTTTGTTTCCACCTTATAGACATTCGCCATATGTCCTATTTCTTTTATATTTCTGCTATATGATTTTCTGATACCAGACGATATTTCCTTCCACAGTCAGGACAGGTAAGGGCGGATGTCAGGATTTGTCCGCATTCGCATGCCCATCCGGTCTGTCTTGCGGGAACTCCTGTCATCAGCGCATGGTCTGGCACATCTTTCGTAACGACTGCGCCTGCCGCAATCATCGCAAATCTGCCGATGGTATGTCCACAGACAATTGTTGCGTTGGCACCAATGCTTGCCCCTTTCCTAACAAGAGTCCGTTTATAGTTTTCGCGTCCTTTGGGGCGTCCCGCGCGCGGGGTCAGGTCGTTTGTGAACACGCAGGATGGTCCGCAGAATACGTCATCTTCCAGAATGACTCCTTCATAAACAGAAACGTTATTCTGGATTTTGACTCTGTTTCCGATTTTCACATTATTGGAGATATTCACGTTCTGTCCAAATGAACAGTTTTTCCCAATATCTGCGCCCGGCTGGATATGACAAAAATGCCATATTTTAGTTCCTGTGCCGATCTTTACATTTTCATCGATAATGCTGCTTTCGTGTATGTAATATTCCATGTCTGGTTCCCCCGTCACTGCAATTATTTCTACTTTTCACCATTGCCTGCAAGAGAAGTCAGTTGTCGCGCACCCAGCCAGCGGCAGTTTCACAATGCTGCCTGATGCCGCCGATTTGTAGATCGCCAGTACCAGTTCCAGTGCGCGTTTTCCTGCCTCTGCATCGACATAGGGTTTTCTGTCCGTCCGGATCGCGTCTATAACGTCCGCGTAGAGCGGGGTATGTCCAAATCCGTAAACGTTAGGCGGATTTTCATGGAATTGCTGCTTCACTTCTTCCGGATCATCCAGCATGTCGGAAAACCGCCATTCTTCGATGACATTGACGGACTGTCCCCCGGCTTTCACAGTCCCTTTTTCACCAAAAAGATAGAGCGTTTCTTCCAGATTCTTCGGATAAATGTCCGTTGTGCCTTCCACAATCCCGTATGCGCCGTTTTTGAAACGGATAAGCGCAATGCCAAGATCCTCGGCCTCTATGTAGGGATGCTCCAGCCGGTCTGTCATGCCGACGACTTCTTCGATCTCATCGCCCATCATCCAGCGCAGAAGATCAATGTTATGGATGCACTGGTTCATGAGGGCTCCGCCGTCCTGTTCCCATGTCCCTCTCCAGGGTGCTCTCGCATAATATTCGTAGTCTCTGTTCCACCGGATATGTGCTGTGCCGTAGAACATCCGTCCGAAGCGCTTCTTTTCCACAGCGTCCCTGATCTTCTGTACGGATTTGTTGAAGCGGTTCTGGTGGCATGCACATACTTTCACGCCTTTTTCTCTCGCTTTTGCGATCACTGCATCCGCGTCGGAGAGGGAGAGTGCAATCGGTTTTTCAATAATAAGGTTACAACCCTGATCGATGCAATCCAGCGCAATCTGCGCGTGCTTCCCGCTTTCTGTCGCGATAGCAACAAGCTGCGGTTTTTCCTTTTCGAGCATCTTATGGTAATCGGTGTAGATTCTGGTAGTATCCGGGAGTTCGAATTTCCGGATCTTGTCTTTTGCGTTTTCCTCCACACAGTCGCATAATGCGGCGATCTCAAGGTTGTTTTTTAGTGCCGCCGCTATGTGATTGGGTGATATACGGCCACAGCCGATCAGTGCGTATTTCATAAGTACCTCCGTTACTTAAACGTATTTATCTTATAGCTATATTCTACATTTACTATTTTAAAACATAGTTTCCATTGTCCCAGTACGCACCTTTGTACCCACCCTGTTTGATCATGTTTATTGTTCTTTCTAGCGCCTCTGCACGATGGTGGAACATATGTTTCTTTAAAATTAATTGTTGTCCGGCTTTTGCTATCTGGATCGTCTGTTCTTCCGAATAGTCCTTTTGGATGCATTTTATATCTTTGTATCCACTTACTACAATACAGTTCTTATCATGGAGGAATCCCATTTGTTCCATACCCGGAATTCTTTTTGCTACCAATACTGATCCACATGCACAGCTTTCAAAATATTTCCTGACAAAGCAATTTGCCACTCCACCTTCACAATAGACATATTTTGAAGACCGCATACTTTCAAGGTATAATTCACGACATGCCGCAATATAATCCGTTTTAGGGAACGTCGAAATTGCCTTATTTTTCCCCAAAAACAACGTCAGCAACTTCTCATATTTATTACGAAACTGATACCAATTCAAATGTTGCTTATTTATCGTTCCTGTTGCTAACTTCTGATACGGATCTTCCTTCCATATTTTTGTCTTCTTTTTAAGATAATCGTACGCTTCCAAACGATCCGAATAAAACGACCAACTCCGATTACCTGGAACACACCAGTCGAAATCTCTATCTAGGAAATTTCTAATAAATACCTCATGATAATCAACCGCGTGCAATGCTATCGGTATATAATTTTCTTCGTATTTTTCGCATAACCAGTATCCATAATTGGTTAATCCCTTAGCAAGGTCTCTCTGTGAATATTGACACATATATTCCTTGGGCCAGCTTAGCATATAAAAACCGCTTTCCATCAATTCACAACATAGTTGACTATACTCCTCTTTAATCGAGCAAAAGTCATCTGCTTGCTCATATATTTTAATAAAGCCTGACAATTTTATTGCTTCGTCATATATCTTTCGGCAACATTGAAGCGCATCATTGATTTTATAATAAGGTATACAACCACGATGACTTGAATATGTAGAATGTCGGGTTCTATCATCACCAATTGAACATAAAAACGATGTTGTCATTAATATTGCATCATACTTTTTATGTTTGGATATATAAGCTTCTATTCCACTCTCTAAGCACTTCCGACTAACATATCCCGGACCAAAATAGTCTACATCCATGCAATAAAATAGTGAGGTATGAAATTGTCTGTACATCGGATTTCTATAATCACAATTTACGTCAAGTATTAATATGCGCATGACTTTTCTCCCTTATTTCTCCACTGCTTCAAGCGGTATTAAAAGTATGTCATAGCCCTTCTCCACATTTACCGGAATCTTATCAAACACAATCCATTTCGTTCTTTTTTCATACCGATAAGATTTGCCAAAATTACCGCATCGATATACCTGTTTTCCTTTATTTTTCATGAGTAGACCAACAACAGTTGCATCCAATGTACATCCCTCTACGATAATACGGTCAATATTATTAAACTCACCATTGTCAAGCCACTCACTTATGATACACATGCATACAATTGCCCTTTTTATCACACTTCGGCATACATGAAAGCATTTCAAAGATAACACCTCTCTTCTTGCAAGTTTTTCATTTTTCAATTAGCTAACTGCTTCATTTACCCAAGAAACCACTTGTTCCATTTCTTCGAAACTCATGCCAACCCATAGCGGCAATGATACTTCCTGTTCTGCATACCGCTCTGCAATCCGAAACGCTCCCTGGACATACCCCAGCTCCCTGTACGCCTTCTGCATCGGAACCGGGATCGGATAGTGATTCAGCGTCTGAATATCATGCCTTCTTAAACAATCCTGAACCGCTTTCTTATCCTTCACCATAACAGGAAAAATGTGCCATACATTGCTCTGTTCCATTTCCGTATAGGGAAGTTTCATTTTATCTGAATCCAGCGTACGCAGATAATAGGCCGCAATCTGCCTGCGTTTCTCGATCCATTCGTCCAAATGCTTTAGCTTTACCCTCAGGAATGCTGCCTGAAGCTCGTCGAGCCTGCTGTTAAACCCCTGTCGTTCATGATGATATTTCTCGCGGCTCCCATAATTTCGAAGTGTATAAATCCGTTCCGCCAGTTCTTTGTCACTCGTCGTAATGGCGCCGCCGTCGCCTAACGCCCCCAGATTCTTTCCGGGATAAAAGCTGAAACCCGCCGCATCTCCGAGACTTCCGGCGCGCTTCCCGTCAAGCTGCGCCCCGTGCGCCTGCGCTGCATCTTCAATCAATTTTAATCCGTACCGGTCGGCAATCTCCCTCAACGCCCGCATGTCCGCCGCGCGTCCGTACAAATGCACCGCAATGACCGCCTTGGTACGCGCGGTGATCTTATCCTCCACAAGCGTCGGATTCATGTTATAGGTATTCTCATCACAATCCACAAAAACAGGCGTCGCGCCCGCATAGCTTACCGCAAGCGCCGTAGCGATAAAGGTATTGGCAGGAACAATCACCTCATCGCCAGTCCCAATACCATAGGCGCGAAGAATCAGATGCAGCGCATCCAGACCGTTTCCAACACCGATACAATATTTCGTACCGCAATAAGCCGCAAATTCATGTTCAAACTGCGCAAGTTCCTTCCCCGTAATAAACCATCCGCTGTCCATAACGCGACGGTACGCTTCATCCAATTCTTTTCGAATCTGATTATGAATTGGAAGCAAATCAGAATATGGTATCATATACCCTCCCCGTTCGAATTCTGTTTCACCAAGGCACAACCCCATCCAATAAAACTCCCTTTATCTATTGTCATTCTATACGCAACCGCTTTTCATATACCTGATTCAAACAATGCTTACTGCCAAATGCCTCTTTGCTTTTCGTCAGACCCATATTAATCTCCAGCCCTAAATGCTCTGTTGTGATTCCCCATGATAACTTTTCAAATCCCCGCTTTTTCATTTCCTCAATCATGCAATAATACATATACGTCATAGGGCTTAATGCATTATACTTCTGGGAAGCGCTTATATATTGACTATGTGCCACTCTTACATTGTTAAAGTAAAACATTGTGGAAAATGCAATCATATTTTTATCCAAATAGATTCCGAAAAAGCCAATCTCATTTTTAATAACATGATTTTTTAAGTTTAACAATTCCTCCGCTGTATGTACTGGCTTCAAATTATATTTAGCAAGGTTTTCGCTTAATATATGATGTCCCTGAATGATTTCCTCCTCATCCATAAGCTCTTTTAATAAACAACACTGTTTTTCACAATTATGTACATGTGTTCTTTTTCCCTGTGAAAAATTTGACAGTATCTCTTCTTTATAGAGAGAATAATCGATTGCCAAATTCAATTCGTTATAGACCTTATATTGCCTGTAATAAAGTGCATATTGCAAAAGCTGTCCCGATTCCTCACAAAATAAATCAGGTGTAATTTTTAATATCATCCGGCTAAAACGTTGTTTAACCACTTCTTTTTCAATACTTTCTATAATATCCAATACCCTTTCCAAATTATAATATCTGCGCGAAAATAAAATGCCCCCGAATGTACTTCCCTTATGAGAATAAAAAATCTTTTCCCCATTTTCCGTAACCTGACATGCCGGACATACTGCTGCCAGATTACCTTTTTTGTCATAAATCATATAAGAGCAGTCTTCAAAACGTCCTGCCGGATGATAATTTAAGAAACGTCTTGTTTGTAAAAATGTGCCGTTTACACATCCTTTTTCCACAAACTGATCCCACTGCTCTTCCTTTTCGTCTGTATATTGCTGTACTCTATATTCCTCACACATAAACAACACTTTGCCTTTCTAAAACGTAATATGATTTTCGTTATTTTTTACGAACATTCACATATATTTCACTTCCATAATCAGGCATCCATCTGCTTAAATTATAGAATCCTTCCAGTACCTGTTCATCAATAATATTACATTCAAGCAGTTCTTCCATTTGCTTATGTGTAAAAGGTTTTACAAAATAAGAACCTGATTCAATTATTTGAAAATTTGCTTTCGCTGCCAATTGCCTCAGCATGTCTATATCAAACACACTGAATTGTTGCAGACACTTTCCTCTTTCAGACACAGAATGAACATTTTCAAGGAGCCCACTCTCCAAAGCAAGAATCCGATGTAATGAATTAGCGTTTGGTACATTAACATGCAGTATTGTCTTACTATCCGCAAGCTCATATACTTTTTCCAATATTTCTTTCGGATTCTCCAATTCATGCAAAAGACCTGAACAGACAATAAAATCATACACACCCACAGGCAGCGATAGATCTTTTCCAAAGAAGTCATGGATACATGTAATACGGGGATCATTTTCAGCCAACGAAAGTGCATGCTTATAAAATATGCTGCTCGGCTCCACTACCGTATAGTTCTCAAAATCATTCACATATTGAAATAGGGGCTCCTGTCCGCATCCAATTTCCAGTATTCGTTTATGCGGATAGGCATGTAAAATTTCCAATACTTTCTTCCTTCGAAAAAAAACCTGCTTCTCTTCAAAATCATGTTTTATATATTCTTGTGTATATCTGTCTATATCTCTCATTTCTTCCAATAATCCTCTTTCTATTTCCACTTTCAGCATTTTACAAATTTTAGGAACTCTTCATAATCCCTAATATAATCCTCTTCATGATATATCTCAGAAGCCAGACACATTAAAACGGCGTCCTCTGAAAAGTCATACATTTCCCGCCACATGTTATTCGGCACATACAGACCTTCATACGGTTTTTCTAAAAAAACAATCTTTTTTTCCTTTCCATTATCGAGCAATATCTTACATGAACCGTGAATACACACTAATATTTGCTCTAAAGTCTTATGTGCGTGATGTCCCCGCACAACACCGTCCTTTGTATCATACATGTAATAAACACGCTTGATCTCAAAAGGAATATCATTAAATTCCTCCAGAGCAACAAGCTGTCCTCGGTGATCCCCATGCTGCTGAAATTGATATTTTACGATTTGCATGCATTCCTCCTATTCAGACCTGTCCAACCGCATTGATTCTGAGTACATGGCGTCCCTCTCGCCATTTTCCTGCACAATTTTTTTTCTCTCATCCAAAACACCAACGCCAGATCATACCACCCATTTTTTCTCATTTCATTAGTTCTGCGTTTCAAAAAATTCAAAATAATCTCCTGCCGTTTTGCTTTCTCCACAAACCTAAGATGCTTCTTTAGCACTTTCACCGTCTCGTTATATAAAAAGACAAACTTCCGTCTCGTATTTGTATGGGACAATCCCGTCACAGACATTCGATAACACACGAGCGTCTCATTAAGATAGCCAAAGCGCTCATGTCTTGAAAGCCTCAGCCACATGTCATAGTCCTCGTATTTGATTTTTTCATCATAATATCCGTATTTCTCATAGGCGTTTCTTCGGATCATTACGGTTGGCGCAGGAATATAGTTACCCCAAAGTAACCTCTCAAACACTTTTTCCGGAGCTGGCGGTCTATGCATTCGGTACCACCTCTCTCTCCCCAACGGCTGCGCTATATGCCATTCGTCTGAAACCACATATTCATTACAATATGCCATCACATACTCGCCATGTTCCGTTAAAAAAGCCACCATCTTTTCCAAATATCCGGAACACAGGCAGTCATCCCCTGCAATGTCCTTTATATAGTCCCCTCTGCTCAAACGGATCAGCTCATTCAGATTCTTTGTAACATTTCCTGTATTGCGATCATGCCGAATCAATTCTACTCGCGCGCACTGTTTCTCCAGCGCTTCACGGTACTGCACAACCTTATCCCACGTCCCATCTACAGACGCATCATCCAGCAAAAGCAGCTCTACATTCGGATAGCTTTGGGCAAGAATGCTTTTGATACAGTCTTCAATATACAGTTCATGTTGATATGTCAAAACACAAATGGAAACCAAGGGTTCTTTCATTTTTATCTCCATAAATATCTTAACTTCTAAAATAATTTGACTTTATCCAGGAGCTGTCTCTTAAAAACACCAATACCATATCGAGACTGAATATCCTCATGTAGTGCGCGCCGCGCTTCTTTTCTCTTATATTTCAGCGCCATTTCTGTCAATTTTGCAAACGCTGTCTCCACACGGTTATCTTGCAAAACGCAAATGCCTTTTTGCCCCTTTCTCGAAAGCTCATTGATTGCACCAACCCGATAGCCTACAACCGGTACTCCAGCCGACAAACTCTCTAATGTAACCATCTCGAAGCCCTCATAACTACTGGGAAGATAAAACACATCCGCCTGATTGTAATAATCATTCAGCTTCTCAATCGGCACTTTGGAATACACTTCCGTATATTGTTTATTGGAAAATAACCTTGTTCTATCCCGTTCCGACTGTGTTACGATCATCAGTCGATAACCGGAAAGCGTTTCTATATAAGACGATAAACGTAATAGTTCTTTTATTCCTTTCCCTGTTTCAAGCCGCCCTACATAAAGAACCGTTATCAATTGTTCCTGCTCGATTCGCTCAGTCATTGGATAAAACCGGGTGCTATCGACCGCATTGGGCAACACCCACATTTTCTTTGGCGAAACATGGTACAATTTCTCGTATTCTCTTTTTACATGAGATGCCACACACACAACGTTCCGTGCCATGTGTGCACTAATCCTTTCCAAAACGCTTTCTTTCGTTTTCTTATAATCGCTTCTCTTTTCTATGCATCTGCGGTTTTCCAACATGTTCCCGTGCGCCCAAAGAAAATCCGCTCTGATAAACGGCGCCTGATACCCATTTGAAATGACATAATCCTTCTTTTTCTTATGAACTGCAATATAAAGGGAATAGCCAATCGCTTTAATTACCCTGTTTTCAACGGTCCATCGCCCCCATAATCCATTCTCTTTTAGCATGTTGTCACATACGATGACAACCTCATGCTTCGCAGAAAGAACGTCCTCTATGTATTTCACTACTCTTTCCACTCCGCCCGCGATAGACGTTCCATTCCATGAAACAATATAAATTTTTCCCATGCATAATCTCCCATATGTTAATCATGATGAAATCCGCTCTTTCACCGTATCTGTCTCATCTCAGAATACAAATATCTCAAAAGGATTCTGTATTTGCTGCTATGTACCATATTGGATGACTTCATAAACTGATAGTGTTTATCAAAAAAATACTTTGTATTTTTGAAATGTCCCCAACGGTATGCAAACCCTGCACGCTTTTTTGTCTTTTTATCAGAGACCGCCCGCGGATAATTAATTTGATACGCATGTGGTGCGAAATAACGATCAAGCCCCATTTCGGTCGCCTGCATAATAAAATCTGTCTCTTCCCGAAATGCATTGGCAGCCTGATAGGTCGGATCAAATGACAGTTTGCGCGCGTGTTCTGTCGCTATTAAAAAACACGCAGGCGTTACGTCCACTTTTTTCAGTTTGGGATAGAACACATCCCAGTCAACCGTCATTGTCTCCCAATCAAGGAAACGATAGCCTTCTTCTGCAGAATGCCTCTCTGTCGAACGGATATACTGTTTCAAGTCCTTCATTTCCCGTTCGCTTTTTAGGTATAGCGGTCTAGCGCTGATCAACGCATTCGGATGCTCCTTTATATATCCCAATAAAACCGGAATCGTCCCCTGCGTCAAAAAAGAATCGTCATCGCCAAAATAAATATAAGGATACCTCGCCAATCGTATTCCTCTATTTTTGGAATAAGTCTGCTTTCTGTTTCTTTTATTTCTTTTGATTACCAAACAGGGGATTTCATTTTTCAATTTCAGCAGCGTCTCCTGCGTATGATCTGTAGAGCAGTCATCTATCACGATGATCTCCCCCACGCCCTCCTGCATGTAAGAAGGGATTGTTTTGATAATCACATGTGCGCGATTATAGCTTGGAATAATCACACTGACTAATTTTTTTGTTTCCTCAACACCTTCTCCACATATTGCCGCTTCTCCCACTCCGTTTCCACCGCCTGTTCCCTTGTGTCTTTTCACTCTGTCTGTATCACTTACAATGTATGTCATTTACTTAAATAACGTTTATGAAATTCTCGTACAAAATTGCCTTTCTTTTAATGGAAAATACAGAAAAAACATTTGCAATATTTTCTTTGGTCTCTTTACTGATTCGCATAGCACCTATATTTAAGATACCGTTTTCGTAGTCAAAATATTTCTCTCCAACAGTTACATCAAACACGATTTTGTGGAATCGCATATAGCACCAATTCATATTCCCCTCTCGGCGACCGCGCATGATCCCTGTACTTACGCAGATATAACCGATATTCAGGGCAACATGAATGAATAAATTGAGGAATCTCCACTAAGTCTTCCGGCTTATGATACACACAGATTGCCAGTACCGGCTTCTTTGTCGAAAGCAGTTCCCGTCCGCCTTTTAGGACGGATAACTCCGCGCCTTCAATATCCATTTTTATCAGCGTTACTTTTTTGTCCTTAAACATAACATCTAATCTTGTGTCCCGTTCTGTATCTTCCGTCCCGATGTACATATTAAACTGTTCAATCTTATCGCGCACATCTTCCGAAACATACCGAAACAGCGTATTCATTCTGCTTAATGCATCGGAATTTCCTTCCACCGCATAAATCTTTTCAAACGCAAATCCCTTATCCAGATATTTAATGATACTATCGCCTACCGAACTGCCGCAATCCAATATGCATTCATCCGTTAAATGTGTATACAGATCTTTCTTACCATTTTCTGTACCCCAATACTTATCCTTAGGCGATAACTGCTTTTTGTCCCAATGTGAATGTTCCAGCTTTACCCTAACGTGCTCTGCAAAGTTCTCCACAGACTCCTCGTCCGTCATGAGGGAACAAGACTCCAATAACTCCTTTTTATGATCCAAGTACCATGTTATCCACTTAGTCCCATAGCTCGGAAATCCATTATCTGCTTGATGCGGGGACATATAATCATGAATTCCCATCTTATTTAGCGTCTCAACAATCTTAATATTTTCTATCCCGCTTTGAAACGCTGTCGTTGCGATCACTGCAAATAATTTCCTTGGGAATGCTTTTTCCAAAAAGCTTTCCGGTGTATAGATTGGCACCCCATCTAAAATGCAATGGTTCTTACTCGGGTTTTGGTCTACAATGCATAACGGTTCTACTCCTTCCGTTCGCAGCCAACGTATGATAATTCTCCCACGGCTTCCTCCACCATAGACCACAATGTCATACTCTCTTTTGCTTGCCAGATAATGTATCGCAGACGCTTCCTGTATTAATTCGTACTCACAAAACGTTTGGCTATTCAGCACTTCCTCCAACTTTCGTGTATCCATCAATGTGCCACCCCTTCTTCTACTTTAAGAGTCTGCAAAACTTCTCTGTCGCCCGTTCCCATGTAAACTTCCTCGCATGCTGATAATTTCTCTCTATATAATCAACATCATCCGCCTTTTCGTCTGCCATTTTTAAGCCTTCACAAATGCTCTGGGGCGAAAACGGATCAACCAATATTGCATGTCCCTGTCCAATCTCTTTCATAGAAGAACGATCAGACGTCACAACCGGTATTCTGCTCGCCATTGCTTCTAAGATCGGGATCCCGAACCCTTCATATTCCGAAACGAACAATAACGCTCTGGCTCGGCGATACAGTGCCATTTTTTCCTCTTCTGTCACATAGCCGCAAAAAACCACCCTGTCTTTCAGGCTGACAGAATTTTCCGCATATTTCTTTAAGGATGCATATTCATGACTTTTATTTCCGGCAATATAAAAATAGCAGTCTGCACTGGTTTGTGACAGATAGCGTTCAAAACCCTTTAATGCATTGATCAGATTTTTGTTTTTCCGCATATCGCCGATGTATAGATAATATGCTTTGTCAAAATCAATTTCAGACTGAGGCAATATGTCATCTTCTGCATTTGAATAAAACTTGTCCTCCACTCCGTTATAAATCACTGTGATCTTTTCAGGCGGAATATGTAAATACTTTATAATATCTCTTTTCGTTGTTTTGGAAGTTGCGATAAATCCATTGGCATACTTCACATTGTGAAATAATATCTGATGCTGTTTCAGGGAATCTTTCGTATAGTTCTGCGGGTAAATCATCGACATCATATCATGAACCCAGGCAATCTTGCGGCACGGTAAGATGCTTGGGTACATAATGTCATTCATCAGGAATACCGGATAATATCCATAAGACAATTCTACCGGCAGTTTCTCGCTTTTTTTAGCGGGCACTAATTCTCGCCCAAACACAATATGATCGCGCAGCCATGCATTATAGGGCTTTGCAATTAGCTGTCTTGAGTTAAAATCCCCGCCGGCTATCGCAATCTTGAATTTCACGTTTTTCCGGATCAGTGCCCGTACCACCTGATTCTGGCAAACACCCACTCCCGTCTTATTTTTTACTAAGACTCCTTCAAATCCGATCAGGCATAGTTCTCCAAAACTCATTCTTTCACCGCCCCAATTAGATCTTCTATCGTAACGCCCATTGCTTTGCCTACCACCGCAATATATTCATCATTCTCACTTTTCTTCAAATTTGTTTTCCATAGTGCTTCTTTTTGACTGCGCTCTATGACCAATATATTCCCGCAGTTACCGTTCACATTGCAGATTGGTATGTTATTTTTAAGCATATGCATATATAGCCACACATCATCCGCCCGCCAGCAGTATTGTTGAATCATATCTGCATTAAACAATTCCTGCGGCATCAGATGCGTAGGATACAGCACGCCTCCAGCCCCTGTAAAAAAATTTAATCTTGATTCATTGGGACTCCTTATGACTCTGTTCTCATAACTAAGCCACCGGGAATACGGTTTTATCGTTCCGTCTTTCCTGAATTGAATCTGATGGGAGCGATAACAATATACCCGGTCAGGCTTTTTTACATAATTTTTTACAAGCCCTTCCAGCATCTTTTCCGAGTAAATCACATCATCATCCACGGTTACGACCAGATCATTATGAAACTCCTGAAAGGTATAAAAATATTTTTTATGAGGTCCAAGATTCTCGCATTGCCTTATTTCTAACCCTCTTTTGATTTGTTCCCCAAGCCTTTTGTAAATCTCGTCCCAATCAATTTCATCCGCCACCCAAAGTATGATTTTGTCCGCTTTATAGGACTGCCGGAACAAGCTCTCCAGTGTAATCCATATGGTATCCAGACGGGATGGGATTGTCGTAAGCGATACGATCAATTTTTTCTTACGCCTTTTATGATTTACACCGCTTCGATGCGTTTTCGTTTTCTTGTAATATTGTTCTATCCACATACAACATTTTTGGTCCAACTGATCCTGTTGTACGTGATCACGGATAAAATAGATAAAATTAACCATGACGTCACTCCTGCTGCTGTACATTGGATGGTGACTGCAAAACCTTCCCACATTCTGTTCGCGGCTCAACATACACAAATCATTTCAAACTTCTGATAAAGACTTCTACACATACTCCGATGCATCATTGCATAGGAATGCAAACAGATCCTTCTTTTCCCCTGTATGTCGATAGATTTTCCACAAATAATATCTGGAAGCACGCTTATCGCCGCAGTTATGGCTTCGCTGCACCGCATCGGAGAAGATCATGAGTTTTCGCGCTTCTCTGGCACCCTTCGGCAGGGCGGCGAGTTCTCTGCAATACTTCTGGTTTTGCTGTTTTACGGCACTTCCCCATTCTGTAAGTTTGTTCGTCATTCGGTTCTTATCCTGTGTATCACAGCGCCATACCACAAGATACTTTTTTATAAAATCAATTTCGGTGATCTGGCAGATACGGATGCATAGGTCGTACTCCTGCCAGAATTTCATTTTCTCATCAAACAATCCTGCCTGCTCCAAAACGCTCCGACGCACCATCATTGTTGAGGTGGTGCACGGGATATGAGAAAAAACTTTCTTAGAACAGTCCCCCCTGTAGCTCATGTCAGGAACCTGTTTTCTACGTACACCCTCATTCACGTACTCTCGTATCACTTGGCAATAAACAAGTCCGATTTGTCTGTGTTTGTTCAAAAAGCGGGATTGCAGTTCTAATTTTTGAGGCATCCATATATCATCATCATCTAAAAAGGCAATGTATTCTCCTGTCGTCGCTTTAATCCCCGTGTTTCTTGCATGATTTCCACCCTTACTGTCCTCAGGTGCTATTTTTATGTAAGAAAATCGGTTATCAGCCCTGACAATCTGTGCGATATTCTCTTCCGTTTTGTCTGTAGAACCGTCATCCACAACGACACATTGAAAGTCTGTAAGGGTCTGTTCCTGTACACTTTTTACCGCTTTCATCAGTAATCCGCAACGATTTCTGGTTGTGATGACAACACTCACTGTCTGATCATTCATCGCAATGCTCCTGCAACATCCGGCGTTTTCTGCGCCTTGGGTTGGTCATTTTATGTCTCGGTCCTCGCTCTACTCAAGTGCCTTCTCATATTGTCGGTACATAAATTCCCCATATGCCTTCGGCGAATGCTCCTTCCGGATTCTGTTCAGACTGTTTATCCCTTTGCGCTCTATTTCTTCCGGGTGTTCCAGGATTCTTTTGAATATTTTTGTTAACTCCCGCCGATTGTTTTCCTGCTTTTCTTTTCCGTTCATATGTCCATCGATATGGAACAGATAGCCACAGTCATTATTATTGATTTCTGGAAGCGCGCGAATATCGCTTGTTATAACAGGCATACCGCACGCTTGGAATTCCAAGCAGGCATAACCGTAGGTATCTCCGTAAGAGGGCAGCAGACCGACATGAGACCGCTGACATATTCGAAGCACCTGTCTGTTTGTCAATTTGTTATGGACTGTGATCCAATCACGGTTTTTTGCAATTAATTTCCTGCAATCCTTATAATCTTCTTTAGTATATGAGGGCTCCTGCTGTGGCACCTCGTAAAAGTCACTGATGATCGTTATATGGAATGCATAATCTTTTCGCAGTTTGGAAAGGACCTCTACAACCTCTTTTCCGCCCTTAACAAAAAATCCCGCACCGACAAAAACAAATTCGATTCCGTCCTGTACCCTTTGATTTTTTATTCGTACATCTTCTTCGGAGACCAACACCTGTTGTGGCGGATGAACGACCTGTGTCTTTTTCATGATCGCTTCGTAATACTCTCCCGCATGTTTTTTTAGATAATCCTTTTCAATTTCATATGCCGAACGTGAAATCGGGAAAAGACCTCTGCAATTAGCCTTTGCCATTAGAGCTGCATTATGCCTTATCCACCGTTCGCCAGCTGGTCGAACAGGGTTCATGCTTAGAACGCGCGGACACATTGTTTCATAGGAAGAAAACCAAGGAAGCTTTGTTTTACACACCCCGTTAAAATCATGAATCAGGTCACACTTCGGCTCAATAAGCGAATGGTAAAAAAAGTTCCGGCGATCCGATATAAGATCCCGTTTTTCTTCTGTCCTGCTTGGCAGCAGTTTTAATAATAAATCCGTCTGTTCCCTAATAATGGGCATATAAGTAACAAGCTTTCTATTTTCCCTGTTCACGATCAGCCGCTTTTCTGCATAGGTCTGATCCCAATATCCAACCGTTATCATTTCCAGACTCCTGCTTCACTGTTCTCTTTTCAGAACCCTGTGAACGTTGTACAATCATTTCTGGTGCTTCCGCGGTTTTCCTAAAGTTATTATCTTTAGGAAAGCTGGCCTCTTTCCACATTATACATTATATATCGGATATTTTCATTCATTTTTTAGCATTTTTTTATACTTTAAGAAAAATCTGTCTTTCTACTGAAAATATTTACCATAGTAGACCGATTGGCGCTGGTAAGCAGGGATCATCAACAGGAAATTTACCCAAATTTGGGAAGGTTTGGATCTATAGACTGGGCAAAAGAACTATGTCTCCATATTGTCATGCATACTGCTGTCACCAGAATAGCACATCCCATCATAAAACGTGAAATTCCTCATACAAATATTTCCGATATTCAGGGTCCTCTGCCGCGCGCCGCAAGTCATGTTCCCGATGCTGCTCAAGCAAAATACAAATTAGCTCGCTGTAGCGCGCGCTTTCTTGTTCTATTCCTTGTTCTATCCCCTCTTCTCTTCCCTCTTCCCGCAATGATCTCTCATATTTCTTTACATCAAACTCTTCCAATAACATCCCCAACACCTCCGCCCGATAGGTCCTTAGGAATTCCGCCAGAATATCCTGCCTGATACAGTCGGCGATTGCCGCCTCTAATGCTGCCTTCGGTTCCATCCCCAGCGCAAGATACTGTCTGGATAATTCTACAAATGCGGCGTATTCCCGCAATACCCTGCACTTTTCCATCAGTTCCCCGTTATGTCCGTGATTGATATTGAGCATCCGCACTGTCAGTTCTACGTCCGCCCGTGCATTCCGCTTTTCATTTTCAAAACAATCCGAAAGCCTTAAGACCTCTTCCTCCGGAATCTCCTTCTCCCCGTTATAAAACACCACGCACTGCGGCGTCGGCAGCATGATCCGTTTCGTCCCGTAAAGACTTTCCTGTGCCTGTTCCACCAATTTCTGATACTCCTGCGCCAGATAGATCAAGAAGCGCAGCGGCATGTTCGGATTATAGGTACTCTGATGCTCGTATAAATTCAATGTCCCAGCCAGTACAAACGCCAGGTCGTTTTTCATGACGATATAGACCGCGCTCTCAATTGTTACGACCTGCAGCAGAGACGCATCTTCATAATCCGTTCCGTTGAGTGTATTATACAGCTGTAACAGGGCTTCCCTGTCCTTTTCAAATAAGAATCGGAACAGCCTGTCCTTTGTCTGACGGTGCACCCGGCGCCTGCCGATCCCCCAAAAATGCCGCTTTTTAACCGCTTTTCCTTTTACTTCCCGCCGTTCTGCTTCCTGTTTTTTTGCTCCCCGTTCTTCTGTCTTCCGTTGTTTTGTCTCCCGTTCTTCTGTTTTGCGCATAGCTTCTCCTCTCTGTTTTTCGACAGGATTACTATGTGAAAACACTGCATGATCCGGATGCCCCGCACCGCTGCACATGCGGGGCATCCGGCAAAAGCATGGCATTCGCTCCGGTTCCTGCCATATTCTGTTCATTTTGTTCTAAGAAAATCTGACAGAAACTGTCTGAATGTGTGAACGCACACAATTAGAATTTCTCTGATGTTTTCATCATAAAAAAAGAATTCCTATTTGTCAACTGTTTTTTCCAAACATCGCAAACACACTGCGAAGCATCACAAATCCCACATTTTTCTAAACATCATCAAACCTGACACACAGACATGGCATACAAAAAGAACCTGCCGTCACGCAGGTTCTTTTTGTTGTGTAAGCCGGTTGCCCATTGTCAGACACGTAAACTTTACATTTCGTGCCGCCGCCTGTCAGCAAATAGCGGAAATACGGATTCCGCCCCGTACGCGGCACTTTTACACCGATGGAATACAACAGCTTGAACGACAAATATCAGGATTCCATTCCGTACGCAGATCTTTACACCTCGTACACCACATCCTCTAACGATACGATCGGGAAATCCACTTTATCGCTTAACATTTCCTCGATCTCATCGAACGCAAAGATTGCGCTGACAACGATCGCATCCACCTCTTCGTAATCGTCCTCGGGATCAATGACATCCAGTTCGGAATAGGTGCTTGCCGCATTCTTGTCAACCGCATACTTTACGGTTACGGAAGTGCCCTTCAACTCGTCATACAGACGATTTCCCATCTCGCCCATTCCATAGATAGCAATGGTCTTGTAGCCGTTGTCCGTGAAATACTTCTCTAAGGACTTCCCCTCCTGCTTTAACACAAGCCACTGATTGAGCATGTTGTAATAACCCTTGAACTTGTCAACCTTTTCCGCTTTCTGCGCAACCTGCTTATTCCCTAAATAAGAACTTCCCGCAAATCCCGCAATTGCTCCGACCAATGTTGAAAATACTGCTACGCCGCCTTTTTTCATGTCCTTTTTCCTCCTAAAATATGAATATTGTATTTTTTGTGCCGGCTCAAGCAAACCACTTGCTTCTATTATTATAGCATGCGCACTCCGCTTCGCCCCGGCGCGGTATCAATGTCTGGCGACATTATAACATACTTTCTTCCATTTTGCACTACTTATTATTCCGCCGCGTTCCGCATCACCCGCCGCCCGGTCTGCGCTTTTTCGCAAGGCTTTATTCCCCGCACTCTCCCGGCGGCACGCCCCGTCCTTGCAACAGCACCCGCCACATGCGCACAAACAGGTTTTTATTGTACTCATAGCAGTCAAAATGCTGCGCATCCCGCTCGTTTTCCAGCAGATTGCTGTAGGGATCGACATAGACCTTTTGCAGGGAGCGGTCTTTCACTTTGGATACATGATCGCACATGACAAGCCGCAGCACCTTCCCGTCCTCATCCCGCTCCGGCGGCGCCTGCTCCGGTCTCAACACAGAATACTCCGGATACTGTCTTTGCAGCGTCTCCGCGTCCTCGCTGACAATTCGCAGCGCAGCTCCGTTTTCCGCCTTTTGGAGCTTTTTGACAAGATCCTGCAGCAGCTTATAATCGCCGTTAAATTCAATCACAACGTCGCGATACGCTTCAAACAACCCCGCCGTCCGATCCTCTATTCTGTCCTTTTTCAGGATTTTGCCGTCCGCCGCTTTTCCCGTCAGATTGTGAATGGCGTCATCCAGCGCATGCGTCATGATCGCGATCTGATTCGTTTTTCCTTTATAATAGCAGCCATACATCGTCTGAAACAGATTTTCCAGCAGCGTTTCCATCGCGCTGTCCCGCTTGTCCCGCGGCGTATAGTTTGCAAAAAAACGAATTCTGTTCCGCCAGAAATAATAGGTCGAAAAATAGGTATCTCCCGAATTTGTTCCCATATCGTGCAGCACTTTCGCCTGTCGGTACGCCGCCACCCGGTACCCCGCCAGCTTTGCCTTATAGCACCATTCCATATCGTCCCAATAAATAAAATTCTCTTCCGGAAGCAGACCGATCCGGTCAATCACTTCGTCGCGAATCATCAGGGAACACGCCGGGACATAATCGCAGTCCTGAACGTCGGGGATCTCCTCATTGTCCAGATGATCTTTGTAAAAAGGAACATGCGTGCATTTTTCAAAGTCCAGAGACGCCCCAAGTTCCTGAAGCCGCTCCGGGTGCTGCATGCGGCAGATTTTGGACCCGACGATACCCACGTCCTCATGATTCTCCAGAAATTGATACAGCTGCGCAACATTCTGCCCATCCATCACAATATCGTTGTCCACGCACATATAATAGGGGTATCCCTGCTGCCGCGCCGCCCGGAGTCCCGTGTTGAATCCCCCGCTCCCGCCGAGGTTTTCCGCATTTCTTATCAGGATCACCCGGTCCCCGTACGCCGCCTCCACCGCGTCCGCGCTCCCGTCGGTCGAAGCGTTGTCCACCACATAAACGTCAAAATCCTGCATGCTCGAATCCAGTACGGACCGGATGCACGGCAGAATGAACTGTTTTTTATTGTAATTACAAATGACAATGCCGATTTTTTTATCCATGCTTCCTCCCATTTCACCGTATAAACGGCATTTCCATCAACAAAGACCCAGGACGCCGTCCGCGGAACCGGTTATCCCATCCTGCCATCCTCGGCAGGCAATCCGCATACGCTTCCACGCCGCATCCATCTCTGTTGTTATCCGCAAATACCTTTGTCAGTCCCCGCACAGCAATTCCTTTTTACACAATACAAACAGTTCCTTGGTCTGCTCAAAGCTGCTGGCATAAATAAAATCCTTCGCCGTGTAGATCAAATTGCACCACGGATCAATATAGCAGTCCTGCTGCCGCTCCGGCGACAGCTTAAAAATATGCTCGCACATGACGAAATGCGCCTCAAACCGTTCCGGCTCATAGCGCTCCGTGACCTCGCAGTCCGGATACTGCGTCCGCAGTTCCTCCGCCTGCTCCGGACAGTCCAATACGGAAATCACGATCTGCATGGCGGGCATGGTTTTTCGGATATTTTTGATGATATTCCCGATGCCCTCAAAGCTTCCGTCAAACCGGATCAGCACGTGTTCTTTTCCCGCTAACGCCTGTCCCAGCCGGTCTGCCACGGCGGGACGCGGCAGGATCCTTCCTTCTTTCGCCTTCCCACGCACGCCGTGCACGGCGTCGTCAAACGCAAACATGAGCGTTCGTATGATGTTGGTCTCTCCCTTTAAGTTCACGCTGTAGATCATGCGGAACAGTTCCGTCAACAGGCTTTCCGCGAACCGCTCCCGGTCCTCCGCCGGAAGAACCTGCCGGAAAAAATGAATCCGGTTCCTCCACATATAATAATGAATGAACGTATTTCCGGCATTTCTGCCACCCGCCTTATGCCACACCTTTGATTTTCCGTAGGATGCGACGCGGTACCCCGCCTGTCGGAACCGATACCCCCATTCCATGTCATCCCAATAAATAAAATTATCCTCCGGCATGATGCCGACTTTTCTCACCGCATCCACTCTCGCCATCAGGGAGCAGGCAGGAACATAGTCCCCGTACACGACCTCCGGGAGCTGCCCCGCGTCAATACAATTTTTATACTGATCCTTTTGAATAAAAGAATCAAAACAGATGATCCCGCCGAAATTCCAGATCTTATCCGGCTCGTCCATAAAGTACGCCTTGCTGCCCACGACCGCCGTATCCTCATGCTCCTCCAAAAAACGCCGCAGCTTGCTGACCGCATCCGGCGCGAACACAATATCGTTATCCACGCACATCAGGTATTGGTAATCGCCCTCCAAAACCTTTCTGAGTCCCGTATTGAATCCGCCGGATCCGCCCAGATTTTCTGTGTTTACCAGAAGGGTCACGCGGTCTCCGAATTGTTCCCGGATCCGTTTTACGGAATCGTCCTCGGATGCATTGTCTACCACATATACGTCAAAATCATCCGTATCGGAAGCAAACAAAGACTCCAAACATTTCAGTACATAATCCTGTTTATTATAGTTGCATATCACGATCCCGATTTCTTTTCCCGCCGCTTTTCCCATCGTTCTCTCCATTTCCGTACCACTTTTTCCGCTCATAACGCGTCTGTGCCTGTCTATCATGAATTTTTGCGGACACAGCGGCACCGACCCTTCCGTTCTTACCGCCCTGCGCACTCTCACGATTCTATTCCGCTCACCGCCCTGCGCACTCCTCTAAGATTTCCACCGTCCGCGTCAGACCCGACTTTATATCGTATTCCATCCGCACGCCAAGCCGCCGCAGTTTCCGGTTATCCAGAACGGCATGCAGGATGCCGGAATCCCCCCGGCGCTCCGCATCCGTCGGCGTTTCGTATTGTAAGCCGCACCCGGCGTAAGTGCTGAGGATTTCCGCAAGACCGCGGATCGTCACGACAGCGTTCTCATTTGAGACGTTGTACGCTTCTCCCGGCTTCCCCCGCAACAGGAGCGTCATCAGCGCCATTGCCGCATCCGTCACATAGCAGTAGGAGCGTTTTTGAAGTCCCGCGCTTTTCAATACGATTTCTTCCCGGCGCATCGCTTTTTGCATAAATTGAAAGATCACCCTGTTTTCACCCGTTGTCATGGTCGGTCCGTAGGTGTGGCACAGTCTGGCAATGCACACCGGTATCTGATATTCCTGCACCGCGCTGACGCACATGGTCTCCGCCGCCCGTTTGGAAATACCGTAACAGTTTCTGACGTTTAAGCTGTCGAGCGTGCCCGACATTTCTTCGGTGATCGCTTCCTGTCCGGAAAGTTCTATTTTCCCGTAGGACTCCCCGCTGGACAGATACAAAATTTTTTGGGGTTTATGCCGCCTTGCATACGCAAGAATGTGGTGCATTCCCATGAGATTCGCATCCATAACGCCGAGCGGATCGGAGACGAAACTGTCCGGATCGCCTTTGCTCGCCGCATGAATGATGTAGTCCATGGATGGCGGTGCTTCCGGCAGAAGCGGCTCGGAAACATCCTGCACGATCAGATGAAAATACGCTTTGTCCAAATACCTGCCGAATACTTCCCTGGCGCGTTCTTCCCTGCGGCAGAGTACCCAGATGCCGATCTGTGCCCCCAACTGCTCGTTCCGAAAGATTAGCACGTCCGCAAGACAGGAGCCGATCAGACCGGTTCCGCCCGTAATCAGAACATTTTTTCCCTCCAGCTCTTCCCATGGCAGAGCGGCTTCATTTACTTTTTTCAGATCTTCCTGATACAAGGCGCTTTCCAGCATCATATCCTCCGTGGCGGCGCAGCTTTGTGCAGCAGCCTGTTTTATGCGATCCGTTTTGAACACCGACCGGCTTCACGCAAGTCACCCTCATGCCTCTATCACGGCGTTCCGTTCCCGCATCGTCCTACTTCATCCAGTCGTCTTTTTTGGACTGTAACAGCGCCTTAAAGATTTCAATGTCTTCCGTCGTTGTCAATTTCAGATTCTTTTCCGAACCTGTAGAAAAATAAATCTGCTCGCCAAGCTCGATCATGAGCGTACAGGTTGCGATCGAATCCGTGATTCCCCGCTTTGCCGCCTCCTCATGCGCCCACACCAGTTTTTTTAGTGGAAACGCCTGCGGTGTCTGCGTCCTTGCGAGGCGGTCCCGCGGTACCATTTCCGTGGCGCTGCTCTTGTCATCCGTCAAAAGCATTGCCTCCGCGCACGGGATCACGGTGATTGCCGAGCCGTGGCGCATACAACAGCTGATATTGTCCGAAATGATCTCCTGGGACACCATCGGACGGATCGCGTCATGAATGAGCACCAGATCATCCCCGCCGCAGACTTCTTTTAATCCCATCACACCGTTTCGCAGCGATTCTTGTCCGGTTTTTCCGCCCGGAAAAACCCACTGTAATTTCGTGATATTGAATTGCTTTGCATAAGCTTTTAGGATTTCTTCCCAGCCTTGCAGGCACACGACCGCGATCGCATCCACATTCGGATGCTTCTGAAACGCCTCCATCGTATACACAATGACGGGTCTGTCATTGACATTGATGAACTGCTTCGGAATATCCTGCTTCATTCTCTGCCCGCTTCCGCCGGCAATCAGCATTGCCACATTCATATCCGCTCCCATCCGCCCGCTTTTACGGGCATCTCTGCGCACCGCTTTGTCCACGGTTCCTATTGACTTTTTGAGTCATTTTCCTTCGCGATCCTCTTAATCTTTTTCATCAGCCGCTCGCACGACCTGCCATCCGTCCTCGCGAACATCCTCGCGCGGGAGACGTGGCGCTGTTCTTTATGGGAATCCTCTTTTAGCACCTCACGAATCCCCTCCATCAATTCCTCCATCGTCGCGGCTTTTCGCTCCGGCATGTATTCGTCCTGGTCGATATAGCACTCTCTCGTGTGCGCCGTGTACTCCTCCCAGTCATAACAGAACGCCAGAACCGGGCGGTCTAACAGCATAAAGTCCGTATACACGGAAGAATAATCCGTGATGAGCAGATCGCTTTGTCCCAAAAAGGAATACACGTCGATCTCCGCATCCGCATTGTAAATATTTCGATAGTGGAACTGCTCCAACTGTTCCTTGATCTTCGACTTCGGGTGCAGCTTCATGACGAGGAACAGGTTTTCTTTTTCCAAAAAACGATCGAGTGCCGCCGCGTCCAGCACGGAGAGCAGTTTTTTCTCCGAGTCCCGAAACGTCGGCATATACGTCAAAATCCGGCAGCCGCTCTTTCGGCGCGCATCAATCGCCGCAAGAAGCTCCCGTTCCTGCCGCGTGCACAGATTCCGGATTTGGCACTCCTCATACGGAAACAGAATATCGTTCCTCGGATACCCCTCCACAATGATGTGTTTTTCATCCGTATGAAATGCCGATACAAAGATTTTTTTCATGGCGGGCGACGTCGCAAGGGTATAGTGGTACGGCTTTTCGTCCGACAGCCGCCTTGGAAAGGTCTTCCATTTCTCCCAGAGGTTCTTCGGGTGGCGCACGCTGTCAAACACGTTGTCATAATTCGTCCGCTTGTTGCCGGAACCGTGCCACAGGTTCACCTTGACCGCACCGCCCGACTGCCAAAAGTTAATATCCTTGGAATAATTATCAAAAATGTACACCCCGGCGCGCAGCGCATACCAGATTCCTTTCCCGGAATGATAGTAATACGCTTCATACCCGTTTGCATTTAAGAATTGCACCGCTTCTTTGTTGTGGCTGATCCAGATCGGCCGGATGCCGTTTTCTTTTCGGTGCTGATGCGCATATAAATACAAATAGCGGGGATTCTCCGCAAATCTTCTCCCGAAGGTACTTCCGAACAGCCAGATGCCGCGATCTCTCGGCATCAAAAAAGACAGCCAATAAACCGGTAGGAGAAGCAACTGTCCCCAATATCTGATTCCGTCTGCTGCCTTACGTTTCATCCATATGTATCCTCCCTGATCTCTTGTCATGAAGCGCTCCCCGCTTACCAAAAAGCCAAGTATGTCCTTGGTGCATTTTATTTTATATCGGCAGATTTATGCATTTTTGTTAGGGAAATGCCAAGGAAAGCATTTCCCATGTCAGATTTCTGCTGTGAAGCGGTCCCCTTTCCCATGCGATCAAGGCTCATTCTATTCCTAAATTTTCTCTTTTTAGTGATCCTCCCATTTTTCTATCAGCTTGATTACCGCCGTGTTGGCATACGTCAACGGTTCATTATGCACAAAAAACACCACGCGGTTAAAAGGCGCATAAAGCGTTTCCAACGTTTCTCCTTCATACGTGCTTAAAATATTTGCCAGCGGCTGTCCGGTTCTGACTTCCTCCCCCGCCTTTACCAACGGTTCAAAAATGCCGGATTTCGCCGTCTTTATCAAAATCATTTCCTCGTCATGTACCACCTTGGAATGCAGCGTATCCGGAATCCTGTATTTTAGAAGCCCCTGCGCAGACAAAAAATTCATAACCGCCAGAACCGCCTGACCCGCGCTGTTCCGGTCAATCCTTGCCGTTGTAGATGTATACAGGGAAAACGCCTGTGTATTCCATACCTGCCAGTTATAATTCAGCGTTGCCGTATCATAAGGTCTTACTCTGCGGATGATAACATACGGAAGCCCAAACTGTTTTGCCGTTTCAGGATCGCTGAATCCCTCATCCATCAGCCGTACATGCGGAACAAAATCGCCCGGCATATAAAAGGAGGTAAACTGAATTCCAAACCGATACTTTGAAATTTCTCTGAAAACGCCGTCCGCAATCCGCTGGGTCGTTTCTCCACGGTCATATCCCGGAAACATTCTGTTAATATCCGTATTATCCGTTGACCAGAATCTCTTTTGGATATTCATGGAATAGGAGTTCATTGAGGGGATGATCAAAACTTTATGCCCTTCCGCAATCCTTCCCTCCTCTTCCAGCTGCTTCATTTTCTTTACCAACTGGGAACAGCAATAGATTTGCTGCACTTCGTTTCCTCTTAAACTTCCCACGATACAGACGGATGGTTCCCCGCTTCCAAACTCATATCCTGTCACACGGAAGGTATCCCGATAGATTCCCTTGAGTTCATAAATTATTTTTTTATTCATAACCACACACTTCCTTTTTCAGCAGGCGTCCCATCAGAGAACCCTCGACCACAATCGGATAGTCCCTTATCGTAAACAGCATGCCGTCTTCCGGCGTCTTCACCTCATCCAGCACCTTCCCGCACAGCGGATCTACAATCTGCCCGATGATTTCACCTTTTTTTAATTTTGCGCCATGCTGCACGCCCGGAATAAATATCCCGCTCACGCCGGCATTCAAATAGCAGACATCTTCCGGGTTCCTTGAGATCATCGGCTTTTTTACCGGTTTTACTTCCCCGGTCCAGATTCCCATTTTTTTCATTAAATGAAAAATTCCATCCACCAGCTGATCCCCATAGTTGCGCGTTATACGCATTCCCACACCCATCTCCACGACCAGTACCGGGGTTCCGATGTGGTTCAGACTGTATGCGAACGTGGATTCCAGCACGGTGCTGGCTCCATGAATCCATATCAAATCAACGTTAGCCGCTTCCGCCATTGGTACAAGCGTATCCTGATGCAGCTCGTTAATGCGTATCTGCGGTATTTCTGTCAGATAAATGTTGCTGGCATGAATATCCAGCACGCAGTCGGCTCCGGACACATCCTCGATGATCCTCGCAACCACATACTCGATCATGCCGCCGTCAATATCTCCGGGAAACATACGGTTCATATCCAGATCAAAAGCCGGAATTCCTCTGGTAATGGAATCAATTCCCAGCGGATTCATGGCGGGATAAATATCTACGATTCCGGCAAGACATTCCCTGTTCTGTTCGATACGGCGCTGCAGTTCAAAACAGACATACTGCCCCTCCAGCTCATCCCCATGAATCCCTGTCACAATGCCGATGCGCTTCCTATGATCTCCGGGCTTTTCCGGCAGAATCCGGTTCTTCCTGATCTCCAACACTTCATCCACAGGCAGCCCCACCGCTGCGATTGTCTTTATCATATCATCCACCCTTTTCCTTTTGCATAGCCGTTCTGACATTCCGCGAAACCGTTACTTCTTTTCCACCAGAACAGTGATCTTTTGCGACTGCGCACCGCCATTCCACATAAGTCCGCGGTTAATCGCACAGTCAGCCGCATCCCTGCCGTGTCCGAGTTTAATATGCTGGTCTGATACCAGACAGTCATTGGTAGGATCAAACGCAACCCACCGATCTCCGCAAAGCGCTTCTACCCACGCATGGCTTGCGCCCTCCCCGACAATCATTCCGCATACATAACGCGCCGGGATCCCCGCCATGCGGAGCAACGCGGCATAGATATGCGCATAATCCTGACAGACGCCCTTTCCCATGCCCCACGCTTCTTCTGCCGCGGTATGAACCTGTGTCGCTCCCGGCACGTAAGAAAAGTCCCGATGCAGCTTATGCATCCATGCCTCGCTGATTTCATAAGCGCTCTGATACCCCGAAAGGTCATACGACCGATAATATTCCATGAGTCCCGGACCAGGTATGCATTTGCCATGAGGAACCCGGTACATTCCCGTCACGCCATCCTCCGGCTCCTCATAATCTGTCGAAAGAATCTCCACATCACCGACCGTCTGAAATACAAACCGGTCGTGAGGTTCTGTCTCACAGCCGTATATCTGCCTGTTTCCAAAAGCGTCCTCACCCATGGAATATGCTGTCTTTGGCAGTACGGAAAGCGTAATTCCCAGCAAATGCTGTCTGGCATCGTCCCTTGGAATACACTTGATCGTGAAACAGCATTTGCCGACGGACTCCGCATAGGTTATTTCCATCTTGTACTCAAAGTGCAGCACTGCCACAAGACCACTCCCATCCTGTTCTATTACATTATCATTGTCTCTACATTCGACACAATTTTATAGTAATCCAAATCAGGACTTTCCACAAGGATTTTCGTTTGTTCCAATTTTTCTTTATCATAGTGCAGCCCGCTCCGCTCTACCCGCGGGATCATGCGGTGCACCTCCCTTATCAATTCCTTCTGCGATACTTTCAGTCTGGCATACATGTCGATCCGCTCAATCCGCTTTCCCGCCTTGATCATGTTCCGCACCTGTTCGGAATCAATCTGATCGTCCGCAACGCCCCAAAACGATAGAATGTGGTCTATCAGATATTGCAGTTCGATCAGCGGCGACTTGCTTACCGCCGCCTTATTCATGTCATAAACGGCAAGCTGGATATAGGAAAACGCCTCGGAACCGATACTTTCCCTAAGTACAATGGCATTGTCATATGCACGGTTGAGATTGCTGATAATGGAATCCGGATTCGCCGCATCAAAAGGATAACGCCTGAGAAAATCCTCCTTTGAAGAATAACTGTTCGGAATGTCAATAGACTCGCAGAAAGCCTGATAGCTGTCAACCGCCTCATCAATCATGTTGTCAAATTTCGGGAAGTAAAGGCGGAGTGTCGTGTACACGCGCTCCGTGTATCTCCCCAGCCAATATAAATGATCCGCCTGTTCTACTGAGATAATACCCATGTGTCCTTAAAGCCTCCTCCCTGTGACGAATTTACAATAAACGAATCCGGATTTCTGGAAAACCTTGTCAGTCCGCTTTTCCAGACCATGGGCTCTTCCGCCGTCAGCACAAACGCCCTGAGGTCTGCTTTTCTTGGCACGACCTTTCCATCATCCACAATATCCAAATCCTGAAAGTCAATGACTTCCTGTGCAATAAACCGCCTCGGCTCTTTCTTTAACAAGGCGAGGAAGTCCTGCTTCTGCTGTTTTGTCATCGTGCTGCCAAATACGACGCCATACCCGCCTGCCTCCGCCACATCCTTAAGCACCAGTTCCTCGAAATGCGCCAGAACATAGTCCATATCCTCTTTATAAAACGGCAGATAGGTCGGCGCATTGCTGAGGATGGGCTCTTCGCCCAGATAATACCGGATCATTTTAGGGACAAAATAGTAAATTCCCTTATCGTCTGCCACGCCGTTTCCCGGCGCATTGAGCAGCGCCACATTTCCCTTTCGGAATACCTCGTAAATATGCGGGATGCCGATCAGGGATTCCGGATTAAAATTCATCGGATCCAGATACTCGTCCGAGATTCTGCGGTATACGGCGCCCACCCTTTCCTTCGTTCCATCCGCTGAAGTATAGTACAGCATATCCTTTTCCACAACCAGTTCCGAACCCGTCACCAGATGCGCCCCCGTCTTTTCCGCCAAATAAGAATGCTCAAAATAAGCGGCGTTATATCTGCCCGGCGTCAATATGACCGTATGCCCTCCCGGATTCACATAATCCATCGTTTTGCGCAGTAAATCCGCATAATTCCGGTTGTCCTCCAGCCGATAGTTGTGAAACGTATCCGGAGAACTTCTCCTGCACAAATCTCTGGCGATCATGGGATAGGATGCCCCGGAAGGCACTCTCAGATTGTCTTCCAGGATATACCAGCTTCCGTCCTTTCCCTTTACCAGATCAATGCCCGATATGTGGGAATAAATTCCCTTAGGCGGAACTGTCCCCTCACATTCCGCCATATATCCGCTGGAAGCAAAAATAAAGTCCTCCGGGACAATTCCGTCCTTTACAATCTGTTTCTTTCCGTAAATATCTCTCAAGAAGAAATTCAGCGCCATAACACGCTGCTTTAATCCTTTTTCCAAAAAAAGAAACTCCTCATGCGCAATGATCCTCGGTATGGAGTCGAACGGAAACAGCTGTTCTTTGAACGTATTGTTTTTATAAATACCAAACTTTACTCCATAGCGCGCCAACAGTTCGTTAATTTTATCCGTGTGCTGCAACAATTCCAACTGCATAACAATCCCTCCTTCAACTGCTTTCCGGGAATGCGAAAAAGGCGCCCTGCCTACCGCAGAACGCCTTCGTTCTTAAATCAATCCTAAGTATATTCTTCTTTTTATTCCGTGTCAAGTTTTAATTTGAGCGCGTTTTCTCACCTAATCGGTTCCTGAATCCACGCATCCGCGCCCCGACACCGGCAGCGCGCAAAGAATCATCATCCCCTCCGGCAGCGCACCCGATCACTTAATCATCGTCCCCTCCGGCACCCGGTCGTCTACAAAGATCACCTGACACCCGCATGCGTTGTTGGTTGCCGCCAAGAGCATTCCCTCGCTGGTTACGCCCGTGATTCTGGCGGGTCTTAGATTTGCGATCACAATAATCTTCTTACCGACCAGCTCCTCCGGCGTATAATATGCCTTAATGGAAGAAACGATCGTGCGCTCCTTGATCCCGTCAAACAGCGTCAATTTGTAACAGCTGTGCGATTTTCTGATCTCCTGACACTTTAAGATCCTGCATACCCTCATATCCGCCTGTTGAAACAGTTCCAGATCAATCTCTTCTTTCACAGGTTCCACCGGATCCGGCTCGCCGTACTCCACCTTCTTCTCTTCTTTTTCCGGTTTTTTATGGAGTTCCGATAAGGGAACCCGTTCCTCCTCCGTCTTTTCCGTTGAAAAATCAAGCAGATGGACAAAGCGGTCCTTCTCGATCGCATACAGGAACAGATACAACCGCGGTCCCTTTTCCTTGTTCAGCAGCAGCTTATACACCGCTTTGAAAAACTCACCCTGCGCCTTTTTCAGTTCGGGCAGATCTGCGCCGTAAACCACTTTCGTAAACTCGTACAGCTGGAAATTCAGTTCGTCCAGCGTGTAATCCTCGTTCACCAAATAATCATGCAGCAGCGCGATTTCCTTCTTCTCTTCTTCGCTTAACTGCTCATAGACTTCCCAGTTCCGATACGGAACCAGCTTGTTGGCATTTTCCGGCGCGCAGTTTTCCAGCCAGTATTTCGCCAATTCCAGCCGTTCCTCAAAATCGGCATATTGGTAGGGCTGTCCGATCTTCGCAAACACCGTCTCCAGCATCGGCACATTAAAATCAACGATGGAGCCAAGCTGCACCAGAAGCGACATCGGAACCGTCTTGATCGGCTTGTCTGTCAGAAGGCAGCTCTCCATAATGGATTTTACATGCTCATCCGCTTCTCCCCTGACGTACTGATCATACTGTTTATCAAATTCAAAATACTGGCGTAAAATGCCGTCGTCAAAACACAGATCAAACGCCTTGTTCGTCTCCACTCTCGCATACAGCCATAGCAGAATTTCCGGCTGATAGATCTTCAAAAGCGTCTCCGGCGTCATATTCAGCCCTGAAGAACCGGACATTTTTCCTGTCGTTCCCCGGATGCCGATAAACTCATAGCCCTTGAAAACCGGCGCCTGAATGCCGAAAATCTTTTCCGCGATGACTCTGCTCGTATCAAAAGACCCTCCCGGCGCCGCGTGATCTTTTCCGCCCGGCTCAAAATCCACCTGCTCGTACATCCATCTCATCGGCCAGTCGATCTTCCACGCCAGCTTGCAGTCCGTATCCGTATGGAAATCAAAGGTCCCGTGATGACCGCATTTGCACTCATATTCCGCTTTCTTCTCCGCGTCGGAATAGGAGACAATCTTCGTCGTATCTCTATGACATGCGCTGCAATAGATGCTGACAGGATAATACGCTTCTTTTTCGCCCTCTACGGCATCCTGCGTACGAAAACTGTCCAAAATATCAAAGATTTCCGCCCTCTTGTCCAGCGCCGTGATAATATGCCCGCGGTAACAGCCGGAACGGTACATCTTTGCCTGATGGCGGTAATCCAGACAAATCCCGAATCGGTCGATGGAATCCTCAAATTCTTTCTCGAAATATTCCGCATAGGTGGCATGTTCTGTGTCGAAAGGATTCGGGACGTCCACATACGGATACCCGATATACTGCTCAAAGCCTTCCGCCGCTTTGGCGACATTGGCGGGCACTTTGCGCATCCTGTCGTATTCATCCCATGAAAAAAGCAATCTTGCCTTTTTTCCTTTTCTTTCCAGCGCTCTTGTGACAAACAAACTGGTGGCAATATCCCTGAAATTGCCGATATGAATCGATCCGGAAGGACTGATTCCCGCAGCGCACACATATTCCTCTTTATCGGGATTTCTGTTGATGATCTCCTCTGCAATCAGATCTGACCAATGCATGTCCTAAAATCTCCTTTATTCCTTGGACTTATCAATATCCAGTATCTTATAATTTACAACGCCCATCTGCGTGTCAACGCTGACTTCGTCACCTTTCTTTGCGCCCAGAAGCGCTTTCCCGACCGGCGACTCATTGGAAATCTTTCCTTTTAAGCTGTTTGCCTCGCTGGAACCGACGATCTTATATTCCAGCTCCTCGTTGTATTCCAAATCCAAAATGCGCACCTTGCACCCGATGCTGACCTTGTCTAAGTCCACCTCGTCCTCGATCACGACTTCGGCGTTTTTCAGGATTTTCTCAAGTTCTTCGATCCTTGCTTCAATGTCGCGCTGTTCGTCTTTTGCCGCGTCATATTCCGCATTCTCGGACAGATCGCCCTGCTCCCGCGCCTCCTTGATCTTCTGCGCGACTTCTTTTCTCCTGACAACCTTCAGGTTATGAAGCTCATCCTCATACTTGCGCAGCCCCTCATACGTTAAAATGTTCTTTTTGCTTTCCATTCCGTTATCCTTCTTCCCTTTTTTACATAATAGTTGGCGTGTAGTATACCATATTTACCATATTGTGTCAAGAAGTTCCTCAAGCGCCGCAAAGCTTGTGACCTCGTTGACAGCGCGCCGCATCGCGGCGGAATTCGGGTACCCCGCCGTGTACCACGCCACATGCTTGCGCATTTCACGCACACCGGTATATTCCCCCTTTTCTTCAAGAAGCATACCTGCGTGCCGCAGCATCATGCGCTTCACTTCCCCGCGGTCCGGCTTGCTGATGCCGCCGCGCGCGGTTCCTCCTGCGCCGACGCTCTGTCCCGCTGCACCGCCGTCCGCTCTTCCGGCACTGTTGCCTTGTCCTTCTGCACTGCAGTCCGCTCTTCCGCCGCCGCTTTCTCCTCCTGCGCGCGCTTCTGCAAGCCCGCGCGCGATCTGCGCAAAGATCCACGGATTGCCGCGCGCCGCCCTGCCGATCATCACGCCGTCGCAGCCCGTCTCCGTAAGCATCCTCTGCACCGACGCTATATCCGTCACATCGCCGTTCCCGATCACCGGAATCCGTACCGCCTGTTTCACGGCGCGGATACATGCCAAGTCCGCCTCTCCTGCATAATACTGTTCCCGCGTCCTGCCATGCACCGTGACCGCCGCCGCACCCGACTCCTGCGCGATATGCGCGATCTGCGCCGCGTTCTCATGCGCGCTGTCAAAGCCGCGCCGGATTTTGACCGTGACCGGCTTCCTGACCGCGCCCGCCACCGCCTCAATGATCTTTCCCGCCAAAAGAGGATGTTTCATCAACGCGCTTCCCTCGCCGTTATTGACGATCTTCGGCACCGGGCAGCCCATGTTAATGTCAAGCACCGCAAACGGGAGTTCCTCGATCTGTTTTGCAACTTCTCCCATCAGCTCCGGCTCGGAACCGAACAATTGCAGGGACACAATCCCCTCTTCCGGAGAAATATGAAGCAGCTCCTCCGTATTCTTATTATGATAAGAAAGCGCTTTGGCGGAAATCATTTCCATACAGACCATCCCGGCGCCCTGCTCCGCACAGAGAACCCGGAACGGCAAATCCGTCACGCCCGCCATCGGCGCCAATATGAGATTGTTCGGAAGCGTCACATTTCCGATGTTCATCTGCATGCTCTTTTTCCCCGCCGCGCTTCCCTGTCCCTTCCGGTTCCGCCTCACATATCCTGCCGGCTCCGGTTCCGCGCTTCCCTGTTCTTTTCGGCTCTGGCTCACTCACCCTGCCCGTTTAAGTCCGCCGTGATGTCCTCATGCAGTACCGCCGCGCGATAATACAGGCTCAGCGACTCAAACAGCTCCGTGCGCTTGCGCCGCACCTCGCTGACCAACAGCCCGCTCCCGATGTCGTCATAAAGATAATCCTCCTCCGCCGCTTCGGTCTGCATTGTCACGCTGCCGTCCTCCTCAAAGCCGATCGTAAAAATCCCGCCGACCTCCTCCGTGAACAGCACGCAGATGATATGCAGCTCCTCCTGGATGGACTGCGGCAGCTTCGCAAACTGCTTGTTAAAATAGTATTTTTTATCATAGGCGTTTGCGCCGCACAAAACCGTCCGTGATCCGCTCATATCGTCCCTTCTATCCTTCCATGTTACACATACCCGTACAGTCCCCGCACGGAGACTTCGCCGGCATAAACCTCGCAGCGCGTTCCGTCCTCTTTTTCCACAATCAGCTCGCCGTTTTTCGTGATCCCCTTAGAAACGCAGACATATTCGCCCTTGGGATCCAGCACGCGCACTTCCCCGCCCAAGCCTGCTAAGTGCGCCTCATACTGCTCCCTGACCGCGGACAGATCCTGCGTCTGTAAGAACTGTTCATAATATTGTTCAAAAAAGAACATCACACGCGCGATAATCTGCGCGCGCGGGTTCCTCCGCCCTGTCTCACGCAGTACGGATGTGGCGATCGCTCCGACCTCTTCGGGAAACTCCAGCTGGTTCACATTGATGCCGGTGCCGATGACGACATGATGGATATACCCCGGCTCCGCGCTCATTTCCGTCAGAATACCGCACACCTTATGCCCGTTCAACACCACATCGTTCGGCCACTTGATCTGCACGGACTGTCCCTCACAGACCTCCTCCAGCGCCGCCGCAACCGCCAGCGCCATCAATAATGTCACGCGGGAGGCATGCTCCGGTGAAAACTCCGGTTTGAGCAGCAGCGTCATATAGACTGCCTGCCCGCGATCCTCTGATTCCCAGCCTTTTCCCCGTCTGCCGCGTCCCATTGTCTGCCTCTCCGCAACCACAAGCGCGCCATGGGGCGCCCCTTCCTCCGCAAGCCGTTTCGCATCAAGGTTCGTGGAGCCGGTTTCGGCATAAAAATACACCTGCCTGCCCGCCCACGCCGTTTTCAGCCTGCTTGTGATCTCCTCCGCGGAAACGAGATCCGGCGCGCTTTTTAAGCAATATCCGCGGTTTGGAACCGCCTCGATCTCATAGCCTTCTTCTTTTAACTGACGGATGATCTTCCACACCGCCGTGCGCGATACGCCGAAACGTTCGCATAATTCCTGCCCGGAAACATAGACCCCGCCGCGCAGAAGCTTTAAGATCTGTGCCTTTTTCGTCTCTTCCATTCTCTTTGATCCTTCATTTCCTCAGAATGCGCCGAGCGTCGCCGCCATCACTGCCTTGATCGTGTGCATGCGGTTCTCCGCCTCCTCAAACACATGGGAGCGCGCGGACTCAAACACCTCATCCGTCACTTCCATTTCGGTCAGACCGTATTTCTCGTGAATCTCCTTCCCGATCTTCGTGTCCAGATCATGAAAAGCGGGAAGGCAATGCAAAAACACGGCATTTTCACCCGCGTTGTCCATGACCGCACTCGTCACGCGGTACGGCGTCAGGTCGCGGATCCGCTCCTCCCACACGCTGTCGGGCTCGCCCATGGACACCCACACGTCCGTATAGACCACATCGGCTCCCTTTGTGCCTTCCTGCACATCCGAAGTCAGCGTGACCGTCCCGCCGCTTTCTTTCGCATATTCCCTGCACTGCGCCACAAGCGCCGCATCGGGAAAATACGTTTCGGGCGCGCACGCCGTAAAATGCAGACCGAGCTTCGCGCATGCGATCATCAGCGAATTTCCCATATTATAGCGGGCGTCGCCCATATACACAAGCTTTAAGCCCGCAAGATGCCCGAACAGTTCCCTGATCGTCAGCATATCGGCAAGCATCTGCGTCGGATGGTATTCGTTCGTCAGCCCGTTCCAGACCGGCACGCCCGCGTATGCGGCAAGCTCCTCAACGATCGCCTGCTCAAAGCCGCGGTATTCAATGCCCTCATACATGGAGCCGAGCACGCGCGCCGTATCCTTGATGCTTTCTTTTTTACCGATCTGCGAACCCGCCGGATCTAAATACGTCGTTCCCATGCCGAGATCATGCGCCGCCACTTCAAACGAACAGCGCGTCCGCGTGCTCGTTTTTTCAAAAATGAGCGCCACGTTCTTCCCCCGCAGCACATCGACCGGAATCCCCTGTTTCTTTTTTTCCTTCAATTCCGCCGCCAGATCAAGCAGATACGTGATCTCCTGCGGTGTAAAATCCTTTAACGTTAAAAAATGACGTCCCTTTAAGCTGAACGTTTCCTTCATATGAATCCTCCCTCTTTGCGGAAATACTGTAGAAAAAAGAGCTGCGCTGCGCGCAGCTCTTTTGAAAAATCAATCAAGCGTTCCCAGAAACCTATTTGGAAACAACTTCCTTAAAGGTTGTTGCAAGTCCGGCGATTCCCTGTAAGTCGGATGGAATGATGATCTTGGTCGCCTGCCCGTTCGCCGCTTTCTCAAACGCCTCTAAGCTCTTTAACTGCAATACCTTGTCATCCATGCCGGACTCCTTTAAGAAACGGATACCGTCCGCGGTTGCCTGCTGTACTCTTAAAATTGCCTCCGCCTGACCTTCCGCCTCACGGATCATCTTCTCTTTCTGCGCTTCTGCTCGAAGGATGGCTGCCTGCTTCTCGGCTTCCGCCTCTAAGATTGCCGCCTCTTTCTTACCTTCCGCAACGGTTACGCTTGCTTTTTTCTCACCCTCTGCTCTCGTAACCGCTTCACGGCGCTCACGCTCCGCCTTCATCTGTCTCTCCATCGCGTTCTGGATCTCTGCGGGAGGAATGATATTCTTTAACTCGACACGCGTTACCTTGATGCCCCACGGATCGGTCGCCACATCCAAAGATGCGCGCATCTTCGTGTTGATCGTCTCGCGCGACGTCAATGTCTGGTCCAGTTCCAGATCACCGATAATGTTACGCAGCGTCGTCGCCGTTAAGTTCTCGATCGCCATGATCGGGTTTTCCACGCCGTACGCAAAGAGTCTCGGATCGGTGATCATGAAAAACACGACCGTGTCGATCCGCATCGTAACGTTATCCTTTGTGATCACGGGCTGCGGTGCGAAGTCCACAACCTGCTCTTTTAACAGGACCCGCTTGGCAACCTTGTCAATGAGCGGCATTTTGAAGTGAATGCCCACCGGCCAGGTTCCCTGATACGCGCCGAGACGCTCCACAACAAACGCCTGCGCCTGCGGAACGATCTTCACACAGGATGCAAGGATCACAATGAGTAATGCAAGTACAACAAGAAGTGCGATAATTCCCGGATTGTTCATAACTGTTCCCTTTCCGCCCGCCCGTTCTACGGACAGGTCCCTCTACATTTTGATTTTCGTTCGGTTTCCGAACGCCTCCTATGCCCGCAGATCATGGAGCAATTGCCGCGGGGTGTTTTATTGCGGTTCCACGATCAGCTTCACGCCGCTTACCTGTCTGACGACAACCACCATGCCGACCGGAAGCCTCATGCCTTCGTAAAGCGACCGCGCCGACCACTCCTGTCCGCCGACCTTGACTTGACCGATCCCCTCCAAATTATTGATCTCGCTCGTCACGATCGCCTGCATACCGATCATGCTCTCCACGTTCGTCCGCACCCTGTCCTTGTTAAAATAACGGACGGCAAGCGGCCTTGTGAACCATAACAACAGCAGCGAGACCACAAAAAACAAGACGATCTGAAGCCACAGGGGCGCCGAAAAGGCTGCTGCGACCGCCGCGATCAGACTTCCCCCCGCGAACCAGATCGTTGTCAGTGCCAGCGACACAAGTTCGATCACGATGAATACCGCAAGCGCGATCAGCCATATGACAGTCATATTCATAGCCATTCCCCTTTCTTCCGTTCTGTGTGTACTATCTTACACCATTTTACCAAAAAAAGAAACCCTCCTGTGGAGAGTTTCTTTTTAATTTTACCTATTTGCAATCCCAAAAGAATCCGCGGAGCGGATTCTTTGAAAGAGTTTGCGTTCCGCAAACTCTTTTTTTACCAGAACGCATGATCTCCAATGATCAGATCGCTGCTGCGGAGCGTCTTCACATTAAAGTGGAGCACGCCGCCGACATTGCTGACGCCGCTCATCGCTTCGATCGCCGCCTGCGTACAGGAATCCGGCACCCCGCGCTGCAGCGCCCTTGCCACTCTGCCCGTCATGGCAGGTGTAAATTGCCCCGGCGCATAAATAACGCCTGATATTGTATTCGGATACGCCGGATGGTTTACGCGATTCATGACAACCGCTCCAACCGCAAGCTGACCTTCATAGGACTGGTTTCCCGCCTCGCACCAGATCAGCGCCGCCAAAAGCTGCACATCGCTGTAATTCGCCTCGACATTCGCCTGCTCCTCCGAGAGCGCCGCCCTGCGCGCAGCCGCCTCTTCCTGCGCCTTGCGCCTTGCCTCCGCCTCAGCCGCCTCGCGCGCCGTGATCTCCTGCATAGTCTCGCCCGTTGCGCACAACAGATCCACCGTCACATATTCCGCGGACACATAACCCTCGCTTCCGTCATAAGCGACCTTGAGCCACTCGCCCAAATCCTCGTAAATATCAACAATATCCCCCTGTGCCAGCAGGGCGTATACGCCCGAATCCGTAGACGCCGCCTTACGGATACGCAGCCCGCTCTCGTTCGCCGTCGCCGTCCATCTGCCGACCTGTGACAGCGCCTCCTGCGCCTCCTCGTCGAACAGCAGATAATCATTCTTTGCCCATCCGACGACACTGCCGGAACGCAAAAGCGTCCATTCGTCGCCCCGCTCCAAAATCTCACCATAGCAGTCCGCATATAGTCTGCCGATGATCGCCGCATCCTCGCCCGCCTGTGCGCGGACATTCAATGTGTTCTGCACATTTGTCATAACAAACGCGGTCTCGTCCGCGGCATCCTGTGTCTCATCTGCCTCCGCCGCGCCGGCAGACGCCGTATCCGCGCCCGTCGTATCCGCCGCATGTCCCGCCGGTTCTCCCTCAGGCTGCCGCGCGCTCCTCGTTCCCGCTCCGGACTGCGCCTCCTGCGTCGTCTCAGCGCTCAATGTGAGCTCTGTATCCAGGATCAATGCCACACCGGCACTCAGCGTATCCGTATCCAGTACCAGCTCCGCCCCCACCTGCAGCGCGTCCACATGCTCGGCGCTGCCCGCTGCGACCATTGCCGTTGATGCCGCGATACACGCAGACACCACCATAACTGCCATGATCACCGCAGCCGATCGGGACAGCTTTTTATTTCCTGCTCCCATTCCATGAAACCTCCGTGTGATCTGTAATCCGTATCCCGTTTCCCATCAAAAGAGTGCTCCCACCCTTTTTACATGTTTATTGCTTTCCTGTGTCAAATATTACAATTTTATTAACTATTGTTACGGCACATATAATAACAAAGCAGGGAACTTTTGTCAAGTTCCCTGCCATCGTCTCAGCCTTGAAAGGTAAATTCCATTATATCCTGCCTTGTTTCTCCAAAATTAC
>JAMPAG010000079.1 GCA_023667365.1 bacterium | reverse complement strand
GAGGAAGCGTCCGGGGATTTAAGAGGAGTGCGCGTGGATGAATATGACCTGGAATCGTCAGATATTCATGTGACAAAAGTGGTCATTGAGTCTGCAAACGGCGCAACGGCGCTCGGAAAGCCGCTGGGGACGTATATCACGCTTGAAGCGCCTGCCATGACGGAGCCGGACGAGGATTATCACAAGGAGATTTCCGAGGAGATTGCGAGACAGCTTTGGGCGCTTTTGCCGGATATGACAAAGGAACAGTCTATTCTGGTCGTGGGACTCGGAAACCGGGATGTGACGGCGGATTCCCTGGGACCGCGCGTGACGGACAATCTGCTCATCACCAGACAGGTATTAAAGGAGTTTGGCGCGGCGGCGTATAATCGGGAAAAAATGCATTTAGTCAGCGCTGTTGTGCCGGGTGTCATGGCAGCGACGGGCATGGAGACGGCGGAGATCATACGCGGTGTCGCGGGACAGACAAAACCGGATGCAGTCGTGTTGATTGATGCGTTGGCAGCGCGCAGTACAAGGCGATTGAACCGGACAATACAGATCACGAATACGGGCATTCATCCGGGTTCCGGCGTGGGAAATCACCGTGATGCGATCACGGCGCAGACGATCGACGTGCCGGTCGTCATCGCGATCGGGATACCAACGGTTGTGGACGCACAGACCATCGTGAACGACGCGATCGGAAAGTGGAATGCAGGAGGACATCCGGGGGGAGAGCGGGAAGCGCCGGAGCTGCTGCCGGAGCTGGCGAATTTTTATGTTACCGGAAAGGATGTGGATGAGATCGTCAAGCGTTTGAGCTATACGATTTCAGAGGGACTCAACCGGGCGTTCGAGCGCTTCGGGGAGGCGTGAGAGGCGCCGCGGCGCCAAAGCGCATACCGCATGGCGAAGTGTTTTGCGGCGTGAAGCGCATACCGCATGGCGAAGTGTTTTGCGGCGGAGCGCGTACCGAACGGCGTTGCGTTTTGCGGCGAAGCGCGTACCGAACGGCGTTGCGTTTTGTGGCGGAGCGCGTACCGCACAGCCGCCGACGTTTTGCTGTGCTGCGGACCGTCATGATGGCATACGTCATATCATCACGCCTTGTCTCATAGAATAGAAGAGATTACGGATGAGAGGGTAACGCCGTGCGGATGCGGGAAATTTCCATACAGACGGGCAGAAGTAAGCGGGCGAAGGTGTGCCTTATTGTCCTTCTGCTGCTTCTTTTTCTTTTAGCGGTATCCAATATCGTACACAGTACGGCAGGAGAGCGGACGGCGGCCTCAGGAGGAGAACGCCGGGATGGGATCGGGACTGCTTTTTTGGAGAACATGCGGGACCGGGTTTATCAAAGCATCGTGCCAATTTATGCGTTTGCCGACGAAAAGCATCTGCCGGAAAACGTATGGCAGGCGTTTTTTGATACCGTATGCGGGGAAATGCCGATCTTATCGCAGGTCGGAGCATATGGGGAAGCGAGGAGTACCGAAAGCCGCAGTATTTATGAGGAGCTGATCGCATGGGAGATCGAGCGCGAGAGGAGTATGCTTGCGGAAAATCCTTCCGTGGAAGATGGGGAAGACGGGCAAAAAGAGCAAAAAGAGGCGGACTTTCTGCCGCCGGCAGCGGTCAATCCCGCCGACACGCAGCTTGTAGACGAACTGGTGCTCTCGGAAAATCAGGCGTATGCACAGGGAGCGGCGCAGGGCGATATTGCGGAGACAATGTCGGGCAGCTTCGCCCTGCGCACGGCGCCGAGTTTCCTCTATGACTGGACGCAGTATCAGGAGCTGGAAGAACTGGTGAAAGGTTTCTATATCGTGGATCCGACGACAACGGCGACCGCGGAGCGGTTAAACATTGCAGAACTGACCGGAGCGGATATGACGCTCAAGGGAGACGCTTCCGGCCCGCAGATTCTGATCTATCACACGCACTCGCTGGAAGCCTATGCCGATTCCACGGAGGGGGATCTTTCCACCGGCGTGGTCGGCGCGGGAGAGTATCTCGCGCAGCTTTTGCGCACGCAGTACGGGTTCAATGTCATTCATCATACGGGGCAGTACGACGTGGAAAACCGCGACCGGGCATATTCCTGCGCAGAACCGGCGATCCGGCAGATTTTGGCGGAGAATCCGACGATCGAGGTCGTGATCGACCTGCATCGGGACGCAGTCAAAGAGGACGTGCGGCTTGTCGCGGATATTGACGGCAGACCGACGGCGAAATTTATGTTTTTTAACGGATTAAGCTATAATAATACGCAGGGAAATATCGAGTATCTGTATAATCCGTACATAAAGGATAATCTGGCGTTTTCGTTTCAGGCGCAGGCGCTGGCGAACGAATATTATCCGGGTGTGACGCGCGGCATTTATCTGCGTGCGCTGCGTTATAACATGCATTTTTGTCCAAAGAGTATGTTGATCGAGCTGGGCGCGCAGACAAACACCTGTGAGGAGATCTGGAACGCGGTGCCGATCATCGCACAGATATTGGGGATGGAACTTAGCGGGACGCGGTAACGGATGTGGCAGATCACGCATTTAAGTAGATCCAAACCCCGGTATCGTGCATTTCGGAATGCGGAATGCTTTTATAAAAACGCTGCGCTTCCTCATTTGCTGCACTCAGGGCGATGAGCGTATCCACATGCTCTTCGATCAGGAGCGCTTGCAGCGATTTCAATAATTGCTGCGCAACACCCTGATGGCGGAAGCTTTTGATTACACAGATCCAGTCCAGATACGCCGTCTTTTTAGAACCGTCAAAACGGCTTGCAATGATTGCGGAATCAATTCTTCCGATCACGGAGCCGTCATCGTATGCCAACAGGGAAAAAGAGTGGTCGAAGGCACGATCGTCAAAACTGTTTTCCAACGCTTTGACATAAGCGTCGTCAATTTTCCATCCATAGAAATCTTCTTCCTGCCGCAGTCTGTTTTCAAAATCCACCACGTCCGGTATCCGGTTTTTGGTAAATTTTTCGATGGTAAGTCTCATTTGCGTATCTCCTTTGCGGACATTGTATCATGACTGCTTCGCGATCATGATAAGTCTGTGCGCACTCCGCTTCGCTTCGACGCGGTACAATGTCTGACAATATTTTAGCATGACTGCTTCGCGATCATGCTAAGTCCATGCGCACTCCGCTTCGCTGTGGCGCGGTACAATGTCTGACAACATTGTACCATATGCGCATGGACATGAGAACCATTATTTGCTATAATCCATATGAATTAGGGATGGGGTTTTCATCATATGCGCAGCCGCACGGTTGACGGAATGCGGCGCGCAATTTCCCATTTATGCAGATAGAAAAGGAGTACCGCTATGGCACAGATCGACCAGAATCACATTCGCAATTTTTGCATTGTTGCGCACATCGACCACGGAAAGAGCACGCTCGCAGACCGGATCATTGAGAAGACGGGGCTTTTGACCGAGCGGGAGATGCAGGCGCAGGTGCTCGACAATATGGACTTAGAGCGCGAGCGCGGCATCACGATCAAAGCGCAGGCGGTCCGGACCGTGTATAAGGCAAAGGACGGGGAGGAATATATCTTCAATCTGATCGACACGCCGGGACATGTGGATTTTAATTACGAAGTCAGCCGGAGCCTTGCCGCCTGTGACGGCGCGATCTTGGTTGTGGACGCGGCGCAGGGAATCGAGGCGCAGACGCTTGCCAATGTCTATCTGGCACTCGATCATGACCTGGAGGTCGTGCCGGTCATCAATAAGATCGACTTACCGAGCGCCGAGCCGCAGCGCGTCATGGACGAGATCGAGGATGTAATCGGCATTGAAGCGCAGGACGCGCCGCTCATTTCCGCGAAAAACGGCATCGGGATCGACGAGGTGCTGGAGGCTGTCGTACACAAACTGCCCGCGCCGTCGGGAAGTCCGGACAACCCCTTGCAGGCGCTGATCTTTGATTCCGTTTATGATTCTTATAAAGGCGTCATTATTTTTTGCAGGATCAAGGAAGGTACGGTCAAAAAAGGAACAAAGATCAAGATGATGGCGACGGGCGCGTCGCAGGACGTGGTCGAGGTCGGCTACTTTGGCGCGGGGCAGTTCATTCCCTGCGACGAACTGAGCGCGGGCATGGTCGGTTATCTCACGGCGTCCATCAAGAACTTAAAAGAAACGCAGGTCGGCGACACCGTGACGGATGCGTCCTTCCCGTGCGCCGAGCCGCTGCCGGGTTATAAAAAAGTACAGTCCATGGTCTACTGCGGCATGTACCCTGCGGACGGCGCGAAATATCCCGACTTACGGGATGCTTTGGAAAAATTACAGTTAAACGACGCTTCCCTGCAATATGAACCGGAGACGTCCGCCGCGCTCGGTTTTGGCTTCCGATGCGGCTTTTTGGGACTGCTGCATTTAGAGATCATTCAGGAGCGCCTAGAGCGCGAGTACAATCTGGATCTGGTGACGACGGCGCCGGGCGTTGTCTACCGCGTTTATAAGACGAACGGGGACATGGTGGAGCTGACGAATCCGTCCAATCTGCCCGATCCGTCGGAAATCGACTATATGGAAGAGCCGATCGTCAGCGCGGAGATCATGGTGACGACGGAATTTATCGGCTCGATCATGCAGCTCTGTCAGGAGCGGCGCGGCAGATATGTAAGCACGGAATATATTGAGACGACGCGCGCGCTCTTAAAGTACGAACTGCCGTTAAACGAGATCATTTATGATTTTTTTGACGCGCTAAAATCGCGTTCCAGAGGCTATGCTTCTTTTGATTATGAGGTGAAGGGCTACGAGCGTTCGTCGCTTGTCAAGCTGGATATTCTCATCAACCGCGAGGAGGTCGATGCGCTTTCCTTTATCGTCCATGCGGACAGCGCCTACGAGCGCGGACGCAGAATGTGCGAGAAGTTAAAAGAGGAGATCCCGCGCCACCTGTTTGAGATTCCGATTCAGGCGGCGGTCGGCGGCAAAGTCATCGCGCGCGAGACGGTCAAAGCGATGCGTAAGGACGTGCTTGCCAAGTGCTACGGCGGCGATATTACGCGGAAAAAGAAGCTGCTGGAGAAACAGAAGGAAGGCAAGAAGCGCATGCGCCAGATCGGCAGCGTCGAGATCCCGCAGAAAGCGTTTATGTCGGTGTTAAAGCTGGATGATGACTAATATGAGTAAAAGTCCCCTCAGTATCTATCTGCATATCCCGTTCTGTGTGCGCAAATGTTTATACTGCGACTTTCTATCCGCGCCCGCATCCGTGGATAGGATAGAAAGTTATGTAAACTTACTGCAACGGGAGATTCAGGCGGCGTCGGACAACGGACAATTGCAGGGATATGAGGCGGCAACGGTTTTTTTCGGGGGCGGGACACCGTCCCTGCTTTCTTCTTTCCAAATGGAAAGAATATTATGTAAACTATCGAACGTCATTCCCGTTCGCGCGGACGCGGAGATCACACTGGAAATGAATCCGGGAACCGTGACAAGGGAAACGCTTGCGGAGATCAAAAGTCTGGGTGTGAACCGGATCAGCATCGGCGTGCAGTCGTTTCAGGATCATGAACTTGCGCTGCTGGGGCGGATTCATTCTGCGGCGGAGGTATACCGGCTGTGGGAGTGGACGGAGGAGCTTTCTTTTTCCAACCGGAATATCGACCTCATGAGCGGCATTCCGGGGCAGACGGAGGAGCGTTTTCGCGATACGCTGGATCGGGCGGCGTCGCTCGTGCCGGAGCACATTTCCGCCTACAGCCTGATCGTCGAGGAGGGAACGCCCTTTTCCCGGATGTATCCGGACGGCGCGGTGGACGAGGAGACGGACAGACGGCTTTATGCGTTGACAAAAACGCTGTTAAAAGAGCACGGCTATGCGCGTTATGAGATTTCCAATTATGCGCGGGACGGCTATGCGTGCAGGCATAATCTGACGTACTGGACGCGCGGGGACTATTTAGGCTTCGGACTTGGCGCGGCGTCCCTGATGAAGGAGGTGCGGTTCCGGAATGCGGACACCCTGGCGGCGTATGAGCGGGATGTAAAAGCGAGGGAAAACGATGCCGTGGGAGCGGCATGCCTGCCGCCTGCCTATGCGGAATGGGAGCCGCTGACCGTTAAGGACTGCATGGCGGAAACGATGTTTCTGGGACTCAGGCTGACGAAGGGTGTGTCGGAGCAGGCGTTTTTGGAGCGTTTCGGGCGTTCCGTGTACGAAGTGTATGGCAGTGTATTGGACAAACATCAGAGAAACGGGCTTCTGACGGAGAGGGACGGCTTCCTTTTTTTGACCGACCGCGGGCTGGACGTCAGCAATTACGTGATGGCGGACTTTTTATTGTGAAAAGTTACGAAAAGCATGCATTTTTCATCCTGTTTTTCTTGCACTTTATGGACAGGATTTGTATAATAAAAGCGGATTGCAATTTTTTTTGAGCAGGATGGAAAGGCACTTTCAATCCCAAGGTCACATAGAATATATCAAATTGACTTTGGGGGCTTCTTTTGAAAACGTTTCAAAAACCGTTATCCGCGCAGGAGGAAACCCGATACCTTAGGCAGATGCGGGAAGGCGGCGAGGAGGCCTTAGAGGCGAGACGAATCCTGATCGAACGCAACCTCCGGCTTGTCGCCCATGTTGCCAGGAAGTACCAAAGTCCGTCGCAGGAGCTGGACGATTTGATCTCTACGGGCGCGATCGGGCTGATCAAGGCGGTGGACAGTTTTAATCATGAGAAGGGAAGCAGGCTTGCCACTTATGCGGTGCGGTGCATTGACAATGAACTTCTGATGATGTTCCGTTCCCGGAAAAAGATTTCCAGAGAGGTTTCCATATACGAACCCATCGGCACCGATAAGGAAGGAAATGAGATCAGTCTGCTTGACATTATCGAACACGAGCAGACGGACGTTGTGGAGCGGATGGAGTTAGAGGAGCGGCTTCGCGTGCTGCCGCGTTATCTGCGGGGGTGCCTGACCAAACGGGAACAGCAGATCATTTTTATGCGTTATGGTCTTTTGGACGGACATGAAATGACACAGCGCGAGATCGGCGAAAGACTGGCAATCTCCAGAAGTTATGTCTCACGAATCGAAAAAAAGGCATTGCACAAGATGCTGGCGTGTTATCTGGAGAATGAGCAGAGGCAGCGCAGAGGAACAAAAGCGGGTAAAAAGGGGGAAAGCGGGGATGTTATTTGTTAAAACGGCGGAATTGAAAGCGGGAATGCGGCTGGCGAGACCGATTTACAGCAAAGAGGGCGTTCTGTTGTATGAAAGAAATTCCAGACTGACCTCGCAGAGCATCAATTCCGTGAAGAATTTCGGGCTGATCGGTATTTTTATCCTGGAGCCCGCAGAGCCGGTGCCGCCGATGACAAAGGATGATATTGAGTTTGAGCGTTTCCAGACGATGAACGTCTATGCGATCGACGATGAGCTTAACAGGATCATTCAGACAAAGCGCGCCACGAAGACGCAGGTGATCACGGCGAACGTGATCCGCGCCTACGGGCATTTGGATAAAAAGATCAATTTCGTGCAGAATCTGCGCAGCAAAGAGGATTATGTGTGCAAGCATTCCCTCAATGTTGCGATTCTGTGCGCGATGATCACGCATGTGATGAATATGAAGATTGACGAGCAGCTTGACACGATCATCGCGGCGGTTGTGCACGACATCGGAAAGATGATACTGGCAAAGACCAACCCCGGTATGCTGTCGGATACGGAAGCTGTGGAGCGGTTCGAATTGCAGGGCTTTGATCTGATCGAAAAGACGTTTTCATCGAATCCCGGCGTGAAGCGTGTCTGCGTGCAGGCGCAGAAGATGGAGAGTAATTTTGATAAAGGAATTTATAATCCCGATATTAAAATGGTACAGGGAGCAAAAGTCCTTCTGGTCGCGAATGTATATGATGAAATGACGGCGATGCAGTTTGTGGGAGAACCGGCGTCAGAGGTCCGTGCGCTTAGGCTGCTGTTGGAAAATCCCGAAGTATTTGATCCGGAAGTTGTGGAAGCGATGATCCAGTCCATCAATATTCTCGGAGCGGGAAGCTGTGTGGAGTTGAATACAGGCGAAAAGGGACTTGTTTTAGTACAGAATAACGAGGATATTCTGCGCCCGATGATCCTGACCTTTGATTCGAATATGATCGTCGATCTCAGCAACGAGCTGGCATATGGCGACATGGAGATCAAAGACATTATGAAGACGATGGACAACCGTTATGTGATTGATACCGAAGCGTTAAAGCGCAGCGGGTTCGCGTTTGAGGAGCCGGAATATGTGGAGGTTTCCGGCGATGGCGAGGAGTATGTTCCGGGACAGGATTTTTAAGGCGCGTCCGGTTTTATTTTAAGAGGAAACGAGGGGAAACGATAATGGGAATCATTTCTGTGGAGGATGTACTGGCAAAGGCAAAGGAGGCGGGGGCGTCCGATGTACATATCACGGTCGGCGTGCCGCCGAAAATGCGTGTGAACGGCGATCTGATCACGATGGATTATGAGCGTATGCTTCCGCCGGATACACATAGGGTAGTGGAGGACATTATGAGCGATTTTCAGCTCCAGCGTTTTGAGGAACGCGGCGAGTATGATATGTCTTTTTCCATCCCGAACATCGGGCGGTACCGTGTCAATGCCTATAAGCAGCGCGGCTCTGTGGCGGTTGCGCTCCGTCTGGTAGGAACCGAGATACCGGCGCCGGAATCCCTTGGCGTGCCGCCCTCCGTTGTGGAATTATCCCAGCGGAAAAGAGGACTGGTGCTCGTAACGGGACCGACGGGAAGCGGTAAGTCCACGACGCTTGCGGCGGTCATTGACAAGATCAACAATACGCGGGACGCGCATATCATCACGCTGGAGGACCCGATCGAGTATCTGCATTCCCATAAACTTTCCATGGTGAATCAGCGCGAGATCGGTCTGGATACACAGAGTTACGCCAACGCGCTGCGCGCCGCGCTCCGTGAGGATCCCGACGTGATCCTGGTCGGCGAGATGCGTGATTTTGATACGATCAGCGTCGCGATCACGGCGGCGGAGACCGGACACCTTGTTCTTTCCACGCTGCATACGATCGGCGCGGCAAGCACGGTCGATCGTGTGATCGACGTATTTCCGCCGCATCAGCAGCAGCAGATTCGTGTTCAGCTTTCCAACGTTATCGAGGCGGTCGTATCCCAGCAGCTCATTCCGACTGCGGACGGCAGGAGCCGCGTGGCGGCGTTTGAGGTCATGCACGCCAATCATGCCGTGCGCAACCTGATCCGCGAAGGCAAATCCCATCAGCTCGTATCCGTCATGCAGACGAACCGTAAAATGGGAATGATCACCATGGATGAGGCGATTCAGCAGCTCTATATGGAAGGAAGGATCACGCGCGAGATGGCGATCCAGTTTGCGACCGACCCCGACGGCATGTCCATGAAGCTGATGTAGGGCGCCGGATCACAAGCGTAACGGCAAGATAAACAAATCGTATTGGATATTCCGGCAGTCTTTCTACGGACTGCCGGGCGGATTTTCTAAAGCATGTTTCAGACATGTTTTTCTTAAGCGGCAATTCGCCGACATTTTCAACTGATGTTTTATAATTTGCCCTGTTTTTTTTGGTGCAATCTGCTGACGCTCATTTGATTGCTGTTTTTTTGACACTTGAATCCTACAAAATAAAAAAACGAAAAGGAGGAACGATGATATGTTTACGACAACTTTATCGGGAGGATTAAGCGGGATTGAAAGTTACCTTGTCCGTGTGGAGGTGGATACGGCGCAGAGTCTTCCGGGCTTTGACATGGTAGGACTGCTCGGCAGCGAGGTACGGGAGGCGCGGGAGCGCGTCCGCGTTGCACTCAAAAATACGGGTATCCGTATGCCGCCGGTCCGCGTCACCGTCAATCTTTCTCCGGCGGACGTGCGGAAGGAGGGAACGGCGTTCGATCTGCCGATCGCGGTGGGCGTTTTGACATCCCTTAAGCTTGTGCCGGAAGAGAGTACAAAAAATATCCTCTTTTTGGGAGAGCTCGGATTAAACGGCGAGATCAAGCCGGTGCGCGGCGTTCTGCCGGTCATGCTCGCGGCGAGAGAACAGGGGATCGCCTGCTGTGTCGTGCCAAAAGAAAACGAGCAGGAGGCATGCGCGGTGCAGGGGATACAGGTGATCGGCGCCCGGAGCTTAGAACAAATCCGCGCGCATCTGTGCGCGCCGCCCGGTGAGCGGGACGGGCGGCTTCCCTATGCAGAAAGAAAGCCTGCGCCGGAGTGTGACGTGGGGCAGGAACCGGATTTTGCCGATGTCAACGGACAGCCTGCCGTTCGCAGAGCCGTTGAGATCGCGGCGGCAGGCTTTCATCACCTCATGCTGATCGGACCGCCCGGTTCGGGTAAGACCATGATCGCAAAAAGGATTCCCTCTATTCTCCCTCCGCTTTCCTTTGAGGAAAGTCTGGAGGTCTCTAAAATCTACAGCGTGTCGGGGCTGCTTCACGCAGGGGAAGCACTCGTCACAAAGCGTCCGTTTTTAAGTCCGCACCATACCATTTCTAAGTACGCGTTGATCGGCGGCGGCAGAGTGCCGCTTCCGGGAGCGGTCAGTCTGGCGCACAGAGGCGTCCTGTTTCTGGATGAATTTCCGGAATTTGGCAGGGATGTCATCGACTTAATGCGTCAGCCGCTCGAAGACAAGCGGGTGCATATTGCGAGGAGCTGTGCGAGCTATACCTATCCGGCGGATTTTATGCTTGCAGCGGCGATGAATCCATGCCCGTGCGGCTATTATCCCGACCGCAACCGGTGCCGCTGCACGCCGGGGGAAATCAGGCGTTATCTTTCCCGTATTTCGGGACCGATCTTAGATCGGATCGATCTCTGTGTTGAGGCGCCGCGCCTTTCGATCGGAGAGATTTCCGCAGAGCGGAAGAATGAAGGTTCCGCCGTGATCAGGGAGCGCGTCATGGCGGCGAGGGAGCGGCAGGAGCATCGCTTCCGGGGCACGTCGTATCACTTTAATACGGATCTTGGCGCGGGAGAACTGAAACGTTACGTGCCGCTTGGGACGGCGCAGCAGAAATTGCTGGAACAGATTTTTCGGACAATGAATTTAAGCGCGCGCGCATATCATCGTGTGATCCGCCTTGCCCGTACCATCGCCGATCTGGACGGGAGCGGGGACGTATTGGAGCGCCATATCAGCGAGGCGGCGTGCTATCGCGTGATGGACGCAAACGACCGGACGCTGGATTAGGAGGAACAGAATATGAGTTTACATAACACAGAAAACAACAGCCCCACAGAAAAAAGAGAACGTTCTAAGAGAATCTACGCATTATGGCTTGCAGGCATTCCGTCCATTGGACCGGTCAGCGCCGGCCGTCTGCTGAATGAATACGGGAGCGCCGAACAAATTTACCGTCTGCCGGAAAAGGAGGTTGCGCGGCTTACAGAGCGTAAGCTGCTCACGGCGGCGCAGACGGACAGACTGCGCGAATGGAAAGCGGATTCCCGATATGAGCCGCATCGGCTTTACGAGGAAATGACCGCGCATGGGATCCGCGTTGTTTTTTATGAAGATGAGGAATATCCGAAGCGGCTGCGAAACATTCCGGAACCGCCAAGGATGCTTTATGTGAAGGGGGATGTGCCGGTGGAGGAAAAGCCGAGCGTCAGCATCGTCGGTGCGCGGCTCTGTTCTGACTATGGAAGATATACAACGCGCAGGTTCGCGTCCGTGCTTGCGGAGGCGGGCGTGCAGGTGATCAGCGGCATGGCGCTCGGCATTGACGGCATCAGCCATAAGGCGGCGATGGAGGCAGGCGGCAGGACGTTTGCAGTACTTGGGTGCGGCGCGGACGTCTGCTATCCGGTACAAAACAGGGATATTTATGAACGGATTCCGGCGCAGGGCGGCATTTTATCGGAATACCCGCCCGGCACGGCGCCATGCGCAGGGCTTTTTCCACGGCGGAACCG
>JAMPAG010000078.1 GCA_023667365.1 bacterium | reverse complement strand
CCTTCTGGGAGCCGCGCGCCGCCATAGGCACCGCGGACACCCCCGCAGAACCGATCAGCGGATTCACTTTGCCATGCGTCACGACACACATCAGTTTGCCGAACAATACGCCCGCCGCCGTGCCGAAGGCAAACGCGATCAGTCCGAGCGCAACAATCTTTAACGTATCTAAATTTAAGAATGCCTCCGCACTCGTCGTAGCGCCGACAGATGTACCCAAAACGATGACGACGATATACATGAGCGCATTGGACGCCGTGTCGGTCAGCTGTCTTACCACGCCGCTCTCCCTAAAGAGGTTGCCGAGCATAAGCATACCGACAAGGGGCGCTGTGGTCGGAAGGATCAGACACACAACGATCGTTACGATGATCGGGAATAAGATCTTCTCCAGTTTGGTGACCGGACGAAGCTGTGCCATCTTGATCTTTCTCTCTTTTTCCGTCGTCAAAAGCTTCATGATGGGCGGCTGGATGATCGGCACCAGGGACATATACGAATATGCCGCTACCGCGATCGGTCCGAGCAGAGCCGTCTGTCCGAGCTTTCCTGCAAGGAAGATGGACGTCGGTCCGTCCGCGCCGCCGATGATGGATACCGCTGCTGCGGCTTTATCGTTAAAGCCTAAAGCGATCGCGCCGAAGTAAGCGGCAAAAATACCGAACTGCGCAGCGGCGCCGAGCAGAAAGCTCTTTGGATTCGCGATCAGAGGACCAAAGTCGGTCATCGCGCCGACGCCCATAAAGATCAGGGACGGCAGGATCGCCCATTCATCGAGTTTGTAAAAGTAATACAGTAAGCCGCCGCCGTCTCCGCCTTCACCCGTGTGAGCCATAATATCCGGATAGATATTGACGAGCAGCATACCGAATGCTATCGGCAAAAGCAGCAGCGGTTCGTACTGCTTATGGATAGCAAGGAATAAAAAGAAACAGGCAACCGCTATCATCAGATAATTTCCCCATGTTAAGTTGAAGAACGCAGTCTGATGAAGCAGATTACCAAGCGTATTTGCTACATAATCCATTGCTTTGACCTCCCGTGTTTGTCATTCTGGTATCCGTAAAGCCGGTTTAGTTCAAAGTTGCAAGAACAGCGCCTGCCTCGACAGCGTCACCGACACTGACATTGATACTTGCCACGGTTCCGTCCTGCGGAGCAACAACGGGAATCTCCATCTTCATCGCCTCGATCGTAACGACCGGATCGCCCTTCTTGACAGCCTGACCGACTGTGGTGTCAAGCTTAAACACCTTTCCTGCCGCGCCCGCTTCTACCTTAATGCTGCCTGCCGCGCCCGATGCTGCGGGCTTTGCCGCTGCCGGAGCTGCCTTCGGCGCCGCCTTGGGTGCTGCCTTCGGCGCTGCCGCTGCAGGTGCGCCTGCCCCTTCCTCTACTGTTACGTCATATACATTGCCATTTACAGTAATGGTATAGTTTTTCATTGTGATTTCCTCCTGATTTTTACTATCAATAGTTTAGAACTTCTCCTCGTGTTATCTGCCGACCCTGCGGACACTTCTGACCACAAAACCGTCCGTTCCCGCAGCGCCTTCGCTTGCTGCGATCGCGGCAGAAATGACTGCCACGAGCTCTAAATCATCCGCAAGCTCTTCTCTCTCCTCGATCTGTGCGATCGCATTGTCCACCGCTTCCTTCTTTTCCTCCGCTTCCTTTGCAGACTTGCCTGCAAAGAGCGCCTGCGCTTTCGGGATCAGACTGAAAGCGGAAATAATCAGACTGATGAGAATCAGTACAACAAACACGGTTCCCATTCCCATCAGGGTATTTAGTCCTGCTTTGCCCATCTTCTCGCCAAAGGAAAACGATACATTCGTGGTAATGCCGTTAATGTCATAATTCTCATCGATGAGAATTTCCATCACCGCGTCATGCTTTGTTCCCGTGATCGGGATATTGACCGTCGCACCGTCACTGGTCGGTACCACTTCAATCGAAGCGCTGTCGATCGAGCCGCTCGTGCCCATATCGCTCTGCGCGCCCCACCAGGACTCTAAGCCCGCCATAAACACTTCACCGCTCACATAAATTCCCTGAGTCGCAAAATAATCCGTCTGCGCCTCCCATTGTCTGTCGGTGTAACCCCTGAAAATCTCCTTCTGTTCATCAGGCATTTCCTGCATGATCCATGCTGCACATTGGTTGCCAATGAACTGATAATTCAACTGCGTCATCATATCAAGTTCTTCGTCGGAACCGCCGCAGGCTGCCAACCCCAGAACGCAGGCGAGTGCCAGGATGATCGTTTTGATTCTTTTCATGATTGATAACCCTGCCCTTTCCTATACTGTATCGTGCTTTTTGTCGGAACACTCCCCGTCTTTATTATAAAGCATTTCAAACGCGCCGATCACATATTTTCTTGTATCGCACGCTTCGATCAGCTGATCGACATATCCGCGTTTTGCAGCGGAAAGAACGCTCGACTGGAGCTCTTCGTACTCTGCCGCGCAGCGGTCAATCTCGTCCGCTCCCTTACCGTCACAGATGATTTTCGCCGCAAGCTTTGCGTCCATCATGCCGATCTTCGCATTCTGCCATGCCATCGTGATGTCTGCGCCGATCGCCTTGGAATTCATCGCTATGTAAGCGCTGCCGTATGCATTGCCGACGATCACGTTGACTTTTGCCACTGTCGCGCCTGCAAATGCCGCGGTCAGTCTCGCCGCCGCCTTCGCCATATTCTTTTCCGCATCCACCGTCGCCTCAAAACCGTTTACGTTCGTGAGGGTAAGAAGCGGAATGTTGAACGCATCGCAGAACTTGATGAATTTGACCGCCTTCTCACAGCCTTTCACCGTCAGAACGCCGCCAAGCTTCTGCGCTTTTCCGTCCTCTCCGTATACCTCGGTGCGGTTTGCCACACAGCCGATCGTGGAACCGTTCAGGCGGATAAAGCCCGTTACCATCTCTTTTGCATAATTCTCTTTCAGTTCAAAGAAAACCTGATCATCCGCGATCTGGGACAACGCAATGGCGGTATCGCCCGCACAGTTCTCCAATTCCGCGCATGTCCTGTTTAAGTCGTCCTCACAGTCCGTAAACGAAAAATCTGCTTCGCTGCTTGCCGGGATCATCATAACAAGTTCCCTGATGCGCGCAAGCATGTCCGTCTCGCTGCCGACGCCGTCCACAACGCCCGCTTCCTCGCTCTGGAATTTCGCGCCCGCGCAGTCACATTTGCCCGCATCGTTGCCGTCAAGCGTATTCGGCGTATTGACGAACAGCTTTGCCCCTTTTTCCTCCATAAACGTGAAATCCGTCAGCGTGGGAATGAGGGAAAGTCCGCCGCCGCAGGAACCAAATACCGCCGTAATCTGCGGGATCACGCCGGAAGCCTTCACCTGCTTTGCATAAATCTGTCCGAAACCGTTTAAGGCGTCCGTCGCCTCCTGAAGCCGCAGGCCCGCACAGTCGATCAATCCGATGACAGGCGCACCCGTCTTCATGGCAAGGTCATAAATATTCGCGATCTTCTTAGCGTGCATCTCGCCGACGCTTCCGCCTAAAACGGATGCATCCTGGCTATACACATACACCGGATGATCGCCAATCACTCCGTATCCGGTCACAACGCCGTCGGAAGGAGTGTCGTTCTGTTTCATGGAAAAATCCGTTGTTCTCGCCGTTACGAGCGCACCGATCTCCACAAAACTGTTTTCATCGAGTAAGGCAGCTATTCTGTCACTCGCGATGCCTGATGAAGTAGTACTCATTTTTCAGCCCTCCATGTTATAAATTAGAAAAAAGCGTTTGCTTTTACGAAAATATGGTAATACACAAATTCGCACTTACAGTAGTATAACATACAATTTTTCAATCGCAAATAGGATTTTCGATAAAAATGCAAAACTTTTTCCAGACTTTTTCAGCAAAGAGCCAATTTCGTCAAAAGGAGTTTTCCCAATTTTATAAAAGCAGCCTATCCCATACGTGATCCAGACAGAACGGATAATCGATCTGCCCGACTGCGCCGCCCGTATAAATCGGAAATACGCGGTAAAGCGTGCCATTCACATAATACCGGTCGTAACCCGCGATCGTTCCCGCTTCGACCGGTGCAGTCAATGCCGTGTTCATCTCCCGCTCGTAGACGACCTCGTCGCAGGCAGACAGCAGGAGCCCGAACGGTTCGGGGGAAACGACGGCGGGAACACGTTTTTCTTTTCCGTTTAAGACCGTAATCGCCGGCGCGCCGTCCCTGACGGGAATCTCCTCATAAGCATAGCCCGAAACGCCATACTCCATGAGCGCTTGCGTATCGTGCCATTTATAGTTTTTATTCGGCGGCCACCCGCAGCCAAGCACCACGCTGACGAAGGTTTTTCCGTCTCTTTTAAGCGCGCCGACAAAGCAATACCCCGCCTGTCCCGTAAAGCCTGTTTTAATGCCGATCGCACCGTCCATCATATCAAGAAAACGATCTGCGTTTGATACGGTAAAGCTGCGTGTCCCGTCCGCCGAGGAAAACGAGTAGGAGCGCGTTCCGACAATGCGCAGAAACTCCTCGTTCTGAACGGCATACGCCGCGATCCGCGCAAGATCGTACGCCGTCGTGCTGTGGAAACTGCCGTCCTCTTTTGCCGCGTCTAAGCCGTTCGGCGTAATGAACAGGGTGTCCGTGCAGCCTAAATCGATCGCTTTCCGGTTCATCAGCTCGGCAAAATCCTCGATGCTGCCCCCGATATGCTCGGCGATCGCCGCCGCCGTATCGTTATGCGATTGAAGCATCATGGAATAGAGCAGATCGCCGAGGCGGTACTGTTCTCCCGCGCGCAGATAACACTTGACTTTCGGCATCGCCGCCGCGCGCGCGGATACCGTTACCAGATCATCCGGATTGCCGTATTCCAGCGCCAGAATACAGGTCATGATCTTCGTTGTACTTGCCATCGCCATCACCTGCATGCCGTTATCTTCATATAGGATCCGGTTATTGTCGGCATCAAGCAAAAGCGCCGCGCGCGCATAGAGGGAAAGCGTCGGCTGCTCCGCCGTTTTTTCATGCAGCGTCTCCGCCGTGTGATATTGCCGCTGCACCGGAGGCGCGGCAAACAGGCTGTCTGCGCCGCCGTCCCTCTGTGCGCTTTGCGCACGCAAAGCGTGCAAAAGGAGCACAAACAGCCCTGCGGTCAATACCGCTGCTGCCGTGCCCCGTCTGATCCATTCTTCTTTGATTCCTGCGCCCTGTTTCCTGAACATACGCGTCCATCCGCTGTTCTTCTAAAATCTCTGAACAATATATGCGGACGCCCGCGCCCATATTCGCTTTGGCGGACAATCCCGTTTTCACGCCGGTCTTAAATATCCAGTTTCAGCTGCGCTTCCTCCTCCGCCTGCTGTTTGAATTCCGCGAGCTGTTCCGCCCTTAATTCGGGAAGCTCGTCCAAGGAACGCACGCCGAAACAGCGCAGAAATTCTTCGGTCGTTCCAAACAGCAGCGGGCGTCCCGGCGCATTCAGCCTGCCGAGCTCCGTCACCAGATGATATTCGATCAGCTTATTGACCGCAAAATCAGAACTTACGCCCCTGATCTTTTCAATATCCATTTTCGTGACCGGCTGTTTATACGCAATGATCGAGAGCGTCTCCATGACCGAGTCGGTCAATACAAATTTCCTCGGATTTTTCGCGATCTTGATCAGATATTCGTACAGCTCCGTGCGCGTGCACATCTGATACGCGCCGTCAAGCTCGATGATGTCCATGCCACGGTTCCCGCTGTGGTACTGCTCTTTTAACTCCGTTAAAAGTTCGCGTGTTGTGTCTTTTTCTTCCTCTATGACGCCTGCAAGTCTGGAAAGCTCCACCGCCTCCCCCATCGCGAACAACACCGCCTCCAACACCTGCTTTGCTTTTTCTCTCTCCATCCAAGCTCCCTCGTTCTTCTCACATGACGGCCGTCATCTGCATCGGCAATACGGACACCTCTGCGTCCGGCTGCCAGACGATGCTGATCGCGTCAAACGTATCTTCCTGCGCCACCGTGATCTTGCCGATCTTCATCAATTCCAGAATAACCAAAAAAGTGACGATCACTTCCATCCTGCTGGTTCCCTGCTCCAGAAGCGCCCCAAAATCCGCCTTGCCGTGTTCATACAGATACGTTTCTATGTAATGCTGTTTTTCCTCCAGGTTGACCTCGTCCTTCTCGATCTTACCGAACTGGTTGCGGATCGGATCGATCCGGTCTTCCTGCCGTTTGACGATGGACTCGAACACCGAATACAGACGCGTCAGCGTGATGTCTCCGAGCAGCTCCTCATAATCGATGGGCGGGCGGTACTCTTCCACTTCCTTCGGCAGCGTCGCCTGTTTGTATAAAGTCTGCTGCGCATCCATCTGTCTGTCTTTTAATTCATAGGACATATATTTGTACAGCTTGTACTGCAAAAGCTGTTCGACCAGCTCCGTACGCGGATCTTCCTCCTCGCCTTCCTCATCCTCCTGTTTCGGCAGGAGCATCTTGCATTTGATGTCGAGCAGCGTTGCCGCCATGACGAGGAAATCGCTCATCACGTTCATATCCTCCGTGTCCATTGCACGCACATAATCCAGATACTGTTCCGTGATCTCCACGATTGGAATATCGTAAATATCGACCTTATTTTTTTCTATCAGATGTAAAAGAAGATCCAGCGGCCCCTCAAAGACCTCCAGCTTCACCTTCAGCTGTTCCATCGTTCTTACCGTCCCCATCCTGCGGTTTTCGCAACACGTCTATTTTACAGGTCTTTTCCTAAAAAATCAACCCAAAATGCCCCTATTGAGATCCGCCCCTATTGCACGGGGTCCTGCCGCCCGGCGGAATCCGCGCCCGGCTGCTCCTGCCTCTGCGGTCTGCACGTCACATACAAAAGCTCGGCATGGTTTAAGATGCGCACCGGAATCGTATGCGTGCCGAGTCCGCGGCTTAACAATAACGTCGCTTGTCCCTCGTCAAAGCGCCCGCCGTCATATTTCGGAAACAGGATACAGCGCGGCGACAAAAGCCCGCCGAGAAACGGCACGCCGATGATACCGCCGTGATTATGCCCGGAAAGCACCAGATCCGCGCCCCAGTCCGCATACTGCGGGAAATAATCGGGATCATGCGCGATCAGAATCTGATATTTGTCCCGCTCCGGAACACCGATCAGTTTCTGCAGATCCTCCCGGCACATCGGAAGCAGACCGAACCGCTTAAAGTACTTGGATCCAATCTGCAAGCCGCACACGGAGATCCCGTATTCGGATAAGGTTCTTTTTTCATTGATCAGCGGACGGATGCCCGCGTCGGCAAGCTGCGCCATATAGTCCGCGTACATGCTACCGTAACGCTCCGTCTTTCTCCCGATCTTCTCCTCATGATTGCCGAGTCCGTAATAGACGGGATAGTCCTTTGCAAGCTCCGCGAGCAGATGCACCATCCCCGATACATCCGCGCCCTCCGCCGCCGTCAGCATGTCCCCGGCGACCATCACCGCATCGGGATGGAGCTGCCGGATTCCCGCGATCAGCTTCGCATTGTTCTTTCCGAACTTCTTATTGTGCAGATCGGAAAGAACAACGAAGCGAAATTCCTTTTTTATTTTGGGAGAAGCCAGTTCATAAGACGTCACGCGATAGGTCGTCGTATCGTAAATACTATCGCAGATCCCCCATAAGACCAGCACTCCCAAAAGACTTAATAAAATGATCAGTATCGTACTCATAGCCGTGTTCTATTCTCCGCAAAAATCATGTTCCGTGCGTTTCCCGCATCCCTATGCGTCAGATCAGATAGCGCTTAAAGATCCTTCCAAGATAATCCCGGTATGTCGCCTTTCTCACGCTCGCTCCGTACAGCACATCCACGCTCCCGATCTGTTTTCCGTTAAGCAGATAGACGATCTCCCCCGCCTTTTTGCCTTCCGTGACCGGCGCCTGTGCCGGCGGGACGCGCAGTTCCTTTATGACGGCGGATAAGTCCGCTCCCGTCAGGTCCAGATAAGAGAACGTTCCGTCCGCCCGAAGCGGAACCGTGTCCGCAACGCCGCCTGTGAGCGTAATGTCCGCAAGCCTCTCCTCATTTGCATCCGTATAGACGGCGCATAGGGAATACCCATGCTCCAGCAGCTTTCTCGCGTCCTCAAAACGCACCTTAAAGTCGGGCGCCGCCATCACGACCGCGATCAGGTCGATGTCATTTTTTCGCGCGGTCCCGCAAAAACAGTATTTTGCCTTATTCGTCGATCCGGTCTTTAGGCCCGTCGTCCATTCATACTGTTTTAACAGCTTATTCGTACTCGACAGGGTGAACGTCGATTCTCCGCGCCTCGTCACATGCGTGATGTCCTCCATCCAGATCGTCGTATACTGATAGATCGCAGGGTATTTCGTGATCAGCTCCCGCGCCATCAGCGCGACGTCCCGCGCGCTCGTATGATGACCGTCCGAATTGGACAATCCGCAGCAATCCTCAAAATGTGTATGCGTCATACCGAGCCCCGCCGCACGCGCGTTCATCTGCGCGACAAACGCCTCCTCACTGCCGCTGATGTATTCCGCCATGGCGACCGACGCATCATTGCCGCTCGCGACGACAATGCATTTGATCAGCGTCTCGACGGTCTGTACCTCGCCCTCCTCCAAAAACACCTGGGAGCCTCCCATCGACTGCGCGTAGGCGCTTGTCGTCACTTCATCGTCAAGCGCGATCTTTCCGCTGTCAAGCGCATCAAAAATAAGCAGCAGCGTCATGATCTTCGTGATACTTGCCGGGCTTCTTTCTTCATCCGCGCCTTTTTCATAAATGACCTGCCCGGTGGACGCCTCCATCAGAATGGCGGAAGGCGCTGATATTTCAAACGGAAGCTCGGTAAGCGGCTGCGTCTGTGCGCCCGCGGCATCCATGCGCACCGTCCCCGCCGTTACACAGAATAACAGGGCGGCAAGCAGGATCGGCAGGATTCTTTTTTTTCCTTTGCGTATGCATTTCCCATTCCGAATGCGCACGTTTTCCCTCGTTACAGATATTCTCTTTTCATCATATGGAAAAAAGCAGGAAAAAATACATTCTCCTGCTTTTCATCAACCGGATTTTTATCACCGATTCTTTGCAAAAGCGCGGCGTGAAATACGCTTTCTATCAGAAGCGCTCCCGGAAGCGCCTATAACGCTCCACGACACTGCTGCGGTATTTCGCCACATTCACGCCGAGCGCCTTGAGCAGATGGTAAATAAAATCTACCGAATAAAGCAGCAGCACGGTCCTGCAAAACAGGATTCCCCAATAACGCCCCGTTATCTGTGCCAGTCTAAGCACGCGCACATGCAGAAAATAAACGACGATCAGCGCATATACGCCCCAGGCGAGCGTACTCTCCAGACAAATAACGCCTTTATAGTTAAAAGGCTTCTCATTATAATCCCACCAGATCTCGCCAAAAAGCCGCTGCATTAACATACCGACCAGATACTCAAATAACGTCGCCGTCACGGCGCCGATCAAGTAGATCGACAGCGGGCTTTTCACAAACGGCTGCATCATATAATAACAGATCGTTGCGCCAAAGCCGTAGATCGGACAAAACGGTAAAAAACCGAACCCGCGGTTCGTTAATTTTCTGTTACAAAAAGACATATAGATGGACTCGACAAGCCATCCTCCCATACTGTACACCACAAAGCAGAACACGATCTGATATACATCCGCATGAATCATTGGTAATTGTATGTTCCACATTTCTGTTCTCTCCTCAAGCTTCGCTTCTCTGCTTATCGCACAAACAAAAATCCCCGACAACGCTGCCGGGGACTCATGCCTGCGATCAATTGTATTTACGTTTTCTAGCAGCTTCAGATTTCTTCTTACGTCTTACGCTCGGCTTCTCGTAATGCTCTCTCTTACGGATCTCCTGCTGGATACCCGCCTTCGCGCAACTTCTCTTAAAGCGACGTAAAGCACTATCTAAAGTCTCGTTCTCTTTTACGATTACATTCGACACGCTGACACCTGACCTCCCTTCAGTCCTTTCAGGCATCTCAACTGATTGGGTTATTCTATGTACGGCTCAAATTCGCAGTACACATATCTCATTATAGCATAAATTTACCAGTCGTCAACTGATTTTTTTGATTTGTTATATAAAAATATGCACGACTGTCAGGAAAGCTGGCTTTCCAGCACTTTCGCCGCCTCGGCGACCGCATTCGGGATTCCCGCCGGATTCTTGCCGCCCGCCTGCGCCATGTTCGGGCGTCCGCCGCCGCCGCCGCCGACAAGCGCCGCAATGCCCTTAATCAAATTGCCCGCATGCGCGCCCTTCGCCTGCGCGCCGTCCGTCGCCATCGCGATCAGGTTCACCTTGCCGTCCTTGGCGGATGCGAGCACGATCACACCCTCCGAAATCTGATTTTTCAGCTTGTCGCCCAGCTCGCGCAGACCGTTCATATCCACGTCGTCCACGCTTGTCGCGAGCAGCTTTACGCCCTTTATGTCCTGCACCTCGCTCATCACGTCGCCGAGCGCGTTCTGCGCCGCCTTGCTCTTTAACGATTCGTTTTCGCTCTGGAGCGCCTTTAATTCGCTCATCAGATGCGTACAGCGCTCGATCAGGCTGCCCGGCGTCGTCTTTAAGATTCCCGCCGCCTCATTTAATTTTTCTTCCAATTCCGCGTAATAGTTTGCCACGCCCGCGCCGGTCAGCGCCTCGATCCTCCGGACGCCCGCCGCAACGCCGCTCTCGCTCACGATCTTAAAGGAGCCGATGGACGCCGTGTTCTTCACATGGGTGCCGCCGCAGAACTCTTTGGAAAATTCTCCCATTTCCACGACGCGCACTTTTTCGCCGTATTTCTCACCGAACAATGCCATCGCGCCGGTCTTTTTTGCCTCCTCGACGCTGAGCACTTCCGTCACGACGGGAATGCCCTCCGTGATCTTTTCGTTGACGATCTGCTCCACCCTGGCAAGTTCTTCTTTTGTCATTGCCGCAAAATGACTGAAATCAAAGCGCAGACGTTCCGAATCATTATAGGAACCCGCCTGCTCCACATGCGTCCCGAGTACGGTGCGCAGCGCTTTTTGCAGTAAATGGGTCGCGCTGTGGTTACGGCAGGTCGCGGTCCTGCGTTTCTCGTCCGCGCTGACGCGCACGGCGTCTCCCACCTTGAGCATGCCCTTTGTCATATGTCCGATATGACCGACCTTGCCGCCGGACAGCTTTACCGTCTCCTCGACCACAAAGGTTCCGTCTTCCGTCGCAATGACACCCGTGTCACCTTCCTGACCGCCCATCGTTGCGTAGAGCGGCGTGACGTCCGTGACGATCGTGCCGGTCTCTCCTTCCGTCAATGCCGCCGCTGTCTCGGTCTCCGTCGTCATTGCCGTGATCTTTGCATCCGCATCGAGCGTATCATAACCGATAAATTCCGTGGAAAGCGCCGGATCAAGCGATTCATAGACGGTTGCGTCCGCGCCCATATAGTTTGTCGTCTTGCGCGCTGCGCGTGCTTTTGTCTTCTGCTCCTCCATCGCCTTCCGGAACTGTTCTTCCTCTACGCGAAAACCTTTTTCCTCTAAGATTTCTTTTGTCAGGTCGATCGGAAACCCGTAGGTATCGTAAAGCTTAAACGCATCCGCGCCGGAAAGCTCCGTTTTTCCTTCCGCGACAAGCGTTTCCTCCATCTGCGCAAGGATTGCGAGTCCCTGGTCGATGGTGCTGTTAAATTTATTTTCCTCCTGCGTCAGCACATGGAAAATGAAGTCTTTCTTTTCCTCCAATTCGGGATAACCGTCCCTGCTGCCCTCGATGACGGTCGCGCTCAAATTCGCCAAAAATACGCCGTCAATGCCGAGCATCCTCCCGTGGCGTGCGGCGCGGCGGATGATCCGGCGCAGTACATAGCCCCTGCCCTCGTTCGTCGGCATGATGCCGTCCGAAATCATAAACGTTGCGGAGCGGAT
>JAMPAG010000077.1:7891-12382 GCA_023667365.1 bacterium | reverse complement strand
GCCGCCGGAAAACTGCTGATCACAGAAGCCGGATTGGATGAGAAGCAGGCGGGCGGTTTACTGGAAATGTTTTGGCAGACATGACGCGTTTGACAAAACCATAGTTTCCGATTATGATGATTGCAGTAAGCGGATGCCTGACAAGGAGCGGATGAACAAAAAAGAAATCCGCTTTCCCGAAACGCTTTCCAGGAACTGCCAACGCCAGTTCTTTATAGACTAAGAAAATTCCTATAAGGATTCGGATGTCAAAAAAACAGGCAGTACCGCCGCAAAATCACTGACGGGGAGCATCAGCATGCGCACAATTTTAGAGGATATTAAGACACAAAACTTCAAACCGGTTTATCTGCTGTTCGGCGAAGAGGCATATCTGAAAAACCAGTACCGCCGTAAGCTGTTAGATGCGTTGCTTCCAGAGGGCGATACCGTCAACGTCAACGTCTATGAAAATGCGGACGTACCGGTTAAGGAGATCATTGATCTTGCGGAAACCATGCCGTTTTTTGCCGCGCATCGGGTCATCGTCATCAACGGCAGCGGTCTGTTCAAAAAAAACGGCGAGGAGCTTGCGGGTTATCTGCCGGGCATGCCGGAGAGCACGGTCATGATCTTTACCGAGCAGGAGGTCGATAAGCGCAGCAAACTGTATAAGGCGGCGAAAGAAAAAGGACGCGCAGTCGAATTTGCGCCGCAGGATGAGGAGACGCTGACGAAATGGATCTTGTCCCTGCTCAAAAAAGAAAACCGCAGCATCACAAGACAGACGCTTCTTCTTTTTATGGAGAAGACCGGAACGGATATGGAAAATATCGCGCGGGAGCTGGAGAAACTCGTGTGCTACACGATGGGGCGGGACGTGATCAAGGATGAGGACGTGGAAGCGGTCTGCACCACGCGGGTGACGAGCCGGATTTTTGATATGATCGGCGCAATCGCGGAGCGGAAGCAGAAAAAAGCGCTTGATCTGTATTATGATCTTTTAACGTTAAAAGAGCCGCCGATGCGGATCCTGTTTTTGATCGCCAGGCAGTTCAATCTGTTGCTGCAGGTTAAGGAATTGAAGCGCAAAGGAGCGGATAATAAGCAGATCGGTGCAAAAGTGGGACTGCCGCCCTTCATTGCGGGCAAATATGTGGCGCAGGCGGCGGGCTTTACGGCATCGGAGCTGCGCACGGCGCTGGAAGAATGCGTTTCCTACGAAGAAGAAGTGAAAACCGGCAGAATGAACGACGTGATGAGCGTGGAAATTCTGATTATCAAGTATAGCGCGAAAAGGGCATAGAAGAAGGGAGACAGATAGGAAATGGATAAAAAAAGAATCGTTGTGACGGGAGGAGCCGGATTTATCGGCTCACACTTGTGCGAGAGACTCTTAGAACAGGGAAATGATGTGGTATGCGTGGATAATCTGTTCACGGGAAGAAAAGATAACATCCGTCATTTAATGGACAATCCCTATTTTGAGTTTATGCGTCATGACATTATCGAGCCGTATTATGTGGAGGTGGACCAGATTTATAACCTTGCCTGCCCTGCGAGCCCGATCCATTACCAGTACGATCCGATCAAGACGGGCAAGACAAGCGTGATGGGAGCCCTGCACAGCCTGGGACTGGCAAAACGCTGTCACGCGCGGGTGTTACAGGCAAGTACCAGCGAAGTGTACGGCGATCCCGAAATTCACCCGCAGCCGGAGAATTACCGCGGCTGTGTGAATCCGATCGGTACGCGTTCCTGCTATGACGAGGGAAAGCGCATGGCGGAAACGTTGTTTTTTGATTATCACAGACAGCACGGAGTGGATATTAAAGTCATCCGCATTTTTAACACATACGGACCGCGCATGGCGGTCAATGACGGCAGGGTCGTCTCAAATTTTATCGTGCAGGCGTTAAAAGGGGACGACATCACGATTTACGGGGACGGTTCCCAGACGAGAAGCTTCTGCTACGTGGACGATCTGGTGGAGGGAATGATCCGCATGATGAACAGCAGGGACGGTTTTACCGGACCGGTGAATCTGGGCAATCCGGGCGAATTTACGATGCTGGAGCTTGCCAATCTGGTGATCCGCATGACCGGTTCGAAGTCGAAGCTTGTGTTCCAGCCGCTGCCGCAGGACGATCCGAAGCAGCGGAAGCCGGTGATCGAGCTCGCCAAAAAAGAACTGGACTGGGCGCCGGCAATTGCGCTGGAGGAAGGACTGGAAAAGACGATCGCGTACTTCAAAGAGCGGCTTGCGTAGGAGAGACCGGAATAGAAAAGGACATTGCTTATGCAGACAGAATGCGCATTGGAGCCGTTTGTGGTGTTCCGCGGGAAAATAGCAGCACAAAACGCCCAACCAATCTCTTGTTTTTTTTGCAGAATGGGAATATAATGAAATTAAATATGAGCAGGAAACGGATTTCGGCAAGTCAATCAGTGAAAGGACAGGGATGGATATGGGGATAACTGATGTGACCGCGGGTGGCGTAAAGCCCGTCCGCATAGAGACGCCCCAGGTATCGAGCCCGGCGCCGCAGCGTGCGCCAAAGGCGGAGATAAAAGCGGCGCCGAAAGCGCCGGCACAGACCATGGCACCGCAGAACATGACGCCAAGCGTACCGGATGCAGCAGGTACGGATACGACCGGCGCCGTCAGGGCTGCGGATACTGTTCGTGCTACAGTACAGACAGATGCGCAGAGCGGACGGACGACGGGCATGACAGCGGGCAGCAGGCAGGCGGATGCGGAGAACGGTGCAAGCGGGGCAGGGATCGTAAGACCAAGGGGAACGGAGCGTACGGACAGACTTCCCGCACAGGGCGGACAGCAGGTCAGCAGACAGCAGGCAGAAAAGAAGGAACCCTCAGAGCAGGAAAGCTATTATGAGAAGATCATGGCGGAGAAAGCGATGGAAAGCGCCGAGGAGCGGCTTCGTTCTTTGCGCCATAATGTGCGTTTCGGATATGACGACGATATTGAGCGTTACACGATCACGATCACGGATGCGGACGATCAGGAAGTCGTAAAAGAGATTCCGAGCGAAGAGATTCAAAAAATGATCGAGCATCTGCATACGATGAAGGGTATGATGTTCGATACGGAGATTTAAGGGGAAAGGCAGGGTGATTACCATGAGAGTGGATGGAGTAACGGGATATACCAATGTGAATTACGGAACGATCGCAAGCGGAAAGCGGATCAACGGCGCGGCGGACGATGCGGCGGGCTTAACGCAGGTGCAGAATCTCAAGGAACAGGATAACGGCATGAAGGTGGGAGCGCAGAATGCCAAGGAAGGCATCAACTTGACGAAGATCGGCGACGGTGCGCTTTCCGGCATTCACAGCTATTTGCAGTCCATTAAGAGCGCGAGCGTGAAAGCGTCGAGCGGACTGCTCTCGGCTTCGGATAAGGGAGCGATCCAGAAGGAGATCGACGGCTATTTACAGGGTATCACGGATATTGTGAGCAATACGACGTATAATACCAAGAATCTGTTAAACGGCGAGAACGGGCTTAACATGGCGACAAACCCGGACGGAACGGGACCGGATGTCAATACGGCGAATGCGACGCTCAAGGCGCTCGGTCTGGAAAACTATAACGTGACCGGCAATTTTGACATGAGCCGTGTGGACAAAGCGATCAACCAGATCAGCAGCATGCGGAGCGGCATGGGTGCGAGCGCGAATGCATTAGAGGGCGCTTACAACTATAACATGAACGCTTCCGAGAATTTAAGCGGCGCGACAAGCCGGATTGAAGATCTGGATATGCCGCAGGCAATTTCCGATAAAAAGAAAGACGAGGTGCTGGAGGAGTACCGGAACATGATGCTCCGCGACCAGATGGAGGAAGAATCCCTCGTGACGAAGCTGATGAAGTAAGGATGCCGCAGGCACCGCAGAGAAACAGGTGAAATCCGTGTTGCCGCAGACGTGGCGGAATATGCAGCGGAACAACAGGCAGAATGCCGCAGACACGGCAGGAAAGAAGGCAGACACAATGAGTATGATAGACAACGTCAGAGCCGCGATGGTAGCGGCAATGAAAAATCATGATAAGGAGCGCAAGGAATCCTTATCCATGCTGTTGTCCGCACTGAAAAATAAAGCCATTGACAAGCGCGAGGATCTGACCGAGGCGGAGGAATTTGAGGTTGTCAAGAAGGAGTTAAAGCAGACAAAAGAAACGATGGAGCTTGCTCCGGCGGACAGGACGGATATTAAGGCGCAGTGTGAAGCGCGTATCGCAGTGTTGAGCGAGTTCGCGCCTGAGGAGATGAGCGAGGAACAGCTTCGCGCCATCATCGCAGAAACCGTTACGGCGCTTGGCATCGAACATCCTTCTGCAAAGGATAAGGGAAAAGTCATGAAAGAGCTGATGCCGAAGGTAAAAGGGCGCGCGGACGGCGGACTTGTCAATCAGCTGGTCGGCGAGATTTTGCAATAAGGCAGAGAAACAGCGCAGGATAGAACATGCAATAAGGCAGAGAAACA
>JAMPAG010000077.1:0-7791 GCA_023667365.1 bacterium | reverse complement strand
CAATAAGGCAGAGAAACAGCGCAGGATAGAACATGCAATAAGGCAGAGAAACAGCGCAGGATAGAACATGCAATAAGGCAGAGAAACAGCACAGGATAGAACATGCAATAAGGCAGAGAAACAGCACAGGACAGGATAGAACACGACAGGATAGAAACGCATCGGACAGCATTTCCCGTCTGCTTGTCCAATACATCATGCCGGTAACGTAAAAAATTGAAGCGCAAATTTGTGCAAAACGTATATTTTCGAAGATTTTCGAAAAAGATATTGACAAAAAGTGCCGGATGCATTACCGTAGGGTTAGATAGGAATAGTCAGGTGTTGCGTTTTACAATGACCTGACAATCTTACAGTGTGGATGGAGAAGGAGGTTTGTATGAACAAGAGGCTGAAAACGTTTTCTATGGCACTGGTCATGTTTCTGATGACGGTACTCACGGCATTTGTCGATGTAATGCCCGCGGCGGCCGCCGAAGACCTGACCTTGAAACTGCACTACCATCGCGAGGATGGCAATTATGACGGATGGGACGTGTGGATGTGGGATTCCGGTTCCGATGGCGCCGGCTATGAGTTGGTGGAAGAGGATGGCGAGATGGTCGCGACCAAGATCATCACACCGGGCGTTACCTCGGTCGGATTCATTGTCCGCATGGAGGACTGGACAAAGGATATTGACATGGATCAGTTCATTGAACTGGGCGAAGTCGTATCCGGGACGGTTCATGTATATGTGGAATCCGGTGTGGAAGGTTACACAATGGAGCTCGGTGAGGACAGCGTGACCGGCATTAAACTCATCAGCGCGGGTTATGACGGCGCCGAGACGATTTTTGTTACGATGACCGGGACGATTGAGGGGGATTTGGTGAATGCATTCAAGGTAACAGGTGCGAATGGGGAAGTTTCCGTTGCGGATGTGACGTCCCCGGCGGAAAAAGAGTATGAGATCACACTTTCCGAGCCGCTTGATCTGGCAGGAAGCTATCAGATCAGTTATGACGGGAATGATTACAAGATCAATATGCCGGATATTTTTTCAACGGCGGAATTTGAAGACGAATATACGTATGAGGGAGACGATCTGGGCGCAGTCTGGACAGCGGAAAAAACAACGTTCCGCGTATGGGCGCCGACGGCTTCCGCAGTGGCGGTCAATTTGTATGAATCCGGAACGGCGGGAGAGGATGACCTGATCGAGCAGATCCCGATGACCGCAGATGCAAATGGAACGTGGGTGGCAGAAAAAGAAGGCGATCTGAACGGAACGTATTATACCTATACCGTAACGGTTGGCGGAAACGAAAATGAGGCATGCGATCCGTATGCGCGCACGACGGGCGTAAACGGGAACCGCGCCATGGTAATTGATCTTTCGTCCACGAATCCGGACGGCTGGGATGCGGACACGGATCCCCATGCAGATCTTACGATCAATGACGTGGTATTGTACGAGCTTCATGTAAGAGATTTGTCTTCGGATGCTTCTTCGGGCATCACCAATACGGGAAAATACTTAGGATTGACAGAGACGGGAACGACGACCGCATCGGGCATCCCGACGGGACTCGACCACATTAAGGATCTGGGTATCACGCATCTTCATCTGCTTCCGGTATATGATTACGGTTCCGTGGATGAGACAAAACTGGATACCCCGCAGTTTAACTGGGGTTACGATCCGGTCAATTACAATGTGCCGGAAGGCTCCTACTCGACCGATCCCTATAACGGCGAGGTCAGAGTCAAAGAGATGAAAGAAATGGTAAAGGCGCTTCATGATAACGGAATCAGCGTTGTCATGGACGTGGTATACAATCATGTATACAATGCAGGCAATTTCTGCTTTAACCAGATTGTACCGGGATATTTCTCCCGGATTGATGCGGACGGGAACTATTCCAACGGTTCCGGCTGCGGCAACGATACGGCGTCCGAGCGCAGTATGGTAAAGAAGTATATTGTGGATTCCGTATGCTATTGGGCGGATGAGTATCATATCGACGGTTTCCGCTTCGATCTGGTTGGTCTGATTGACACGGAAACGATCAATGAAGTGATCGCGGAAGTACATAAGGATCATCCGAACGTCATTTTTTACGGCGAGGGCTGGACGATGTCCACGACGCTGACAAAAGAAGGCTATACGCTCACAACGCAGGTTAACGCGGATCAGACGCCGGAGTTTGCGTTCTTCAGCGATACGATCCGGGACGGTCTGAGAGGAAACGTGTTTAACAATGACGAGGTCGGCTTTATTTCCGGCGCAAGGGAAAAGGAGAGTCTGATTGAGTCCTGCTTTATGGGAATGCCGTCCTGGTGTCCGAGCCCGTCCCAGAGCATCAATTATGCTTCCTGCCATGATAATCTGGCACTGATGGACAGAATTGCGACTTCCGCGCGGGGTACGACATTCGAGGAGCAGGTGCGCATGAATAATCTGGCGGCGGCAATCTGCCTTACTTCGCAGGGCGTTCCGTTTATGCAGGCGGGCGAGGAAATGCTGCGTTCCAAAGTAAACGAGGACGGCAGCTTCAACGAGAACAGCTATGCTTCTCCGGATTCGGTCAACAGCCTGAAATGGGATACGCTGGAGGAAGAGGCGTATTGGAACACATTCCAGTATTATAAGGGATTGATCGCGTTCCGTAAGGAGCATGCGGCGCTTCGCATGAGCGATGCGGAGGATGTGCAGAACAACATTACCGCAATGGACGGTCTGGATGCGAATGTGGTAGCGTTTAGTATTGCGGGCGGAGCAAACGGCGAAGAGTCCGACGGTTTGTTTGTGATCTTTAATGCGAACAACGCCGAGACGACCGTAACGCTTCCGAGCGGTACATGGGACGTATACATCAATGGCGAGAAGGCGGGAACCGAGGCAATTGAGACGGTAACAGGCAGTGAAGTTACGGTATCTCCGATCTCCGCGATGGTGCTTGTCAAGACAGGCGACGCAGAAGAAATCGTGACAGAGCCCGAAGCGACGCCGGAAGCGACTCCGACACCGGAGGAGACGGCGGATGCAGCAGAAACCGCGGCGCTGGAGCCGGAAGCAAAGGAAAGCTCCGTAAACGGCGGAGTGATCGCAGGCATTGTCGCAGCGGTAGTGGTAGTGATCGGCGGCGTTGTATTTGCAGTCGTAAAAAAGAAAAAGAAAAAATAAGAAATTCAGCGCTTTGAAATAAGTCCGCGGAATACGGATAATTTGAAAATGAGTAAGAGGGTGAGGGCTGTGCTTTCACCCTCTGTTTTTGACTTATAGGATTTGGGTGGTCAAAAGTGGAAAATCTTGTGGGATACGGGGGATTATGCTATGATATTTGAAGTATAAGTGAAATAAGGGGAAAAAAGAGGCAAAAGAGGACAGAAGGGGAATGAAAAAACGGGTCTTATTCTTTTGGACGGTTGCGATGCTGATAGTACTTGTGTCCTGCGGCATAGATGAAAATAAAGAATCAGGGACGCGGGCGGGAGCCGGCGGGGAACAGGAAACATATGAGAATCCGGAAGAAGCTGCAGTGCCGCCGGACTATGAATACGAAGCAGACATTATCCGCTACGGCGAGCCGGGCGGGGCATTTTCGTTTCGGCAAGACGTGGAAAAAACACAGACGGATTATGCGGTTTATTATTTTGAAACCGCGATCAGCGGGCAGGAGCGGCAGGCGTGTATGATGGCGACGGACAGAGCGCTTTCCGGTGTGGGAGCTGCTTTGCCCGAACTGGAGATCGTCGTGTTTACCGCCCGGACCTTTGACGGCATTTCTGTGTCGGACAACCGGCTTTATACGACGATCCGGTCGTGGGATTCCGTGGAATACCTTGCCGGAGTTCTGCTTGCGGCGTATGGCGGGTGGGGAAATTACGGAATGGCATACGGATATGCCGATTACCTGTGCCGAGAAGCAGGAATCGGCAGCGGGGAAGCAGAAATCGGTGACGGAGAAGCGGGAATCGGTAACGGAGAAGCGGGAATCGGCAGCGGGGAAGCAGGAATCGGTGACGGAGAAGCGGGAATCGGCAGCGGGGAAGCAGGAATCGGTGACGGAGAAGCGGGAATCGGCGCTGGGGAAGCTGCCACCGCGGACGGAGACGGGAGCGTTTTTGGGGCGATGAGCAGCCCGGAGTTGTACGACTTAAACCTGCTGTGTTTTGATGAACGATTTGCCACGCCGGAAGATGTGGAGGCGGCAAAGAAGAACGCCTGCTGTTTTGTCGATACATACCTCTTGACGCATACGGAGCAGGAATTTCTAAGCTTGTTGGCAGATTCGGGAACCGTGGAAGGAGCCGGACGCGCGAAGGAAGCGCTGGAGGCGTTCTATGCAGAAAACGGCGTGGAATGCAGCTTGACGGAAATACGTTATCAATACGGCGGTGCGACGTTTGACTATGCGGCGGCATGCGAATATGCTTCTTTTTACATAGAAAAAGACTGGCAGGATTGTTATTGGCAGGCAAATCCGGATTTGTCGGAGCAATTTCTGCATGAAGATTATGGCGCAGTCAGAGCGTTTTTTGAGTGTCATGCACGGCAGATGGAGCAGTATCAGGAACTCTTCGGTTTTGACAGTTATAATAACGATCAGACGGTGATTATGACGAACGATCACGGTATGCGGGCAGTCGGAACTTACGATCCTGTGCACCGTCTCATTTATATAAGAAGTGTGTTCTCACTGATGCATGAGTATATTCATTCTGTGATGTATGGGCATTTCGAGTGGGAAAGCCACTGGAAGCAGGAAGGCGCCGCCCAATATTTTTCCTATAAATATAACGAGTATTCCTATGGTTTTTTTGCCGGATTACCGGCATATTATGACGATACCCGGTTGGTAGAGATATATGAGGCGTTCCGTTCATTTTGGGGAAGACCGGTGGATGTAAGAAACGAACAGGATATGCGTGTGCTGGATGATATGGAGGTCCGGATGCTTAGAACGACCGATCCGGACCAGACCTATGCTGCGGGTGCTTCTTTTATTGGTTATCTGGCAGACCAATACGGGGAGCAGGAAACCATCGCGTATATCTGTTCGGATCAGTCGTACCATGCGGAGTGGGGCAAATCCTACGCGGAGCTGGTGCGCGACTGGAATGCTTATATTGAAGAGAATTATTCGTGGTATGAAGCGGAATAAACGGTGTGTTGATGTGTCGGGATTGTCCTTTGGCAAAAGAAGATCATGCCGGCGGCAGGGGATGACGAATACTATCTGCACCATGATTTTTATGAAGAAGACAGCAAATACGGGTGCCTGTATGTGAGGGAAAGAGCGGATGTGGACGCCGGGATCAAGTTTGTCATATACGGACACAACATGCGGGATGGCGCGATGTTCCGGTCGCAGGTTTACAATTCGGAGGATGAATCAGGGCGTTTTCCCTCTATGATACCGGTGTGGAAACGGAGATTGGCGATACGTTTTTGACTTGTTTTGCAAGATTTGTGTTTGCGTGCAAACTTGCAGGCGGAGAAAGGGCAGGTTATTCAGATGCAGATTTTTTTATCCCATTCATCTAAGGATGCAGACATTGCGAATCAGATTTGCGAACAGCTTGAGAAAAATGGCACAAAATGTTTTATCGCGCCGAGGGACATCCGCCCTGGAAAGGAATATGCGGAGGAGATCATCAACGGGATTGACGAGTCGGCGGCGGTTATTTTGCTGATGTCGCAGAATGCGAACAGTTCTCCCCATGTGCTGCGGGAAGTGGAGCATGCGGTCAGCGGCGGCACGCCGATTCTGGTGTATAAGATTGAGAACGTGGTGCTTTCCAAATCCATGGAATATTTTTTGATGACGCATCAGTGGGTGAGCGCGAAGCCGCAGGAGGATTATGCGGATATTGTGGCGTTTGTACAGGATCTGGCGGAAAAAGAGGATGCGGCAGGCAGAGGCATGACAGGCGGAAACGGGAATGCGGCGGGCAGAGGCACGGCAGGCGGAAGCGGGAATGCGGCGGGTAGAGGCGAAGCAGCAACAGGCAGTGTGACAGCGCCAAAGCGCGGAAAAGCCCTGAAAACGAAAGCGGCAATTCTGGCAGCGGCGGCGATCGTTGTGCTGTTTGCGGCGGCAATTGCTTTTTTTGCCATGAGAAAACCTGCGTTTGAGGAGAGCACCGCAGAGGAGAGTATCACAGAGGAGGGCACCGCAGGGGAGAGCACCGCAGAGGAGACCGCCGCAGAGGAAGGCGTCACGGAGGAGACCGCTGTGGAGCCGGTCGCGGTACAGGTAGGCGAACGGGTGTTGTTTGGAAGCTATTTGGATGAGGATATTGAATGGCGTGTGCTGCGCATTTCCGAGGATGGAACGCAGGCGGTTCTGATCTCGTCCCACATCATCACAATGAAAGCGTATGATGCGGCGGAGAGCGGGCGCTATAATTATGAAGGGGATACGAATTACTGGTCGCGCGAGTCCGAAGCCGATACCGATATGGCGCTTCAGGCGCGGGTGCGCGGCAACAGCGACTGGAGCACGTCAAATATCAGGACGTGGCTGAACGCCGATAAAGAGGTTGTCACTTATACCGGTCAGGCGCCGACGGCGTCCGCAATGTCGGAAAAGAAAAACGGCTATCAGAACGAGGCGGGATTTCTATGCGGATTTACGCAGGAAGAGCGCGATGCGATCGTGGAAACGGAACTTGTGACAAAGGGAAATGCGCTTTCGGAGACGGACACCGTGACGACACATGACAGGGTGTGGCTCTTATCCGTGGACGAGCTTGCATGGTTCGACGAGGCGGACATAAGCAAATTTGCATCACCCACGGAGGCGGCGGTTGCGCAGGACCAAAGCGAGTGGTACATGCTGGATTATAACACCTATGGCGTCGAGTGTCTTAGCTGGTGGCTCCGCGAGCCGGATACGGCGGCATCGAGTTTTTGTTATCTTGTGGACAACGGCTATACGCAGAATGTTGTCAGACTGCAAAGCGCGGGGCTGGAGGGATTCGGCGTGCGCCCGGCATTGACGGTCGATCTGCGCCTTGTCACGTTCCGCGGCGGGGAGAGCGAAGAGTAAAACAAAGATTACGGAACCAATTTCGTCCAGGCTGACCTCGGCAGTATCATCTTTGTGACGGCTTCTTCCAGTTTGGCGTAAAAAGCGGCTTCATCGACTTCCGCGCCGTCTATTTCATAATAGGGGCAGGGGAGATTTAATTCTTCCGACAACAGTTCTTCGCGTGCAAACAGAGAGGAAAGGACTTCCTGTTCTCCGTTAGAAAGATAACGGAATATCGTATAAGAAGTGGAGCCGCTGTGATAATACTCCGACACCATGGTGCCGTCCGAAAGCGGATAATGACCGCTGGTCATTTCTACCATGTCGTTCTCCCAGCAAAAAATTCTGCCATCCGCATAATGGAATACGGCGTTGTGTCCGTACGGATCGTTTTCCATCTGAAAGAGCAGTTCCTCTGCGCCGTCTCCGTCCAAATCCAAATACGTGTATTCATAGGACAGACTTTCGGAGGTCAGCCAGTCCGCCCAGCCGTCCAATCCCCATTCAGATATTTCTTCCTCATTAAGCAGTGAGAGATCGCCCGACAGCAGGGAAGCATAAGCGTCCTGCACAAGCTCCACAGGAGAAGCGCTGTCGGAATCCGGTGTTTCGCCGGAAGCCGCCGTATTGCCGGAAGAAACTGCGTCATCGGAAGAGACGGCATCACCCTGAACTGCCGGGGTGGGCGTACTGTCGGAGCCGGGCATATCACCAGAGTCGGATGCACTGCCAGAGTCGGATGCACTGCCGGAGTCGGATGCACTGCCGG
>JAMPAG010000076.1 GCA_023667365.1 bacterium | reverse complement strand
AGAGGCTCTCCTTCTATGGAATTAGTGCGAATTATTTTTTCCTTTCAAGGCTGGACCGCCAAATCGTACACGCAGACCACTAAACGCAGACCTTCAAACGCAGACTTTCAAACAGCATCCGTGCCGCCCTCCCTATGCCGTACCCAGGCAAAGCAGACCGCAAAAAATAAAATGCCGTATACGGTCGTGATCGGCGTTGCAAGTCCGATCAGAATAAGCGACGTTTCCGGCAGCCTCGAAAACAGAATCGAAACCGGAATGCGGACGCAGAACGCGGAGCTGATTCCCTGGATCATGACCGGAAGACTTTTTCCGCATCCGTTAAAATAACCGATGCTGGAAAATAAGATACAGGTCAGAATGCAGTCCGCGGAAAAACCTCTCAGGTAATCCGCACTCTGCGCAATCACCTCCGCATCATTGGAAAATAACGACGATACCAGCGCTCCCCCGAAAAATCCGATGCAGAAAATAACGACTCCGACACTGCATCCGGTGATCATCGCGGCATAAAATCCCTTTTTTGCCCTGTTCTTTTCTCCTGCTCCGATATTCTGCGCCACAAAGGCGGAAACGCTCTGCATCACGGCGGACGGAACAAGCATGATAAAGGAGACAAGCTTCTGCGCCACGCCATATCCCGCGGACTGCATCAGCCCCATACTGTTGACAATGGAATTGACCACTAAAAAAGAAATCTGTACCATAAATTCCTGCAATGCGATCGGAATGCCGATGTTTAAGAGCATCTTGAGTTCTTTTTTGTAAAACTTACATTGTTTTTTTGAAAAGAAAATCGGAAACTTCTGCCTGCGGAGCACAAAAAGAGAGGCGGCTACGGACACGAGCTGCGCCGCTACCGTAGCGATTGCCGCACCCGCCACATCCATCCGGAACACGCCGACCAGCAGCAGATCCCCGATGATATTGACGACGCAGGCGATGCCGACAAAGATCAGCGGCAGGTTTGCATTCCCGACGCCCCGCAAAATACTGCTGATCACGTTATAGGCAATGATGACCATAATTCCCCCGGAGCAGATACGGACATAGGTGGTCGTCTTGGCAACGGACGCTTCCGGCACCTTCATCACATGCACAAAACTGCCCGCAAACACTTCCAATAACACAGTCAGCGTAATCCCGATGACCACAAAAAGCACGATCGTCGTTCCGACCGCATTCCCCGCCTCTTCCGGCTTTCGCTCTCCGATATGCTGCCCGATCGTGACCGTCGCCCCCATAGCGAGACTGACGATCACGCAGGTGATCATCTGCATGAAGGTACTGCCGGTTCCCACCGCCGAAATGCTGGACGCGTCGCCGAAGCGTCCGACCACCAATAAATCCACTGCGCCGTAGGCCGCCTGTAAAATCAGCGCTCCCAGTACCGGCACGGCAAACCGAATCAGGGAACCAAATACGGTTCCCTCTACAAGCGGGCTTTGTTTTGCTTTTTCCATTTCTGTTTCCCTCAAGTCTTTTCATGATCCGAAAGCAGGGCTTCATCATTTTGAAAATGAAACTCTCCCGTCGAAATACAGCAGAATGCGACCGACCGAATATGATGTTCCACACAGCATTTTAGCACATTTTCATAACAATTTCTCAAATCCTGCCGTCTTGCCTCAATATACTGATCAATATCGTCTATTTCACTCTGCAAGCTCCCGATATTCCGCGAGCACGGTCGTTATCGGCATACAGACGGTTCCCTGTCCGTCGCCCGCAATGATGATTCCGACCAGCCGTCCCTCTTCATCAAAAACGCCCCCGCCGCTCATCCCCGCCTCGGCATAGCACTCGTTCAGGAGCATGGATGCGTTATAATCACTGATGAAAACCTCTTTCGCCTGCGCCGTACCTGTATAATATTCCAACTCCGCATGTTCGGACAGACCGACCTGCAAAACGCCGTCCCCCGCCCGCAGCTCCCGGTACGCGTCATCCGTGCGCAGGAAAATCTGCCGCCCGTTTCCGTTTTCTTCCACAGTCCACATGCCGGGGTTCTCCCACGATGGACTGTAAGCTAAATACGGCACATATAAATACGCAAGATCATAGGACGCAGAATAACCGATTACCGTTCCCTCCATTCCCTCCATTCCCGCAAAGCTGACCGCCGCCCGCACGTCATACATGAGCAGATGTTTCGCGGAAACAATCACAAGACCGTTTTCATCCCGCGCGATCACAACGCCGCTGCCGCGGAAATCGCCGCACTCGATCCCTACAACGCCAAGCGTGCCCGCCCACACATCATCCGCCTTACTGACAACCGTCTTTTCTGCAGAAAAAAGAACGGACGAAACCCCCGGTAAGATACCCGCCGCATAGAGCGCGCCATACAGACACAAAAATGCAAATAAAAATAAAAATGCGACAGCGGAAAACCGCGCCCGTGCGGTCTTATGCCGCCTTCTAACATTGTTCATCATGTTCCCCAATGATTTTTTCCATCCAGATCATGTGATACCACCGCCCAAACTTATGACCGCAGTTGTGAAATTCTCCGACCTTGGAGAAACCGACGTGTGCATGAAATTCCGCACTGTTTTTGTTTAGGTAGGGATCTTCTTTTTCCGGATAACCGATACAGGCGTACATATTCAAAATCCCCATATCCTTCAGCCGCGCTTCAAGCGCTTCATAAATCCTTCTTCCCAAACCGTGTTTATGCGCCGCGCGGTCCAGGTAGATGGTCGTCTCACAGGACCATGCATAGGCAGCCCGTCCGACAAACGCACCCGCATACGCATACCCCTGAACAATTCCGTTTTCCTCCACGACAAGATACGGATAACGCTTCATGGTATTTTTCATGCGCGCCTGAAATTCGGCGAGCGTCGGAACCTCATATTCAAAGCTGATTGCCGTATTCTCCACATAATACGCATAAATTTCCAAAATACGTCCGGCGTCCTTTAGCGTTGCATCCCTCACGATCACTGTATCCATCTTCCCTCACCCCCGCCCTGCATTTCACAACCCTTACGGGAACTTTCATGAAACCCTACGGAAACTTTCATGAACCCAGAAGAATCGCGAAGCGATTCTTCGAAAGAGTTTCGCGCAAGCGAAACTCTTTTTTATCAACGTTAAAATTCTCATAGCCTGTGAAGAAATGCCTTCGGCATTTCTTCGAAAGAGTTTCGCGCAAGCGAAACTCTTTTTCACACCGGAAAGCAGCTTCCGCCCACGAACTCCCGCACAATGGAATTGTACGGCAGCTTCTCGCTCGTGATGCCGAGAAAATAGCCAAGGAATTTTAACAGGCGCTTCGCCTCGTCGTACTCCGGCTCTTCCGGGCGGATGCTGAATAACAGCGGCTCCGCAAACTGCTTTAACACGGCGAGCTCATAAATGAGCGCCGAATTAAACATGGTATCCGCACTCTCCTGATACGGAAAAATATTTTCCTCCTCGCCCCGGCGCACGGACTGCCACATCTGGATCGTCCGCTTTGCCGTCGCTCCGCGCGTTCTCGCGTCCCGCACGATACGGCGCAAAAGCCGCCCGTCCGTCGTCGGGATCCGGTTGTGCTCGTCAACATTTAAGGTCGTGAGCGCGCTGATGTAAATTTTGTATTTGCTTTCCGTCGGCAGCGTGTACGATAATTTATCGTTCAGGCAGTGAATGCCCTCGATCACGAGAATATCATCCTCGCCGAGTGTCTTATAATTGCCCTTGTACTCACGCTGCCCCGTCTTGAAATTAAAACTCGGCAGCTCCACGGTCTCCCCCGCAAGCAGGCTTGTCATGTCCTGATTGAACTGCTCGACGTCAATCGCTTCCAGACATTCAAAATTATAATCCCCGTTCTCGTCAAGCGGCGTCAGCTCCCTGTTGACAAAATAATCATCCACGCCGATCGGGTGCGGGTTCATACCAAGCGTCCTCAGCTGGATGGAAAGCCGGTGGGAAAACGTCGTCTTTCCCGAAGAGGACGGGCCCGCGATCATGACAAATTTGACATTGCCCCGCTTTACGATCTCCTGCGCGATCTCCCCGATCCTGCGCTCCTGCTGTGCCTCCTGCACCAAAATGAGGTCGCTGATATTTCCGTAACAGATCTGGTCGTTTAAGTCGCCGATCGTATCAATCCCGAACAAATGGCTCCACTCGCCCGACTCTACAAGCGTGCGGAACAGTTTTTTCTGCGGTGCGAAAGGAACAAGCTCTTTCGGATTTTCCTTGTCGGGCAGATTTAAGATAAACCCGTTCTCATGGCACAGCACTTCATAATAGCGGATATAATCGGTGTTCGGCATCATAAATCCATAATAATAATCATGGTAGCCGTCCAGCGTATACACGTTGATCGAAGAACTGCGGCGGTAGCGGAACAGTTTTTCTTTATCCACCATGCCGTTCTGTGCAAACATCGCGACCGCCTCCGCGGACGGGTAGGTCTTTTTTACGATCGGCAGTTTTGCCTCCGTCATCTTACGCATCCGCTTTTCGATCTTCTCTGCAAGCTCCGCAGACGGCGTAAAATTCCCTCTTGCGGAAATATAATACCCCTTGCCGATCGCAAACTCCACTTTCAATTCCTCAATATTTTCCGCGCCGATCGTATCGGTCGCCGCCTTGACAAACAAAAAAACAGCCGAACGCACATAGGTTTTCTGTCCCATCGTGTCGTCTCGTCCGATTTTTTCTATAATACAATCCCTCTCCAGCGTCTTGCACAATTCCATGACCTTGCCGTTGACTCTGACAAGCACCGCCGCGTCCCCCGGTTCGCGCTCTCCCTCGCGCACGATCTCCTCAAAAGTGACGCCCTCCGGATATTCTTTCTGCACCCCGTCCATTGTTACGATACACATTGTCCCGCCCTCCATTTTCCATGCTTTGTTACGTCCTAAATTATACTATCCGCGCACGGCTAATGCAACCAAAACAGTGGGAAACGCCCCCGCCGCCCCGCGCGTTTATTTCTTTTTTTGATCTGTCAGCTCATAACTTAAGTCGATCAGGCTTTTGATCTCCTTATCCGGAACCGTATCCTTTAATTCTACACTGAGCCACTGCGTTTTATTCATATGATACGCCCTGTGAAAACCGGGGCGCTGCACCAGAGAATCGATGAGCACCGGATCGGATTTCATCGTGAGAATGTCAAGCAGACCGTCCTCCTCATATCCCAGCTTATCCGCCTTTACATGCATGACGAGCGCAAACCACTTTCCGGTATCGTGATGCCGCAGCACGGCGGAATCAAAATCCTCGTGAAACGGGTAATCCGGCTCTGCGCCGTACACTCTTTTCGCATAGGCAAACACTTCTTTTCTTGTCATCCCGATTTCCCCCCTTCAAGTGCATCTTTTAGTGTTATGTAAACCACTTCCTTTATGGCAACATGCATACAGCGCCGCGACCTCGTCTTTTATGACAACACACGTACAGCGCCGTGGGCGCACCCTTTTACGGCAGCACTGCATACAGCGCCGTGAGCGCGTCCGCCCCGGCGCACGGAATGTCCGGCATCACATAGTCGTCCGGATTCGCCGCATCGGTGCGGTACCATTTCTTGGTGGAAATCTGCATCAGCAGCCCGCTGTTCGGCAGTGAAAACAGCGCCACGTCTCCATAGCCGTTCACCGCGTTTGCAGGCGGCTCCCCCACGACCTGCCCCAGCCCGTTATCCTGAATGATCATCGCAAAGTCCATCGCCGACGAAAACGAAGCGCTGTCCGTCAGGATATAGACTCCGCCGTCAAAAAGCAGATCCTCATATTGTTTATTTTTTATCTCTCCGTCATTAGAAAAAACAAACCATCCCCACCGCCAGTCACACGGAATGTCCCGGTAATGCGTCACCGGCAGATACCGGATCAGCTCGTTGGCGACGCGCGAATCCCCACCGCCGTTTCCGCGCACATCGACCGCCACGTTCCGAATCTGTTTTTCTTTCACTTCCTCAAACATTTCCCTGATGCAGCGGATATATTCGTCATTATAATTGCACGCAGTCAGCGTTAAAAGAGCAAGCGACCGCTCTTCGTCGATCTCATAAAAAACAAACGGCGCTTCCTCCGTCTCCCCGCCCGGCGCCGCTTCGTTATCCTGCACACCGAGCGCGGTTTCATCATCCTGCGCATAGGACTCCGCCAGACTCTCAAACGTTTCCCACGGGACAAAATCGTCTGCGGTATAGCGCTCCGTCACGCTCCCGCCCGCCTCATTCTGCCACACGAACGTAAACGGCTCCTCATAACCGTAAAATAACAGCGACGCCAGACTGCCTGTGTCCACCGTGATCCAATCTTTTGTCTCATAAGAATAGTACGGCGCCGCCGCTTCCACAACCTCCGCCCACGTCCTGTCGTTTACGGAATCCATCGTGTACCCCTCATGCCGCTTCGCCGGAATATCCGCAAGATAACGATCCTCCGGCCAGTTATTATACGTTGTCGTATGCGCGTCGTGCATCGGATTAATCACAAGCTGAATCTCCCGCCGCAGATCGTTCACCGTGATCGTCTGCATGGCGTCAAGGCGCGCAAGCGAAGCGTCGTACCGCTCCTGTATTTCTGTTGTCAGCCCCTCCCGGAACATCGGATGTACATGCCTTAAATGACGCATTGCCGCCGCCAGGTCCTCCTTTGCCTGCTCAACGGTGAGTTCCTCGTCAAAATTCATCCATACCGTATCGACCTGCTTAAAAGAATACGAGTTCCAATACGGACAGCAGTATGCCGCGAACAGACTGCATCCTAAGATCACGGCGGACAAAACCGGCAGTAAGATTTTGGTAACCAGTCTGGTGCGAAACACAATCAGATAAGCGATCAGCATAATAAGCGCCGCGCCTGTGCAGAGTGCGGCGACCCATTCCGGAAAATTGACGACAAAGAGATTAAGCGGGATGAGCAAAAACGTCAGGATGAGCAGCGCAATATAGATACAAAAACAGAAGATCTTTACGCCTTTCCGGCGCTTCCTCCTCCCGTTCCGGTCGTTTCTTCTGATTGGCTCTTTCTTCTCCAATATCATTTGTTTTCCTTTCAGATCATCAGGGCAGCCGCCGTGCGCTTGCCGCTTTCCTGCCGGTATGATACAATTTGCTCTTTTTGTATTCGCAGTCTCTTCTTGCATCCGCAACCCGTTTTTCACTGGACAGGTTTCTCTGCGTATGTCAGAATAAAGACAAAACAAAGTTTCTTCAAATCTTATCATTCATCATATAACATTTTATGACCGGACGCAAGAGAGCGGGAGGTACAAAGCACTACAGAACGGGAGGTACAAAACGCTATGGAACAACAGGAAAAATGGCTGGATTGGGCTGTCTCTTTACAGAGTATCGCGCAGGCGGGTTTGTTTTACGGAAAAGACAAGTTCGATTTAGAACGCTATGAACAGATCCGTCATATCGCCGCCGAAATGATGAGTATGCAGACGGCTATTCCGATTGAAAAGGTAAAAGATCTGTTCTGTAATGAGACCGGCTATCAGACGCCGAAGCTGGATGTGCGCGCCGCAGTCTTTCAAGATGATCAGATTCTTCTGGTCAAAGAATCAAACGGCACCTGGGCGCTTCCCGGCGGCTGGGTGGATGTGGATACTTCGGTCAAAGAAAGCGCCGTCAAAGAGGTCAAGGAAGAAGCCGGCTTAGACGTGACCGTGGATCTGGTCATTGCCGTGCAGGATCGGGAAAAACATAATCTGCCGCGTTACGCTTATAAAATCTGCAAAGTCTTTGTTCTCTGCTCCGCCACCGGCGGCGCTTTTTGTCCTAACACGGAGACGACGGAAAGCCGGTATTTCAATCTGGCAGAACTGCCTTCCCCGCTCGCCGAAGAAAAGACGACGGCGGAGCAGATCGGCATGTGCTTTGACGCCTATTATGCAGAACACTGGAGAACGCAGATTGACTGATTTGGTCGATCTGCGTTTGCATACGCTGTTAACATCAGGTGCATAATGACCCCTGTGTGATAGCAGTATAATGGAATATAACAAGATGGGACAAAAAGTTTCCCTTGTTTCTGTCCGGTAAGGCAAAAACAAGGGAAACTCCTTTCTCTTTCTTCAAAATTTATAAAAATTCATCTACTTTAGGTTAAAAGGCACTTGGCACATGAAAGCGGATTGGGTGCCTTTCAATCGAAGACCCTTTTCTAGTTTACATAATGTATCTGCTGTTCTTCCACCAGCGGAATATTGATCAGCGACGCGGCATTCTTTTCCTGCTCGGTCATTTTGACCGCCGTGATCTGGCTGTTGGTATAGGTCTTATAATAATACGTTCCGCTCTCCGTATCCACGCAGCAGCTGTAATTTGTCACATCCGGCTGTCCGCCCTCCGTGATCGTCGTTCCCCGTATCAGGGAAACCGACTCCAGCACATGGAAAAACTGCGTCACACAGCTCACCGTGTCGTCCGCACATTCGGAATTCAAGCGGTTAAACGCCGCGCGCACAAAGCGGGACGCCGGCGAATTGTCTCCGGGCAGACCGATCGCGCCCATTCCCCGCCCGTACGGAAGCAGTGTAATCTTATCGGAAAATCGGTTGACCGGATCGCTCGGCGTCAGATTCAGATAATTCCGCAGATTCATCATCTGGAACGGGAACGGCGGATTATTCGTCATTACGCCGACCGGATTGTCATACCAGCGCAGCCCCTCGTTGGTCTGCTCCACGACAAAACACTCCTTTTTGTCGCTGACCATCCAGTGCAGCCAGCTCAACGGCAGATTGTCGGCAAACGGCACGTTCGTGATCACCAGCTCAGACAGCTGTTCTCTGATCTGCGCCGCCGTCTCGCACTGTCCCAGAAACCATGGGATCAGCTCATAGGGCGCGAGGTTCAGCTTTCCCTCCTGCGGCTCGAAATAAACTGCGCTTCCCGGAAAATTCAGTCCCGCCATCGCCACTCCTTTTTCATTGACCGCTTCCGCGTAGAGCGGATATTCCCCGACGACCGTTGCCATGCCCGTCATCGCATAGTCGGTGCACAGTTTCGAGCCGTTTTTGAACGAAAACGGATATTTGCGCGGCGTGATCGCGACGCTTTCCCCGAAGCGGCATTCATAATCCAGCGTTCTGCCAAAAAAAGCATTCTCTTTTCCCATTACGATACAAGTACACATGTTAAAATCGCTCCTTTCCTCTTGCTATTTTTTAGGCGATTGCAAAACGCAATCTCCCATAGTATTTTATTTGACAGGCAATCGCCTATCCAATCTTATCAGGTAATCTTATGCTTTCTACCGCTCAGTGTTTCTCCTGTCCGCGGTAAATATACCATGCGCCGAATCCGCCGATCAGGGAACGCATCAGCGCGATATATTCATTTTTCGTTACCGTTCCGCCCGTGCCGAGCATTTCATAAACGACACCAAGCTCTTTCACCGTCGTCCGACCAGCGCATCAACCGGAAAAACGGCGCGCGCTCCGCCAAAGGGAAAGAACGGACATACAATTTTTTAACCCGCTCGTAATCGCACGCGCCCTTTCGGACCGTCCGCAATGTAATCTTCATGATTGTCTCCTTCTTTCATTCTGAAATAATCGAAACGTCCGTCAGCCCTGCTCCGCCTATCTCTGTAAGCGGTTTTTCCATTTCCTTTTTCCGCCTTTCATGGCGCCGTACTTTTTTTCGGAATAAAAAACGTGTCCCTGTATCCCTTTTCCATTTTGAGGAGAGCGATTTTTTTGTCAATGCCTCCGGCATATCCGGTGAGGCTTCCATTTCCGCCGACAACCCTGTGGCAGGGGACGATGATCGAGATCCCATTGCGCGCTACCGCGCCGCCGACCGCCTGCGCCGACATTCCCCCAGCCCCGTTTCCGGACGCGGCGCGCCGCTTAGCAAGCTCTCCCGCGATCGCGCCATAGGTCATCGTCTGTCCGTAGGGAATCTGATAGAGAATTTCCCATACCTCTTTTTGAAATGCGCTTCCCGTAAAATGGAGCGGCAGCTTAAAATCCGGCTTCTTTCCGGAAAAATAAATATCAAGCCATTTTCTGGTCTGTTTCAATACCGGCAGTTCCTTTTCCTCGTGTTCCCGATCCAGACAGAGTGCAAAATATTTTTGCCCCTCAAACCATAACCCCGTCAGACCGATTTCATCCGCCGCCAGCAGGATATTACCAAGCGGCGATTCATAGGTACTCGTATATTGCATGTTCCTCACCACGTCCCTATTTTACTGCTTATTTAGCTCACAGTAAATACAGATTATGCAAAAATATCTCCAACAATAGAATTCGCGCTTCACAAGAATTCTATTGTCATAAATAAATTTCCCTCATAATTTACCTATGATGGCAAATTATGAGGGAAATGTCCTAACCTAAAGATCATTGAAATCCGAGCCTTCGCTTAAAACAAAAACCGTTCCGGCAGCGTCACATGAAATTCCCTTGCCAGATCACGGAAATCATCCGCCGTGATCGTCTGGCGCCGTTTCGGCTGCATGGAAAGCACTTTTACCAATATTTCCGCAGATTTTTCCACCGTATGCATCAATCCGAACGTCAGATCATAATCCTCGCCTGCCGCAAACATACCGTGATGAGCCCAGACAGCCACGTCATACCGTTTCATCAGCTCGCTTGTCGCCTCTGCGATCTGCCTGCCCCCCGGCACCATCCACGGCACCACGCCGATGCCGTCCGGAAATACGACCGGACACTCGGTCGCCGTTTCCCACAGTTCCCTCGTAAAAATCTCATCCTTGAGCGGTAAAATGAAGGTCAGCGCAATCACATTCGTTGTGTGGGCATGATAGATCACGCGATAGGTTCCTCCCGTCGCCTGCTTTTTTACCTCGTGATTCATTAAATGGGACGGCAGCTCTGACGTCGGTCTGCCACCGTTTACCAGACCCCATACGATACGATAATTTTCTCCGCTTTCATCCAGCTCGATCATACAGATGGAGTCGTCCGGCTTGATCGTGACATTCCGAAAATATTTGCCGCTGCCGGTAACGAGAAAATACTCTCCCGCAAGTCCGGGAACCGAAGCGCCGATCGGCTGCCACTCCTTTGGCGAAAGCGCCTCTCTCACTTCTTCCACTTCTTCTTGCTTTACCCTGTAAGACAGATTTCCGCCGTTTCGTTCATGCCAGCCCTGCTGCCACCCGTCATCCGCCATACGGATAAATCCTTTCACAAATTCCGCTTCCAGAAAATTCATATTCTGTCCCTCTCTCCAATTCTTTATTTCACTTCTTTATTTCACTTTTCCATTTTGCTTTTTTATTCCGTTCTCTGCTTCGTTTTTCTGTTCCGTCTTTTTGTTCCGTTCTTCTATTCCGTTTTCTCAACCGCGCTTTGACAGCACTTCCGCCTCGTAGCGCGTGATCTCCGTAAACCAGCCCTCTCCCACGGTGCCGCACTGTCTGCAATATTCCTCCCACACAGCGCCGAACGGCAGCATTTTCATTTCCTCCTGCCTCACCATCAATTCCGTAAAATTGCCTTCCTCCTGCAGTTTCCTTAATTTCTCCCACGGGGTTAGGAGCGCCGAGAGCAGCGCTTTCTGCCAGCTTCGAAAGCCGACCGTCCATGCCGCGATCCGGTTGATTCCTGCGTCAAAATAGTCAAGCGCCATATCCACTCTGTCTAATGCATCGCACCGCACGATCTCCTTTGCCATCTCTTTTGTCTCATCATCAAGCAGTACGACATGATCGGAGTCCCATCTGACCGGACGCGTGATGTGCAGCGCGATCTCCGGAAAGAATGTGAGCAGTGCCGGAATTTTATCCGACACGACCTCGGTCGGATGGTAATGCCCGTTATCCATGAGCGGCAGACATCCCTCATGCAGCGCGGCAAAAGAAAGCGCAAACTCCGCCGAGCCGACCGTATAGGATTCCACCCCGATACCAAATACCTTGGACTCCACGCAGGGCTTTACCAGCTTCGGATCATGCGGCTCCGCAAGGATTTCCTCAATGGATTTCCGATAGCGCTCGCGCGGTCCCAGCCGGTCGGCGGGAATATCCTTATACCCGTCCCCCGTCCAGATATTCATGACGCACGGCATCCCGGTCTCTTTCGCAAAGTATTCGGAAATGCGGATACATGCCTTTCCATGCTCCACCCAAAACCTGCGGATATTCTCATCCGGGCTGGACAACGTCAAGCCGTCCTTGATCTTATCATGGGAAAAAAAGGTCGGATTAAAGTCAATTCCCATTCCCCGATCCTTGGCAAATGCCACCCAGCGCGCAAAATGCTTCGGTTCGATCCGATCTCTGTCCGCAAACTCACCGTTCTCGAAGATGGCATAGCTGGCGTGAAGATTCAGTTTTTTCTTTCCCGGCGTCAGCTTTAGCACCTCATCCATATCCTGCATGAGTTCCTCCGGCGTCCTCGCCTTTCCCGGATAATTCCCGGTCGTCTGAATCCCGCCGGTAAGCGGTCCGTCATGATCAAACCCGATCACGTCGTCTCCCTGCCAGCAATGAAGCGAGACCGGTATTCCTTTCAGTCTTGCGATCACCTTGTCCGTGTCGATCCCATATCCCGCATAACATTCTTTTGCATCCGTATAACGTTCCTGCTGTGTCATTCTTCTTCCCCCTTTTTCATTGTTCGCCGCTATCGCGCCCGCCGAAACGCTTCTTTACATTTGCGCTCTTTCCCTGCTTATACCTTTCCTTCCGTTTGCCGCTCTTTCTCTGCTATACCCTTCCTGCCGCTTGCCGCTGTCTTTATGATTTACCGCTTCTTTTCACAATTCTTACCTGCCGCCCGGCTCAAAAATTTTCATGTCAAAAGCCCGGTAGATGCATTCCCGCGCGGACTTTAGATCAACAAATCCGCCCTCGGCAATCATCTGTCCGATCAGATTCCCGGC
>JAMPAG010000075.1 GCA_023667365.1 bacterium | reverse complement strand
TACTTGTCGAAGAACCTAATATCGCAAAATACAATTACCTATGTTTCCCTGAATCCGACGTTTGGGGCGTTGTTATGCCCAAAGACTGTCCCCTTGCCGGAAAAGAACACATAACGGCTGCGGATTTGATCGGTCTGCCTTTATTTTGTTCCGATCAGGGCTGGAACAAAGACATACTCCGGTGGTGCGGCAGCCAGATTGATCATCTGCATTTGGAAGGTTCTTTCCGTCTTTCTTACAATGCTTCCCTTTTTGTCAAAGAAAATCTGGGCTATCTTTTAACCTTCGACCGACTGATTGATACCAGCCGGGAAAGCGGACTTGTATTCCGTCCCCTATTCCCGAAGCTGGAAACCAAGATGTATCTTATATGGAAAAAATATCAGGTTTTTACCCCTATTGCAGAACGTCTTTTGAATCATTTGAAAGGAAAGATGAAATAAATAACTTTTGGACATCATGTGCATAAAGGGAAAATCCCTGCCTATTTATCATACACCTAATCCTCCATGCCGACGCAAGCCTGCGAGTTTGAGCGTCAGCACAAATCTTGTGCTTGAAACATCAAAGATTTTTCAATCTATCTTCCTCTGCGATATAAACCTGTACAAATTTATCAAGTATGGCATATCCCGGGCAACCGCAGGCGGAGAAGCTGACCGCTATTCTTCCGTCAACATTGTCACCGGTTCAATCTTCCGGATCCTGACGGTGGAAAGAAACGACGCGGCGAGCGCAACGATCAAAATGCCCGCAACCGAAACAAGCATCCAGACAGGAGGGACCGCCATGTCTGCCTGCCTGATCCCGCAGAACGTCAGGCAGAAGATCACGAGCGGCTCAAAGAGAAATCCGCTGCAAACCGCGCCGAGCGCGGCGCCCGCCCCGATGACCGGCAGATTCATGCACATTGTCTGCACGACCAGCTGAGGCGTCGTAAAGCCAAGCGCTTTCCAGATGCCAAAGTTTCTGCGCTCTTTGACGAGTTTCGATTTCATCAGCAGCACCTCCACGAGCACGACCACAAACAGCGTAATCAGCACAAACACCGCGCAGATCGCCTTCATGACAAGAACGATCGTCTTCATCGTGTTCTCCATCTGTTTTGCGGAATCCGCCACGGTCAGCTCCGGAAATGCCGCAAGGATCCGCTCCGACATTTCCTCGACCGTTACGCCCTCTTCCAGATAGCAGAAAATCTGCGGCAGTTCCGCCGTTCCATTCAGGCGTTCCACCCCTTCCTCGCACAGCAGCGCTTTTAAGCCCATATTATTCATTTTTTGGTCGATCCCGCAGATCAGATAGGCAAGCCGCTCGCCGCCGCCCGTCACATAAACGGTGTCCCCCGGCTTCACATGCAGCTGTTCTGCAATGCTCGTCGTCACAACGATCTCATTTTCGTACTTCGGCAGACGCCCCTGCACAAGCATTTCATTGTGTAATGCCTCCGGATCGCGCCAATAATCGCAGGTCACTTCCGTTTCGCCGTCAGCGCTCTCGATGTGAATGGACATCTGCCCGAAATACAGCACGCTCTCCACACCGTCCCACTGTGCAAGAGCGGCTCCCGCCTGTTCTACGCCTTCTCCCGTCACGAGAAGATCTCCCGCCTCCGCGCCGACGATCTTTAACAGCAGATCCGTTTCATTGGCAAAATTCTCGTAGAGACCAAAGCCCGTGCATGACGAAAACGAAAGCAGCAGTACGATGCAGAACACCGACCACGATTTTCCTTTTTCCCCAAAAATATGTTTTCCCGCAAACACAAGCGCCACCGGAAGCCTGCTTTTTTCCAAAGGAAAATAATTCCGCTTAAAATTGTGCGCGGAGATCCCGCCGCGCAGCGCGTCTAAGACCGGCATACGCCGATAGGCGCGTCCGCAGAGCCACGCCACGCCGGAAACGACTCCCACAAGCACTGCCGCCGTGACAAGCGCCGCCCCCGCCTGAAACGTCTGATTCCAGCTAAGACCGAGCATCATTCCCTGCATACTGCCCACAAACCCGCTCCCCAGCGTACCGGCAAGAATGCCCGCCGCGGATGCCAAAAGAGCAAGGGACGCCATTTCCAGCATGACCGAGCACTGGAGCTGCCCGCTCGTATATCCTGCCGCCTGTAGGATTCCCGCGTTTTTGCGGTCCATCTCCATGAAATTATAAACGCTGAAACGGACAATGATGAGGGCGATCGCAATGAGCAGCACGGAAAAGACGAGCATAACGCCCATACTGATACGGGAGAGGATCGCAACGCCGCCCCGCATCGTCTTCCAGTTCATGCCAAGATTGATCGAGCTTGTAAGATTCGGCATTTCTGCAGTCAATATCTGGGATATTTTATGGTCGAACTCATTGCTGTCCTCCCCTTCATGCAGCCGTACTTTATAACAGATTGCCTGTCCCGCACGCGCCATATCGTTCTCTTTTATCATCGAGTCCATCCGCGCGCTGCTCACATAACAACTGTACACATTCACATTGAGCGGTGTGGCAAACAGCGGGTCCTCCACAAATCCCGCCACATGAAATTCGTATTCCTGCCCTCCTGCCGAAAGATAAAACGGATCGCCCGCCGTATAGCCGCCGGACGCTTTCATATAATAAGGGAGCAGAATGCTGTCCTCGCGCGCGCTCACGTTTTCGCAGCCGGAAAGCGTGGAGATCGTGCGTTCCTCCTCAATTCTGCCGAGAAGGAAACCGCCCTGCGACGAGGACTCCTCTTTGTCCCAACGGTAATCCGCACTCACCAAAAACAGGCATTCATTTTCCTCATACTCCGCGACTTCCTCCTGCGCGCGGAACATATCCGGGATCCGGTCTGCGCCCTGTCCGGTAATGTAGATCAGATCCGCCGTATGCGCGCGGTCATACGCCTTATCCAATATCCCGTTTAATCCCGCAAACACGGATACGCTCACATACAAAAGCAGCGCCGCAAGCGCGATCAGAAAAAATAATACCGCAAGATCCCTCTTTTTCTTTTTGATATGATTCCGTGTGATAAACCACAACGCTTCCATATTGTTACCACCCCATTTCCTGCAGGAATCCGCGCAGCGCCGCATGGCGCTTCTCATCCCCGCTCTCATATGCGCCGAGCCTGCATTCGCCCGTAATCACGCCATCCTTCAAATAAAGCACACGGTTGCCCCGCCTCGCCGATTTCATATCATGCGTCACCATCACAATACTTTGTCCTTTTCGATGAAGCTCCGTGAACAGATCCAGCACATGATCCGCATTCTGCGAATTGAGCGCGCCCGTCGGCTCGTCGGCAAACAAGATCTCCGGTTCGTTGATGATGCCCCGGACGACCGCGACGCGCTGCTGCTCGCCGCCCGAAAGCTGCGTCGGAAATTTGTGAAACGACCGCTCCTCCACACCGACTAGGCGCAGCAGCTCCTTTGCCCGCTCCGCTGCCGCACGGCGGTTTTTCCCAACCAAAAGTCCGCAGACAATGATATTGTCCAGCACGCTCATCGTATCGTTCAGGTAATTCTGCTGAAATACAAACCCGCAGTGCTTCCGCCGGAACACCGCAAGCGCGTCGTTGCCAAGATGGGAGATTTCCTCCCCCTGATAGGAAACGCTGCCGAGCGTCGGGCGGTCCATCCCCGAAAGCGCATAAAGCAGCGTGCTTTTTCCCGAACCGGAATTTCCCATAATGACGGTAAAATCCCCCTCCTCCACCGAGAGATTTAAGTTTTTTAACACGTGCTGCTGCACGCTCTCATTCGAAAAGGTCTTACACAAATCCTTTGCTGTTAAAATGCTGCTCATTCGAATCCTCCTGTCTTTTCATTCTTCGCCTTCCTAAATCATTTTAACAGCAATCCTCTCCAAAGTCTTAACCCGTTTCCTGTTTGTTTCTTAACTGATTCTTAACTGCGCTGCTCTCATACTGCGTCCGGAAAATTTCCTATCAGCCAAACAAGGCTGTTGCACTAAGTAATTCGTGCAACAACCCTGTTTTTATACCTTTTTCAGCAGAAGCTCCACGACAAATCCGTTCTCCACATAAAAAGCAATGCCGCCGTCCATGCGCTCCATAAACAGCCTTGCCAGATATAATCCAAGTCCCGACCCGCTTTTTCCTTTCGCATTGCTCCCCCTGTAAAATTTCCCGCCAAGCAGCACAAGCTCCTCCGCGTCCACACCCTCTCCCGCGTCCCGTATCCGGACCCCGATGTTTTTTTCCGTTTCCCAAAAAGAAACCGTCACGGGCGTGCCCGCATATTTCCACGCGTTGCTGACGACATTGTCAATCACCTGACGAAGCCGCAGTTTATCCATCCACACAAGGCAGGACGGTACCTCTCCGTTCAAGCGGATGTCGCTGTAATCTTTTAACTCCTCAAACATTTCCCTGATACAGAGGGACTGTTCCTCCGTCGGTTCCACCTTTAAGACTTCCAGCTCCTCCAGACTCGCCTGAAATAAATTGCTGACAAGCTTATCCACCATGCCCGCCTTCGCGTCAATGACCGCAACCTTCGCCCGCGTATCCGGATTCTGCTCCTTGATCTGCAAAACCTCGCAGGTCGCGCGGATCGTGGCGATCGGCGTCTTAATATCGTGCGACAGCTCCGCGACCAATTCTTTTTTACTTTGATTTGCCTGATACTCGCTGTCTTTCGCGCGTTTTAATTCCTCGCGCATCAGATCAAAACTTTCCGTAAACGCGCCAAAATATTGATGCTTCCGCATTGGCAGCGGAAAATCAAGATTCCCCTTTGCGATCTGTCTTGCAAACAGATTCAGCCGCGCGAACGGGCGCACAAAACGCAGATAAAAAAAGACGAGCAGCACAAGCCCGCCGATCAACAGAATCACCCACATTCCCATCACGCGCCGATATAACGTCCGCTCCATATTGAGATAACGCGATTCCGACACAGGAAAGACAATCTTTCCGGCGAAAGCGGAAGTTTCCGACCTCAAATCCATAATCAGCGCTTCGTCCTGATACGCCCTGCCGAGCGCAATCTCATAATCCGCATCCGAAAAAAGAAGGATTCGGCAGCCGTATTCCTGTTCCACACGCGCCCGATCCTCCCCCTGCCGGAGCGCCTGCTCCGCCAATCTGCACTGCTCATGATACAAAACCATATCTCTGCCGCCTGCGTCCGTCCTCTGAAATCCGTATCCGATCAGCAGATAAAAGCCAAACATAACCGCCAAATAAAACGCAATCCAATACCGTAGTTTTGTCATGAAAATCCCTCTCTCCAAATACGCTCTTCCCGTAAGCTCCCGCACCGGCTTATATCGCGATCCGCGTGGAGACTGTTCCCCGCGCGCCGGCTTATATGACGATCAACATTCCAGCAGATACCCCGTGCCCCAGACGGTTTTGATAAGCCTGGGCTCGGACGGACGTTCTTCCAGTTTTTCCCGCAGTCTTCTGATATGAACATTCAGGGTGCTGTCACTGTAGAATGCGTCGCCCCAGACAGTAAGAAACAGCTGTTCCTTTGTCACGATCGTTCCCCTGTGCTCATACAGGCATTTTAACAGCGCAAACTCCTTCGCTTTTAAGGGAATTTCCTGCCAGACGGCGGCGCTCCCCGCTCCCGCCGCGCTCTTTTTTATAGATACGCACAATTTTTCCTCCGCCAGACGCAGCCCGCTGCCCGCCTCATCCGCAGGCACACCGCCCGCCCCTGTGCTGCCCGCTGACAATTCCTGCTGTCCGGCATCTATTGCTCCGCCGCCTGCCGGTATTCCCCGCCGCCCGGCATCCTTCGTTCCGCTGGTGTATGCCTCCTGCTGTCCGGCGGCTCTCATGCTCTCCAACGCTTCCTGCCGCGCCGCGTCCATGCGTTTTAGGACGACCTGCACCTTGGCAAGCAGCACGCTCAGCGAATAGGGCTTTTTGATATAATCGTCCCCGCCGATATTCAGGGCGATCAGCACGTCGCTGTCACTGTCGCGGGCGCTGATAAACAGAATCGGAATATTCGAATTCTCCCTTATTTTTTTACACAGGGCAAATCCGCTCTCCTCCACGAGATTGATGTCGAGCAGAATCAGCTTCACCTTATTTTCATGCAAAAAAGCAAGGCACTCCTGCGCAGACTTGACATAGCGGCAGCTTACGCCGAACATCTCAAAATACTCACAGGTCATCTGCGCAAGTTCCGCCTCGTCATCCACGATCAGACATTGAACATCCATGTGGGGTCTCCTTTCGCTCCTTTTAACGGCAGGCGATTGCGTTTCACAACCGCCTGCTTTTAACGATTAGAGCGCCTGCCTGCTTTCGCAGACCGCTCTGCGCCCCTTGATCGTTTCCTACGCCTGCTCCATCTCCTGCAATTCGGTCTCCGTCTCCATCATCCGCTCCAAGAGCGTCTCCTGCAAATGCTCCTCGCCGTCCAACTGCTCCTGTAACTCCATCAGCTTCTGGTAATCCGAGGCAAGATCCGGCTCCATCAGACGCAATGACAGCTCCGCCGCCCGCGCCTCGCTCTCCGCAAGCTGTTTCTCATATTTTTCCAGCTGCTTTTTTAATCGGGACAACACTTTTCCCGGATTATAATATGTTTTTTTGTCAAACACATCGCCCAGCGTCGGATTCTTCACACCGCCGCCGTTCGTCCCGGCTTCCGTACTTCCCTGCCGCGGACCGCCGGTGTCTGCTCCTGCCTGCGCTGCGCCCGGATTGCGACCCTGCGCGCTTTCCGGTTTTTGTCCCGCCGCACTCCGTCCTGTCTGCGCTGCGCCGGGCTTCTGACCCTGCGCGCCTCCGGTCTTTTGTCCCGCCGCATTCCGTCCGTCCCGCGCGGTATCGCCCGTAAGCCCGTTTAACCGCTTCTGTTTTTCGGCAAGATACGCCTCATAACCGCCCCGATACTGCCGCACGCCGTCTGTCTCAAACTCCAAAACGCCTGTCGCGATCCGGCTCACAAAATAGCGGTCATGCGATACAAACAGAATCGTTCCCGGAAAATCGCCGAGCATCTTTTCCAGCGCGTCCTTTCCCGCCATATCCATATGGTTCGTCGGCTCGTCCAAAATGAGCAGATTCGGCTTGCGGTAGAACATCTTGCAAAGTTCCAGACGCACCTTCTCCCCGCCGGAGAGCTGCCCCATCTGCTTCATAACATCCTCTCCCGAAAAAAGGAACGCGCCAAGCGCGCCGCGCACTTCCTCGCGCAGCAGCTTCGGATATTCCTCCCAGAAGTTATCCAATACCGTCTGCTCCGGCGGCGCGTCGTTCATGACCGCCTCCTGCTGGTCGAAATACCCCCACTCCACGCGCTGTCCGAATGAAAAGCGCCCGGAAAGCGGCTCCACCAAACCCACAAGCGTCTTTAACAAGGTTGATTTTCCAATGCCGTTTTCTCCGAGAATGGCAAGTTTTTGTCCTTTTTCCAATAAAAAAGAAACATCCGCCAGCTCTTTGTCATAACCGATCTTTAAGTTTCTGACATTCAGTACTTCCGTGTAGCTCTCCATGCGCGGCGTAAACATGGCGCGGAACGTTTTCGTGTCAAAGCGCCTCGGCTTCTCGATCTTTACCATATGTTCGATCGCCATCTGCTTCGAATGCGCCGATGCAACCTTCGTCGGTGTATTTTTCCACTTTTCGATCCATTCCGTCAGGCGCTTAATCTCTTTCTGCTGCGCCTCATAGTCCTTCTCCTGCTTTTGCAGGTCTTCCTCTTTGCGCTTCATAAACGCGGTGTAATTGCCGGGATAACGCTTGATGCGGTGATACTCGATCTCATACGTCACGTCGATTACACGGTCTAAGAACATGCGGTCATGGGACACAATAACGACAGCCTTGTCATATTTTTGCAAATATCCTTCCAGCCATTCGATCGTCGGAAGGTCCAGGTGGTTGGTCGGCTCGTCAAGCAGCATAATGTCCGGTCTGGAAAGGAGCAGCTTGATAAACGCGATCTTCGTCTGCTGTCCGCCGGAAAAACTTCCGATCGGCCGCTGTAAGTCCGCAAGCGCAAACCCAAACTGCTGAAACATGATCTCCATATCCCTGCGCCAGGTATAACCGCGGAGCGCCTCCATCTGTCTTTGCAGCGTGTTGTACTCGCCGAGCAGACGATGTTCTTCGTCTCCGCTTTCCAGCCTGCGCTCGATCTCTTTCATGCGCGCCTCGCACGCAAACACCGCGGCAAACGTTTTTTTGATCTCCTCCTCGACGCTTAAATCCGCGTCCGGAAAGCTGATCTGATGTAAAAAACCAATCTCCTGCTTTCCCGCCACCGTGATGCCGCACGTCTCGTCGCTGTCCAAATTATTCATCGTGATGTCGCCGTGAATGAGCTTTAAGAGCGTCGTCTTTCCGCAGCCGTTTCTTCCTACCACCGCAATTTTCTCATGATCGTGAATTTCAAAATTCACATCCTCTAAAATCGTATCCGCGCCGTACTGTACGAGCGCATGCCGTATCTGATACCTCATGGTTTGTTCCTCTGTTTTCTATGTTGTTCCGTCTTTCCATTTTCTCTCTAAATGCGGTGAAATCATATTCATCACCGTCAGCGCTTTTGCAAGCTGCTCCTGCGCCGCATCCGCTGAAACGATAAAAAAATCATCATAATCCGCTTTCTCCCGAAGCCGGAATGCCGTATCCAATATCTTCGATCACGCTGCCTTCCATAACACGACTCCTTCCCTGCTCACATTCCTGTAAAACGGCATGACCTGTTCCCATTTTTGAAATTTTTCAAAATCAATATCAATCACAGAGAATACTCTGTCATATTTTAGATTCATATCTACAATAATCTCCGACAACGCATCCTCCGTTTTTTGATCCAGCCCTCCATGCATGAGCAACGCAACATCCACATCTGACTCTTTCGTAAACGTTCCCCTCGCAACAGAACCATACAAAACAATGCGCACAAGCTTGTCCTGCATAACGGCAAGAATGCCGTCTACCAGCTCCTGCAAAACATCCTGTTCCATCTCGTCACCCTCCTTCCAAAATAACATAACTCAAGCCGTTGTCTTTCACAGCCATTCAGAAACAAAATGAGCGGTACCCCGCCATTTTGGCAAATGTATCGCTCATTCTGATCCTCCAAAAAAGCACAGCGGATTGACCGATCCTTCCTCTTTTAATTCGAATCGCCATGCCTATGATCTTTGGTCCGCTTACTTGACTGTCACGGATGTGATATGCGGATTGACGCCCTCATACCAGTATAAGAAGCCTTCCATATCAACGACGTCGCCGATCTGAAGATTCTTGACTGCCGCGTAAACGTCCGTCGTGTTATCACACAGATAGGACTCTACCGTAAACGTATAGGTCTGTCCGTCTACGGAAACATTAAAGTACAGATCGTCGCCGTCCGTACCGGAATTGTCCCACTTATACATGAATGCCGAGCCGTTGCCCGCATCCTCTACGGTCATCCCCTTGAACGATACAAATTCATTCTGATGCGCGATCAGATCATCCGTTCCGAGCATACTCGTCACGTCAAGCGCGGAAGCCACATAATTGCCGTCCTCGATCTCGAACGTTGCGTCTATGATCTCGACCTCGCCCGACCATTCCGATTTATAGCCCGTCACCTTGATCTTGGTGCCCGGCGTCAATTTCTCGTAATCCGCCTCGGAGCAAGCCATATTGTAAATAAAATATGCGCCGTCCTTATCCTGCGTGTAAACCGTCGCCGTATTATCCCACCAGGACTGCTTTGCCTGCACGTAGGTCTCTACCACAACCTGTTCGTCCACTGCCGCCGCCATGTACTCCGCATAGGTCATCACGCCCTCGGACTTTACATCGCTTCCCGCATCATCCTTTCCACCGCAGCCTGCAAGCGCAAGCGTCAGGGAAAACGCCAAAATCAGTGCCACACACTTTTTCATTTTTTTCTCTCCTCTTTTTCGTTTTGCCTGGGAATCCCTTTCAGAACCCCCGCCTACGATCATACGTTGACATTGTACTCAACAATTTCAAAGAAATCAATAGATTTCCGAAACAATTTCTTAAAAGCGCAGAGATCCCTGCCGTAAAACCGCGGAAAAACACATTTCCCCGCTTATTTTATACGGCTTCTCCCGATCGCCCGCGCTTCCCCGCATTCCGCTTCCGAAGCGGCAAAAGTACATAGAGTATCATCAAAATCCATACGACCGCCAATGACACAAGCAGGATAACCGCTGTTTTCGGAAGCGGTCCCAAATCCGCTTCCTCCGTAGAGGATGCGCCGCCCTGATCTAAGCGGTACAGCGCCTTCGTATCCGCATAGAGCGTCTCCATAAAGGCTTCATCCGCCGTCTGTCCCCGTCTGACCGCCTTCACCGTTGACTCGATCAGCTGTCCCGCCGCGTCGCGCAGGGACGCCGAACCGTTAAACACCGGCGTGACAAACGTATTGTCAATATTGTCGATCAAAAGCTTTGCCGCTCTGATCTTAATGTCATAATGCAGCGCATTGTCCTCGCCGCCCCGCGCCAGATAATCCGTATACTCCGCCGCATTCTGCGCCTTTGTCGTCACGGGGATATAGCCCTCCGTCTCGGCATAGGCGATCTGCACGTCGTTCGTCAGAAGATACTGCGCAAACAACCATGACGCCAGTACTTCCTGCGGATCGGACTTATTAAATAAGCAAACGGACGGTCCCTGCGAGATCATCTGCGGCGCATCCGGATCAAACTGCGGAATCAGCATGACTTCCGTTTCAAACCGCACCAGCTTCTCCTCGCTGATGTCCCGAAGCGGCGCGTCCGTTCCCATCCACGTCGCGCCCGCCGTCGAATCGACCGCAAAAATGCACTGCCCCGCATTGAGGAAGTTCGCGGGATAACTGGAAATCTTAAATGTGGAAAACGCCTTGCTTTTTGCGTGTGCCGCGACCGTGTAGAGCAGTTCCTTCGTCCGATCGTTAAAAAGAAGAATGTCCCCCTCCGACGTGGAATACTCCCCGCCCGTCTGGCGGAGCATCTGAATCATCATATTATCCGTCGATTTATAAATGAACGGAATGAGCACATTCTGCCCGTTGACAAGATAATTGCCGTCCGCATCCGCCGCCATCGCCGCCTCGGATACCTCCCACACAAAGTCCCATGTGAGCACATCGGGCAGCGTATACCCTAACGCCTCCACATAGGTCTTATTCACATAGCACGCCTCGGTGGAACGCATGAACGGGATCGCATAATAATGCCCGTCAAACGCGCCCTCCTCTAAGAACCGGGAAACGACCTCGTCCTGCGCCACCGCATCAAAACGCACCTCGCTCCCGCCGAAGCCGTAACACGCATCGGCAAACAACTCGTCTAACGGCACCACGACATTGGTTCCTGTCAGATAGGTTGCAATGTGATCGGGATAGGTGATGCAGACATTCGGCGTCGTATTGGTCGCGATATTCGTAATCACATCATTATAAATCACCCCGTAATCCGTATACAGACGCAGATTTACTGTGATGTTAGGATACAGTTTCTCAAAATCCTCGATCGCCTGCTCGTAAATTTCCGTCTGCGTTTTGTTCGTATCATTTTTGGCCCAAAATGTAATTGTATACGTTTCTGACTCGTCAAATTCCTCCGGCATCTTGAATGCGTCCATCCCCTTAGAGCCGTGACAGCCCGCAAGCAGCGCGGCGGACAGGAAAAACAGCCCCATTGCCAAGAGCCGGACAGTCCTTCTTTTTTTCATCACCCTTTCGTCCCTCCTCTTGATACGCCTGCCATGATCTTTTCACGGAAAATCAGAAACAGCAGGATGAGCGGCACCGAGATCACAACGACCGCCGCCATCATCGCGGGAATATTTTCACGGCCGAAGCCGTTCTCGCGGATTTCCTGAATCCCGTTTGACACCAGAAAATAGTTCTCGTCGTCGGTAATCAGCCGCGGCCACACATAGGAATTCCAGCACTCGATGACCTTTAAGATCACGATTGTGATGAGCGTCGGGCGGCAGATCGGCACCATCACCTTACACAGATATTTGAGGTCCGAAGTGCCGTCCACCTTCGCCGCAAAGTAGAGCGAATCCGGCACCTGCGCAAAGTTCTCTTTTAACAGATAAATATAGAAAACGGAGGTCACGGACGGCAGGATCAATCCCAAAAACGTATTGCGCATGTTCATGCCCGTGATCGTCGCAAAATTCGTGATGATGACAAGCTCGTTCGGAATCATCATCAGCGCAAGGAACAGCGTGAATACGAGATTTTTTCCCCGGAAGTTCAGCCGTGCAAACGCAAACGCCGCAAGCGTGATAACGACCATCATGATCGCCGTCGTCGCCACCGTAAACAGGAACGTGTTGAGCAAATATCTGCCGAGCGGAACCGCGCGAAACGCATCCGCGTAATTCTCAAGCGTCGGCGACAGCGTAAAAAACTTCGGAATGTACTCGGAATTATACGCGCCGTAGCTTTTAACGCTCGTTAAGAGCATCCAGTAAAACGGAAACAGCACGATCAGCGCCCACAGCGCAAGCAGGATATAGGTGACTGTGCGCACCGCCTTTTTGCGCCGCGCCGCCGCGCGTTCGATTTGTTGATAAGTCCCTGTATTTGCCATGAAGGATTCCTCCCTTTAGTTGTATGTCGTATGCTTGCTGCTGATGAGCAGGTTGATGCAGGTAATCGTCAGTACGATCACAAACAGAATGATCGCCGCCGCCGAGGCATACGACGGATAGCCGCCGCTGTCCCCGTAAAGCATATCGTACACATAACCGACGATCGTGTTCATGCCCGCCGCGTTTAAGTCCGTACCGAACAGCGCGACGGCGTCACTGTATTCCTTGAACGCGCCGATAAAGCCCGTAATGACAAGATAAAAAATCGTCGGCGAGATCATCGGCAGCGTAATCTTCCTAAAAATACGCGCGCCCGATGTGCCGTCCACCTTCGCCGCATTGTAATAGCTCTGATCCACGGACAGAAGCGCACTCGTGAGGAGCAGAATCTTAAACGGCATGACAACCCATATGATATAAAAGCACATGACAAACATTTTTGCCCAGTACGGTCCGTCAATGAAATCGACCGACTTCCCGCCGAACCAATGGATGAGCAGGTTTACCAGTCCGTCCGAATAGGCTGTTTTTTTGAACAAAATCATGAAAACAAGCCCGACCGCGAGCGTATTCGTCACATAGGGTAAAAAATAAACCGTCTGGAACAGCTTGCGGAGCGGCCGGATGGCGCTTAGCCCCACGGAGATCAAAAGCGCGATGCCCGTCGAGAGCGGCACCGTGATGACGACCATGAGAAACGTGTTTTTGACCGCCTGCAAAAAGTAGGTGTCGTGCAGAACATAGGAAAAATTAAAGATCCCGGTTCCACGATAGGTCTGGGACGCAAAATTATAGCTTTCCTC
>JAMPAG010000074.1 GCA_023667365.1 bacterium | reverse complement strand
TAATTTTGGAGAAACAAGGCAGGATATAATGGAATTTACCTTTCAAGGCTGCAATAAAAAGATGAAATTTGACATTGCCATTCGCAAATGCTATGATACCAATGTACCAGCATGTTCTTTTTGCAGATTTTGATCGTGCCGGTATTCTCGCATTTCTTTATGAAGGAGGCAGCGGACATGACAAAGGAAGACCAACAGTTTTTAGACCGCATCAACGACTACGCCAACCGGGTGCTCGACCACATCGATCCGCAGAAAACACAGGTCAGCTACCAGCTTGAAAAACTCCGCCCCGTTATGCAGGAACTCGCAATGGAAAACGGCATGAGCGTGGAAGATGTTTTTATCAAGTATATGGATCTCGCGAGCGAGGCTTCCGTCGAACGGGAGCGGAAATTCCAGAACACCGTCGGAAATATGACGCAGTACGGCGATCTGGGCGATGAAAAATAGCAGCGACAACAATTTACCAAGGAAGGAAACCCCCGCGATATGAGTATCATCAGCAGCAAAGATGTCAATGAAATCATCCGAAAGACACTCAGTATCATCAATCCCAAGATCATGAACCACGGGGATGTCACCGGCTATATTCTGTTCAAAATGCTGGAATGTGAACAGCATTACACCGAACAGGAACTTGTCGATTACACGATGCTCGGCATTCTTCACGACATTGGTCTCTATAAGGAGGCGAATGTCAAAAATGTCGTCGATTTTGAGACAAAGAATCTCTGGCCGCATTCTATTTACGGCTTTCTCTTTCTCAAATATCTTTCTCCCATGGGCGACAAGGCGGAAATCGTGCTCTATCACCATCTGGATTACAACAAATACGGTCTGATCCAAAGCCGTTATAAGCATATCATCGAATGTCTCAATCTCGCTGATAAAATGGATACGTTTCTCCACTTAAAAGAAGAAAATCTCGAAAAAGATTATTTCACGCTCTACCGGGATATTAAGTTTTCCGGCGCCGCGCTTGATCTGTTCTGGAAAGCGGAGGAACGCTTCGGCATCACCGCGAATCTGGTAAACGGCAGTTACCGGCAGGAAATGGAGGAACTGCTCGCCAAAAGAGCCTTTTCCGAGCAATATAAAAAAGGCTTTTTGGAAATGCTCGTTTACACGATTGATTTCCGAAGCGAACATACCGTCGTACATACGCTTGCGACCGTCAACTTTGCGCAGCAGCTCGGACGCTTAAAACGCCTCAGCGGCAAGGATCTGCGGGATCTGTATTACGGCGCGCTTCTGCACGACCTCGGCAAAATCGCCATTCCTCTTAATATTCTGGAATCAACGGGAAGGCTCTCCGATCAGGAAATGAAAATCATGAAAGCGCATGTGCGGATCACAGAAATGATCCTGGAGGGAATCGTGGACAACGACGTTCTCCAGATCGCCGTGCGGCACCATGAAAAATTGGACGGAAGCGGTTATCACAAGGGGTTGACCGGCGATCAGCTGACACTCCCCCAGCAGATCGTCGCCGTTGCGGATATTTTGAGCGCACTCTACGGGAAACGAAGCTATAAGGACGCCTTTCCAAAAGAAAAAATCCAGAGCATCATCCAGGGCGACGCCGATAACGGCAAGATCAGCAAGAGTACCGTGGAAACCCTGATGAGCCATTACGATCAGATCATTGCCGAATTTGAGAAAGAAAAAGAAAATACGATCGGTCTGTACTTAAAGATCAAAGAACAATATGCGGAAATGATCGAGCGGTTCAAGGAATTTAATTGACCTTTTCGGTCAACCACTCTTTATGCGAAAAGGAGCCTGCTGTATGTTTTACAGTCGGCTCCTTTCTTCTCTTTTTTCTTCTCTTATTTCACGACTCTGACGCGGAATACGCCGTCAATACTCTGTAACTTTTTCACGATCTCCTCCGTTGCGGGGGACTCAATATCCATCATCGTATAAGCGACCTCGCCGCGCGACTTATTCATCATATCGCTGATATTGATGTTTGCCTCGCCGAAGCAGCCGGTAAACTTTGTAATCATATTGGCAATATTCTTATGGAAAATCGCCACACGTCCGACATTGGCGCATACGCCCATGTCCAGATTCGGATAATTCACGGAATTGACGATGTTGCCGTTCTCCAGATAATTCATCAATTCCTTAACCGCCATCTTTGCGCAGTTATCCTCGGATTCCTCCGTGGACGCGCCAAGATGCGGCGTCACGATACAGCCGGGCTGTCCGACTGTCGTCGTATTCGGAAAATCGGAAACATATTTTCTGATCTTACCGCTTTTAATTCCGGCGAGAACCGCTTCCTCATCCGCCAGCAGATCCCGCGCATAGTTCAGGATGACGACGCCGTCTTTCATCTTAGCGATCGCTTCCGCATTGATCATCTTCTTCGTCGAATCCAGCAGCGGCACATGAACCGTGATAAAATCGCACTGCTCATAAATCTCATCCACATTCAGTACATGCTTGACATCCCTGCTTAAATTCCATGCGGCATCGACGGACAGATACGGATCGTAACCGTACACTTCCATGCCAAGATGCTTCGCCGCGTTTGCAACCTTGACGCCGATCGCGCCAAGTCCGATGATACCAAGCTTTTTACCGGCAATTTCCGTTCCCGCAAAGTTTTTCTTTTCTTTTTCTGCGGTCTTGGCGATGTTCTCGTCATCCTTTGCCGACTTTACCCACTCGATACCGCCGTTAATATCGCGGCACGCAAGCAGCATTCCCGCAATGACGATCTCCTTCACGCCGTTTGCGTTCGCGCCCGGCGTATTGAATACGACAACGCCCTGCTCCGCGCATTTGTCAAGCGGAATATTGTTGACGCCCGCGCCCGCTCTCGCCACCGCCAAAAGCCCCTCCGGCAGCTCCATCTCGTGCATTGCCGCAGAACGCACAAGGATTCCCTGCGCCTGTTCGATCTCTTCCGTCTTCTGATAACCGGCACTGAACTCATCCAATCCGATCTTGGAGATCGGATTTAAGCAATAATACTGAAACATTTGGATTATCCTCTCTTTTTTATTTCTTAATCTCTTATTATTTTCCGTTTTCCGCCTCAAACTGCTTCATGAACGCGACCAGCTTCTCCACACCCTCGATCGGCATCGCATTGTAAATGCTTGCGCGCATACCGCCGACGCTCCGGTGCCCCTTCAGGTTCTCAAAGCCCGCTTCCTTTGCCTCTTTGACAAACTTGGCATCCAGCTCCTCGCTGCCTGTCACAAAAGGAACATTCATAAGCGAACGGTCCTGCGGTCTGACCGTACCGCTAAACAGCTTGCTTTCGTCGAGAAAATCATAAAGCACTTTTGCTTTTTTCTCATTATATTCTTTCATCGCGCCAAGTCCGCCCTGTTTTTTCAGCCACTTGAATACCTTGCCGCAGATATAAATTCCGTAGCAGGGCGGCGTATTATAAAGGGAATCCGCGTCCGCATGGGTCTTATAACGCAACATGGTCGGCGTCCCCGGAAGTACGTCCTCCGTAATCAGATCCTCGCGGATAATGACGATCACCACGCCCGCCGGTCCGATATTCTTTTGTACGCCGCCGTAGATCACGCCGTATTTTGTCACATCCACCGGCTCGGATAAAAAGCAGGAGGATACGTCCGATACCAGCACATGTCCCTTCGTATTCGGGAGCGTTTTGAACTTGGTGCCATAGATTGTGTTATTCTCACAGATGTAGACATAATCCGCATCTTCCGGAATATCCAGATCGGAACAGTCCGGTATGTAGGAAAACGTCTGATCCGCCGAGGAAGCGACCTCGACTGCTTCGCCGTACAATTTTGCTTCCTGATATGCTTTTTTTGCCCACTGTCCCGTCACGATATAGGCAGCCTTTTTCTTTTTCATCAGATTCATCGGGATCATGGCAAACTGCTGGCTCGCTCCGCCCTGTAAAAAGAGCACCTTATAGTTATCGGGAATCTGCATCAACTCCCGAAGATCCGCCTCCGCCTCTTTGATGATCGTATCATAAACCTTGGAACGATGACTCATTTCCATGACGGACATGCCGCATCCCCTGTAATCAAGCATCTCCTCTGCCGCTTCCTTCAATACCTCCTCCGGCAGCACCGCCGGACCAGCGGAAAAATTATACACTCTGGACACTGTTCTTTCCTCCTCCTCATTTTCCATACGGCGGCTTTCTATTCCTTGCGGTCAATCCGCCGCTGTCAACTAACAAATTTCATTCTACCTTTCTTCGCGCCATCCGTCAAGAAAAAACTTCGTTCTGGTAAAGCGGTGAACTATTCCGCGCTCTCCTCATCCTCATAAAACAGAATGACAGGCAGCCCTTTCTCCACATCCGCATAAATCACTTTCATTTTCTCCAGCGGTATATTCACGCATCCGTGCGAGCCGTTTGTCAGATAGATTTCCCCGCCGAACTGATTCCGCCAGGTAGCGTCATGGAGTCCGATCGCTTTATAAACCGGCACCCAGTAATAGACGAACGACGCGTATCCCGGTCCCCGGAGCACCCGGTTGGTGTATTTTCCCTGCACATAGCAGATCCTCGACGGCGTGCGGTGCCCGGAACGGATATTTCCCGACACAATCTCGGTCTTTAGGAACAGCTCCCCGTCCTTGACATAATAAAGCATCTGTTCGGTCAGATTCACTTCAATATAATCAGGGCCCACGTCATCGCTTCCCTGATACAGCGCCTTCTGCACATATTCCGGCTCCCGGTCCGCCGTATTGTGATCGTAAAATGCCTGTATCAGATATGCGCACTCCGCCTCCTGATCAAGCTGATTGCCGTAAATCCCGCCATTGACCGTTACGGTCTTTCCCGTATAAGTCTCGTAACGCCGCTCCAGCCCGTAAGTATCATATTTCTGCGCAAGTCCGGCGATATAATCGGCAACCGCCTGCTCGTTTAACACAAGATCACCGTTTTCGTCCAGCACAAAATCCAGCGACTCGTCCAGCAGAATCCATTTACTCGTCACGGACGCGTCCACAAGCTCCTCGCAGTCGCCGAACCGGTATTTCATGGAAAACGACTGGAAATCGTCGATCTTTTCCCATATGGCATACAACTCCCCCATGTCCGGCGTCAGCTCCAGATCATAATAGCAGCCTTTCTCTACAAGATCCACGCTGCTCCTTCCGTGGACGACAGCCTCTTTGATCACTGCAAGCGCCCGCTCCCTGTCAAAAATATGTTTCGTATTGTCCTCTAATACATATCCCTTCTCCGTCGGCTTGATGGAAAGATCATGCGGAAGCTGCCCCTCTTCCTCCGACATGCAGGAAAGCGCTGAGATTCTGCGCATCAGCGCGTCTTCGTCAAAAAGCACCTCCGGCTCTAACTGATAATGCCCGAAGCCGAGCAGATTCCTGCACCATAAAAAAGGATTCTGACCGGCAAGAAGCTGTTCCAGCTGCGGCATGTAATCCACCCGACAGGAAACGCCGGATAAATCCAGCGTTTCCTCTTCCTCTCCGGATACATGCACAACAAGCGCCCCGCGGTCAGTCTCCTCCTCTAAAAGCCGGTGAACTTCCTCCGGCGTTTTTCCCGTACAGTAAATCCCATTGATATAGGTACCGAGACTGTACCCTTTCGCATAATAGACAGCAAGAAATACATATCCTGCGGCAAATGTCGCAAGAATGCCGAAAATCACGGTGATCAGAATGGTCTTTTTCTTGTTTGTCTTCATGGGTTTCCTTTGTGTTTTACGTCATTCCGTTGTATTTTATGCCAGTATTGCGCACAGTGTTCGTCAGTACGCTTCCGCCAGTTCTGCCCAAACACGCTCTGCTACGTCTGCATACATGCTTTCCCTATTTCTCTGCGCTCTGCTTTAAGTCCTCCGCGTCAAACACCTCGCTGATGGAGCTTCCGGGCGACACCATCGGGAATACTTTGTCATCCTCGGCGATAATGCAGTCCAAAACGACGGGAACGCCCGCCTTGACCGCTTCCTCAAGCGCCGGGGCAACTTCTTCTTTTTTCGTGATGCGGACTGCCTTACAGCCCAGCCCCTCTGCCACTTTCACAAAATCAACGCGGTCATTCAACACGGTCTGGGAGTAGCGTTTATCATAAAATAGCGTCTGCCACTGACGGACCATGCCGAGCACGTGATTGTTGATAATCACCTGTATGATCGGGATATTGTAACGGCTCGCCGTAGCAAGCTCGTTCATATTCATACGGAAGCAGCCGTCCCCCGCAATATTCACGCAGATTTTTTCGGGACGACCGACCTTTGCGCCGATGCAGGCGCCAAGCCCGTAGCCCATCGTGCCGAGACCTCCCGAAGAAAGAAACGTGCGCGGCTCGGAATAACGGTAATACTGGGCCGCCCACATCTGATGCTGCCCGACATCCGTTGTGACGATCGCCTCTCCATTGGTCACACGGTCAAGCTCTTCGATGATATAAGGGCAGGTCAGTCCCTCCTGCGGATAATTGAGCGGATAACGCTCTTTTAACTCCATCACATGGGCAACCCACTCCTCATGACGCTTTTTCGGAATCAGCGCATTTAATTTTTGCAGAATATCCTTCAGATCACCGACAACGGATGCCGTTGTCTTGATGTTCTTGTCAATCTCTGCCGCATCTACGTCGATATGAAGAATTTTGGCGTTCGGCGCAAACTTCTGCGCATTTCCGACAACCCTGTCAGAAAATCGCACACCAAGACTGATCAGCAGATCGCATTCCTGCACGCCGAGATTGGACGCTTTGGTCCCGTGCATCCCGATCATTCCGGTATAGAGCGGATCCCTGCCGTCAAAGCCGCCCTTCCCCATCAGCGTATCGCACACCGGCGCATGGACTCTGTTCACAAGTTCCCGGAGTTCCTCGGACGCCTCGGAAAGAATCACGCCGCCGCCGACATAGAAAAACGGTTTTTTCGCTTCGCAGATCAGATCCGCCGCGCGGTTGATGTCCGCCTCGGAATACGTTCTCGGCACACGGATCGCTTCTTTTTGAACCGGGCTGTACTCGCAGGTATTCGCCGTCACATCTTTTGTAATATCGACAAGCACCGGCCCCGGCCGCTCGCTTTTGGCAATCAGAAACGCTCTGCGGAGCGTATCTGCAAGCTGAGTCACATCCTTGACAATGTAACTGTGCTTCGTGATCGGCATAACGACGCCCGCAATATCCACTTCCTGAAAAGAATCTTTTCCCAATGCAGGAAGATTGACGTTTGCCGTGATCGCAACGACCGGAATGGAATCCATGTACGCCGTCGCAATTCCCGTTACCAGATTCGTTGCGCCCGGTCCGCTCGTCGCCATGCAGACGCCGACTTTTCCGGTCGCCCTTGCATAGCCGTCCGCCGCATGTGCCGCTCCCTGTTCATGGGACGTCAGCACATGACGGATCTCGTCCTGATGTTTATATAATTCGTCATATACATTTAAGATTGTGCCGCCGGGATAACCGAACACGGTGTCCACGCCCTGCTCCTTTAAGCACTCGATCACAATTTCTGCTCCTGTTAATTTCATACGGTATCCATGCTCCTTATTCTTCCATAAAATCTTTCCTGTTCTATCATCCGTTTACGACAGCGCCGGCGCGACAGTTCCGCTTACGACTAATGCGGCAGTTTTCGGATCGCACCGCCGTCTCCCCGTCAATGTCCGGTTCCGCCGCTTACGACTGGCGCGGCAGTTCCAGAATCGCGCCACGGTTTCCACTCGTCACAAGCTCGCGGTATCTTGCAAGATACCCGCTTGTCACTTTCGGCTCTCTCGGCTTCCATTCTGCTTTTCTTCTTGCAAGCTCCTCATCGGAAACATTCACGCTCAAAACGTAATTGGGAATATCCACCGTAATCATATCCCCTTCCTCGACCAGCGCGATCGGTCCGCCGACCGCGGCTTCCGGAGATACATGCCCGATGGACGCGCCTCTCGATGCGCCGGAAAATCTTCCGTCCGTGATCAGCGCCACACTGGAGCCAAGTCCCATACCCGAAATCGCAGACGTCGGATTGAGCATTTCTCTCATGCCGGGACCGCCTTTCGGTCCTTCATAACGGATGACGACCACATCGCCAGCCTTGATCTGCCCGCCCTTGATCGCCTCGATCGCATCCTCCTCACATTCAAATACGCGCGCCGGACCGGTATGCACCATCATTTCCTCACAGACAGCCGAGCGCTTGACAACGGAGCCGTCCGGCGCCAGATTTCCTTTCAATACGGCAAGCCCGCCCGTCTTGCTGTACGGGTTGGAAAGCGGGCGGATCACTTCCGGGTTGGTATTGACCGCATCCGCAATATTCTCGCCGATCGTTCTTCCCGTCACCGTCATGCAGTCCTCATGAAGCAGTCCCGCCTCCATTAGCTCGTTCATCACGGCGTAAACGCCGCCCGCCTCGTTTAAGTCCTCCATATACGTCGGTCCCGCAGGTGCTAAATGGCAGAGATTCGGCGTCTTTTCACTGATCTCATTTGCAAAAGAAATATCAAAATCAAAACCGATCTCATGTGCGATCGCCGGAAGATGCAGCATACTGTTTGTGGAGCATCCGAGCGCCATATCGACCGTCAGCGCATTTAAGACTGCTTCTTTTGTCATAATATCCCGCGGACGGATATTATGCTTTAACAGTTCCATGACCGCCATGCCGGCATGTTTTGCAAGCTTGATCCGGTCAGAATAAACCGCCGGGATCGTCCCGTTTCCGGGCAGTCCCATACCGAGCGCCTCCGTTAAGCAGTTCATGGAGTTTGCCGTATACATACCCGAACAGGAGCCGCAGGTCGGGCAGACCTTTTCCTCAAACTCCCGCACTTCCTCCTCCGTCATCGTTCCCGCCGCATGCGCGCCGACTGCTTCAAACATAGAAGAAAGACTTCTCTTCTGCCCTTTCACATGTCCTGCAAGCATCGGACCGCCCGATACGAACACGGTCGGCACATTGATCCTTGCCGCCGCCATCAAAAGTCCCGGCACGTTCTTATCACAGTTCGGAACCATGACCAGCGCGTCAAACTGATGCGCCAGCGCCATACATTCCGTGCTGTCCGCGATCAGATCGCGCGTCACCAGCGAATATTTCATGCCGATATGTCCCATCGCGATTCCGTCGCACACCGCGATCGCCGGAAAGACAACGGGTACGCCGCCCGCCTCCGCAACGCCCAGTTTGACAGCGTTTACGATCTTATCCAGATTCATATGTCCCGGTACGATCTCATTGTAGGAGCTGACGATCCCGATCATCGGCTTTCTCATTTCTTCTTCCGTAAATCCAAGCGCATGAAACAAAGAACGGTGCGGCGCCTGCTGCATTCCTTTTTTTACATTATCACTTCTCATGGTCATCTTCCTTTCTTCTTATATAAGCCTGTCTCCTGCCGCTCTGCGGCGGTTCCGTTCAAAGCGGGAAATGCCCTCGTTTTCAGACATTTCTTTTCAGCCGATCCGATCGCAGATCAGATCGCCCATTTTCGCGGTGCCGACCTGTGTCACGCCGCCCGTACTGCCGTCCTGCGGCATAATGTCGATCGTGCGGAAACCGTCTTTTAAGGTCTGCTTCACCGCTGCCTCCACGGCGTCCGCCTCTTGATCCAAGTCAAAAGAATAACGGAGCATCATCGCCGCGCTTAAAATCGCCGCGATCGGATTGGCAATGCCCTTCCCCGCAATATCCGGCGCTGAGCCGCCGCTTGGCTCATACAGACCAAATTTGGTATCGTTCAGGGACGCGCTCGGCAGCATACCGATCGATCCCGTAATCATGCTCGCCTCATCGGATAAAATATCGCCGAACATATTCTCGGTCAGCACCACGTCAAACTGTGCCGGATCCTTGACAAGCTGCATGGCACAATTGTCCACAAGCATATGTTCTAATGTCACTTCGGGATAATCCGCCGCCACTTCCTCGACGATCTTCCGCCATAACCGGGAAGAATCCAGCACGTTCGCCTTATCCACGCTCGTGACTTTTTTCCGGCGTTTCATGGCGATCTCAAATCCCTTGACCGCCGCCCGCCTGATCTCATCCTCATTGTAGGTCAGCGTATCGACCGCCGTCATTTTGCCGTCGATCAGCTCCGTTTTCCGCTCGCCGAAATACAATCCGCCCGTGAGTTCGCGCAGCATCATCATGTCAAACCCGGCGCGGCTGATCTCCTCCTTTAAGGGACATGCCGCCGCCAGCTCCTCGTAGAGCAGCGCCGGGCGCAGATTGGCAAACAGACCGAGCGCCTTGCGAATCTTTAATAACCCCGCTTCCGGTCGTTTATCAGGCGGAAGACGGTACCACGGGGATGTCACCGTATTGCCCCCGATCGAGCCCATGAGCACGGCGTCCGCATCTTTCGCCGTCTGAATCGCCTCATCCGTCAAGGGAACCCCATGCACGTCGATCGACGCGCCGCCCATCAGAATGTCCGTGAAGGTAAACGTATGTCCATAGCGCCCGCCAACCTTTTGCAGCACTTTCTTTGCCTCGGCAACGATCTCCGGTCCGATTCCGTCGCCCGGAATACTTGTGATCCGATAATTCATCTTTTTACATCCTTTCTGAAAACTTTTAACCGAAAAAGAGGCGTTCTTGTCAAACGCCTCTTTGAAATCTGTTTCTATTCGGCGTCAGGTTTCTCCACCTGCACGATTGCCGACTTCTGCATCGGGATTCTGCAATTTTTGTTATTACCGAACTCTACAATGACGGTATCCTCAGTAATATCAATGATAATTCCATAAAAACCGCTGGTCGTGAGCACGCTGTCTCCGATCTCCAGCGTGGAAAGAAGCGCCGCCATCTTTTTTTGTTCCTTTTTCTGCGGTCTGATCATCAGAAAATAAAAAACCGCAATGATACCTACAATATAAACAATAATCACGCCAATGCCCATTGTGCCGCCGGCCGCTGCAGCGCCGGTCTCGTTTAATAAAATACCCATGTTCTCCTCCATCTATCAGATCGCTGATTTTTTCATCACTATCCATCATACACAAAAAAGCACGGCACATCAAGTCTTTTATACGAATTTAAGATTTCCGAGCTTCTCCCGCTTATACGCCGCAAAGCGTCCCTCGTCGAGCGCATCGCGGATTTCCGTCATCATCCTGTTGTAAAAATACAGATTATGCGTCACGCACAAACGCATCCCAAGCATTTCCTTCGCTTTGAGCAAATGGCGGATATACGCGCGCGAATAGCGCCTGCACGCAGGACAGCCGCACCCCTCCTCGATCGGGCGTGCATCCAGTTCATATTTTGCGTTAAACAGATTGATTTTTCCATGATCCGTATACAGATGCCCGTGCCTGCCGTTGCGTGACGGATATACGCAGTCAAAAAAGTCCACGCCGCGCTCGACTGCCTCCAAAATATTGGCGGGCGTGCCAACCCCCATCAGATAGGTCGGTTTATCCTTCGGCAGGAGCGGCGTGACCTGTTCGATCACATGGTACATTTCCTCGTGGGATTCCCCGACTGCAAGCCCGCCGATCGCATAACCGTCAAGTTCCAGCTCGCAGATGCGCTTTGCGTGTTCCGTGCGGATGTCGTCATATACGGCGCCCTGGTTGATGCCAAATAAAAGCTGTTCTTTATTGATCGTATCTTCCAGACCGTTTAAGCGCTGAATCTCTTTCTTACAGCGCAGCAGCCACCGCGTTGTCCGCTCGACGGACGCCTGCACATAATCGCGCTCCGCCTTGCTCGGCGCACACTCATCGAACGCCATCGCGATCGTGGATGCCAGATTCGACTGGATCTGCATGCTTTCCTCCGGACCCATAAAAATTTTTCTGCCGTCAATATGGGATTGAAAATATACCCCTTCCTCCTTGATCTTGCGCAAACCTGCAAGGGAAAACACCTGAAAACCGCCGGAATCCGTGAGAATCGGTTTGTTCCAGGACATGAACTTATGTAAACCTCCAAACTGCTTAATCAGCGCATCGCCTGTCCGTACATGAAGATGGTAGGTATTGGATAACTCGATCTGTGTGCCGATCTCCTCCAGATCCGCTGTAGAAACCGCGCCCTTGATCGCCCCAACGGTCCCTACATTCATAAAAACAGGAGTCTGCACCGTGCCGTGCACGGTTTCAAGACATGCACGTTTTGCAGCTCCCTCCTGCCTGAGTATCGTATATTTCAAACTAACGCCATCCTTTCCTAAAACGGTACGCATACGGCCTACTCTTGTTTCTGTCCGTTCACATAGTGCTCCCAAAACTCTTCGAGCGTAATGCCTTCGTTCATGATGATCTTCGCCGCCTCCCTGCCGACATAGCGGAAATGCCACGGCTCATATCCGATACTCGTAATCGACTCTTTTCCTTTCGGATAACGCAGAATAAAACCATAATCGCTGCAGTTTTCCGCAAGCCATCGTCCTGCCTCTGTCTCACCGTAAGCGTCGTCCAGAATCATATGGCTCGCCGTATAAATATCGAGGGACAGTCCGACCTGATGCTCGCTGTAGCCCGGCACCGTCGCCTCCTGGGACGCCAGCTTAAAGGAATCCATATAGTTGAGCCCCTTATTCATATACGCTCTGACATGGCGCTCAAAGATAGTCACCTGACTCGCATCCGTGCGGTACGGAGAACAGATGATCAGATTGACATTATCATTTTTGGCTGCCTGAAGCATCAGAAGCAGATCTTCCATAATCCGCTCGTCACACTGCATATTACCGGTTATCGTCATCAATGTAAAATCATAATCCTCCGGAATTGGATGCTGTTTATTGATCAGGACCAGACGCCAGTCGTCCGCCGTGAAAATCATGCTCTCCTCATCCTGCCCAAACGTCTCCTGCGCTTCCTCCGCTTCCATACTCGTCAGGTATTCCTCATGCTCCATGAGGATCTCGTCGATTGAATACGTCTCGACCTCATTCACATCATACGTCTCGTAACCGTCCAGACCGTCGTCGGTTATCACGTCATCTTCCAACAGTACTTCATTTAACTCCCCTGTCTGCAGCAACCCCTCCAGATCGGATTCAAATACAACTTCCGGCTTGCTCTCCATATCAATATCCAGCAGTACCGGCAGTGCAAAACTGGAGCTTAGCAAAAAAATGACAGCAACAAAAGCCACGCCGATGATACGTGGCAGCAGATTCACCAGATACCGTCCGAAATGGCAAACCCCTAAGAAAACAAAGATTACGCCAAGCATCGGATAACGCAGCCATTTTCTTTTTTTGGAAACCCGAATGAGTTTGTTCAGTACTTTATCTTTCATATGCTATCCAATCGCAAGGTTTACGTTATAGTCCAATGTTACTATATCATACTTTGGAACAAAATCAAACGGAAAATTGCAAACTTCTTTGGGAAAAACTTGTATTTTCAGGAAAAACTTGTTTTTTTCTATTCCCGTAGATACCCGTCTTTAGGATTTAGCACTATGATTCTTTAGGCGCAATTTAATACCCGATAT
>JAMPAG010000073.1 GCA_023667365.1 bacterium | reverse complement strand
AGTAATTTTGGAGAAACAAGGCAGGATATAATGGAATTTACCTTTCAAGGCTGCATAATTGAATAAAGGCTTTACATTTTAGATGCAAGTTTGCTATAATAAAAATAACAGTTATCATGTAATAGTTATTTAAGAAAGCGGTGATTACATGCCAACGGGTATAGAAGTAACGAAAGCAGCACTTGACGACTTTAAAAAGATCCAAAAGTACATGCTTTTAGCAAAAGAAGAGAACGCCACAAAAACATATGCAGAATTGAAAGAAGAGTATTTGATAATAAAAGCATTGTTACAAGTTTCCGGCGTTAATATGACAGATATTGACAAGATAAAAGAATAGCAATCATAAAAGGTGTAAGGTCTTTATTGAATCATCAAGGCTTTACACCTTTTTAGTAAAGGTAGGTAAATATGACAATCAAAACAAATAAAGAACTTTCTCAGGCTTGTAAATGCAGCTATAAAAGAATCAGGCTATAATTATACCAATGATGGGGAGATTCAAGTGTTATGTATTATGAATGTTGACACAAGGGGAGATATTTATAAATAGAAAGGAAGTGTTTTTTGTGAGTGCAGCAACAAAAGAAGCTATAAATCTTATGGAAATTCTACCGGAAAGCGATCAGAATTTTGCACTTGAATTTATAAAGAAACTTGTTCTTGCATGGGATCCGGATTATACAAAAGTTACATCAGCAGAAAAGAGAGCGTTAGAAGAAGCGGAAAAGGATATTATAGAAAATGGAACGGTTTCACATGACGCTATAAATTGGGAATAGGGGCGATAAAGATTACGATACAACCAAATAAAAGGAATACGATTTATAAGTAATGAAAAGGCATTAACGGAAAATATCTGTTAGTGCCTTTTATAATAGCTATCCTGTTTCTGATAGATATTTCCACGCCTCACGGATTACAACGCTTGCATGGCACATACCCCATGGCGATGACCTCCTCGCGGGTTCCGGAATAGGGCAGTTTATTGCGCTCGGACATTTCCTGCACGCTGTCGCAGTAGGGATAGTGGAATTTATGTGTGTTTGTATTAAGGATATAAGCGGCTTCGGCGGCCGGCTCCGGTGTCGGTATTGGCGTATCCGCCGGGGGCTGTACGGTCGGAGCAGTGTCGCCGCCCGCAGGATTGCTGGGAAGAGCGGAGCCGCTGCCGTTATTGCCATTGGCGCCCGTGGAACCGTTGCTCCCGGCGTTATCGTTTTGCGCTGCGGCGTTGTTTTCCGCAAGATAAACGCCGGATTCCGCATAGCTGTCGCCGGTTGCATAGTCGATGACAATGCCCGGCTGGACGTTATACACGAAAACATTAAAGCAGACGCCCGCGCCGCTGTCTTCCACGGACCATGCTTCCATCAATACGCCGTCCGCCACCAGATTGTTTCCGCGGAACATCGGCGTTACGCGATAGAGAACGTGATGTCCGGTCGCTCTGACATAATTGCCTACCGTCTCCTCGAAAGAGAGCATACCAACGGCATTAAACGACCGGGTTCCTGTGATCAGATTGCATACATTTGCATTTTCGCCCGCAAGCTGGTACGCGATCAGATGGCTGCGGTTGTAAAGATAATTGCCGTCGATGCCGTCGTATTTGACTGTGTGCCATCCGCTCGGTCTGACCTGTCCGATTTCTCCGCGCGGTTCGGTCGGCATGATGTCCTGTCCGACATTGGCGCAGGCAGTACCGCAGCGTCCAAGGGAATCAAGCTCGGCATAGCGCTCGAACGATTCTGTTGCATCGCTTCTTCTTGGGAAAAAAGGAAGATTATTGTTGATAACGGTATAAAGTTCACCCGAATAAGCAGGAACGTCGTTTAGGGTGAAAGACTGCGACCAGCTTGCCGCAAATTCTTCCGGGGAAAGCATGGAAGACTGTCCCTGCGGCGTGCCGTCCGCACCGTTGATACCATCCGCGCCGTCTGCACCATTGATGCCGTCCGCGCCGCCTGCGCCATTGATGCCATCCGCGCCGTCTGCGTCATTGATGCCATCCGCGCCGTTGATACCATCCGCGCCGCCTGCGCCATTGATACCGTTCGCGCCGTCCGTGCCGTCTGCACTGCCCGCGCCATTGGCACCGTTCGCGCCATTGATGCCATCCGCGCCGTCTGCACCATTCAAACGATCTGTACCGTCTGTGCCACCTTGCTCTGCTGCATTCGCCGCCACATCCCCGCCTGCGCCGTTGTCTGCGCTACGCAAATCGGAATCCGTGAGAGCGCCGCCGTCCGCGGTCATATCGCTTCCGGCCGTCTGTTTCGTATCGCCGATCGGCGCTTCGATCAGAAGCGTCAAAAAAATCGGCAGGGCGATCACGACCGCCACGATCGGAAGTAATATAAGCAGTGAAATGCGGTTTGACTGATTGCGGGATGATTTTTTCATAAAGTCCTCTTTTCTATCTGTAGGAAACCCTTTTTTATTATATCAACTACCATAACCGGATTGCAACTACATTTCAGTTGCGGTTTGAGCAAGTGCTGCGGGCGGGGAACCGGGACAAGAAACTTGTTGAGCTTGTAAAAAAGAAATGCTATAATAATTAGAAAAAGCAGGTAGTCGTATAGGGTGATTACACCGTGACAGCGGTTACTCCGGTTAGAATCCGGGCGCTTGCTGTTAGGCACGGCTTATGGCTGTGCCTTTTTACATTTCAAAATGTCGAAAAGACAAAAAGCCCAAAACAGGGGAGGGATTTACAAATGCAGGAACGGATCATCAAGCTGATTCTTTTGGCAATTCTTATCATTATTTTATTATTGTTGTCGGCAACGCCGGTCTTTCGGGGGAGCAGGGAACAGCGGCGCTATCGAAAACAGGGAATGCGCATCCTTGCCATATCGCGGATGAGGATACTGATCCTGCCGGCTTTGGGAATTTTTGTGATGGGATTTCTGGCGATATTTGCGTATCTTGCGATTGCGGACGGCGCATGGGAAGAAGCGGGCGGCATGATCCTGCTGGCTTTGGGCATCGGGCTAGTGATCCTGATCGGCGGCTTTTTCGCGGGCTATTGTATGCAGAAAAGACATATTTTATATGACGAGGAGCAGCTCTTGCTCGGGGCGCCGTTTCATCCGTATCAGAGGTGGGAATGGCGCGCGCTTTCCCGTATGGAGATCAAAAATCAGGACGTTTTTTACCTGTATGACAGGGATGGGGTAAGGCGGGTTTCCGCGACGGCGGATCTGGTGGGTTATCATGATTTTTATGAGACCGCCATGCGGCATTTGCGGCCGGAAAATGAGATAAAGAGCGGAGACGCCGGCGCATATCAGCGCGCATACAGTGCAAATGCGGGCGAGGGCATACTGCGTTACCGCACGGGAGAATATGCGGCAATGCTCGTGATCAGTCTGTTGATGGCGGTCATGGTTGTTGTGATGGGCGCGGTTTCGGGCGAGGATGTAGGAGCATGGATTTTTTCAAAACAAGGATGGGAGACAAAACTCCTGGTAGTCGGGCTGGTGACGATCAGCGTGGTCTGTCTGATCTATACGAGTCTGCAAAAAATTACATACGACCGGATGCAGATCACGTTTGCACGGTTTCCGAAAGGCAGCGTGACGGTGGGATGGAATGAGGTGCAGCGCGTGAACCTTTTCGTGTCGGAGGGCAGCAGGATCATCATGCTCTATACGCCAAAAAAGAATTATGAGATCAAAGAAAAACAGTTCCGCAGAGGATTTTCGGAATTTGTGCTGGAATTGCAGAAACGCTACGGCGCACCGCAGCAGGGGGGTGCGCAGATGCCAAGAAAAGATAGCCTATGAGGGATAGTAATTTTTTGCTTGACAGAATAGGGAATGGCATATATGATATAGGTATCAATTGATACCAACACGGAGGACGTAAATTTGTCAGATGGAACAAAAGCGCGGATTGAAAGCGAATTGGAAGTCAAAGCATATATACAAGATTTGAAGTTTGCTCTTAACAATGGGGCAAAAATAGATTTTCAGGCAAGAAGGTTCGTTGATGAAAACAGAGATGAAAAATACACGAATCAATATACGGTAAATACATTATTTCCTGACGAAAATCCGGCGGATGCGCTAAGGAGAGAATTATTAACGCTTTCTGTGGAAGATTATATGCAGACAGTCAAGGATTTCCGGTTTCCAAAGAGAAGTGAGATGCGTGAATTTGGGAAAGTTTACAATGGAAAAGATGATGTATACATTAAAATACGGGTAGAGCTTCTTGGAGCGTATGGCAATATGACAACATTTGTTATGTCTTTTCATTTTGCACAAAAAGCATTTACGCCAAAGATGTTTCCGTATAAAGCGGATTAGAAGGAGGTGTTTTCATGGATAGGAAGATCATAAAAAGTGAAAAGCGTTTATGCACATGCTGTATGGAAGAACATGAAGTGAAAACCGTTCTTGTAAAAGAGGAGGTGACCTTTAAGAACCGTAAGGTTTTTTACGAAGCATCTTATTTCTATTGTAATGCGGCAGAAGAATTGTACATGGATGAGCAGCAGATGCAGGAAAACGATATACGTCTCAAGGATGCCTATAGAGAGGCGGAAGGGCTTTTGACATCGGGGGATATAAGTGGTATCCGTGCGAAATACGGTATCAGCCAAAGTGATTTATGTATTTTGCTTGGCTGGGGCGGAAAAACGATTACCAGATATGAAAGTCATCAGGTACAGGATAAAGCACATGATACCATCTTGAAGAAGATAGACCGGGATCCGGAGTGGTTTTTGTCATTATTAAACGATGCCAGGGAAAAACTATCCGCAGAATCTTTTCAGAAATATTTGACTGCGGGCACATCTTTGTATGAAGAAGACCGGGACTCCTACCTGCGAAAGGCGATTGAGGCCGATTATGCGGGATTTCAGAGAAATCAACTTTTCCACGGAAGTACCAATCTATCCTTAGATAAGGTCGTGGATGTGATCCGATACTTTGCCGCATCCGCCAAGATCACTGCCCTTTATAAGGTTAAGCTTATGAAACTTATGTGGTATGCGGACGCTTTATCCTATAAACTGAGGGGATTCGCGATAACCGGTCTGGTGTATCAGGCGCTGCCTATGGGAGCGGTTCCGGTAGGACATTATTCGATTTTGGCTCTGAAGGATGTCCCATGCGAGGAAGTGGATATGGGAGAGACAAACGCGTATCATTTTTCATTAAAGGAGAAAACGACATTTCCTGCTCTTACAGAGGATGACAAGAAGATACTGGATACAGTGATCGAAAAACTTGGTAAAATGAGTAAGGATGAAATGATAGGTTTCATGCATAAAGAGCAGGCGTACACGAAGACGGCGCCAAGGGATGTGATTTCGTTCAAGTATGCAGAAGACTTGCAAATATAGATTAAAAAATCAAAGATGTTTTCAAAAACGAAAGGACGGAAAGCGGCATGGAGGATTGCCTGACAATATTTGCGCCTGAGACGGCGGCATGGTTTCGGGAGACGCTTGGAGCGCCGACGCCCGTGCAGGAATTATCGTGGGGCGCGATTGCGGCGGGCAGTCATGTGCTTGTGTCCGCGCCGACGGGAACGGGGAAAACACTTTCTGCGTTCCTTGTTTTTTTGGACAGATTCAAAAAACAGGCAATCGAGGGCTGCCTAAAACAGAAATTGCAGTTGATTTATATTTCTCCGCTCAAGTCGCTTGCCGCCGATATTCGGGAGAACTTAAAAAGACCGCTTGCGGGGATCGGCGGGGAGGAGCTTGTCACGGTCGGCGTCCGTACCGGGGATACGGAGCAGAGCGAGCGGCGGCGCATGGCGGGGAAGCCGCCGCATATTCTGATTACCACGCCGGAGTCGCTCTATCTCATGCTCACGGGAAAGAGCGGACGAAACATGCTCTGCACGGCGCGGGCGGTTATTGTGGACGAGCTGCACGCGCTGATTGACACAAAGCGTGGCGCGCACCTGATGCTGTCGCTGGCAAGGCTGGACGCGCTTTGTGAAAGAAAGTTACAGCGCATCGGGCTTTCCGCGACGATCGCGCCGCTTGAGACGGCGGCTGAGTATCTTGCGCCGGAGCCGGTGTTTGTGGCGGCGCCTGCCATGCAAAAGGATGTCCGTCTTGAGGTTCTGGGCCCCTATATGGACGCGGACAAAAAAAGAACGGATTCCGTCTGGAAGGAACTGTCCGAGCTGGTCTATCAGTACTGTCAGGGACAGCGCAGTGTGCTCGCCTTTGTGGAGGGCAGACGTTATGCGGAGAAATTGGCGTATTATGTAAATTTAATAGGCGGCGGGGATTTCGCGCGCGTGCATCACGGGAGTCTGTCGAAAGAACAGCGTGCCGAGACGGAACAGGCGCTGCGGGACGGGAAACTGCGTCTGTTGTGTGCAACGTCCTCGATGGAGCTTGGCATTGACGTCGGGGAGATCGACCGTGTATTACAGGTGGGATGTCCGCGGACGGTTTCGGGCGCGATGCAGAGATTGGGGCGGGCGGGGCATCGTCCGGACCGGACAAGCGTGATGTATCTGTTTCCGAGGACGGCGGCGGAATGCGTGCTATGCGGCATGACGGCAAAGCTGGCAAACGAGCGCAGCGTGGAGCGGATGAATCCGCCGGAAGGCTGTCTGGATGTGCTGGCGCAGCATCTGGTATCCATGGCGGCGGCAGGAAGCTATACGGTGGAGGAAGTCATGGCGCTTCTTCTGCGCGCATGGTCTTTTCGCAATGTGACAAAAGAGGAAGTATGCGGCGTGCTTGCTATGCTGGCGGGGGATTATGAGCACAAACGGGACATTCCCGTGCGCCCGCGGCTGTTATACGACAGGATTCATGAGACGGTGGAAGGGGATGCGTACAGCAGGATGCTCGCTGTCTCGGCGGGCGGCACGATTCCCGATAAAGGGCTTTATACGGTCCGGACGGAGGACGGCGTCAAGATTGGCGAGGCGGACGAGGAGTTTGTCTACGAGACGCAGCTTGGCGACCGCTTTTTACTCGGTTCGTTTGCATGGTGCGTCGTTTCCGTCAGCAGGGATACCGTGACGGTACGGCAGGCGCCGGCGGAAGGGGCGCGCGTTCCTTTTTGGCATGGGGAGATCAAGGGGCGCGATAAGGAGACCGGAATCGCATTTGGGAAGATCCTTCATGACTTGCAGGAGGCGGAGGAGGATCATCGGCTGCGCGAAGCGCTCCTTTCGCTTGGCTTGGACGAGTCTGCCGCCGCGCTTTCCGAGGGGTATTTACAGCGGCAGATCGCGGCAACGGGGGTACTGCCGAGCGATAAGACCGTGATCGTGGAGCGTTTTTATGACCGTTCGGGGAAGGCGCAGCTCATGGTGCATTCCGTGTTCGGGCGGCGGGTGAACGCGCCGCTTGCCCTGCTTGCCGCGAAAGAAGCGGAGCGGGAGATCAATGAAAGTGTGGGCAATGTGGAGGATGAGGATGGTTTTTTACTGTATTCGTACGGGGAAAAGCCGCTGCCGGACGGCCTGCTCTACCGCATTTTGCCCGGACAGGTAAGGGAGATGCTTTCCGCGCTTCTTTTGTCTACGTCCGTGTTCAACATGGCGTTCCGCTATAACTGCGGCAGGGCGCTGATGATGGGCGTGCGCGGGAAATCGAGGCAGCCGCTCTGGATGCAGCGGCTTCGGAGCGCGGAGCTGTTTCAGGCGGTCGTGCGGGAACCGCAGCATCCGCTGATCGTGGAGACGAGACGGGAATGCATGGAACAGCTTTGGGATGTGGAGGGCGTGATCGGACTGCTCCATCAGATCCGGTCCGGAGAAATCCTCGTGCGGGAGATTGAGACAAAGAGCGCGTCTCCGATGTCCCTGCCCCTGCAGTGGGCGGAGGAGGCGAATGTCATGTACGACTATGCGCCGACGCCGCGCGGTATCCATGAGGCGGTCAAAGAGGAATTGCAGGAAGTGTTAAAGCGGCAGGAGAAGCTGCTTCGTCCGGGCGGGGAGGAGCTTGCCGCCGTACAGGAGAAGGGAAAGCTGCCGCAGGATAAAAAACAATTGCACAGTCTTTTAATGACGGAGGGCGATCTGACTGCGGGGGAATTGGACGTGCCCGTCGCATGGTTTGAAGAGCTGGAACAGGAAGGACGCGTCTGCTACTTAGAACAGGGGCTTTGGATCGCGGCGGAGCAGGCGGAGGCGTACCGCGAGGCGTTTGCGGAAGCGAGGGGCGGCGCGGCGGATGCCGGACAGGCGCGGGAATCCGCGCGGCAGATCGTGCGCCGGATGCTCCGCTACCGGGGCGCATCAAGCGCCGGGCAGGTGGCGGCGCGCTACGGGATAAGCCGAGCGGAGGCGGAAGAAATCCTGAGCGGGCTGTGTGACCGCGGCGAAGTCGTTTTACATGACGGGTGTTATTATCATGCCGTACTCTATCAGCGCGCGAGAACAAAAACGATCCGGAACCGGCGCGAGGAGATCGCGACCGTGGAACCGGCGGCTTATGCGGCGCTGTTACTGTCCCGGATACAGAGGCAGGCGCCGCCGGAGGAGTGTGTGCGGGCGGCGGTTTCTCTGTTTGCGGGAACGGCGTTTCCGGCTGCCATGTGGGAAGAACTGATTCTGCCCGCGCGGGTAAAAGGCTATCGGGAATCGTATCTGGATGCGCTGCTTGCCGAGGGCGCGTACGTTTGGCGTATGGAGGACAACGGGAGAATCCTCTTTGAACAGAGTGAACGGATTGCATGGGGCGGGGAGCCGGACATCCCGTGGGAGACTCTTACGAAGCAGGAGAGGATGCTGGCGGAAGCGCTTGATAAGCGGGGCGCAAGCTTTGCGCAGACACTCTCGGGCGTGTTGGGGGGAGAGCCGATCTATGATGTGCTTCTTTCTTTGGTAGAAAAGGGGATCGTCTGCGCGGACAGCTTTGTGCCTGTGCGTCATGCCTTAAACCGTGCGCATATGCAGAAAGCGAATGTGAGAAGGCGCGTCGGCGCGCATGGGAAGCTGATGCAGGCGGGGCGCTTTGATCTGGTGAGAGAGACGAAGCCGCTCACCGTAAAAGAGCAGATCGAGCGCTGCTTTGACCGCTATCTGATCCTGTGCCGGGAGACTGCGGCGGCATTCGGGTTCTCTTTTTCGGAAGCGCTTTGCGTTCTGCGCGTGTCGGAGTATACGGGAGAAGTGCGCCGCGGTTATTTTGTGCGCGGGCTTTCCGGTGCACAGTTTATCCGCGCGAAGGATTTTGCCGCTGTGACGGCGCTGCTTTCTCATCCGGCAGCGGAGACGGTCTGGGTGAACGCCGCCGATCCCATGCAGGCGTGGGGAAAGCTGCTGCCGCACGAGGAGGGCAGGGCATTTTTGAATGTGAGCGGATGCGCCGCCGCACTGCGGGGCGGCAGAAGTACCGCAGTATTCGAAAAACAGGGAAAGCTGCTTCGCGTATTTGACGCGGAGGGGCTGGAAGAAGTGTTGTTTTTGTTTGTGGAAGCGGTTCGCCGGGGACGCCTGTTTGCAGGGCGACGCCGGATCGTGATAAAAGAGTACCCGGCGGAAGCGGCGCCTGCGCTGGAGCGGTGCGGATTTTTGCGGGAGATGCAGGACTATGTGCTGTACCGGTGACCGCGCGCCTGATTTTTCCGGGGGGGGGCTTCCGGGCTTTGCTTTATTACCCTATATCCTCTGTCTCTATAAAATCAGCAACGCTCATGCAACGGGGGAGCTCCATATCAAGACTGAGAAAATCTTTATCGCCGGTTAGGATTATATCAACATTGGAAATGATTGCTGCATTTAATATAGGCAGGTCTTTTGCATCCCTGATCAGTTTTTCCGCGTGATAGGCAGCCGGAATCAATTCGTAAGACATTTCAGCCAACAGGACTTCGGCATCTGGTAATTTATCAGGTCGTTTCCGTTGCAGTACTTCCCGCAGTTCTGTAATATTTTGGTCACACAAAACCATACTATGATTTTCCGTAATATGCAGAAGGGCTTTTGCAACTCTTGATTTTGGAAAAAGAATAGCGGAAATCAAGATATTGGTATCTACAAGTATCCTCATCGGTTACCCTTTCCGTATCGAACTTTATTTACAAGGGACTGCACATCATCATCATTATATATGCCCATTTCTTCTGCGACACCCTCAAAGGCGTTTTGGGCTTTGTAGATTGCCTGTGCGGAAGCATTGTTAATTACCACTTCACCGTTTGGCTTTTGAAAAAACAAAATCTTATCACCGGATTTTAAGCCTAATAATTTGCGGATTTCGATAGGTACCGTAATCTGTCCATTGGCTGAAATTTTTGCCAGATTCATAGTATCACCCTTTCTTTATAATGAACAAAGAGTTTTGAGTATTCTTGAAATCTCAAGTTTTCTGTATATATTGTATTCCATATTTCTAAAGAAATCCACAGGAATTTTTGTGGAGGTCAAATATTTTATTGGTGTTTTCTTCGTATTGTAATAATAATATTTTATGTGATGCTGCGTCCCTCATTGTTTCCGTTATCAGGGTTTGCAATCCTTAAAAATGTCAGATCATAATCGGTATTTGCGGGAGATGCAGGATTATGTGCTGTACCGGTGAACGCGCGCTCGCAAAAAATCTGGAGCTGCGCCTTTGTCTCATCGTCATGCTGCATGGAGCAGAACGATTCTTGACGGTTTTGATTTCGTAGTGGTCATAGAGATGTTACAGCCCGTATTTGGCAGGGCGTTTGACATAAACGACATCCTTTTGAACTCGTTGGGAATCGCATGTTCAACGGGAATCTTTTTTCTTGTAAAAAAAGCTTATAGATTTTTTAGAAATCGTTTACAAAAACATTAGCACTCACCTCTTGACAGTGCTAACAATCGGTGGTAAAACATAGGTATCTTCAGAAGCGGAATGCGCTTCACAGGTATCATGTCCGCTGGATATGGTAATGATAAAAGAAAAAGCATCGTAGAATGGAGGAATGACTTATGTTGATGCCGAGTGTATTTGGAACAAATGGATTAGACCGCGTTTTTGGAAGCTCGTTAGGGGGCGGACGCGAAATGATGAGTACGGATGTCAGAGAAACGGAGAATGGCTACGAGGTGGTTATGAATCTGCCGGGATTTGCCAAAGAGGATGTCAAGGGAGAAGTGAAGGACGGTTATCTTACCGTTACCGCGACGACGAATACAAGCAGCGACGAGAAGGACGCGGAAGGAAAATATATCCGCAGGGAGCGTTTCAGCGGCACATGCAGCAGGAGCTTTTATGTCGGTGAGGATGTGACGCAGGATGACATCAAGGCAAAGTTTGAGGATGGAACCTTAAAGCTGACGATCCCGAAAAAGGAGCCGCAGGTAAAAGAAGAACAGAAGCGTTATATTGAGATAGAAGGATAAAGGGGGAAAAAACGATGTGGATGCCGTCATTATTTGGTGAGAATCTGATTGATGATTTCTTTGATGACTTTAACGACCGCGCGTTTTACGCGAATGTGAAACCGGAAAATAAGAATCCGAAGCCTGCGCGCGGCGCGCAGCCGGATCAGCTGATGCGGACCGACATTAAGGAGACGGAGGAGCAGTATGTTCTGACCGTCGATCTGCCGGGCTTCAAGAAAGAGGAGATTCAGGTAACGGTGGAAAACGACTGTCTGACGATCACGGCGCATAAGGCGGCGGAGGAAGAAAACGTCCGCTATCTGCGCAGAGAGCGGTATACGGGTTCCATGCGCAGATCGTTCTACGTCGGCGAGGGCGTGGAGCAGGACGGCATGAAAGCGCAGTTCCAGAACGGCGTACTGCGGCTTGTGCTTCCGAAGCACAAACCGCAGCAGGTAGTGGAGGAAAATAAGTATATTGCGATTGAGTAAGGGAGTACACGGTGCAAAGGAAGGAACGCAGATGCAGTTTGGTATGCCGACGCTGATCGAGATCAGACAATTAGAGGACACGGTGCAATTGTGCCGGGAGCTTGGCTTAGATTTCGTGGAACTCAATATGAACCTGCCGGATTATCAGGCGGACAGGCTGGAAGACACCGATAAATTTCAAAGATTAAAGGAGCGGTATCAGGTCGGATATACGATTCATCTGGATGAAAACCTGAATGTCTGCGATTTTAACCGGGAGGTTGCGGAGGCTTACCTGCGCACGGTGGAACGGACGATCGCGGCGGCGAAAGCGATCGGCGCGCCGGTTGTGAACATGCATATGAATCACGGCGTCCATTTCACCCTGCCGGATCGAAAGGTGGAGTTGTTTTCTGTTTATCGGCAGGAATATGAGGACGCGTGGAAGCGGTTCCGTGAATTGTGTGAGGCAAAGATTGGGGATGCGGATGTCCGCATCTGCATCGAGAATACCGACGGATTTCGGGAATACGAAAAGCAGGCGCTCTGCTGTCTGCTGGAGAGCCCGGTGTTCGGGCTGACATGGGACATCGGGCATTCCCACAGCGCACGGGACGCGGACGAAGCCTTTTTCATGGAGCACGCGGAGAACCTGCTGCATTTTCATATCCATGATGCGGCGGGGGAAAAGAATCATTTGGCGCTCGGTGCGGGAGAGATCGACCTGCCGCAGAGGCTGCGGATCGCAGAGAAGCATCATTGCCGGTGCGTGCTGGAGACCAAAACGGTGAAGGCGCTTCGGGAATCGGTGGAATGGCTGAAAAAACAGGTGCATGAGACGGCGCAGTAATTGGCGAAGCGGCAGGCGGCTGGACAGCGTAGTGATTGGTGAAGCGGCAGGCGGCTGGACAGCGTAGTGATTGGTGAAGCGGCAGGCAGCTTGGACAGCGTAGAATAATCGGCGAAGCGCAAACAGCGGATTTGTGCGGCGCGCCGGTAAAAGGATGCAACATTTGTCGTTTTTTCGCATATCATATCGTAAAAGCAGAAATGGAAAACGTTTCTATGTCCTACAGGAATCAACGAAGTCCGGAGACCGAAGCGTATCTGCGAAACTACCGGCACATTTTGGAGAGAATGATAGCGGGAATGACGCAGGCAAGACTCGGAGACAGCATTTCCGCGAATTTTATCGTACAGATGATCCCGCATCACCGCGCGGCGATCGAGATGTCTGAAAATCTCCTGAAAAGTTCATGCTTTACGCCGCTTGTGCAGATTGCCCAAAACATTATCTGTACGCAGGAGCAGAGCATCGCGCAGATGGAGCGCATTTTACGCGGCTGCAGCAGAAAAACGAACTGTCCTGACGCGGTATGCCGTTATCAGGATCAGATGGACTGCATTTTGCAGACGATGTTTGACGAGATGAAAAACGCAAGAACGGGAGACTGCATCAATGTGGATTTTATGCGCGAAATGATCCCGCATCATGAGGGCGCGGTCAGGATGGCAAAAACGACGTTGAAATATGATATTTGCGAGGCGCTTGTACCGATTCTGGACGCGATTATCAGAGAGCAGGAAGAAGGGATCCGGAAGATGGAGCGGCTTTTGCGCGAATGTGAGCGCTAGGCGGAAAACGCAAGATCATAAAAAAGAACAATACAAACACGGGCAATCATGCTATAATGACTTTGGCTTTATGGCAGGGCGCTCGTGTTTTTTTGTATGAGATGATGTTGGGGTCAAATAAGAATTATCCCTGATAGTACCTTGAAAATTTCAC
>JAMPAG010000072.1 GCA_023667365.1 bacterium | reverse complement strand
GCTCTGTTGCCGCACGCTGACTCACTTTTCCCGGCTTATTCTTCTCCGCCGGACGCGCCGCTCTGTATGCCGCATACTGACTCACCTTTTCCCGGCTTATTCTTCTCCGCCGGACACGCCGCTCTGCGTGCCGGATTCTCTGTTTACCTCGTCGATCATTTTGGACATCTTTACGCCGTAGGCGATCGACTGATCGATGATAAAACGGATTTCGGGTGTATTGCGCAGATTCATCTGTCTTGCGAGCTGACTGCGGATATAACCCTCCGCGCTGCGCAGTCCCGCCAGCGCGTTTTTTGCCGCCTCTTCGTCTCCTAAGACGCTGATCCACGCCTTACAGGTCTTTAAGTCCGGCGCGACTTCCACCGCCACAACGGACGTCATCTGTGGAATACGCGGATCTTTGATCTCCGAACGGATGATCTCGGCAAGGACGCGCCGCACTTCCCCGTTGATCCTCGTGCTCTTGATGCTGTTTTTTCTCATAGTTACTACCTATTCCTCCATGCCTGCCGCAAACCTGCGGGTTCGGGCGTCAGCACAATTCCAAAAGACCTCCGCCGTAACGGATGTCCTTTTTCATTTCATCCGCCTGCATACGCGGCTCCCGCTTATGATCTCGGCACCTCTACCATGATATACGCCTCTACCATATCCAATTCCTTCATCTGGTCAAAGCCCTCAAAGACAAGACCGCACTCGAAGCCCTCTTTTACTTCTTTCACATCATCCTTAAAGCGCTTCAGGGACGCAAGCTCACCCTCGTAGATCTGCTCACCTTCCCTTGTGATGCGGATCTTGCATCCACGCTGGAAGTAACCGTCCATCACATAGGATCCCGCGATATTACCGATCGCGGACGCCTTAAAGAGCTGACGCACCTCGGCATGACCGATGATCTTTTCTTCAAATACCGGATCGAGCATCCCCTTCATGGCAGCCTCGACATCCTCAATCGCCTGATAGATGACCTTGTAGAGACGGACGTCCACGCCCTCGCGCTCCGCGCTCATCTTTGCCTGTGCATCGGGACGCACGTTAAAGCCGATGATGATCGCGGACGAAGCGCTTGCTAAGCTGACGTCGGATTCGTTGATCGCGCCGACGCCGCCGTGGATGATCTTGACAACGACCTCCTCGTTGGAAAGCTTTAAGAGACTCTGCTTGACTGCCTCCACGCTTCCCTGTACATCCGCCTTGATGATGATATTTAATTCTTTCAGATTACCCGCCTGGATCTGGCTGAACAGATCGTCAAGCGACATCTTCGCCTTGGTATCCTCCAAAAGCTTTTCTTTATTCTGCGCAACGAACGTCTCGGCAAAATTCTTTGCTTCTTTATCGTTCTCATGGGCAATAAAGATCTCGCCCGCATTCGGCACGTCGTTCAATCCCAGAATCTCCACCGGTGTGGACGGCGTCGCCTCTTTGACCCTGCGGCCCTTGTCGTCGATCATGGCGCGGACTTTTCCGCTCGATGCTCCGGCGGAAATATAGTCGCCGACCTGGAGCGTTCCCTTTTGCACGAGCACGGTCGCCACCGGTCCGCGTCCCTTATCCAGCTGTGCTTCAATGACAAGACCGCGCGCGCGTCTGTTCACGTTCGCTTTCAGTTCCAGAATATCCGCCGTCAGAAGAATCGTCTCCAACAAGTCGGAAATTCCCATTCCCGTCTTTGCCGACACCGGAACAAACTCCGTAGAACCGCCCCAGTCAACCGGAATCAGTTCATGCTCGGTCAGTTCCTGCTTTACGCGGTCCATGTTGGCGTTGGGTTTATCCATCTTGTTCACCGCGACGATGATCTCGATGCCCGCCGCTTTCGCGTGGTTAATCGCCTCGATCGTCTGCGGCATCACGCCGTCGTCCGCGGCGACGACCAATACCGCAATATCCGTCGCATTCGCGCCGCGCATACGCATCGCGGTAAACGCCTCGTGCCCCGGCGTATCCAGAAACGTGATTTTTTCGTCATTGATCGTAACGGTATAGGCGCCGATCGCCTGTGTGATACCGCCTGCCTCCTTGTCGATCACGTTCGTCTTGCGGATCGCGTCAAGCAGGGACGTTTTTCCGTGGTCTACATGACCCATGACGCAGATGACCGGCGGTCTCTTTGTCATGTCCTCGACGTTCTCCTCATCCTCTTTTAACAGCTCGGCGATCACGTCGATCTTTTCTTCTTTCTCGCAGATGATCTCGTACTCGATCGCGATCTCCTCCGCCTGCTCGTAGCTGATCTCCTGATTGACCGTCACAACCTTGCCCTGTAAAAAGAGTTTCTTGACGATCGCGGAGGGCTGCAGCTTCATCTTATCCGCCAATTCCCGGATCGTTAAGGACTCCGGCAGCGTGATGACTTTAATCTGTTCTTCCTGCTCCTCCTGCTTCTTTTCGGGCTTGATGAATCTTCCCGCCCGTTTTCCCTTTAAGTTCTCCTGCTCCTCCTCGTAGATGAGCTCTTTCTTATTCCGTTTGTCTTTCTCGATACGGCGCTTTTCCTCATCACGCTTCTTTTCCTGATCCTTGAGCGATGCTTCGGGAGCAAAAGAAGAACCTCCCCCCTGAGACTTCCTTCCAAATCGAGCGTCCTTCCCTTCGCCGCCTCTTTCAAAGCGATCGTTACCGCCGTAAGGTCTTTGAGAACCCTGAGAGCCGTAACCGCCCTGCCTGCCCGGCGCAGGTCTACCATAGCCGCCTCTGCCGCCGCCATCGGTGTTACGCGCGCCATCCTGTCGATAAGCCGGTCTTTGTCCGCCTGTGCCATAGCCTCCAAAACCTCCCTGTTTCGCCTGCCCGCGGAATCCGTCTGTTCTGCCTGCGCCGCCCCGGTCTCCCCGGTCGCCGCGGTTATAACCGCCCTGTCCGCGCGGACCCTGACCGTTCATGGGCGCTCTGTCCGACGATCCTGCACCGCGTCCGTACTCCTGTCCCGGTCTTTGCTGATAACCTCTATTATTATCTCTGCTGTCTCTATGATCTCTCGTTTCCGGCATCGCCGCGGCATTTCTGTTTTCCTGTGCCGCAGGCGCCGTATTCGGCGCACCCTGCTGCTCCCGCGTCCTGTTTTCCGCCATGTCCGCCGCATCCGCCGGATTCGGACGGTTCGCCGGTCTTCTCATATCCTGCCCCTTATTGGGATTTGCAACAATATTGACCGACGGAGTCGGCGACGGCGGCGTCAGCGGACGGATCGGCCGGTTGACCGGTCTTTGCATGGTTATGCCGCGTCCCTGTCCGTTCCCTCTTCTGTCCGGACCGCCGCCAAAACCTCTCTGTCCCTGCGGAGATCCCGGCATCTTGGAATTGTGGGGATTGCTGACCACGATGATGTTCTTCTTTTTGGGCGCGGCCGCCGGTCCCCTTTCCGCACGTCCTATAATGGGAGCCGTTTTCTGCGCGCTTCCCGCCTCGGAAGCTGCTGCGGACGGCGCATCCTGTTTTTCTTTGGACGGCGCCGCCGTATCCGCCGGCTTTTCCGTTTTCTTTTCTGCGTCAACCGGCTTTTCTGCCTTCTTTTCCTCCACAGACGAAGATTCCTTCTTCGCATCCGCCGGCGTTTTTTTCTTTATTTTCGACGTGAGCATTGCCGCCTGCTCCTCCGAGATCGCGCTCATATGGTTTTTCACCTCTATATTGTTCTGCTCACACAGCGTAACCAGGTCTTTACTCGGAACGCCTAATTCCTTCGCCAGTTCATACACCTTTTGTTTTGCCATTCTGATTCCTCCATGTTGCCAACCGCCCGTGAATCTGAGCGTCAGCGCAAATTTACCGTTCGAAAAATCTTTGACCTTTCGATCTGTCGTCCATGCTGTCACAAGCCTGCAGGTCTGTGCACAAGCACAAATCCATCTGCCGCCGTATGCGCTTTAGGTACCGTCCTTCGCACCAGTCTCAAGCTCCCGCATGACGGATTTGGCAATCCCCTCATCCGTAATCGCGACAGACGCCCTCATTTCCTGACCGATCGCATGTGCCAGTTCTTCTTTTGTGCCATATATATAAACGGGAACTTTATGATACGCTCCCATATCGCGAAACATTTTCCGGGTGTTATCGGATGCGTCCGCTGCTACCAGCACGACATACGCCCTATGTTCTTTTATGGTCCTCTCCGTCATAAACTCGCCGCTGACAAGATTCCTTCCCCGCGCGGCAATGCCAAGCATTGATAAAATCTTATTCTGCATTCTCTATGCCATATGCCTCCATCAGACTGTCATACACGTGATCCGGAATACGCATCTTAAAAGAACGTTCCAATCCCTTATTCTTTTTCGCCTTTTTCAGGCACTCTATGTCCTTACAAAGATATGCGCCGCGGCCGTTTTTCTTCCCTGTCGTGTCTAAGATCAACTCGTCTTCGGGAGTTTTCAACACCCGCATCATTTCTTTTTTGGGTTTCATCTGCTGGCAGCCTACACACTGCCGCAAGGGCACTTTCTTATTCATCCGCACCTGTTTCCGAAGCCTCTAACGCTTCTTCCCCGTCCTTTTCCTCCGGATACGCTTCTTCCTCCTCGTACCCGCCGTCGTCAGTTTCATCATAGCCGCCGTCGTCATAGTTTTCGCCGTCATACTCGTCGTACGCTTCCTCATCCCCGTACTCGTCGTCATAGTCGCTCACATAATCCTCATAACGGAAGCCCGGCGCATCCTTCGCCTGCGTCTCGCTCTTAATATCGATCTTATATCCTGTCAGGCGCGCCGCAAGTCTCGCGTTCTGTCCTTCCTTGCCGATCGCAAGAGAAAGCTGGTAATCCGGCACGACGACCTTCGCCGTCTTCTCGTCGGGATCCGCGAATACCGCCACGATCTTGGCGGGCGCAAGTGCGTTCTGGATGAGATTCCCCGGATTTTCATCCCACGGGATGATGTCGATTTTCTCGCCGCGCAGTTCATCCACGATGGAATTGACGCGCTGTCCGTTTAATCCGACGCAGGCGCCGACCGGATCCACATTCGGGTTGCTGCTCCAAACGGACATCTTCGTACGGCTGCCCGCCTCTCTCGCTATTCCCTTGATCTCCACGGTACCGTCCTGGATCTCCGCAACCTCCGCCTCAAATAAGCGCTTTACCAGCTCCGGATGCGTACGGCTCACCAAGATCCTCGGCCCTTTCGGCGTATTCTTGACTTCTAAAATATAAACTTTAATATGTTCTGTCGGATGGAAGCTCTCTCCGCGGACCTGCTCGCTCTCATTTAAGATCGCGTCCGCCTTCCCTAAGTTGATGCTGATATTTCTGCCGAGATAACGCTGTACGATTCCCGTGACGACATCCCGCTCTTTTTCATAATACTGATTATAGATGGCGCTCCGCTCCTCCTCGCGGATCTTCTGCAAAATGACGTTCTTCGCATTCTGCGTTGCGATGCGTCCGAACTCCTTGCTCTTGATCTCCATACGCACGATACCGCCGACTTCCGCTTCCGCATCAATCGCGCGGGCATCCTCCAAACTGATCTGCAGCACTTTATCGGTCACATCCTCCGCGCAGGGCACGACCTCTTTCTCCGCATATACCAGAAAATCGCAGGTCTCGCGGTTAATCTCTACTTTCATATTATCCGCCTTGCCGTAATGGTTTTTGCAGGCGGTCAGCAGTGAATTTTCGATCGCTTCAAACAATGTTTCCCTGCTGATGTCTTTCTCCTTTTCCAAAATATCGAGTGCTTCCAATAATTCCTTGTTCATGTTCCTTTCTCCTCCTAAAAATCCAATGCCAGCCTGATCAGCGCCACCTCCGAGCGTTGAAACACCATTTCTTTTTCCTCTGTTTCTATCGTTACGGTATCTTTATCAAACGATCGCAGCACACCCGCAAATTCCTTGCATTTTTCGATCGGGCGGTACGTTTTGATCTCCACTTCCTCCCCGATGCTTTTTTGCAGGTGAATATCTTTCTTGAGCGCCCTGCCGAGTCCGGGCGAGCTGACTTCCAAAATGTAAGCGCCCGCGATAAAGTCCTCCTCATCCAGCCGGTCTGAAAGTGCGCGGCTGACATTCTCGCAGTCTTGAATGTTCACGCCGTCCGGTTTGTCAATGTAACAGCGCAGGTACCACTCGCTGCCCTCCTTGACATATTCCACATCATAAATCCCGCAGCCGAACCGCTCTGCGATCGGCTCTAAAAGCGCTGCGGTGCGCGCCTCATACTCCCTTGCTCCCGCCATGGCCGCTCCTTTTCCATACAACCGTAAAAGAGTGGACTTGCAAGCCCACTCTTTACGTTACCATATCAACTTTAATTAAAATAGCACACTTTTCCCCAAAAAGCAAGAGGTATGTGAAATATTTTTTGACGGCGCTTCTCCCGCTGCCTTCCGCGTGTTTCCTGCGCTGCCGTCTGCAAAGCGGCTGCGTTCTATGCCATTGCCTCCTGCTCCTGCTGTTTCGCCTGATTTACCCTGACCGTCTCCTCAAATGCCGCGCGGACCTTGGCAAAGCAGGCAAGGATTTTCGGCGGGAACGTCCCGCATTCGCCGTTTTGGATCATGTCGTATGCCTCGCCGATCGCGTATGCATCTTTATATACCCGCTTGCTGACAAGCGCGTCATAGACATCCGCAAGCGATACGATCTGCGCCGCGATCGGAATGTCGTCCCCCGCAAGATGATCGGGATAGCCCTTTCCGTCAAAGCGCTCATGATGGTAACGGCAGATCTCATAGCAGTACTGCCCGTATGTCTCGTCCCATGCGCCGCGGATGTTATTTAGCAGCTCGCTTCCCCGCGTCGTATGCGTCTTCATGATTTCAAATTCTTCCGCCGTCAGCTTGCCCGGCTTTAACAGGATATTGTCGGGAATCGCGATCTTTCCGACGTCATGAAGCGCGCTCGCCGATTCGATCACGCGCACCTTCTCCGGCGTTAAGTCGTACTCCGGATAATCCTCCATGACCTGCTCCGCGATGATCCGCGTAAAGGTCTTTACCCGCTTGATATGATCCCCGCTCTCTAAATCCCTGCATTCCACGACCGTACCGAGAATATCGATGATCTCCTCATTATTTTTTTCAAGCTTCTCCGCCTGCTCCTTCAAGAGCTGGTACTGGTTGCGCAGCGCCTGCGTCTGAATCTCCACGCGCTCCTCCAGACGCTCCTTGTATACATACAGATCGACGTTGTTCTTCACACGGCGGCGGATGATCGAGGGCTCGAACGGCTTATGGATAAAATCGGACACGCCGTAATCAAAGCATTTTTCTTCCACATTCACCGTATTCTCGCTGCTGATGACAAGCACGGGAATCTTCCCTATCAGACCCTTCTCTTTCATCGCTTCCAGAACGGCAAAGCCGTCCATTTCCGGCATGAGCAGATCGAGCAGAACCGCCTCCAGATTGGCGGTTCCCTGCTCAAACAGTTCGAGCGCCTGTTTTCCGTCCGCCGCCTTCAATACATCATAGTCTTCTATGAGAATCTGCTCCAGCAGTTCTCGGTTCATTTCCTGATCGTCTACTACAAGTACTTTTTTGCGCATCTTAAACCTCCCGTTTATGCACCGTCCCATTTCCTGCGTAAATTCCACATCACAACATTCCGAGTCTTCCGGCACATTTTCTTTCCGCAGGCGCCTTCGAAACGTTTTCCATGCCCTATTTTACCGCATGCGACTTTGCAAGTCAACGGAAAGATTGCGTAATCGCCGCAGTCCGTCCGTCATGCTAAACCGCCGCATGTTTCTCTGCATAGGAAGCAATATAGCCGCTGACCTCTTCTTTCGGCATACCCAGCGAGATCGCCAGCTCTCCGTAGAGCTGCTCCTCCGCCTGATGGAAATACCGCTCATCCACGACCGTCACTTTCTTGCCGTTCTGAATACGTTCCCGCTTCCGCTCGTACAGCGTCTTGATGATCCGCACAAGTTCCTTGCAGTCGCAGGTACGGATCGCCGCCTTATACTGCGCTTCCCGTTCCCGTTCGCTGACGATCCAGACCGTGCTCAGCTTCGGGATCTCTCCGATCAGCTGATCCGCTTCCTGTTTGGTCAGAATCGGCCGCATGACCGTCTTATTATTTTCAACCGGAGCATAGATCACTTCTTCTTTCGAGTAGGCCGGACGCAGCGTGTAATATTGCTTCGTCCTGTCCAGCACAGGGATCTCCGGCGCCCCGATGCCCGTAATCCTGCATACGCCATGGTTCCCATACACGATCAAATCATTGACCTGATACATTTTTCTCACACTTTCCTTTCCGGTGCGCATGGCAGAAAACCTTTTCCGCATTTTCAAAAAACGCCTTGGGCAGTTCTTTTCATTCGCGGATTTTCCTATAGTTAAACGTTCTCTGTCCCGCGACCCATCGCTCATCCTTCCAACAAAATCGAAAAGGGCAATGCAAATCCCGCATTACGCCCGACTTTATTGTAGCACGCAAAAAGAAAAATTGTCAGTATTTTTTGATCGCGCGGGCATTTTCAGCGTTATGCCGCAGAGCATACCCGTACTGCATTGTGCAATCTGCCGAATTTCTTTTCCATATTCAGGAAGTTTCTGCCTTATCCATGCCGCGCCGCGTGCAGGATTTCTTTTCCATATTCGAGAAAAATAGGCGATTACGAACGCAATCAGCTGCAATCTCACAGCCTATATGATGCGTTTCGCAATCGCCTAATTCAGGAAAAATCCTGTAAGTCCACGGCTTCCAGCGTGGAGAGCACCGATTTGTCCACATGTTTCTCATTCACGACGCGCGACGCATGATTTGCGATCGCATGTTCTAAGAAGTTGCGCACGTCGCGGGCGTTCGCAAAATTGTCCGGTTTATTCTGCACGCGCTTTTCAAACAGTTCCCGCGCGCGCTCCGCCGCCTCCTCCGACAGCGTATATTCCTGTTTCGCACACATGGATTCCAGAATGGCAAGCAGTTCTTCCGCGCTGTAATCGCCAAAATGAATGAATTTGTTAAAGCGGGATTTTAAGCCCGGATTCGATGAGAGAAATTCTTCCATCAAATCGGTGTAACCCGCCACAATCACGACAAACTCGCTGCGGTGGTCTTCCATCGACTTTAGGAGCGTATCGACCGCTTCCTGCCCGAAATCGCCCTCGCCCTTGCCGACCGTCAGCGTATACGCCTCATCCACAAACAGAATGCCGCCGAGCGATTCATCGACAACCTCCAATACTTTCGCCGCCGTCTGACCGATGTAGCCTTTGACAAGACCGCCCCGGTCAACCTCCGTCAGCTGTCCTTTCGGCAGTACGCCGATGTATTTGTAAATCTCGCCGAGCATGCGCGCAACCGTCGTCTTGCCCGTACCCGGATTGCCTGAAAAAACCATGTGTTTGGAGACGTCGGATACTTTCATGCCCTGCGCCTTGCGCATATTCTGCACCTTCATCAGATTCACAAGACTGTTAATCTCGTGTTTGACCTCGTTCAAACCGACAAGTCCGTTAAACTCTTCCAACAGCTTTTCTAATTTCGCCGCCCGCTCTTCCTCGGTCTCATCCGGCTCTGTCACCGGCTCGACCGGTTTGATGACTTTGGCGGAACCGGTATAAAATACGCCGTACTCTTTTAGAAAATCTTCCAGATGCTTGACATACGCGGTGTATTTGGACATTGTCTCCATCCCCGCGTCCTCGTCATAGCCCGCTAACATTGTCTGCCCGAACAGCTTATAGGTGTCCACCATAATCTGCGCCTTCTGCTGCCGGTATTCATCGGGCGTGATCTTGCGCCCCGCATCCGCCAGCACCGCATATTTGATCACGGACGGGACCTTTTCCTCAAAATGCTCGTCGATATTTTCGCGGTATTTCATGGCGCGCAGATTTTTTGCTTCCGCCCTGATGCCAAGATATTCCGCGATCATGGCAAGCTCGCGCTCCTCAAACTTGCCGTCCGCATCCGCCAGATACACGGCAAATTTCAGCAGTTCAAAATGAAATGTCTCTTTTAAGGACATAGGTTTTCCGGCGGAGTTGCCCACGTTCGCATCCGTCATGACCCTGCATATGTCATCCACCGTGGCAATCAGTTCTTTTAGGTTCTGCTGCTTCATGGTATTGGTTTCCTTCCCCTGTGTTATCACTTTTCTTATTGCGCAATATCAGGCGCTTTAATTCCTCCATGCTGTCCTTGAAATGCCCGGACACCATTCCCGGATTGCCGCGCACGATACGCCGGCTCTGTATTTTGCGGCGCGCGCTGTCCGCGATTGCCGCCGCCTGTTCCCTGCGCTGTGCAAGCCACTGTTCGAGCTGTTCCCTGCGCTGTTCTCTTTTTTGCTCCGACTCCTGTTCGCGCAGCGCGATCTCCGCATCCCAGCGTTTCTGCCACCGCACAAGCTCCTCCTTCGCCTTCTCGACTTCTTCTCTTGCTTTTTCCAGTTTCGCGAGTAAGCCGCGCAGCTCGAACGCCGCCTTGAAGGAGTAAATGAAATCCACAAGAGCAATCACACCGATCACCGCTGCGGACACCACGGACGCAGTTCCGGAAAATCCGCAGATAAACTGTTCCACCGGTTTATGTAAAAACTGCGTGAGGAACAGGGTAAAAAAGCCCCATGCCACCGAGGAGGAAAGGCAGATGTGCCCTTTATACTGGAAGCGCTGATTGGAATAGTCCCAATAACGCACATGGAACAGCGCCTCCATCACCGTACCCGTCACGTATTCGAGCACGGTCGCCCCGGCGACTCCCGCAAAATAGGTGGCGATCAGATGATCCTGAAACGGTGATGAAACAACGAGCATCATGACCGCGCCGCTCCCGTAGATCGGCAGAAACGGTCCGTTCATAAACCCGCGATTTACAAACCGCCCCTGCTTTCCCGATACATAGGCGCTCTCGAAGCACCATCCCAAAAAGCAGTAAAAGAAGAAAAATAACAGCCATTGTGCAATCGTATAACGGTACATCGTCATCCCCCAAAGCTGATAATGTCATCCTTTGGCGCCTTCGCCGGCTCAATGGAGAGCGCATGCAGCACCGGTCCCTCGCCGCGGTATTCGGAAAAATGCTCGCGGCATACTTTTGCCCTGACGGTTATCCATTGTTTTTCTTTTAACTCATCCGCTTTCTCATATTTACAGACATAACCGATGAACGCCATATCGTCCGCGCAGCAGGTCATCGCCATCCTGCCCGGAATGAAATAGCCTTTCGGAAATTTTTTCGGTTTCATGACGAGCGCCGGAAAAACGACCGTTTTGCCGACGTAGCGTTCCAAATGGTCCATGCTGTCGATATACCAAATGCCATAGCCCGTATTATCCAGCTCCAATACGTCTTTTTTCAGATCGTACGGCAAGTCCTCCTCAAAGATCTGGCTGATCTCCCCGTCCTTTCCCTCAAAAACGATCTCCGCCTTCGGATTCACCGCCTTGATATTGCGCTTGTATGTGCCAAGTTCGTCGAGCACGCTGTCGCAGCGGTTAAATATAATGAGTTCCGAGCCGCGCACCGCGTCTGCGACAAGCGATCGCATATTATTATAGTACATCGGGAATGTCGCCGCATTGATCGTCGTGATCTGCTGCTCAATCGTCCAGTGGAACGGGAGTTTTAAGTTCTTGCAGCTCCACATTCCGTTGTACTCGATCAGGATGCGTTCGGGATTCCATTTTTTTTCTAATTCCAACAGATGCGCGGGCTGAAAATCCTCCTCGCGCTCGATCAGCTCCACGACAGTCTTACTCTTTTTTAAGAGTTTGGGATCGTACTGGGTCTCTCCCTCCTCGCAGAGCAAAAGCAGCGTCGTTCCCTTCGTCCTGAAATAGTCCTGCGCAAGCGTGAACGAGAGGAACTCGGTCTTGCCGCTTTCTAAAAAACCGTTGATCATATATACGGGTTTCATTGCCTTCCCACGTCCTTTCCCTGTGTTTTTCCCTTCGCTTCTTAACCGGCAGCCATGAAACGCATCGTTAAATTGGCCGGATTGCACAAGCACAATCCTTTCCGTTATGACTTTCCGCTATCGGATGCACTGTAGAATTTCATCGTTCCGTTACCGGATGCGGCGCATAAGCTGCTCTGTTCCGATGCTGTTTTTGCAGCGCTTGTGCATCGGTCTACTTCGCAAACAATTCTTTCAGGTGTTCCTCGTTCAGCTTCGAGCCGATCACACAGAATTTCCCTGTCACGTCCGGTTTGCCCGCGCGCACGTTGCGCTCTTCCGGAACGTAGTCAAAGTATACCCATGTACCGTCCTCTCCCGCGACCATGCCCTTCGCCCGCAATACGATGCCGTAGCGCTCCGCATTGTCAAGCTCCGTTAAAATCCGCTCGATCTCGTCCTGACTGTAGTGCGCGGGCGTCTCCATGCCCCAGCTCTGGAACACTTCGTCCGCATCGTGATGATGGTGATGGTGGCAGCCGCACTCGCCGTCATGGTGGTGATGATGGTGCTCATGGTCGTGGTCATGATCATCATCGTCCTCGTCATGATCGTGGTGGTGGTGATGCTCATGGTCGTGGTCATGATCATCGTCGTCCTCGTTATGGTCATGATGGTGATGGTGCTCATGATCGTGGTCGTGGTCATCGTCATCCTCATCATGGTCATGATGGTGATGATGCTCATGATCGTGGTCGTGATCGTCGTCGTCATCGTCATGATCATGATGGTAGTGATGCTCGTGATCGTCGTCATGATCGTGGTGGTGGTGATGCTCGTGATCGTCGTCATGATCATCGTCGTCATCGTTATGGTCATGATGGTGATGATGTTCGTGATCGTGGTCGTCCTCGTCATGGTCGTGGTGATGGTGGTGCTCATGCTCGTCCTCGTGCGCCATCAGCTCACGGATCAGTTCGTCTTTTAAGTCGGAGGAACCTTCCATCGCTTTCAGGATGTCTTTGCCGTCGATCTCATCCCACGGCGTGGTGATGATGACCGCCTTCGCATTGTGTTCCCGGATCAGCGCGATCGCCTCCTCCAGCTTTTCCATCGCAAGATTGCCGGTACGGCTCAATACGATCGTGCCCGCATGCTCAATCTGATTGATGAAAAACTCGCCAAAGTTCTTGATATACATTTTTGCCTTACTTGCATCGACGACCGCTACGGCGCTGTCTAAGGTCACGCCGTCTCCCATATCCACATTCTCCACGGCACGGATCACGTCAGAAAGTTTCCCGACGCCGGACGGCTCGATGAGGATGCGCTCAGGATGATAGGTCGCAAGCACTTCCTTTAACGACGTTCCAAAATCTCCGACAAGGGAACAGCAGATACAGCCGGAATTCATTTCCTTGATCTCGATCCCCGCCTCTTTTAAGAATCCGCCGTCAATGCCGATCTCGCCAAATTCATTCTCGATGAGAACGACCTGCTCGCCTGCAAATGCTTCTTTCAATAATTTTTTGATCAATGTGGTCTTGCCCGCTCCTAAAAAACCGGAAAAAACACTAATCTTTGTCATATCCATCCTCCTGCTCTTTGCGGTTCCCGTCCCTGACAGCGCATACCGGTCCCGCATTTCTCATTCCTTTTTCGTTCTTCAAATGCTCCTAATCTGTTATCATACCATCTTTGTCAAAAAAAATCCAGTACCGCAGACCGCCAACAGCCTTGAAAGGTAAATTCCATTATATCCTGCCTTGTTTCTCCAAAATTACTT
>JAMPAG010000071.1 GCA_023667365.1 bacterium | reverse complement strand
CAAAAAGGAAGAAGATTCCTTATATTTTTGAGCTTTTTTGAAATTTGTTCATAGTAGTGTTGGTGAAAATGGGTTCCAGTGGATAAAACTGCGGAAACTCAAGCTTCCACTTTGTGCTTGTGTCCGCAGGAACGATTTGATATAATGAGAGCGATATGGGCATACTGGCGTCAGGGGCGACAGATGCCTTGTGCAAAAATAAACGATATAAGGAGAGGTCAAAATGAAAGGTAATATTGTTGTTGGACAGTCCGGCGGACCGACCGCCGTCATCAATTCTTCCATCGCGGGCGTGTACGTGCAGGCAAAGAAGCTCGGCGTAAACAAGGTTTACGGTATGGTACACGGGATCGAGGGATTCTTAGAGGACAAGCTCTGCGATATGGATGAGTATTTCTCCGATCCGGTCAATGTGGAGATCTTAAAGAGAACGCCTTCCGCATTTTTAGGTTCCTGCCGTTTCAAGATGCCGAAGATCGAGGGGCATGAGGATGTTTACGAGAAGGTATTTGAGATCATGGAGAAGCATGATATTGAGTGCCTGTTTTACGCGGGCGGCAACGATTCCATGGATACCGTAAAGATGCTCTCCGATTATGCGGCGGCACACGGAAAGAGCCAGCGTTTCATGGGCGTTCCGAAGACGATCGACAACGATCTTCCGATCACGGATCACTGTCCGGGATACGGTTCCGCGGCAAAATATATCGCGACATCCTTAAAGGAAGTCATCCGCGACAACGAATCCTTTGGCGCGAAGAAGCCGACGGTATGTATCGTCGAGATCATGGGAAGAAACGCGGGCTGGCTGACAGCGGCGGCGGCGCTTGCAAAGGGAAGCGACTGCTCCGGCGCGGATGCGATCTATCTGCCTGAGAAAGTATTTGATATTGACGCATTCATGGATAAAGTCAAAGAGCTTGGCGCGACCAAGAGTTCTGTCGTGATCGCGGTATCCGAGGGCGTTCATGTTGCAGACGGACGCTACGTGTGCGAGCTTGCAAACGAGAATGTAGCGGTCGATGCGTTCGGTCACAAGCAGATGTCCGGCACGGCGGCTTATCTTGCGCAGCTTGTAGCGGCAGAGACCGGCTTAAAGACCCGCGCGATCGAGTTCTCCACCTTACAGAGAGCGGCGACGCACTTAGCTTCCTTAACGGATATTAACGAGGCGTTCCAGGCGGGGGCGGATGCGATGAAGGCAGCCGCAAACGGAGAGACGGGTAAGATGATCATTTTCACAAGAGACGGCGAGGATCCGTACGAGTGCGGCACCAGCTCTTATGATATTCATGAGATCGCGAATGTGGAGAGACATGTTCCCGACGAGTGGTTTACCGAGGACGGCACGAACTTAAACGAGAAGTATCTTGCGTATGCGCGTCCGCTCATCATGGGCGAACTGACGCCGGTTTATGTGGACGGACTTCCGCGCCATATCGTCATGAAAGAATTATTCGAGAAATAAGTTTTGCATGAGAAATCCTGTTTTTCAGGAGCGGAAAGCTCCCGCAAGGGAAAAGCAAAAAGAGTCAGGGCGGTTCAAAGCGCTGGCTCTTTTTTGACTTATAGGAAATTCCGTAGTTCAAAAGAGTTTCGCGCAAGCGGAACTCTTTTTTGCACAAAATTGCTTGCGGATTTTCAGACCGCATTTTATAATAAAAAAGAAAGAAAACGATTTCCAATCCGCATTGGCAGACATGAAAACGGGCAGGCAGCCGAAACAGCAGGCAGGCAGCCGAATCAGCAGGCAGGCAGCCGAAACAGCAGGCAAGCAGCCGAATCAGCAGGCAAGCGGGCAGACAGACAAATCGGTGGACAAGCGGGCAAGCAGTCGAACAAATAGACAGACAAACAAACGGACAGACAAACGAACAGACAAGCAAACGAACAAACAGGCAAACGGACAGACAAACGAACAGACAAGTAAACGAGCAGACAGGAGCAGACAATGGTTTCGATCAAAGATGTGGCAAAGCAGGCAGGCGTGGCAATCTCAACGGTATCCAAGGTGTTGAACGGGTATCCGAATGTGAGTGAAAAGACGAAGAAAAAAGTCAATGAGGCGATCGAGGAACTGAATTTTGTTCCGAATGCAGTCGCATCCGCACTTTCCTCCAAGCAGTCGGCGCGTGTGGCGCTCATCATCAATCTCAACCAACAGACACAGGCGATCGATGAGATCGATATGCAGTATATCTCCGGCGCGATCCGACAGGCGAGAGAATTAAGTCTGGATGTGCAGACCGTTTTTTTCAGCATGATACAGGACAAGACCCTGGAGGAGATCACGCGCTACCTGCGTTCGCAGAATATCGGCGGCGTGATTATTTACGGACTGTCAAAGGATGATAAGGTGCTGCACCGGCTGATTGGGAGCCAGAATTTCAAAACCGTGGTCATCGACTATCCGATGACAAATCAGAATACGTCCTCCATCTGGATCGATCAGGAACGCGCGCAGTACGAGGTCGCGAAGGTGACGATCGAAGCGAACCCGACGGAGGTGCGCAATGTGCTGTATCTCGCGGGAAAAAGAAACGGGTATGTAACGGAGGAGCGGACAAAGGGGATCCGCAGACTGGCGGAGGAAAAGGGTTTTAAGCTGACGATCCACTATGGGGAATTCAGCGAGCTGCGTGCGCGGGAGCTGACGTTCCGTTATGGAAAGGCCAGCGATGCGATCGTCTGCGCGTCCGATCTGATGGCGATCGGCGCGATGAAGGCGCTGACGGAAATGAATGTGTATCATCCGGTGTGCGGTTTCGACGGGATCACGCTCATGGGATATGTCGGCAAACAGATGAATACGGTCAGACAGGATTTCAGTCATATTTCAGAGGAAGCAGTCAAAGAAGTGGCGTTGTTATTAAACGGCATGGAGGGGCGGAACGTGGTATTGGATTACCAGATCGTGCGTCTGAAATATCTGGATATTATCTGTTAAGAAGGGGGAGGGGATGATGTTTCTTTTTATCAAAATGATGATCCGGCAGCATATCAGAAGAAGCGCCATGATCATATTCGGAATTGCCTGTTCTGTGGCAATGATGTTCAGCATGATCCAAATGGGAGACAGCATTAACCGCAAATACAAGGAAATGGCAATGGGAACAAACCGGCATGATTTCCATATCAGCAATTTGACATGGGAACAGGCGGAGCTGCTAAAAGAAAAGTGGGACGAAAAAAAGATCGAAGCGTCGGGAATCGGCTACTCGGATTATTGGGACCTGGGGATGCGGCCGGAGGCGTTTCCGCAGGTGACGCTGGAGCTGTGCGCAGGAACCAAGGGAGGATTCGAAGAACCCGGTCTGCGGCTTCACGACGGGAAATGGAGCGAACAGCCGGATGAGATCGTGCTAGAGCAGTATGTCTGCGAGATGTTAGGAAGCGGGATCGGCGACGAGGTCACGGTCGTCTGTGATTCTTTGGGGACTTCTTATCGTTTCCGGATCGTCGGGATCATGGAAAACAGTCCGATCCTGTCAAGCGACGGCTGGCAGAGAGGGTTTATGTGCGTTTCCTTTGGGTTCCTCTATGAGGCGGGACTGATTACGCCGGAGACGGAAGCGCATCAGGTGTTCGTTACGATAAATTCCGATGTGGATGCCTATGATTCTGAGAAGATGCTCGATTATGCCGATGAATCCTGCCAAATGCTCGGAGCGCTGTATGGGATCGATTATTGGGAGTCGATGCATCGGGTGGTCGCGGGAGAGGCGGGGGAAGAAGAAGCGGCGCTTCTCAGAAAGATCAACCAGAATGTCGGGACCAATTCGGTAAAAATGGAAAATATACAGGAGTATGAGTCGCAGTCCCAGATCGGGAACGCGTTAAAGGGGTTCGTTGTTCTGATCGCCGTTGCGCTGGTCTTTTTGATCTTTAACAGCATGTATCTGACGATCGCCGAAAACACGCGGGAATTGGGAATGCTGCGCTGTATCGGCATGGATTACCGGCAGACCGGTCTGATTATCTTTGCAGAAAATATCTGTTATTGTCTGATCGGCTATTGGATCGGAATCCTTTTTGGAAACGTTTTGAATCAGGGAGTCGCCGGAACGATTCTCTACTATCTGGCAGGCGATGCGGTGGAGATCAGACAGCTTGGAAGCAGCTATCTGCTCACGGCAGTGGACATTCTGATCTCTTTCGCGTTTGCGTTCGGGTTATCCATCCGCAAAATCTTCAGGCTGACGCCCATTGAGGCAAGCAAATATAACGGGCTGACGGTCAAAAACAGGAAAGTACGTCCGATGGAAAAATGGTCCGCCCTGCGGTTCGCGGGGAGAAATATCGGACGGGAGCGGGGAAAAAGTGCGATCGTGATGATCTCCATGATCTTTTCCATGACCGTGCTGTTGCTTGTCGTCAACACTGTGCTTTCCGTAAAACAGCCGGAGAAAGATCCCAAGAGCCAGTTTTCAGATTATGAGATTTATGTACCGCTAAACGTGATCGCGGATGTGATGGATGGGATTATTCCCGAAGCGGGAGTATCGGATGCGGAAATGGCGGAGCTTAGGAATACAGCCGGTGTGGAGGAGGTCTATGCGATCGGCTGGAGTCCGTTCCGGGAAGATTTTATATATTCTCTGAAAAATGACAGTCTCATTTCTGCGTATACTTATAATGAAGCGATGTTTCGGTGGCTGTTGGAGCAGAACGGGGCGGCACAGCTTTGGGAGCAGAGTCCGGACGCCATCTGCGTGGTGGCGGGCGCATACGGGGAAGAAAAGCAGGAAATGCTGGATGAAATCGAGGCGGCGGGAGCCGTTGCCTACCGGCTGGAAAGCGGGAAAGAAGGCGCAATAAACGTTGCCGGCGTGCTGCACGCGGATTATGTGCCGACGGACAAGGGAAGCGGAGACGGTTCCGTCATGCTTATTCTGACGGAAAAAGCGGCGCGGGAAGTATACGGCAGGAACACGTATCTGGATGTCATGGTGAAATGCGGTCCGGATGCGGATGACGGTATCTATCGCGAGATCGCCATGATTTTTGCAGGAAATGAGAACGTGGTATGCGGCTCCTATGAGGTCGGCATGGAGCAGGAAGTCAAGAACGGATTGAGTATCATTTATGTTGCGGCGCTGATCGCCGCCGCCACGGCAGTCACCGCGGTCCTAAATATGATGATCATTATGAAAGCGAATCTGGTCCTCAGACGAAAAGAGCATGGCATATGGAGAGCGCTGGGGATGCATTTGCGGCGGTTAAAGGGGACGATCCGGATAGAGATTTTGTTCATGCTTTTGATCTCCTATGCGGTGGCAATGGTTCTTTCGTTTCCGTTGCAGCGTTATCTGTGCGGCGTGATGGAGAATTTTGATCCGATGAAGCTGCTGACCGGTTATCTTTTCGTCGGTATCGGTTCTGTTTTATTTGTATATCTTTTGGTGATGTCAGGTCTTAAATTCCGCGGGACCCATCAAATCATGGCGGATATAAAGGAGGAATGAGGATGAGTTTAATTGAATTGAAGGATGCGGTAAAAGAGTATCAGACAGGGGAGATTGCGGTGCGCGCGCTGGATCATGTCAATATGACGGTGGAGCGGGGCGAGATCATCATGATCTTAGGCGAGAGCGGATCGGGGAAAAGCACGCTGTTAAATATGATGGGCGGTCTGGACGTTCTGACGTCCGGCGAGATCCTGCTGGAGGGAAAGCCCTACACGAATTTTAAGGACGTGGAAATGTCAAAGCTGCGCAGACAGCAGTTTGGATTTATTTTTCAGGCATATAACCTGCTTCCGCTCCTGACGATCTATGAGAACATGACCGTGCCGCTTCTTCTGGATAAAAAAAGAGTGAAGCGCAAAGACGTGGAGGCGTTGAGCGAAAGCCTCGGCATCCGGGAACAGCTTGATAAATTTCCGACGCAGCTTTCGGGCGGACAGCAGCAGCGTGCGGCGATCGTGCGGGCGCTGATCCACCATCCGAAGGTCATTTTTGCGGACGAGCCGACGGGCAACCTTGATAAGGATACCGGCAGTCAGGTCATGACCTGTCTGATCGACGCCGTCAAAAAAGAGGGGGCAACGCTCGTCATGGTGACACATAACGAAAACATGGCTTCCTATGCGGACCGCGTGATCCGGATGGAGAACGGAAAAGAAATTTGAAAAATATGGAAATCACCCCTTGCGGAAAACGTTTTCTTATGCTATTCTAAGGAATGTGAAGAATCGGAACAATGAAAATGCAAAAAACGGAAATCATAAAGAAAAGCGGTAGTAAGAAAACGGAACCGGACCAAACTAAGAAAGAGGAAACGTAAGCAGCAAAGCGAAGCAAAGAAAACAAGGCAAAGCAGGGACAAAGCAAGAAACGGCAGTCAACAATCGCGCCGGACGAACGGTGCCAAAACAGGAGGGAAAGCAGCAATGACATTATTACCAAACATGCAGCGTGAAGTATTGGAGTTGAAACTGGAGCAGCAGCTGGAGGATTTTGCAAAGGACATGTTCGGCAAGACACTCAGCGAATGTACGGACGAGGAGACCTATTACTGTGTGCTCCAGATGTCGAAATGTCTCATGGAAGCGACGGACGAGATCAACGGGGAAAAGAAGATCTATTATATTTCCGCAGAATTTCTGATCGGAAAGTTATTATCCAATAACCTCATCAATCTCGGCGTTTACGATAAGGTAGAAGAGATCCTGAGAAAAAAAGGAAAAGAGTTAAGCCGCATTGAGGAGATCGAACCGGAACCGTCTTTGGGAAACGGCGGGCTCGGAAGACTGGCGGCATGCTTTATGGATTCGATCGCGACGCTCGGACTGCCGGGAGAGGGAATCGGCTTAAATTATCACTTTGGGTTGTTCAAGCAGGTATTTAAGAACCGGATGCAGACGGCGGAGAAAAACGACTGGATCGAAAAGCAGTCCTGGCTGAATAAAACGGACATCACGTTCCAGGTAGAGTTTGGCGACCGCAAGGTAAAATCCCGCCTGTACGATATTGATGTCGTCGGCTATGATAACGGATTAAACAAGCTGCGTCTTTTTGATATTGAGTCGGTGGATGAATCCATCGTCAAGGACGGGATCAGCTTTGATAAGGAAGATATTGAGAAGAACCTGACGTTATTTTTGTATCCGGATGACTCGGATGAGGCGGGCAACCTGCTGCGCATCTATCAGCAGTATTTCATGGTGAGCAATGCCGCGCAGCTCATTTTACAGGAAATGAAGGAGCATAAATATGACCTCCGTAAAATGAACGAACATGCGGTCATCCAGATCAATGACACCCATCCGACCATGATTATTCCGGAGCTGATCCGGATTCTGGTTAATGACAAAGCGTTTACGATGGATGAGGCGATCGAGGTCGTCAGCAAGACCTGTGCGTATACGAACCACACGATCCTTGCGGAAGCGCTTGAGAAGTGGCCGCTCGCTTATCTGGAGAAGGTCGTTCCCCAGCTTGTGCCGATCATCAAGGAACTTGACAAGCGCGTGCGCGCAAAATATAAAGAGAAAGCCGTTCAGATCATTGATAAGGATAAGCGCGTGCACATGGCACATATCGACATTCATTACGGTTTCAGCGTGAACGGCGTTGCCGCGATTCATACGGAAATCTTAAAGGATACCGAGCTCCATGCTTTTTATAAGCTCTATCCCGAAAAATTCAATAATAAGACGAACGGCATCACGTTCCGCCGCTGGCTTCTTTCCTGTAACCGGGAACTTGCCGCGTTCTTGGAGGAGACGATCGGCAAAGGCTACAAGAAAGACGCGGCAGAACTCGAAAAACTGCTTGCATACAAGGACGACGAGGCGGTATTAGACCGGCTTGCCGAGATCAAGCATCATAATAAAGAGAAGCTTGCCGCTTACTTAAAAGAGCATGAGGACGTCGAGGTGTCGCCGGATTCTATTTTTGATATTCAGGTCAAGAGACTGCATGAGTATAAGCGCCAGCAGATGAACGCGCTGTATATCATTCATAAGTATCTGGAGATCAAGGCAGGAAAGAAACCGACAAGACCGCTCACATTCATTTTTGGCGCAAAGGCGGCTCCGGCTTATGTGATCGCGCAGGACATCATTCACCTGCTGCTCGTATTGGAGGAGATCATCAATCACGATCCCGATGTCAGCCCGTATATGCGTCTTGTCATGGTGGAAAATTACAACGTCAGCTATGCGGAGAAGCTCATTCCGGCATGTGATATTTCCGAGCAGATTTCCCTGGCGAGCAAGGAAGCGTCCGGCACGGGCAATATGAAGTTCATGTTAAACGGCGCGGTCACGCTGGGTACAAGCGACGGCGCGAATGTGGAGATTCATGAATTGGTCGGCGACGATAACATCTTTATTTTCGGCGAGAAGAGCGAGCAGGTCATCAAGCACTATGCGAAGGCGGATTATGTGTCCAAGGATTACTACGATAAGAGTCCCGTCATCAAAGCGGCGGTCGATTTCATTATCAGCAAGCCGGTATTAAAGGTCGGCAAAAAAGAAAATCTAAAGAGACTGCACGACGAACTGTTAAATAAGGACTGGTTCATGACGCTGCTCGATCTCGAAGATTATATCGAAAAGAAAGATGCGATTTTTGCCGCTTATGAGGACCGCGCAAAGTGGAAACGCATGATGCTCGTAAATATTGCAAAGGCAGGTTTCTTCTCCTCCGACCGCACGATCGAGGAATATAACCGTGATATTTGGAAACTGGAGCTGGCGAAGTAAGCATAAGTAAAATCATGGAGGAGTAGGATGAGAAGGAGCGGCATACTCATGCCTGTATCGGCAATTCCGTCCAAGTACGGGATCGGCGGGGTTTCCAGACAGGCATACGAATTTGTAGATATGTGTAAAAAGGCAGGGCAGCGCTACTGGCAGATCCTGCCGTTAGGACCGACTGGTTACGGGGATTCCCCGTACCAGTCTTTCTCCACGTTTGCGGGAAATCCGTATTACATCGACTTAGAGACGCTGATCGAAGAAGGGCTTTTGACAAAAAAAGAATGCGAGAAGGCGGATTGCGGTTCCGATAAGGCAAAAGTGGATTATGAAAAAATTTACCGCACCCGTTTCGGCGTCCTGCGGAAAGCGTTTGAGCGGAGCAAAATCGAGGAAAATGAGGAATTTACCGCATTCTGTAAGGAAAATGCTTTTTGGCTGGACGACTATGCGCTCTATATGGCGGTCAAAAATTCGTTTGACGGGAAGAGCTGGAGCGAGTGGGACGACGACATCCGCCTCCGCAGGGCGGGCGCGTTAAAGCGTTACCGTCAGGAGTTTGCAAAAGAAATCTGTTTTTATCAATTCCAGCAGTATGAATTTGCGAAACAGTGGAAGGCGTTAAAGGCATATGCCAACAAGAACCGGATTGAGATCATCGGGGACATTCCGATCTATGTGGCGTTTGACAGCGCCGATACATGGGCAAATCCCAAGCTGTTTCAGCTTGATAAGGACTGCGTGCCGCTCGCGGTCGCGGGCTGTCCGCCCGATGCGTTTGCGGCAACGGGGCAGCTTTGGGGAAATCCGCTCTATGACTGGGAGTACCATGCAAAGACGGATTATGCGTGGTGGATGAAGCGGATCGCGTACTGCTTTACGCTCTATGACGTTGTGCGGATCGATCATTTCCGCGGCTTTGACGAGTATTACTCCATTCCCTACGGCGATCCGACGGCGGAGTTCGGACATTGGGAAAAGGGACCGGGATACGAGATTTTCCGGGAAATGAAAAAGCAGCTTGGCAAGCGGCGCGTGATCGCGGAGGATCTTGGTTTTTTAACCGACTCCGTAATCAAACTCGTGCAGAAAACAGGCTATCCGGGCATGAAGATCATTCAGTTTGCGTTCGATTCGAGGAGTACGGACAGCGATTACCTGCCGCATAATTATTCGAAAAACTGTATTGTTTACACCGGAACGCATGACAATGATACGACGCTCGGCTGGTACGACACGTTATCGGTGCGCGACAGGCGGTTTGCGAACGCCTATCTGAACGTCCATAGCAGAAAGAAAGTGCCGTGGTGCTTTATCCGCGCCGCGTTTGCCTCGACCGCGGATACCTGTATCATTCCGATGCAGGATTATCTGGAGCTTGGAGGGGAAGCGCGCTTTAATTTCCCGTCTACGCTTGGCGGCAATTGGGAGTGGCGGATGTTGGACGGACAGTTTACGGAAGCACTGGCAAAGAAGATTTATGATATGACGAAATTATATGCGCGGCTTGGATGAGCGCTTTGCATAGGCGGCCGCTGCGGGCGGGCTGCGTGCCTTGCGCGAGCGGCCGCTGGGAGCAGGCGAGGTGCTTTAATGCTCACGCATCTGATAATCCGTGCCTTCGTCAAGCATTTGGAGCATGATGTCTGCGCACGCGGGATCAAACTGTGTTCCCTTTCCTTTTTCGATTTCTCCTCGGACGACCTGCTGCGGCAGAACATCACGATAACTCCGCTTAGAGGTCATCGCATCATATGCGTCCGCAGTTCCGATGATTCTTGCCCAAAGGGGAATATCCGTGCCTGCGAGTTTATTCGGATAGCCGGTTCCGTCGTATTTTTCGTGATGATATTTTGCTCCGATCGAAATGTCCGGAAGCTCCGATATGGTCGTCAGAATTTCTCCGCCGATCTCCGGATGCTTTTTGATTGTCTGGAATTCCTCGTCGGTCAGTTTTCCCGCTTTGTTGATAATGGTATCCGGTACCCCTATTTTTCCAATATCATGCAGAAGCCCCATGTAATAGATTTCCTGCTGATCTTCCTCTGACATGCCCATTCTTTTTGCGATTTCTCTTGAATAAGCCGCTACTCTTTCCGAATGCCCGTTTGTATAGGTATCTTTTGCGTCAACCGTTTTTGCAAGCGTTAAGATGACCTGCTCAGACAAACGCTCCACTTTTTCTCTTCGGTCTTCCGCTTCTTTGGTCAGCTTTTTTACTTCTATCTGCAAATTTTTCCTAAGATCGTCAAGCTCTGCAAGTGTTTTGATCAGCAGCTGGTAATCCGGAGTTTCCATGGAAAAGAGAATGATCAGAACCGCGATCGAGGGTGTGAATACGCTCAACAACACGTCTGGAAAAAACAGCATCTGCATGACAGGTCCCAAAAAGCACAGGATGATATATGCGCCAATGGATATTTTTTGTTTTGTCTTGAAAAAGCTTTGATTTTTAATCAGTACTGCCGCCGAAAACACGACATAATATAACGGAATGATGTAAACGAGCAGATACAGCGTTCCGTGAATGTAGTCCCCTTCTTCATTAAAGCGGAACAAAAATCCCGTAAACAGATTGCATACAAGAAAGGACAGCGTCAATAAATAGATGATCTGATTGATACGTATGCTTTTTGCTATGCGCGTATTTTGAACGTAGCTTATCACGTATCGGAGAAAACAATATCCAAGACTAAAGGTCAGCGCGAAATAAGCAGTATTGGTAAGGAGATTCACAGCACGGGGAATGGACTTTCCGTAGCTTATGGTAATGGCTGTCGCGATGTCCATGACTTCTGCTGCCAGGACGCATTTTACGACCAGTCGGAATTTTTGGTTGACTTCGGATTGGTTGGAATAGTAGATGCATAATGCGGTGTAGATCACCAAAAGATATATGACGCCGACAACTTCAAAATCAATATTATAGACCAGATTCATTACTGTTTGCCTCCCGTTATGTGCCGTGTTTGTTGTCTGTCCGGAAAGAGTTTTTTATAAATCTCAAGAATCCCCGAAATCTTCAAACGGATTCGCGTTTCGCCAGGTTTGAATTATGATAGGAGGGATCGTTTGTGACGTCCTTTTCAAACCATGCAGGTGGAATGAATGCGTTTGCCGTTTCGATGGATGGAAATTCGACTTCGGCAATGATGAGTCCCTCGAAAGGCGCGGCAAACACATCCAGCTCGATCACGGGCCGCCAGTCGTCCGGCGTTGTCTGCACAGTCTGCTGCGGAACGGGTGTCTGCATGAGGAAATCCTGTGAAAAACAGGGCGTTTCGATCGGAATCAGATACCGTTTTTTGGAGATCACGTTACCGTCTGCTTTTGGGAGCAGATGTGCATAAGATTCCGCGTTCAGCGGGAGATTATATTCTTCCCGCGCCATCAATCCTTCGCCTTTGTAGGTCATATAATAACGGTCATCCTCTCTGCGGATGCGGATGACGGGATTCGTGTTTAAGTATGCCTGTTCGATTATGAGGCAGGAGTAGTCGGAGAGGTTCTCCGGTAATTGCCTGATCGTAAATTTTCGTTCGATTTCCATAAAGAATGTCCTTTCTTTGAAAAGTTTTCGCAGGAGCGGAAGTCTTTTCCGATTTCCGCGATGGGCGGGCACTTTTTTTCGGTTTGGGGATTGACAGTTTGTTCTAAATCAGTTATAGTCTTCTTGTGGTCAAGCGCTGTCGGCGGCTGGGGCAATTGGAGCCCTATGCTAGGAGATAGCTGCTTGACTTTTTAGCGTCTATCGTGTGTATGCCCTGCTGGGAAACTCCATAACCCGTGAAGAATCGCAAAGCGATTCTTTGAAAGCGTGCGGAGTATTTCACGTCTGCTTTATAGGAAATTTTGCGAACCCGGAAGAATCGCAAAGCGATTCTTATAAAAGAGTTTGCGCTCCGCAAACTCTTTTATAATAGCATAGCGATCAATCTGACGCAATAGAGGCGGACAACATTTTATGACCGTAGAAATGTGGGAGAAAAGCGATGTTCAGTAAGCAAAATTATAAAATGGGTTTTGATCTGGCGGGGTTCATTTTGTTTTTGGGCGTTATGCTTCCGAATTTGATCTGGTTTGCGGTCCCGGCGGTGAACGATGTGTTAAGAAGAGAATCTGTCACTCCGGTTGTAGATCAGATCGGTTCCGTTTTTCAGGTCATAATGATAGCTTCGCTTTGTATCATTGTCAATCAGAATTGCCGGAAACCGATGAAAAAAGTATGGTCGGGTGGAATCGTTGCTTTGGTCGTGCTTTATTATGCAGGCTGGTGTCTTTACTATAGCGGAAGTGTATATCCGGTTGTGATTTTGGATTTATGTATTGTGCCGTGTCTTGCCTTCGTATTCTTTTCATTTGTAAGAAAAAATGCAGCTGCTTTTCTGTCTGCGGCGATATTTATGATATGCCATGTTTTATTTGGCGTTGTGAATTTTATGATGTAATGCCGCTGGTTTGACAATTGTGCTGCGGTTTTCGTTGATGTTACCGGGATGGCGAACGGATAAGCGTCGCCGTCTTCGCGGATGGATTCATCGTTTTTGCTGATGTTACCGGGATGACGAAAGGATAGAGTTACGCATGCTTTGTCTAATTTTCCTAAAATGATCTTGACGTATCCTACAAGTTTTTGTATAATCAGCACAAAGCATATATTCTTTGACGGATACGCTCAGGGCTGTCTTATGCGCTTCTGAAATTTACGCGGCGTTCGGTAGGGATACCGTGTTCCGAACGCGATCAGCCAATCTTGGAGCAATCCGTGTCAGACGGCATTCTGCCGCTTCTTAAAAGATGGGAAATTTCGTGACCTGTGAAGAATTGCGCAGCAATTCTTCGAAAGGACGCGAATCGTCCTTTTAATGTCTATCAAAACAGGCATTCTTTTGTAATCTATGCTTTTATCCACAACAAATTAAAAAGGCAT
>JAMPAG010000070.1 GCA_023667365.1 bacterium | reverse complement strand
CATCATCGGTTTTCAGGGGTTTACGAATATTTCCGTGGCGACGGGGCTGTTTCCGAATACAGGAATCCCGCTGCCCTTTGTCAGCTACGGATTAACGTCGCTTCTCTGCCTATATATGGGGATAGGCTTTGTGTTGAACGTCAGGCTGCAATGCATCAAAAAATATTAATACTAAGAGAAGGTGTGAAACAAATGAATATCGGATTAATCGCGCATGATGCAAAGAAAAAACTGATGCAGAATTTCTGCATTGCTTATCGGGGGATTTTAAGTAAGCATGAACTGTATGCGACCGGAACAACGGGACGTCTGATCGCGGAGGTGACAAACTTAAATATTCACAAATATCTGGCGGGGCATCTTGGCGGAGAGCAGCAGATTGGTGCGCAGATCGAGCACAATCAGATCGATCTGGTCGTCTTTTTGCGGGATCCGCTTTCTGCGAAGCCGCATGAGCCGGATGTCAACAATGTTGTGAAGCTGTGTGATACGTATAACATACCGCTTGCGACGAACCTGGCGACGGCGGAGCTGTTGATCAAGTCTTTAGACAGAGGAGACCTTGAGTGGCGTGAAATGTACAAGTAAAAAATCGCGCTTCGCGCGCTTTCGAAGAATTGCTGACGCAATTCTTCCAGATGTTGGAAATTCCTATAAGTATAAAAAATCGCGCTTCGCGCGCTTTCGAAGCAAGAAGCGTATGTGTGTAACGGCATTAAGCTTTTTCATTATGCTGACGGGGTGCGGGGAGCTGTCCTATGATATGGCATATAACCCGGACTATCCGGTCAGCAGTTTTCGTGTTGTGACAAACGACAGGTATGCGGTCGGCGATTCGTTTGCTTCCGAATTGTGTGTGACGGCGGAGAATGTGACGGAAGGCGTCTCATTTGTGCTGGGAGACCTCGGTGCGGCGGGATTGTTCGATCTTGGCAATTCGGAGGTCATCTATGCGAATAACATTCACGGAAAGCTGTATCCGGCATCTTTGACGAAGGTCATGACGGCGCTTGTCGCTCTCAAATACGCAAATCTGGATGATATGCTCGTCGCGTCGGAGAATGCGGTGATTGATGAATACGGGGTACAGACGTTTGGGATCAAGGCGGGAGACCGCATGACGTTAGACCAGGCGCTGCACATCCTTTTGATCAATTCTGCGAACGATGTAGCGCTTATGGTCGCCGAGCATATCGGCGGCAGCGTAGAAGGTTTTGCACAGATGATGAATGAGGAGGCGGCGCATCTTGGCGCGACCAATACCCATTTTGTCAATCCGCATGGATTGAGTGATGAAAATCACTATACGACGGCATACGATATGTATCTGATTTTTCAACAGGCGCTGCAATATGAAGAATTCCGCCAGATCATCACGATGGATTCCTACACGACGGTCTATACGAACGCGGAGGGAAATGCCAGTGAGGCGACCGTGCGCTCTACCGTACAGTATCATACGGGAAATTATCGTGCGCCGGAAAATATCACCGTAATCGGCGGCAAGACGGGAACGACAAACGCCGCCGGAAACTGTCTGATCCTTTTGGTCAAGGATACTTCCGGCAATCAATACATATCTGTGATCATGAGGGCAAGGGAGCGCGGTGTCCTCTATGAAAAAATGAACGCGCTGCTGCGGGAGATCTGAGCAGGGATAAGGAATGTGTGGATATGGCAAAATCCGGGAAAATAGTCAAATACAGAAGACCGGCGAACCTGAATATCGGGATGATCATATTCGGATTTATCTTTCTTTATATTATTATCTGCGTGGTCACCTATTTCAGGACCGATCATATCGCGGGATATGAGGTGACGAACGGCTCCCTTTCCACGAGCAATCTTTATACGGGGATTGCAGTCAGGGAGGAAAAGGTTGTCTACTCCGCGGGGGACGGGTATGTGAACTTCTTTGCGGGAGAAGGGGAGAAAATCGGCGCTAATCAGCTTGTCTATACGATCGACGGAAGCGGAAGGCTTGCAGAACTGATGTCCACCGAAAGAGAGGAAAATACGCTGAGCGATGCGGAGCTCTTACAGCTTCGCCAGGAATGTATCTCGTTTTCCGGGAGCTTTCACGACCAGTCATTTTATTCCGTCTATGATTTTAAGCATACGATGAACGGCGCCGTACTGCGGCTTGCAACGGCGAATACGTTAGAAAATATCAGCAGTATCAACGACGCCGGGATCGCGGGTTCCGTACATCTTTACTATGCGGCGGAGCCGGGGGCGGTCATTTATTCCGTGGACGGCTATGAGAATCTGACGCCGAATGATATTTCCAAGGAATTATTTGATCAGACGCAGTATGAAAAGAAGAGTCTGTCCAATAATGAACTGCTTGCACAGGGGGATGTGGCGTATAAGCTCTGCACATCCGAGAACTGGTCCATCGTGATCCCGCTTGACGAGGAACAGGAGCGGGCGCTTGAGGGAGAGAGCTATGTGAAAGTGAAGTTTCTGAAGGATCAGACACAGTCGTGGGCGAACCTTGAGATCCTGCATTTACCGGACGGCGTGTACGGCGTGCTCGGATTTCACACATCCATGCTCACCTATTGCATGGAACGTTTTATTGAGGTCGAGCTGATCGTGGAGGAGGAGACCGGCTTAAAGATCCCGGTATCGTCCATTGTGGAGAAAGAGTTTTTCCTGATCCCTTCCGATTATGTTTACGCGGGGGACGGCGGCAGGACGCGTTATGTCTCCAGACAGGTTTATAACGATCAGAACGGTCTAAGCTGGGAGAGCGTGAACGTTACCGTCTACAGCGAGGGCGACGGCAACATGTATGTCGGCGAGGATCTCTTAAGCGGCGGGGACGTGCTGCAAAAAGCGGATTCCGAGGAGACCTTTACGGTCGGCACCCGCGCGACGCTGATCGGCGTATACAATATCAACAAAGGTTATGCCGATTTCCGGCAGATCAGTATTCTCTATCAAAACGAGGATTATGCCATCGTAAAATCTAATACGACATACGGTTTATGCGTGTATGACCATATTGTATTAGACGCGTCAACGGTGTTCGAGGATGACTTTACACATTAAATATTTTTATTTTGTGTTGACATAGAAGCAAAAAACAATGATAATAAAGTTGTATAAGGAAAGTGAAAACAGGTAGCCGATAGCTATGGAAAGGCATAGGTAAGTAATATTATGGGTGTTATGGACAAGTTTATCAACGCGATGAAGCTGAATCCTGAGGACGAGGACGATTACTACGATGATTACGAGAGTGACGAGCCTGTGGATGAGAAGCCGCAAAGAAACAGCTATCGGGAACGTGAGCGGGAATACGACGACAGCGATTATGAGGATAAGACGCCGAAGAAGCCTGTATCAAAGGTGACGCCGATGAAGCAGGCAAGACGCTCTGCCGGAAACGGCATGGAGGTCTGTGTGATTAAGCCGACGTCTGTGGAAGAGGCGAGAGAGATCACCGATACCCTCTTATCCAACAGGACCGTTGTGCTGAATTTAGAAGGGCTGGACGTTGATATTGCACAGCGTATCATAGATTTCACATCCGGATCGACGTATGCGATCAAGGGGAATCTCCAGAAAATATCTCATTATATTTTTATCATCACGCCTGCGAGCGTGGATATTTCCGGTGATTTTCAAGAGATCCTGAGCGGCTCCTTTGACGTGCCGATCAGGAATAAGTAAGTGATGCCCAGAGAGGGCATGACGGCGGCAATAACCGAACGCAAAAAAAGAGAACTTCCCGCAAACGTTCATCGGAAGCGGGAAGTTTTTTGAATCATGGAAAAACGAACAGATACTGAAAATATCTAAAGGAAATAACGGCGTATACAAATAATATCTGACAGAGAACCTTTGCGCCGGCTAAAGCGGCGGCAGCGGTTCGGAAGGGATCATTTACAATATGGAAGAACGCATAACGATCATGATGAATAAAAAGCCGGCATATGACATTGTATATGGGACGGATTTTAACGCATTGCCCCAGGAACTTACGGGAATGGATGCTGCCGCGCGCAGGCTCTGCATCATTACGGATTCCCATGTAAAGGGGCTCTATGCGGCTGAATTGGAAAATCTGCTGCGCCCGTATGCCAAACAGGTGGATGTGTTTGCGTTTCCGGCGGGAGAGGCTTCCAAGACGCTTGATACGGTGCGGGAAATCTATACCTTTCTGATCGAACATCAATATGACAGAAAAGATATGCTGATTGCGCTTGGCGGCGGTGTCGTCGGCGATGTTACCGGCTATGCGGCGGCGACGTATCTGCGCGGCATTGACTTTATCCAGATACCGACCACGCTGATCGCGCAGTCTGACAGCTCCATTGGCGGCAAGACAGGCGTGGATTTCGACGGATATAAGAACATGGTCGGCGCTTTTTACATGCCCCGTCTGGTCTATATGAATATCGCCGCCCTGAAGACCTTGGACGACAGGCAGTTTTATTCGGGATTTGCCGAGGTCATGAAACATGGTCTGATCAAAGACGCGCCGTTTTATGAGTGGCTGCTTGAAAATATGTACGAGATTCACGATCGGGACATCGAAGTGCTTAGAGAAATGGTCATGCGAAGCTGCATGGTGAAAAAACTGGTAGTGGAAAAGGATCCGACCGAAAAAGGAGATCGTGCGCTCTTAAATTTCGGTCATACGATCGGTCATGCGATCGAGAAATATAAGAATTTTGAACTGACGCACGGGGAATGCATTTCTTTAGGCTTTGTCGCGGCGGCGTTTATCTCGTGGAAGCGGGAACTGTTATCCATGGAAGAATACTATGAGATCCGGGATATGCTCGTGCCGTTCAATCTGCCGATCAGCATCGATCATATTGAACCGGAGAAGATCGTCGCGCTCACAAAGTCCGATAAGAAGATGGAACACGGCAAGATCCGGTTTGTTCTTTTGAGAAAGATTGGGAAAGCCCTGATCGACACGAGTGTCACAGAACAGGAACTGCTGGACGCAGTCGGTGAAATTTATTTTGATGAAGAGGATGAACGTGCATGAGCGGACGGAAAATCAGGCGGTTAGTATTTGATCTCTTTTTATTTCTCCTGCTGGTATTTGCAGATCAGTGGACCAAATATCTTGCGGTGCTGCACTTAAAGGACCGGGCGCCCGTACCGATCGTGGAAGGCGTATTTGAGCTGCACTATCTGGAGAACCGCGGCGCGGCGTTCGGTATGCTGCAAAACCAAAAGGTATTTTTTATCTTTATCGCAGTCGTGATCCTTACCGCAATCTGCTATGTGCTGTTTCGGATGCCGGATAAAAAGCGCTACCGCAGCATGAACTTCTTTTGCGTACTGATCGCGTCCGGGGCAGTCGGCAATATGATAGACCGGTTTCGCTATGATTATGTCGTGGATTTCCTGTATTTTGTGCTGATCCGCTTCCCGATCTTTAATGTGGCGGATATTTATGTGACCTGCGCCACGATCCTGCTTGCGATTTTTCTTTTGTTTGTATACAAGGATGAGGAGCTTCGGTTTCTGAGCGTTCGTCCAAAGAAGTACCGCGAGGTAAAGGAGGAACCGATAAAGAAAGAGGAGCAGTCCAAATAACCGGGCGGACCGGAACCGTCAGGGTGATCGCGCAGGATGGACGGATCGCAGCGTCTTTGCCTTGTGCGCACAGTGCGTTCCGGATAAAGGAGAAGATCAGATCGGTATGAAAGAATATCGTTTTCAGGTGTCCGGAGAACTTTCGGGAGAACGGGTGGACAAAGCGTTGACTGTTTTGGTCGATTTTCTTTCCCGTTCTTATATACAGAAGCAGATCAAGGCAGGAGGCGTAATGATCGGGGATATGCCCGCGAAGGCGGGTACACGTGTTGCGGAGGGGGATGAGATTTCCATCTGCGTGCCCGATTCCGTGCAGCCGGATATAAAACCGGAACCGATCCCGCTTGATATTTTATATGAGGATGAGGATGTGCTGGTGGTGAATAAACCGAAGGGAATGGTCGTTCACCCGGCGGCAGGGCATTATGACGGCACGCTTGTCAATGCCGTCATGTACCATTGCGGGGATTCTCTGTCGGGGATCAACGGCGTTCTGCGCCCCGGTATTGTGCACCGTATTGATAAGGATACGACCGGTTCCGTCATCATCTGCAAAAACGACGCGGCGCATCTTTCCCTTGCGCAACAGCTGAAAGAACATCGCGTGACAAGGGCATATCACGCGATCTGCTGTGGAAATGTGGAACAGGATACAGGGGTGATCGACACCCTGATCGGGCGGGATGATAAGGACCGCAGGAAGATGACGGTACATACGGCAAACGGAAAGCGCGCCGTGACGCATTATCGTGTTTTGCAGCGCTTTCACGGCTATACTTATTTGGAATGCCGCTTAGAGACGGGAAGGACGCATCAGATCCGCGTGCACATGGCGAGTATCGGTCATCCGCTTTTGGGGGATGAGGTGTACGGCATAAAAAGGTGCCCGTTTCATTTACAGGGGCAGACGCTGCACGCGAAGCTGCTCGGTTTTACGCATCCGAGGAGCGGGGAATATATTGAGACGGATGCGCCGCTGCCGGAATATTTCAGGCATCTGCTGGCCGTGTTATGAATGCGGAGACGGAATATACTGTAAAATTCTTCCGCCGCGTATGCCGGGAGAGCGGATTTACAGCGGTAATTTTTGTAAGATCAGTATTTCGGTTGAAAGGATGCAGAATATCGTATATACTAAAGGTACAGTAAAAAAAGAAATGGGGTGTGGATTATGGAGACAATTGTTACAATCGGACGGCAGTATGGTTCCTGCGGTCATGAGATCGGCAGGGAGCTGGCAGAGCATTACGGAATCGCATATTATGACAAGGAACTGTTGACGCGGGCGGCAAAGGAAAGCGGCTTTTGCGAAGAAATGATCAAGAGCAATGATGAGCGCCCGACGAATTCGTTCCTGTATAATCTGGTAATGGATACCTATTCATTTGGCTATAACGCATCTTCCTTCGTGGATATGCCGATCAGCCAGAAGGTGTTCCTCGCGCAGTTTGATACGATCAAGAAGATTGCGGACGAGGGACCGTGCGTGATTGTCGGAAGGTGCGCGGATTATGCGCTCGCCGATTATCCCAACTGCGTGCATGTCTTTATCAGTGCGGATGAGGACTTTAAGCTGAAAAATATCATGGAAAGCCATCAGCTTACGGCGGCGAAGGCAAAAGACATGATGGTCAAAAAGGATAAACAGCGTCAGAGTTACTATAATTATTATTCCTCCAAAAAATGGGGAAGGGCGGACAGCTATGACTTAACGTTAAACAGTGCGAAGCTCGGCATCAAGGGCTCTGTGGAACTGCTGATCCGATACATTGAAGAATTTGAAAGGTTACGCAAACAATAGCAGAACAGGGAATGGAGAGTGTACATAAGGAATGAGAGAAACAAAAGAGGGGAACCCCAAAGCGAAGCGCTTTTGGACGAAGGGACTCAGACGTGTGCTGGCACTTTTGTGCTGTATCTGTATGCTGCCGATCGGCAGTATGCTGTCCATCGGTAATCTGGATGCGCAGGCGAAGGATGCAGGCACGGCGTTCAGTATCGGCATCGACGTATCGCGGTATCAGGGAGACATTGACTGGTCGGCGGTAGCGGCGTGCGGCGTGCAGTATGCATTTGTCAGAGTCGGTTCTGTCCGATACGGTATTGACACAAAATTTGATCAGAATATGCGGCAGGCAGCGGCAAACGGCGTAAAGACAGGCGTTTATATTTATTCTTACGCGACGACGCCGCAGGAAGCGGCAGCGGAAGCGGTGTTTGTGCTGCAGGCGATTGCAGGGTATACGATCAGTATGCCGGTAGCCATCGACATCGAGGATTCCGTGCAGCGCACGCTTTCGCCGGCGCAGATCGCGGAGATCGCGAACACATTTTGCGCGATCATAGAAAACGCAGGTTATTATCCGATCGTGTACGGAAGCAAAAACTGGTACTTAAACTATATCGGACCGATTGCGTACGATAAATGGGTTGCGCAGTACAATACGACCTGCGATATTGAGGACGCGGCGTTCTGGCAGGCGTCCAGCACGGGCAGGATTCCGGGGATCGCCGGAAATGTAGATATTGATTATCAGTATAAGGATTTATCGGCAAGCATTGTCGGAAACGGATTTGCGTTCCGTAAGGGATTTTATTATTTCTACGAAAATTATAAAATGAAAACCAACACGTTTGTCCAATATAACGGCGGCATTTATTATGTGGATGCGCTTGGGCGGCGCGTTTCGGGATTCGCGCAGCTTGCCGACAGCATTTACTTTTTTGACGGAAACGGTCTGATGCAGTTCGGCTGGCAGGAACTTGCCGGAAATACCTATTACTTCGGAACGGAAGGAAAGATGGCGGTCGGTATGCAGCAGATCGGGGATGCGGTCTATCTGTTCGATCCGACCGGCTGTATGTACCGGGGATGGCTCGCCGCGGACAATCTGTTCTATTTCTACGAGGACGGACATATGGCGATCGGCTTATCCGCGATCGCATCCGATCTGTATTACTTTAATGAGAACGGATGCTTACAGGTCGGATGGCAGAATATCGGCGGTCAGCTTTACTATTTCGATCCGGCGGATGCCAAGATGGCGTTTGGGTTTGTCAACGACGGTACCGGCATTTATTATACCAATGAAAACGGACAGATGCAGACGGGACTGATCGCGGTCGGCGGCGACGTATATTATATGGGCACGGACGGAAGAATGCAGATCGGTATGCAGAATATCGGCGGCGAGACGTATTTCTTCAACGCGGAAGGCAAACGCCAGACCGGCTTCGTCGGCGACGGCATCACGACCTATTATTTCAACCCGGAAACGGGAGCGATGGCAAAGGGATGGACGATCATCGGCAGTTCGATGTATTGCTTTGATCCGGCAACGGGACAGATGCTGACCGGGCTGCAGCAGATCGGAGAACTTCTCTATCTGTTTGATGCAGAGGGACGTCTGATCCTGAATCAGCAGCTTGTGATCGGCAGCGCGCTTTACATCAGCGATGCAAACGGCTGTGTGACAGTCATACCAATCGAATAAAAAGGATAAAATAGAAATACCGTCTTGAAAAAGAAATGATTCTTTACGGAGTCATTTCTTTTTTTAGACTTATAGGAATTTCATAATCCGGAAGAATCTGCGAAGCAGATTCTTCGAAAGTGTGCAAAGCACGATTTTTAGACTTATTAGGAAAGAACTATGGATGAAAAAGAAATCATTTTGGAAGCAAAGCAAGTATATAAGATATACCGGGGGCGTCCGGTCATCAGGAACGCCACGCTCAGGCTGCATGAAGGAGAATGCGTGATGGTCACGGGGAGCAACGGGTGCGGAAAAACGACGCTGCTGCGCCTGCTTTCCGGCACGACCCGCGCAACGCTGGGAAATGTGTGGTCACGACCCAGGCTGTCAGAACAGTTTATGCCTGCAAACGCCGCAAAGAATATTCGCTTATCGACATTTCGGTTTTTGGTCAGTATGGCAATGCTGGACGGCTATTCACGCGGCGAGGCGGAGCGGGTGTGTAAAGCGCTCATTGCGCATTATGATCTTTCGGGAATGGAGAAGGTCGCCATACGGGAGCTTTCCGACAGTATGTTTCGGAAAGTGATGATCGCGCAGGCGATGTTAAAACCCTGCGATCTGTTGTTTTTGGACGAACCGTTCAGCGGACTTGATCAGAATATGCGGAATTTACTGTTTGAGGAGATGGTCAGGATAAAGCAGCAGAATACGGCAATTCTGATCGCCTGCCCGCCCGACGACGGCGTACGGGAAAAGGAAGCGCTCGTGGACAGAGTCTGGCATATCGAGCATGGAGTAGTAAAGGAGGCCGGGCAATGAAAGCTTTGTTGTGGTACAGCTTCATGACGTATATGAGAAATCATCATTATGTATTTCCGTTCGTGCTGATCATGATGTATTCCCTTTTTCTATATTCGACGCTGTCTGTTTTTGATACGGGAGGAATTTTTTTGGTTTCTTTGACGATCTTGTTTATGACCGCTTTATTGAACGGTTTTTTTTCAAACAGAATATACAGTGATGATATGCGGGCAATCATTGTGCTGAAAACCGGCAGCGCCGCGAAATACTATGTTTCTAACGAGGTGTTTTTTGCGATTCTCTCGGCAGGATATACGATTTTGGCGCTGGTCTGTCCCTGCGTGGCAGGTCTGTTTCAGACGGGACAGGTAAACCTGCATATGTCAGCCTGTATGCTGCTGATCCATCTGACTGTCGCGCTTTTCGGTTATCAGTTTGGAAGCTTCTTCCGGTCGTACCTGACCGGAAGGCGGAAATCCGCTGTGCTGGTCATGCTGGTGATAATCCTCGGAATGCTTTTGGAACAGAGGCTGTCCATGCTTCCGGTCATCCGGCATCTGCTTTTTGTATTTCCGCCGGTCGGAAGGCTGTTCCGGCTCCTGTATGCAGGGAAGGGAAGTTTTGACCTTGAGATCGGATATGTCGTTATCCAGCTGGTCATTGATACGCTTATTTTTCTCGTCGGGAAGATGTTTATTTTGAACCGCAGAAAGTGGGCTGTCTATGAATAAGGATGTTTTGTTTTGACGTCGGTGAAACGAAATGAAATCTTTATTATATATAGTGGAGCGGAAATAAATGGTGTATCAAAGCGCATACAATTGTAACCGTATGTCTTGTGTGGTATATTTTGAAAAATATTTGAAATATCCGTCGTTTTCCCAAACATGTTTCGATACGGCGTTCTGCCGTGCACATGAGTCTCTGCCGGAAGCGAAGAGGCGTCAGAGGAAATGTCAGACAGAAAATGGAAGCTGTAATTTTTCTCGTATCACAGATGACAGGAGCATCCCGCCTATTTCCGCGGCGGGATGCTCCTGTCATCTGTGGGGAAATGCGCCTGGAACGGGCACGCCTTGGTCCTTTTACAAAAAAAAGCAAAAAAATAAAAAAAGTGAAACTTATGTCTTGCCAAATGAGAAGAAAGCCGATATAATAATATTCGTTGTGACAGGCTTCCGTGGCTCAGTTGGTAGAGCGACGCATTCGTAATGCGTAGGTCGCCGGTTCGAGTCCGGCCGGGAGCTTTCGCAAAAAAGAAAAAGGTTCCGTGTAAGGCGGAACCTTTTTCTTTTAGAAAATTTTGTAGTCTGGAAGAATCACGCAGCGATTCCCAAGAACTGCCTTTGGCAGTTCTTCGAAAGGATGCTTCGCGTCCTTTTTACGACAGCCCTCGTTTTCTGCGGTTGATCCGCCTGTCAAAAGCGTCGATAATGACAAAGAGCAGGACTGCGATCAGGCAGAGCAGAACGAGCGAGGTAATGACCATGCTCATCTTAAACGTCTGCGTGCCGTAGATGATCAGATAACCGAGACCCTCTCTTGCGGCAAGAAATTCGCCGATCACGACGCCGACGAGGGAGAGACCGATGTTGACCTTCATTGTGCTGATGATCAGCGGGACGCTTCCCGGCAGGATCACTTTTCTCAGCACGTCGCATTTTCTTCCGCCGAGCGCGTACACAAGCCGGATCTTTCCTTCGTCCGTTTCCCGGAAGCCCGTATAGAGGCTGATGATCGAACCAAAAAGCGCAACGCTGATGCCCGCAACGATAATCGTTTTCATGCCGGTGCCCAGCCATACGATAAAGAGCGGCGCCAGCGCGGATTTTGGCAGACTGTTTAAGATGACGAGATAAGGTTCAAAAATAGTGGAAAGTCTGTCAAAATACCAGAACAGCACGGCGATCACAAGACTGATGAGCACGACAAGCGCAAAGCTTAACAGAATTTCCAGTAAGGTGACCCGGATATGCGTAAGGAGTCCGTTGTTCTTGATCAGTGTCCGGAGGCTTCTGACGATCAGGGACGGCGAACTGAAAAAAAACGAGTCCACCATGCCGAGCGCGGTCGTAACCTCCCACTGAATAAAAAAGAACAGAAACACAAGAATCTGTATGCTTCTGTTCAACAGCCGGTTTCGTTTCCATTTTTTCTCATATAGAAGCTGTTCGGGTGACTGATTCTTGTTCTTTTCCATGAAGTTCCTCCCATAATTCATTAAAATATGCGGAAAATTCGGGCGCCTTGCGCGCGGCGGTCGCTCCCGATCCCTGTTTGGTAAGATGAATATCCATGATGCGCAGCACGGTCGCCGGTCGTGCGGAGAGCACTAAAATACGGTCTGAAAGCGAAACGGCCTCCGACAGATCGTGTGTGACCAGAATTGCGGTCTTTTTTTCTTTTTTAATAATATCTACAATATCAGAGGATACCGTCAGCCTTGTCTGATAATCCAGTGCAGAGAACGGCTCATCCAACAATAACAGCTCCGGTTCGCAGACGAGCGTCCGGATCAGCGCCGCGCGCTGGCGCATACCGCCGGATAATTCATTCGGATAACGGTTCCGAAACGGTTCCAGTCCGTATTGACGAAGCAGATCGTTCGCCGCTTCGCGCCGTTCCTTCGTATTTTTGTGACGCAGTTCCAGACCCAGGAGAACGTTTTTATAGATCGTACGCCATTCAAACAGCTGATCGTGCTGCAGCATGTAGCCGATGCCGGCGGGATTGCTTTTTAATTGATCCGAAAAAAGAAGTTCACCGGACTGTGGTTTGATCAGTCCTGCGATCATGGATAAGAGCGTCGTCTTTCCACAGCCGGACGGACCGACGATCGAGAAAAATTCGCCCTCGCGGACGGCAAAAGAAATATTTTTCAACGCCTGCGTCTCACCCGCTATGGTATGATAATGATATTGAACATTCCGAAAAGAAAGAAGCGTGTTCATAGCTGACCTCTTAATGATTATAGTTTATAGTATGAGACAACGTTAAAAAGTTCCTACCATTTTATTGAAAAAAAGCAGGAGTCATGCTACAATATGCAACATAGCGTTATTGGTGCGTATGCATGACAAAAAGACGGCGGCTGTGCGCTGTTTTAACAGAAAGGGATCAAATATGGCTCAGTTATGGGGCGGAAGATTTACAAAGCAGACGGACGATCTGGTATATCGTTTTAACGCGTCCATTTCGTTTGACCGGCGCTTTTTGGAAGAAGATATAGAAGGCAGTATCGCGCATGTCGTGATGTTGGCGAAGCAGGGCATCCTGACAAATGAGGAAAAGGACAGGATCGTGAAAGGACTCGGCGATATTCGCGAGGACGTGCGTTCCGGCAGACTTGCCGTCACGGAGGAATACGAGGATGTGCACAGCTTTGTCGAGGCAAAACTGATCGAGCGGATCGGTGACGCCGGCAAGAAGATGCACACGGGCAGGAGCCGCAACGATCAGGTTGCACTGGACTTACGTCTCTATGTCCGCAAAGAGATCTTGCAGGTGGACGAGCTTCTGAAGGAACTGTTAAAAGTGCTCCTTCGTATGCAAAAAGAGCATCTTGAGACGTATATGCCGGGATTCACCCATTTACAGAAAGCGCAGCCGGTCACGTTAGCGCATCATCTTGGCGCTTATTTTGAAATGTTTAAGCGGGACCGCGGGCGGTTGCATGATTTGTTTATGCGGATGAATTATTGCCCGCTCGGCGCGGGAGCGCTGGCGGGTACGACCTATCCGTTAGACCGGAATTATACGGCGTCCATGCTCGGCTTCGAGGGTCCGACCTTAAACAGCATGGATTCGGTTTCCGACCGGGATTATGTCATTGAATTTCTCTCGGCGGCGTCCACGGTCATGATGCACCTGAGCCGTTTTTCCGAGGAGATCATCATCTGGAACAGCAATGAATACCGCTTTATCGAGCTGGACGACGCCTATTCGACCGGAAGCAGCATCATGCCGCAGAAA
>JAMPAG010000006.1 GCA_023667365.1 bacterium | reverse complement strand
TTGAGTCCTTATCTGCATATCTTACAAAAGAATACGGAAGGGGATTTTCCAGAAGCAATGTTGCGGGAATGAGACAGTTCTATATGACTTATAGGGACAGGGAGAATGAAATTATCCAATCGCAAATTGGACAATTGGAACAGGAAATTGGAATTGTCCAATTGGGAATTGGACATCGCATATTCTAAACTTCCATTTAAGCTGAGTTGGACACATTATCAGATACTTATGCGTATTGAAGATAAAGATGAGAGAGAGTTTTATGAAAAGGAAGCGATACGTTCCTGTTGGAATGTATCTACTTTGAAAAGACAATATCATTCCAGTCTTTATGAAAGACTTGCTTTAAGCAGGAATAAAGATGATGTACTGCGATTGGCAAATGAGGGAGCAATACCGCAAAAGCCAGAAGATATTTTACATACGCCATATGTTCTTGAGTTTTCCGGATTGGAGGACAAAGCATCTTATCATGAAAGTGATTTGGAATCAGCAGTCATTGATAAAATGCAAAAATTTTTGTTAGAGTTAGGAAAAGGATTTTTATTTGAACAACGTCAGAAGCGTTTTACATTCAATGACAAAAATTTTTACGTTGATTTTATATAACCGTTTGTTACGGTGCTATGTACTTATTGACTTTAAGGCAGATGAACTAACTCATCAAGATTTAGGGCAAATGCAGATGTATGTAAATTATTTTGATCGTTATGAAAGAATAGAAGGGGAAAATCCAACAATCGGCATTTTGCTTTGCAAAAAGAGTGATGAAGCATTGGTTGACTTGACATTGCCAGAAGATGCCAATATTTATGCAAAAGAGTACAAATTGTACCTGCCAGACAAAAAATATTACAATTAAAGTTAAAAGAATGGCTTGATGAAGAACGGGACAAGAATAGCGGAGTGTTATAAATGCGTACTTTATTTGAAATGGACAAAAAAGATTATGTTCCTGGCGGGAGCGTTTTCAGCAGACCTTCTGCGAGGGCTGTCATCATTAAAGATAGAAAAATAGCAATGGTATACAGCAAAAAATATCATTATTATAAATTTCCGGGCGGAGGCATAGAAATAGGTGAATGTGTGGAAGATGCCCTGATAAGAGAAGTATCAGAAGAAACAGGTTTATGTGTTATTCGTGATTCTATTCAGGAATATGGGAAGGTCCGCCGCATTCAAAAAGGCACAAAAGAAGATATTTTTATACAGGATAATTATTATTTTCTATGTCGTGTGAAAGAGGACTTGGAACAGCAAAATTTGGATGAGTATGAAGTGGACGAAGGCTTTACGTTTGCATTTTTGGAACCGCAGTCTGCAATAGGGGTAAACAGGGAAACGGTGCTGGATGATTTCAGTCAGGGAATGTTGGAACGAGAGGCATTGGTATTAGAATTGCTGATTCAGGAAGGATATTTTGAGTAGTTTCCCAAGAGCATAGGAAAAGGAGCGCCTGGCATCAATGGGTTTGGAAGATAGAAAAAAAGAGCAGACAGGAAAAGAGGAGCGGATCGCGATGCGGGTATCCGCTGTCAGTATTATCGCCAATGCGGTCTTGTCGGCGGGAAAGCTGACCGCCGGCGTGGCGGCGCATTCGGGCGCGATGATTTCCGATGCGGTGCATTCGGCATCGGATGTGTTCAGCACGATTGTTGTGATGATCGGCGTGCATCTGGCGGCCAAAAAATCAGATGCGGATCACCCGTACGGTCATGAGCGTCTGGAATGTGTGGCGGCGATCGTGCTTGCGGTTGCGCTTGCGGTCACGGGCGCGGGCATTGGCGTGAGCGGCGTGCGGCATATCGCGGAAGCGCATAAGGGCGCTCTTGTCGTGCCGGGGATCGCGGCGCTGATGGCGGCGGTTGTTTCTATTTTTGTAAAAGAAGCGATGTTCTGGTACACGCGGCATTATGCAAAAGCGATCGATTCCGGCGCGCTGATGGCGGATGCATGGCATCACCGCTCGGACGCGCTTTCCTCTGTCGGCGCATTGATCGGTATCGCGGGGGCGCGGATGGGATTTCCGGTGTTCGATTCCGTTGCAAGCGTTGTGATCTGCGTGTTCATCTTAAAAGCGGCGTACGATATTTTTAAGGACGCGGTTGATAAGATGGTGGATAAATCCTGCGAGGTGCGGACCGAACAGGAGATGCGGGACTGTATTTCGGAACAGGACGGCGTGTTGGGAATTGACATGCTGCATACGCGGGTGTTTGGAAACAAAATTTATGTGGATGTGGAAATTTTAGTGAACGGTCAGTGGCGGCTTTATGAGGCGCACGGGGTTGCGGAGCGCGTGCATGACGAGCTGGAGCGGCGTTTTCCGAAGGTTAAGCACATTATGGTGCATGTCAATCCGTGCGCATGCGGGGCGGACGGAAAAACGGAGCAGGAAAAAACGGACGGGCGGCTCTGATATTGACATGAGTTTGCGGGATTGTTAAAATATTACTAACGGGATAAAGGAGGATTGGGTATGTACAAATGTCGTCTTCATATCTATATGGCAGGCAGACCCTGTCGTGCCTTTGAAGTGATCAAAGGGATGCCTTCATTGGAACATTTTACCCATATTTTTTCAGAGAGTGACGAAGTGAAAGCGGATTTAGCGGCAGAGGCGGATCTGATCATCGCCGATCTGACGGACGCGGACTGCGGGGAAGCCCTGCGCATCCTTGCGGCAGACGAAAACGGAGAGAAAGCGTGCGGAGACGGAGCGGGAGAATGTTCCCGTCTTACGGCGGCGGATAAAAACGGGAAAGAACCGCGTCCTGCATCGGCAGGCGAATATGCCGGAGTGCAGGTCATCCTTCTTGCGTCCGCAGAGCAGGCGCGGACGCTTGTCGGAGCGCCGGAGGCGGATCGGATCTCGGACATCTGGATAACGCCGATGTCCGAGGAGGAAGTGCGTTTCCGCTTTTTCAGATGGCAGCAGGCATGTAAGCAGAGCAAGGATTTCTGGCAGACCAGCCAGTATCTGGAGGAGACAATCAACCATGTGCCGAATCTGATCTGGTATAAGGATAAAAACGGAATCCATGAGAAAGTCAACAACAGCTTTTGTAAAACGGTCAATAAGACGAAGCAGCAGGTAGAGGGACGCGGACACGCTTATATCTGGGATGTGGAGCAGGACGATCCCGCCTGCATCGAGTCCGAGCGCAAGGTCATGGAGCAAAAGAAGACGTTCATATCCGGGGAGCTGATCAAGACCAAGGAAGGTATGCGGACGCTGACGACTTACAAATCGCCGCTTTATGATCTGGACGGCAGCGTAATGGGAACCGTGGGCGTGGCGATCGACGTGACGCAGGAGCGCGCCTATGAGCAGGAGATCATGGATAAGAACCGTGCGCTGGAGACGCTTTTTGCCACGTTGGACTGCGGTGTCATACGCCATACGCTGGACGGCTCACGGATTTTGAACGTGAACAGAGCGGCGCTCAAAATTTTAGGTTATGAGACGCAGGACGAACTGATGGCGGACGGATTTCATCTGATTGCGGCGACGGTCGTTGAGGAGGACCGCGATAAACTGAGGGAATGTATGCAGAAACTCAAGAAGCCGGGGGACAGCGTCAACGTTGAGTACCGCGTGCGCCATAAGGACGGGGAGCTTCTGCATGTCATGGGCAATGTGAAGCTGTTTGAAGAAAACGGGGAGCGCTTTTACCAGCGTTTTCTTTTAGACGGCACTGCACAGAAATTGCAGGAGAAGAAGGCGGCACAGCGTCAGATGGAACTGGTGCAGGCGCTCAGCATTGATTTTAATCTGGTTTGCTTTGTCGATCTCGAAACGGGTATGGTAACGCCGATCCGGAATGACGGTCATGACGGGCGGGAGTTAGGGCAGGTGTTCAGCGGCGCCGTACCGCTGCAGGAGAGCATGGAGCGGTACATACGGGACTGGGTTCATGAGGATGACCGGGAAATGCTGCAAAATGCCCTCTCTTTGGATATGCTGGAAAAAGAACTGGCGGAAAAAAGTGTGTTTTTTGTCAATTACAGGAAACGCAGGGGCGGCGAGATCGTTTATTTCCAGATGAAAGCCGTAGGCGTAAAAACGGATGAGGGATTAGGGATCGTTTTGGGTTTCCGCAATGTGGACGAGGAGATCCGGAGGGAGCGGGAGCGCAACAGCCTGTTGGAGGAGGCGCTCTCTCAGGCGGAGCGGGCAAACAAGGCGAAGAGTGTTTTTCTTTCCAATATGTCCCATGACATCCGCACGCCGATGAACGCGGTCGTGGGCTTTACGAATCTGGCGATTACGCATATTGACAACAAGGAACAGGTCGAGGAATATCTTCAAAAGATCATGACGTCCGGCAATCATCTGTTAAGTCTGATCAATGATATTCTGGATATGAGCCATATCGAGAGCGGCAAGATCAATCTGGATGAGAAGCCGTGCAGTCTGCCCGATATTCTGCACGGGCTGCGCAATATTCTGTTGGCGGATATTCATGCGAAACAGATGGAATTACAGATCGACACGGTGGACGTCGTGGACGAGGATATTTATTGCGATAAGCTCCGTCTGAATCAAGTGCTCCTCAATCTGCTCAGCAACTCCGTGAAGTACACGGGCGCGGGCGGAACGGTCAGCATGCGGATCACGGAAAAGCGCGGCGCGCCGATGGGCTATGCCAACTATGAATTTTTGATCAAGGACAACGGCATCGGCATGAGCGAGGAATTTGTGAAGCATATTTTCGAGCCGTTTGAGAGAGAAAAGAACAGTACGATCAGCAAGATTCAGGGAACCGGACTCGGCATGGCGATCACCAAAAATATCGTCGATATGATGAACGGTACGATCGAGGTCAAAAGCGAGCAGGGCGTGGGAACGGAATTCAGGGTATCCTTCGTGTTCCGGCTTTATTCCGAGGCAAAGGAAGAGAAGGATATTCCGGTGCTGAAGGATTGCAGGGCGCTGGTGGTGGACGACGACTTTAATACGTGCGACAGTGTTTCTTATATGCTGGGACAGCTCGGAATGCGCGCAGAGTGGACGCTGTCGGGAAAAGAGGCGGTGCTGCGCACGCACCAGGCAGTCATGCGCAACAACGATTATGCCGTCTATATCATCGACTGGCTGCTGCCGGATATGAACGGCGTGGAAGTGACAAGGCGCATCCGGAAAGAGACGACGGGTAAGAATGTGCCGGTCATCGTTCTGACCGCATACGACTGGTCGGATATTGAGACGGAGGCAAAGGAAGCGGGCGTGACGGCGTTTTGCAGTAAGCCGCTGTTCCTGTCAGAGTTAAGGAGCTGTCTCAACGCCGTGATACAGCCGGAGACAAGGGCAAAAGAAAAAGAGCATACGCAGGAGACTGTGCTTCCCAAGCATCACACCGGGCGGATCCTGCTTGCGGAAGACGTGGAAATGAATCAGGAGATTGCCGTAGCGATCTTGGGCGATGCGGGCTTTACGACCGAGGTTGCGGAGAACGGCAGGGTCGCCGTGGAGATGCTGTCGCGTTCCGAGCCGGGCTATTACCAGCTGGTGCTGATGGATGTTCAGATGCCGGAAATGGATGGCTATGAGGCGACGGAACAGATCCGGAAACTGAAAGATTCGAAGCTTTCAAACATTCCGATCATCGCCATGACTGCGAACGCGTTTGAGGAGGATAAACAGGAAGCGCTGCGCAGAGGGATGAACGGACATATCGCGAAACCGATCAATATTCAGGAGCTGTTCCAGACGCTGGACAGCGTGCTGTAAGCAGAAAAAACGGATGGCAGGGACGGATTTCGTCTCTGCCATTAAATATTGATTAAAATTGTAAAACATTTCTCTAAATTGTTTGAGAAAATTAGCACTCACCTCTTGACAGTGCTAACAATTTAGTCTATCATACAATCGTCACGGGGAAAACAGGGAGTCAGCGTCCGCAGCGGCAGGGAGATCGGAGCGGACAAGAATCCCCTGCATGTTAGGAAAGGCATGGTGATGACGATGAATATTGCAAAATTTACCCAAAAATCATTACAGGCAGTGGAGGATTGCGAGAAGCTTGCCTATGAATACGGAAATCAGGAGATTGAGCAGGAGCACCTGCTCTACAGCCTGTTGACGGCGGAAGACAGCCTGATCTTAAAATTGATCGAAAAAATGGAGATTCAGACCGAACACTTTGTAAACCGCGCGCGGCAGGCGTTGGAAAAACGCGTCAAGGTGCAGGGCGGGCAGGTTCACGTCGGGCAGGACTTAAATAAAGCGCTTGTTTCAGCGGAGGACGAGGCAAAAGCAATGGGCGACGAGTACGTTTCCGTCGAGCATTTGTTTTTGTCCATGCTCCGCTATCCGAATAAGGAGATCGCGCAGATCTGGAAGGAGTACGGCATCAACCGCGAGCGTTTTTTGCAGGCGCTCTCCACCGTGCGCGGCAATCAGCGCGTGACAAGCGACAATCCGGAGGCGACGTATGACACGTTAAATAAGTACGGGCAGGAACTTGTGGAAAAGGCGCGCAATCAGAAGCTTGATCCGGTCATCGGCAGGGACGGCGAGATCCGCAACATCATCCGCATTCTCTCACGCAAGACCAAAAATAACCCGGTGCTCATCGGCGAGCCGGGCGTCGGCAAAACGGCGGTTGTGGAAGGACTGGCGCAGCGGATCGTGCGCGGCGACGTGCCGCAGGGCTTACAGGATAAAAAAATATTTGCGCTTGATATGGGCGCGCTCGTGGCGGGCGCGAAATACCGCGGCGAGTTTGAGGAGCGCCTGAAAGCGGTCCTGGAGGAAGTCAAAAAGAGCGAGGGGCAGATCATTCTGTTCATCGACGAGCTGCATACGATTGTGGGCGCAGGCAAGACGGACGGCGCGCTGGATGCGGGTAACATGCTAAAGCCGATGCTGGCGCGCGGTGAACTGCACTGTATCGGCGCGACGACGTTGGACGAATACCGGCAGTATATTGAGAAGGATGCGGCGTTAGAGCGGCGGTTCCAGCCGGTTCTGGTGGATGAGCCGACCGTGGAGGACACGATCTCCATTTTGCGCGGCTTAAAAGAGCGTTACGAGGTCTATCACGGCGTCAAGATCATGGATAACGCGCTCGTGAGCGCGGCGACGCTTTCCGACCGTTATATCAGCGACCGTTTTCTGCCCGATAAGGCGATCGACCTTGTGGATGAGGCTTGCGCGCTCATCAAGACCGAGCTGGATTCCATGCCGACCGAGTTAGACGAGTTACAGCGCAAGGTCATGCAGATGGAGATCGAGGAGGCGGCGCTCAAAAAAGAGGACGACCGCATGAGTGTCGAGCGGCTGTCCGCATTGCAGAAGGAGCTTGCGGAATTAAAAGAAGAATTGAACAACCGCAAGGCGCAGTGGGAGAATGAAAAGGCTTCCGTTGAGAAATTGTCCAAGCTGCGCGAGGAGATCGAGGCGGTCGGAAGCGAGATTCAGATTGCGCAGAGGGAAGGCAATCTGGAAAAAGCGGCGGAATTAAGCTATGGGAAACTGCCGAGCTTAAGAAAGCAGTTGGAGCAGGAAGAGGAAGCGGTCAAGAGCAAGGACCTCTCCCTTGTGCACGAGAGCGTATCCGATGAGGAGATTGCCCGGATCGTCAGCCGTTGGACGGGAATCCCGATCATGAAGCTGACGGAGAGTGAGCGCAATAAGACGCTCCATTTAGATGAAGAACTACACAAGCGTGTCGTCGGACAGGATGAGGCGGTGACGAAAGTGACGGAGGCGATCATCCGTTCCAAAGCGGGGATCAAGGATCCCGGTAAACCGATCGGGTCATTTCTGTTTTTGGGACCGACGGGCGTGGGAAAAACAGAACTTGCAAAAAGTCTTGCCGCGTCGCTCTTTGATGACGAATCCAATATCGTCCGGCTGGACATGAGCGAATATATGGAGAAGTACTCCGTATCGCGCCTGATCGGGGCGCCTCCCGGATATGTCGGTTACGAGGAGGGCGGGCAGTTGACCGAGGCGGTCAGAAGAAAACCCTATTCGGTCGTGCTGTTTGACGAGATTGAAAAGGCGCATCCGGATGTGTTTAACGTGCTCTTACAGGTATTGGACGACGGACGCATCACGGACTCGCAGGGGCGCACGGTGGATTTTAAGAATACGATCCTGATCCTGACATCGAACATTGGCGCGCAGGATCTGCTGGAAGGAATCGAAGCAGACGGCAGTATCAGCGAAGAAACGCAGAAAAGCGTGATGGAACAACTGCGCGCAGGCTTCCGCCCGGAATTTTTGAACCGTCTGGACGAGATCATTCTTTTTAAGCCTCTGACAAAGGACAATATCGGCGGCATCATCGACCTGATCCTTGCAGACTTAAACCGCAGGCTTTCCGACAGGGAGCTTACGGTCGAGCTTTCCGACGAGGCGCGCGCCTATATTTTGGAGAACGGCTACGAGCCGGCGTATGGCGCAAGACCGCTTAAACGCTTTATCCAGAAACATGTGGAGACACTTTCGGCGAAACTCATTTTGGCGGACGGCGTGGCGCTCGGCGATACGATCCGCATCGTCGTAAAAGACGGTGCGCTCGCCGCAGAACCTAAGGACACGGCAGAATAGGAATTTCGGATCCCAAAAGAATCCGCTATGCGGATTCTTTGAAAGATCGGTGCTTCCGCGCCGATCTTTTTTATAAAGAATTAAGAATCTTTTTGCCGCCTGTTCCTTGCTTTTTTTCAGATTTCCCCTACAATGGGAGAAGAAAGCAGGCGTACAGGCGGCGGAAAGGCTGGTATCTGATATGAAACAACGGTTGATAAGGTTTATGCAGGGGAGATATGGGATGGATCAGTTCGGACGGATGTTGTTTGCTGCGATATTGGTCTGTCTGCTTCTTTCTTTTTTTGTGCGGACAAACGTGCTCAATGCGCTGGCGCTGATCCTGTTATGCTATTGTTACTTCCGGATGCTTTCAAGAAATCACGCGAAGCGTTACGCCGAGAATCAGCGCTATCTGGCGTTGACGGCGGGAATCCGCAGGAAGTTTTCTTCCTGGAAAAAAACAAACGCGCAGAGGAAAACGCATCATATTTACCGCTGTCCGAACTGTAAGCAGAAAATACGCGTGCCGCGCGGCAAGGGAAGGATCGCGATCACCTGCCCGAAATGCCGCACGGAATTTATCAAAAACAGCTGACGGGAGGATACCGTGTTCGGATATATTGTGGTAAATAAGCCGGAATTGAAATTTCGCGAATTTGCCGTGTACCAGTCCTATTACTGCGGGCTGTGCCGCGAGTTAAAGGAAAAGTACGGGCGTTTCGGGCAGATGACATTGAGTTATGATATGACGTTTCTTGCCATGCTGCTGACCGGGCTGTATGAGCCGGAGACAAAAGAGGGCGTCGTGCGCTGTATCACGCATCCGCTTGAGAAGCATCCGATCAGCAGGAATCCGTATACGGAATATGCCGCCGATGTCAATGTGCTTCTTTCCTATTATAAATGTGAGGACGATTGGCTGGATGAGCGAAAGGCAGGCAAGTATCTGTTCGCGGCGCTCTTACGCAAAAAGAACAACCGCATCGCCAAAGAATATCCGGCAAAGGCATGTAAGATGGCGGAAAATCTAAGCCGTCTGCATGAGATCGAGCAAAACGGCGGCGTGACGATGGATGAGACGGCGGGGCTGTTCGGTGAGATCATGGCGGAACTGTTCGTGTACCGGGAGGATGAGTGGGCGGACAGCTTAAGGCGGATCGGGTTCTTTTTTGGCAAATTTATTTATCTGATGGATGCCTACGACGATATAGAAGCAGACTTAAAAAAGAACTGTTATAATCCGTTTGCGGCGCGGTTTGGTCAGGAAGGCTTTGAGGAAGAAGTGAAATCCATTCTGACGATGATGATGGCGGAATGTTCGCGCGAATTTGAAAAACTCCCGATCCTGTTACATGCGGAGATCCTGCGCAATATTTTGTACGCGGGCGTGTGGACGAAATACGAGGCGGTGCATGCACGGCGCCAAAAAGAGAAACAAGCAGAGAACGGGGTACCCAAATTATGATGGATCCATACGGCGTGCTGGGGGTTGGCAGAAACGCGAGTGATGACGACGTCAAAAAAGCATACAGAAAATTGAGCAGGCAGTATCATCCTGACGCGAATGTCAATAATCCGAACAAGGCGCAGGCGGAAGAAAAATTCAAGCAGATCCAGCAGGCGTACCGTCAGATCATGCAGGAGCGGGAGCGCGGAACAGGCGGTTCCGGTTCCTACTATGGGCGGGAGGATGCAGGCGGCTATGATCCGTTTGGTTTTGGCGGCTTTGGCGGTTTCGGGGGATTCGGCGGTTTTGGCGGTTACACGCGGACAGGGGACAGCCGGGCGGCGGAGGAAGATGAGGATACGCTGCATATGAAAGCGGCGGCAAATTATATCAACGGCGGGCACTATAAAGAAGCGCTGAACGTATTGAACACGATTTCTGGGCGGAGCGCAAAGTGGTATTATTACAGTGCGGTCGCCAATGCGGGCTGCGGCAATAACGTACAGGCAATGCAGTATGCAAAGCAGGCGGCGCAGATGGAGCCGGGCAATCCCGCCTATCAGAATCTCGTGCAGCAGTTAGAATCGGGCGGCACATGGTATATGGGCAGACAAAGCCCTTATATGGGAATGGGCGGCATGCAGGGGAATCTCTGTAACCGGATGTGCCTTTCCTACCTGCTGTGCACCTGCTGTTCCGGCGGATGCTGCTATGCGCCCTACGGGATGGTTTGCTGTTGATGTGCGGTTTGTGGAAAAGAATCATAGTGATGGATTTCAAAAGAACTGCCAAAGGCAGTTCTTTATAAGAGTTTCGCGCAAGCGAAACTCTTATTTTGCCTGCCGGTAAACCGCATCGGCGGGATAGCCGCCTTTTAATTTCTGCATACAGCGCTGTACGGCGTCCTTGGAGTCCTTCCAGTCGTCGTCCTTATGCAGATAGTCAAATTTCTCGATCAGCCAGTTGATGTCTTCCTGAAGCCGCTCCATATTTTTGTTCATCAGCGAAAAGAGCACGGGAAAGAACTCGGATTTTTCTTTATCCGAAAGCGTTTGATCCGCCGCGGCGCAAAGGTCGCCGAAATGCGTCAGGCAGAAGCCCTTGCTCTTTTCAAACATTGCTTTGAAATCGGGATCATGCCGGTACATATGGAAAAACGTGTCCAGATAACGTGAATACATCTCGGCAAAACGGTTGCAGATGTAACAGGAATGCTCGCGCTTTTGCACCCATTCACTGACGGAATTGCCTGCGGCGGAGGACTTTTTGATCTTGTTGACAAAGGAGCTCTTGCCGGGGGTGAAGCCCTTTGTCTGCTGTTCTAATTCCTTGCGCATCTGCATGTAATGCGTCTTTAAGATCCAGCCGTTGCCGAGCGTGTTTCCGTAATCAAACATTTTCTTAAAATGCGTGCGGCAGAAGCCGGCGCGATCCGTGTCCGCGCGGACGTCGCTCTCCATATAGGAAGCGCCGGAACCGAGCACAAAATCTAAAAGATCCTGCTCGACGTTCCGTTCGATAAAACAGAACGGACACTCATCATTTGCGTGAAACGCGTCGTTTAAGGGAATCGTGTATAATTGTTCTTTCATGGATGCTCCTTTCAGGTTGGCGCCAAAAGCCGTGCAAACTGCCGGTAACGTTGATAAGCATGACTTTTGACATGGAATCCTGCGCACATCTGTCTGCGGATATTTTCTATATGTTATTGTAACGCGCTAAGGCGGATTTCACAAGAAAAATCGTTTCCGCACTCAAACCGTATCCTGCGGCGGCTGCATCCTGGGAACCTTGTGTCCTCAAAAAGAGTGCCTTTGCTTTTTTGTAGACAAAGACGGAAAAAACTGTTACTATGGTATCAATTGGAAACATGCGGGCGATTTCTCCGGCAGAAGGTCTGCGGTCGGATCGGAATAAAAAACAGACGGACGGAAAAGAAAAACAATGGTAAATTTTTTGGTTGTGCTTGGCGTCATAAGTATTTTTAATATTTACATCGCGATCGGGTATCTGCTTTTGGGAGAGGGAGGAACCAAAGAGCAGAAGCTGATGGGTTATTTTTTGTGCGGCTCCCTGGTGCAGAATGCGGGATACCTGATGGAGCTGACGGCGAAAAGTCTGGATGTGGCGGTTCTTGCTGTCAAGATAGAATATTTAGGCTCGCTGTTTGTGCCGCTGTTTTACTGTTGGTTTATTTTTAATTATTGTTATATCAGGCGTCCGGTATGGCTGCTCAAACTGGTCGCAGGGATCAATTTCTGCCTGTTGGCGGTCATTTTTACCTGCGAGTATCATACGCTGTACTACCGCGAACTCGAATGGATTGCGGGGGAGGGACGTTTTTCTTATCTGGGGATCACGTATGGTCCCTGTTATTTTGTTTTTTTGATCTGTAGCAGCATCATTCCCTATTCGTTGTCGCTGTTCGCGCTGCTTCGCACCGTCCTGCGTTCGAGTGCGGCGACGAAAAGGCGTTACGAGATTATCATGCTGTTGTCCACGTTGCCGGTCGTGACGCTTGCCGCCTATGCCTTAAAGCTGACCGGCGGATATGATTTTACGCCGGCGACGATGGGAATCGTTCTGGCGGTTGTCGTCATTTTGGTATGGAGCAGGAGAAATTACGATTTCGTCCATCTGGCAGCGGAGACCGCGATCGCACATATGGGGGACGGCGTGATCTCGCTGGACGATCAGCAGCGGATCATCAGCTATAATCAGGCGGCGGCAGGAATTTTCAAGGAGCTGCATACGAGTGCGAAAGGGGATTCGATCGCGGAGATCAAAGAATTCCCGCCGGATATTTTGGGAAAAGAAGATAAACATGAGTTCTCGATGGGCGACCGTTTTTATGAGAGCCATGTCCGGCAGATTCCCGACAAAAACGGTAAAACGCAGGGATATGTCGTATTGCTGCTGGACATCACGGACACCCGCAATTACATAGACGAGATCAAGCGCGTGCGCGAGCAGGCGGAAAAAGCAAACGCGGCAAAGAGCGAATTTCTGGCGAATATGTCGCATGAAATACGGACGCCGATGAATGCCGTCATCGGACTGAGCGATATTATCATGGAAGAAAGTCAGGGGAGAAAGGTATACGGTTATGCCTGCGATATTAAGTCCGCTTCCCAGAATCTTCTTGCTATTATCAATGATATTTTGGACCTGTCAAAGGTGGAAGCGGGCAAGATGGAGCTCGTCATGTCGGATTATTATATCAAGGGCATTGTGGGCGACGTCGTCGGGATGATGGATATTGTCGCGTCCCAGCGCGGACTTTTGATGAAGCATGAGTACGAGGAAGATATTCCCTGCCGCTACGAGGGCGATGAGGGAAGGATCAAGCAGATCATGATCAATCTGCTGAATAACGCGCTCAAGTTCACGAAAGAGGGTTATGTGAAGCTTTCCGTCAGCGGTCAGCCGGGCGGGAGCGAGGATGAGGAACTTTTAACGTTCCGGGTCGAGGATACCGGATGCGGCATCCAAAAAGAAGATCTGGAGAAAATTTTTGATAATTTCAGTCAGGTGGACACCGGAAAGAGCCGCAGCGTGGAGGGAACCGGATTGGGTCTTGCCATTACGAAGCAGTTCGTACAGCTCATGAACGGCAGTATCCACGTGGAAAGCGTTTACGGAGAAGGCTCTGCGTTTACCGTCACGATCCCGCAGAAGATCGTTGACCGGCGCACGTTAGAGGAGGTCCGCGACGTTCCGGTGGAGAAGGAGCAGGAGCCGAAGCATTTTAAGACGAGCGGATGCAGGGTACTGGTGGTGGATGACAATGCGGTCAACCGGAAGGTGGCAAAGGGATACCTGGCGCCGTACGGATTGGAGCTGACCGAGGCGCAGAGCGGTCCGGAGGCGATTGAGCTGGTAAAAGAGAACGCGTACGATCTGATCTTTATGGATCATATGATGCCGGGAATGGACGGCATTGAGGCGGTTCATATCATCCGCCGGGAATGCGGGGAAAACGGTAAAAATGCGGTAATCATCGCGGCGACTGCCAATGCGATGGAAGGCGTCAAGGGACGCTTTTTAGAGAACGGGTTCCAGGATTTTATTCCGAAGCCGATTGATAAGAAACATTTATATCGGACGCTGGCAAAGTGGATTCCGGAGGAAAAGAAGATCGTGCCGCCTGAAAAAGAGGACGGGAACGACGCGGAGGGAACTGCGGCCGCAGGAGGAAACGTGTCCGCAAACGGACCGGCAGGCGTGACCGCAGCGCAGAACAGCGATACGGATGCGCGGGGAAGCGCGCCCATGAACGGATCGCCGGATGCGGCGTATGAAACAGGATATGAAGATGCGCAGACAGCCGCGGACGAAATTGTCATTCAGGGTATTGATGTGGCTGCCGCGATGGAGCATCATTCCGGCTCTCTGGATGATTATCGGGAGCTGCTGCAGCTTTACTGTCTGGAGGGAAAGCGGAAGCTGAAACTGATTAAGGAGCTGTTTGACGAAAAAGATTATAAGAATTACGAGATCGAGGTTCACGGCTTGAAAAGCGCGTCCGCCAATGTGGGAGCCATGCGCTTATCCAAAATGGCGAAGGAGCATGAAATGGCGGCGGTGCAGGGAGACGAGGAATTTATCAGCGATCATTTTTTGGATCTGTATGAGTCTTACGGCGTGCAGCTCCGGTATATTCAGGTTTATCTGGACAGGGCGGCGCAGAAGGACGCGGAGCCGGAAGAAGGAGCGCTTGCGGAGGACGTGCTGTTCGGGCAGGTCGGGAAGGCGCTTGAAAAATTGGAAGCGTTTCATTCGCGGGAATGTGCGGACATTGTGGCGGAACTGCTCAAGCACCACATGGAAAGCGATGTGAAAGCGCGGCTGTTAGAGATTCAGGAGCAGCTGCAGTTATATGAGGACGACGAGGCGGAAGAACTGCTCAGACAACTGCGGGAGCGGCTGCATGCGGCGGGGGAACATGCGTGAGGCGCGGAAAAAAGAGAATGCATAAGCCGAATGAGGCGCAGACGAAGGAACATGCATGAGCCGGAAGATACGCCGGCAGACGGAGCAGGAAAGCGCTGAGGCGCAGAAAAAATATTATGACCAGACGGCGGGGACCGCTTGGAAACGGAGGGGACGACGATGGCAAAACTTCGGATACTGACAGTGGATGACAGCGCAATCAACTTAGCGTCCATTGAACAGGAATTAAAGGATGAATATGACGTAACCATGGTCAATTCCGGCAGCAGGGCGTTGAAATATCTGAAAAACGAGACGCCGGATCTGATTCTTTTGGACGTTCAGATGCCGGAAATGGACGGTTTGGAGACCTTGAAGGAGATTCGTACCTTAAAGGGCGGAGTGACTATCCCTGTCGTTATGCTGACGGCAAAAAAAGACAAGACAACGATCGTAGAGAGCAAAAAGCTCGGAATCTACGATTATATCGTGAAGCCGTTTCAGGCGGACGATCTGCATGAGAGAATCCTGCGGACGTTTAAGCGTGCGGGTGTGCTTCCTTTTTCCACACAGGAGCGGAAGGCGGAGTTTCAGAAACTGGCGCGGGATATAGAGAGCGATAACGGCAAGGCCGCCATGGTACGCGTAAACGAGATCGCGGACTATAAGTTGGAGGCAAATGAGCGTCTGACCATTCTGAAGGTCGGGGAGAAGCTGGAGGCGGATGATGCGGCAGGTGCACTCAGCCTGTTGAAAGCGATTTTGTAGGAACATAACAAAAAGCCGGGGTTTACGGGCTTTCTGTTATAAATAAAGAATACAGAAAGGGATAGGTATACCATGAGTCAAAAGAAAAATTCCATCGGAGTCGATCCTGTTTTTAACGCGAGGGAGCTTGGCGGAGGCAGGATGCTGGTGCTCGGCGTACAGCATATGTTTGCCATGTTCGGGGCGACCGTGCTCGTGCCGGCGCTGACGGGCTTAAGCGTATCGACGACACTGTTGTTTGCAGGACTCGGAACCCTGCTGTTCCACCTGCTGGCAAAAGGAAAGGTACCGGCATTTTTGGGTTCCTCTTTCGCGTTCCTCGCAGGGTATTGGGCGATCGCGCCAAACGGAGAGGCGGCGCTGTTACCGTATGCCTGCTTCGGTGTGGCATGTTCGGGACTGATTTATCTGCTGCTCTCGGCGCTGATTAAGGCGTTTGGTACGGGAAGGGTCATGAAATTCTTCCCGCCCATTGTGACGGGACCGATCATCATTGCCATCGGATTGAATTTGTCCCAGTCTGCAGTCGATAACTGCACGACAAACTGGTGGATCGCACTGATCGCGATCGTCGTCGTGGTCGTATGTAACATTTGGGGAAAAGGAATGATCCGGATCATTCCGATCATTCTCGGCGTAGTGGCATCCTATCTGATCGCGGCGTTTACGGGAAATGTGGATTTTACGTCGGTAAAAGAAGCAGCCTGGATCGGGCTTCCGATCTCGTATGACCGGACGGTATTTGCTATTTTTAAGAATCTGGATGTATCGCTGCTTCTTACATCCGTCATCACGATCATGCCGATCGCGCTGGCGACGGTCGTGGAGCATATCGGAGATATTTCCGCGATCTCGTCCACAGTCGGCAAAAATTATATCAAGGATCCGGGGCTTCACAGGACGCTGCTCGGAGACGGACTCGCAACAATCGTGGCGTCCCTGTTCGGGGCGCCTGCCAATACGACATACGGCGAGAATACCGGCGTATTGACGCTCTCGAGGGTATTTGATCCGCTTGTCATCCGTCTGGCGGCATATTTTGCGATTCTGTTTTCGTTCTGCCCGAAGGTGGCGGCGCTGATCGAGTGTATGCCTGCCGCGACAATCGGCGGCGTGTCGCTTGTTCTTTACGGCATGATCTCCGCAGTCGGCGTGCGCAATGTCGTGGAATCCAAATGTGATTTTACAAAGAGCCGCAACGTCCTGATCGCTGCGCTGATCTTAGTGCTTTCCATCGGTATCAATTACAGTACCGCGGGCGCAATCGCGTTTACGATCGGCAAGGTGACGATTTCATTGAGCGGTTTGGCAATCGGTTCGCTGGTTGGCATTATCCTGAATGCGGTATTGCCGGGAAAGGATTATCAGTTTGACGAGGAAATAAAGGAATAGACATGCGTTCCCGCCAGTGCGGGAAATTGCGCAAACCGCCCCGCCCGTAAAACGGGCGGGGCGGTTTGCTTATAGGAAACTTTTTTAACACATAGAAAATTCTTCAAAAGCGCGCGAAGCGCGATTTTTTAATTTATAGGAATTTCCGCAGCCCGGAAGAATCCGCTATGCGGATTCTTCGAAAGCGCGCGAAGCGCGATTTTTTACGTACCCGGCTCCGCAATGCGCGAGACGCCGACGTAAATCTGCGAAATCTTATACCATGTCGGGTAATCGACGACGCCGGTCTGCGGCAGGCGGAAAATTCCCTGAAAGACGCGGACTGCCTCGGCGGTATTCGGTCCGTAGATGCCGTCGGCGGCGATTGTCGGGATGGCGGGATAGTTGCGCGCGATGCGGTTAAGCTGTTCCTGTATCTGTTGTACTTTTTGTCCCGTAGCGCCGCCGGAGAGGTTATAGCCGGGCCATGAGGAAGGGATGCCCGATACGCTCGTTGTGGAATTGATATACATATCGCTGCCATAATAGTAATGGATAATATCAATCGCGCTGTAGCCCTGATCGCCGAGATATTTGGAACCCCATTGCGAGAGTCCGCTGCAGGTCGTGGTCTGCCCGTCGCAATAGGAGGTGAAGATCGGCTGACGCACGCCGGGGCGGGACAGGAAATTATTGAAAATGCTGTCCACAATCCGGTCGATATTGGCGTAAATATTTCTGCCGCGGATCCATTTCTGATCATAGGCGGTGGAGCTGGTGATCGTGAAATCGTACCCCTGATTCCGATACCATTCCGTATATACTCTGTTTAAGGTAAAACTCAAAATGGCAAGCGTATTGGCGTAGATCGTGCTTTCCGGCCATGTAGCATAGATTTCCGAGGAGACGACGTTTTTGATGTAATCGGTATAAGTCACATAATAGTTCGCGGCGGCGGAATTGCTCGGCGTGCCGTCGTGGACGACGATATATTCCGGAATGACGACGCGGCTTAAGACAATACTGCCGGATTCGTCCATCGGTTTGATCTCGTCCTCAGGAATCTTTGGCGGATAATCGCCGTAGAGCGTGTGGTCGGGAATCGTGATCTCGTCCTCACCCGTTCCGGTCTCGACCGGTGTCAGTTCCACATTCTGGATGGCGGTAACGTCGGGCAGGATCTCTGTGCCGCTTATGACGGTCGGTTCATAGCCCGGCGCTGTGATCGTAAGGTTGTAATCAGTGTAGGGCTGGTTGGAACCGGGTTCCTGACTGTATTCAAAGGGCGGTGCGGGAAGCTCGACCGTGTCGGTCTGCCCCGAACTGTTCGTGTGAAGCTCTTCGATGGTGTTTCCCTCTTCATTGGAATTTTGAATCGTGATCGTCGCGCCCTCGATCGGAAGAAGCCCGATCGTAGAGGTCACTTGAATGGCCAGCCCGCCCACATCCGGATTGTCGGCGGCCGCACGAATTGGATAGTTGCGCATCATGATGCCTCGGCATAATTACTTACTCTACTATATGCAGTCCGGTATCTGCGGTGCATGAGAAAAAGCAAAATATTGACGGGAAGCGCAAGGAGGTTTATGATTGTTTTGGACGAACGGATGTGTCTGCCCACGGGAAGCAGACCGGAGCAGCGGCAGGATTCCGATATAGAAAAGGGCGCAGAGCATCCCTTTGAGGAATTTCTGACAGACCCCGAAAAGAGGCGTTTGCGATGAGAACAATGGAATTTAAGATGGAGCGTCCGGGTTTGCTGCATGAGGGCGACCGCGTGAGCATTACGGAGGGAAAGCTGCCGAGCAATTATTATTATACGATCGACCCGTCGCTTGCCATGTCGGGGAACTATCCGTTCCGCGAGCAGCTCAAGGCGCGCGAGGGTGTTGTCTCGGAGGTCAAAGAGAATCCGCGCGGCTTTTATGTGACGGTGGAATTTCCGGACGAGCCGCCGGTGTAAGCGGACGGCGGAAAGCGGTAAACGGGCGTCAGCATAGGCAGGCGGCAACGAAAAGGCAGTAAACGCTCCGTGCGCGCAAGGCTGTGCGTGCGGACGGCATCATAAAAAATGAGGAGGACAAGACATGAAAACAATCAGTACAGACAAAGCGCCTGCGGCGATCGGACCGTATTCGCAGGCAATCATAGCGGGGGACATGCTGTATGCGTCGGGACAGATCCCGATCATTCCCGCGACCGGAGAAATCGCACAGGGCGATATTACGGTACAGGCGGAGCAGGTTATGAAAAATGTCGGCGCGATTTTGGAGGCGGCGGGAACGGATTACACAAAAGTCGTCAAGACGACCTGTTTTTTGGCGGAAATGGCTGACTTTGCAACGTTCAATGCGGTATATGAGAAATATTTTACCGGAAAGCCTGCGAGAAGCTGCGTTGCGGTAAAACAGCTTCCGAAGAACGTACTCTGCGAGGTGGAAGTGATCGCGTATCTCGGATAGTTTCTGCGGGAATTGTTGATCGAAAGCGGGTCTGCGCGCAGGGTATGGAGATACAGAAAGCGGCAAAACACGGATGGAACCGCAGGAAACGCATAAGCCCGCAAAAAGCGGAAATAATGCCAGAAAAGACATGCCGCGGGAATCGGAAATCGTGACGAAGAGGCGGATGAAAAAATCGGAAGAAGCGCAGATGCAATAACTGGAAGAATAGGCAGAGTAGAAAGCGAAAAGGCAGGTGGATTATGGATCAGAAAGTAATGTTTCAATTCGGATACGGTCTTTATGTATTGACGGCAAACGCAGACGGCGCGGATAACGGCTGTATCATCAATACGGCGATACAGGTAACGTCAACGCCCTGCCGCGTGCTGATCGCGGTCAATAAGCAGAACAGGACGCACGACATGGTCATGGCATCGCGGAAATTTAATATTTCCATGATCGCGGAAGATGCATCCTTTTCCTTATTTCAGCATTTTGGATTTCAATCCGGAAAAAAGGTAAATAAGTTTGCGGATTACCCGGACTGCGCCCGCGCACAAAACGGCGTCATGTATATCACAAAAGGAACGAACGCCTATGTATCGGCGCGTGTCTGCGAAGTCATGGATATGGGAACGCATACGATCTTTGTGGCGGAGGTGATGGACGGCGCGATGCTGTCCGATGTTCCGACCGTGACGTACAGCTATTATCAGAGCCATATTAAGCCGAAGCCCGAAGCGCCCAAAAAGACGGATTCCGTGACATGGGTCTGCAAGGTGTGCGGCTATGTCTATGAGGGCGATCCGCTCCCGGCGGATTTTGTATGTCCGATCTGTAAGCACGGCGCGGCGGATTTTGAGCGGCGCGCGTAGGAAAGAGGATGCGCATCGGACATGAAAAATGCGTATGAAAAAGCAGGTGCGTGTGCCGTGTAGCGATTTTGCATAAAAACCATAACGTGACACATACTACGACCGGAGATATTTCTCCGGTCGTCTGCGTTTGAAAACCTGCCGGCGGCACGGAGAAGGGCAGGCGATCGCACAGCCTGTCGGATGCGTTTCGCGATCGCCTGACGGGAATTTGACACCCGAATCCTAACGAATGAAAGAGCGGGAAAGGAGTCACGGTATGGATTATTTGAATGCGTTCTGGGTAGGCGGACTGATTTGCGTGTTCGTGCAGATCTTAATGGAAAAAACAAAGCTGCTGCCCGGCAGAATCATGGTGCTTTTGGTGTGTACGGGAGCAGTAATCAGTGTGTTTGGGCTTTACGAGCCGTTTCAGGAATTTGCCGGCGCAGGGGCGAGCGTGCCGCTGTTAGGCTATGGCAATATTTTGATGAAAGGCGTCAAAGAGGCGGTTGATGAACAGGGATTTATCGGATTATTTTTGGGCGGCTTCAAATCGGGTGCGGCGGGCTGTGCGGCAGCGCTTGTTTTTGCGTATCTTGCCAGCCTTGTGTTCAAACCGAAAATGAAAGGGTAAAATTTTTGTTCCGGCTTGTCGGTAAAGGGTTCTCATGATACAATGATCATATATGCCAAAACGCATAGGCGGGAGAGTGAGACATGAGAACAGCGATCATAACGGATACAAACAGCGGGATCACCGTGGAGGAGGGCAAGGAGCTCGGCATCCGGGTGATGCAGATGCCGGTCATCATAAACGGCGATATTTATTTTGAGGGCGTGAATCTGACGCAGGAGGAATTTTATAACAGGCTGGAGGGCGGCGACGACGTTTCGACCTCGCAGCCGTCTCCGGGCGATGTGATGGCAATCTGGGACGAGGTGCTTGCGGAGGGCTATGACGGACTTGTCTATATCCCGATGTCGAGCGGTTTGAGCAACTCCTGCCATTCCGCGATCGGGCTTGCGGAGGAATATGGCGGGCGCGTGCAGGTGGCGGATAACCACCGCATTTCCGTCACGCTGCGTCAGGCGGTGCTCGACGCGCGGTATCTTGCGTCGCAGGGGCTTTCTGCAAAGGAAGTCCGCGAGCAGTTGGAAAAGGACGGGCTGGACGCGAGCATCTATATTGCGGTCAATACATTGGAATTTCTGAAAAAAGGAGGGCGCGTCACGCCGGCGGGCGCGGCGATCGGCTCCATTCTCAATATCAAGCCGATTTTGACGATCCAGGGAGAAAAACTTGACGCATTTGCGAAGGTGCGCGGGATGAAGAAATGCTGGGAGCGCATTTTGCAGGCGGTAAAAGCGGACCGGGAAGGACGTTTCGGCAATGTGCCGGACGAGGAACTGCGGATCGGTGCGACGGGTACATTTAAGCGGAAAGAGGACGCGGATCGCTGGTATGAACTGGTAAAAGAGAATTTTCCGTCCATCGAGGTTTTTTACGATCCGCTGTCGTTCAGCATTGGTTGTCATGTCGGACCGGACGCGACCGGAATCGGCATCTGTCCGAAGCACAGAGCCTAGGCTGGAGACGCTCTGATTCTTTGATTAACGAGATTTGAACAATGTTCAAATCTAAAAACGGATGGCGCCGATAGGACATTAGCAGAAAGGATATTACAAAAAGAGAACTTCTAAGCGAGCTTCGAAACATTGCGCGGTGATGTTTTGCGTAAGATACCGGGGGAGAAAAAATGGGTTCTATATTTTTTATCATCTTTTTTATTATGATGTTTAAGGGAAAAGGAAAGGATGCGCTTGCGAGCGATCTATTTAAGGTATTCTTTTTCCTGTGCTTTTTTGGCACGATCACATCCATCTTTTTTCCGCTGTTGCGATTTGTCGGCGCGGGCGCGCTGATCCTATGGCTTATAAATAAATACGGAAAAAAAGAAAACAGGCGGAACCGCGGCGCGCGGCATCAGGAGAATGAAAGCTTCGGCAGGCAGGACAGCGCGTATCAGGAATGGCGGGAACAGGCAAAAAAAGAATCGAAAGGCACCCTGCTTCCGGCTGCGGCAAAGAAGCGCAAAAAGATTGTGGAGTCGTTTAACGACAAGTGGCAGCTTTATCTGACGCCGGAACAGATCAAAAGTATCGTGGACGCGTCTTATTTTTCTGAAATATGGAAAAAAGAGATCGAGGCAATGACGCGAAAGTACGAGACGCTTGCGCAATGGTATCAGGGCTATACGAAATGGTTGCGCGTTTATCTGCGCGTGTTCCATGTGCAGGAGGTCACGTCGGACATCCGCCAGCAGGAAAGCATCTGCACCTACGCGTTTGAAGAAGTCTTTCAATATGCGGATTCACTTTCCGGCATGCCGCTCTCAGAAAAGATCCGGGCGGTCAACGAGAAATTTTATGCATCTTTTGACGACGTCAGCTTTATGATTGCTTATCGTTTTTTGGAGTCAAAAGGAAAGAAACACGATCTGGGCGCGAGCGGCATCGTACGGGAAGATGCGGACATCGACGAATTGCTACATAAATACGATACGAGCGGGGCGGCGCAGTGATGCGCTGCAAGGCTGATGTATTATGGGGATGCCCTTATCGTATCACATGCTTTCTGCAGTAAAAGCGTGTGTCTTTTTTCGGAAAGTCCGGATTGACATATTTTTATACCCGTTGTAATATAATAATAAAGACGGGCAACTTGAGTGTCGGTCAAAGCGTTGATATAAGGTGTTGCGCCAGAAGGCAGTGCCTTACGAGCTTTGAATGGGTTTGGCGTTTACCGCATTCTGGCTAGGCCGCATATGCGGTTGAAAGAAAACGTCAGAAAAGCTCTGCGAAAGCAGGGCTTTTCCCGTTTCAAAAGAGAAAGAGGCAGGTCTGATGCGGAATGTATATGACTGCGTGGAGGCGTTCGGAAATTTGTTGGATAAAGAATACCATTTGATATTAGGAAGAAAAAATGTATCTGTTTCATTACAGATAAATTTTAACAAAAAAGAATGCTTTCATTTAATGGGACTTCAATATCTGACTGACAGACCGGAGTTAGTCCACGACAGAGGAAAAATATTTGATGCGATAAAAGAGCGACGGATAACAGCGGAACAACTTAGCTCATCTGACTTGTATGCTAAGATTGCAGACAGGATAGACATGCTTCCTCTTCTGGAAAGCATGATTGATAGCAATGATACAATCTTTAAGTATAATCGGAAACGAAACGCTTATTCGGTCATAAAGGCAGATTATATTATGAAAAATAATGCGGCAGGAAGAAATCTATTTTTGTTTTTGGCAGAGAACGGAGAGAAAGGAAAATACTTTTGCCGCTCATTTTTTCCGCAGGATAAAATGGATTACGCCCAAAATCAAGCATCATGGACATTACTTTACAAGAAGAAAGTAACTCTTGGAACGGGGGAAGAACAAATACTGTACGACAGGTTCAAAAGAGAATGACAGCAGTGATGTAAGGGCGGCGCAGTGATGCGCTGCCCTTACATCACTGCCGCCTCCACGCCATGTTCCAAAAGAAAACGCTGTATGTCCCCGTCCCACAGCTTATCAAGCGACTGATCGGGCAGAAACGTCGTATATGCGGTTCCGGTCGTCAGACGGCAGACGCCGGATTCGTAACGGATTGTGAGCGCAAGCGCCTGCACGAAAGATGCATCCACCGTGCATTCTTCCAAAGAGGTAAGCTGCTTTACGGTTTCCGCGTCCGCATGGAAGGTGATCTGAAAAAAAAGAGGCGTCTTTTTTCCCTTAATGGCATCAAAACAGAGCCCGCGCAGATTTGCCCAGGGCGTGAACGCGGGCAGACCGTTGGGAAGCTCCGCGATCTCCTCTGCGGTATAAAAGGCAGGAACGGTCCTGCCGTCGATCTTTAACGTGCAGGTGGTCGTAATCTGCACCGATTCGGTCGGCAGTGCATCAAACAGCGTGCCGGTAAACAGCGCCGCCATGAAAGTACGGTTATTTGTGATCGTAAAACTGCGCATAGGAATCTCCCTTGTGGTCGATCTTGATGATAAATAGTTAGGACTCTGCCCTATACGAACATTCTATCATGAATCTTCGATTCATGACCAACATTCGCCGTTCGCCGAATGAGCAAGCGCATTCTTCTCGCTAACGCTCATTATATCACACCGCTTCTTTCTTCACAATGAAATAAATCCCGCTTGTTTTCCTCTTTATATTTCCTCTTTACAATGCAATAGAGCTATGCTATATTCTTATGTAGTAATGAAAACTATGTTTGGTGATTTGCAAAGCGCGATCGATGACAGAGTAAGAATGGAGGATTTCATGAGTTATAAGATCATACTTGACAGTTGCGGGGAACTGCCGAAAGAATTGCAGAATGATCCACGGTTTGAGCGCGTGCCGCTCGGACTGGAGGTAGGGGATTATTGTATCATGGACGATGAGGCATTCGACCAGAAGCTGTTTTTGGAAAAAGTGGCGGCATGTCCGACCTGTCCGAAATCTTCCTGTCCGTCGCCGCAGCGCTATATGGAGGCATATCACTGCGGGGCGGATCATGTGTATGTGGTAACGCTTTCCTCCAAGCTGTCCGGTTCTTATAACAGCGCGGAGCTCGGCAGGCGGTTATATGAGGAGACTTACGGAAACAAGGATATTATGATTATCGATTCCCGTTCCGCATCCGGCGGGGAGACGCAGATTGCGCTTCTTGCCATGGAACTAGAGGAAAAAGGACTGGACTACGACACGATCTGTAAAAAGCTGACTGCGTACCGCAACGGATTGAAGACCTATTTCATTTTGGATAATTTAGAGACGCTGCGCAAAAACGGACGCCTCTCTAATGTAAAGGCGCTCATCGCATCGACCTTGAATATCAAGCCGGTCATGGGTGCGGATATGGGAAGTATTATTCAGCTCCACCAGTGCATCGGATTTAAGAAGGCGCTGCACAAGCTGGCGGATACGCTGTGCAGGGAAGTCTGCGATCCGGAAAAAAAGCGCGTCATCATCACGCACTGCAACGCGTCAGACCGCGCGGAGCTTCTAAAGAAATTGCTGATGGGCTATTTCCGTTTTAAGGAGATTCTCATTGAAGACACGGCGGGGATCAGCAGCATGTACGCCAACGACGGCGGCGTGATCGTCGCGGTATAGCAAAAGCCCAAAAAGGAGAAAGACGCGTGGAGACCGGAAAGAGGGTCATCTACTATCAGGATGAACTGAACGACGAATTTGCCGGAGATCATATTCAGGCGAAAAAAATAGACGGACGGTACCGCTATGTGAGAGAGGGATTTTTGGGAACCCTGCTGCATGCGTTCTGGTACCGGATCATTGCGACGCCGCTTGCATTCTGCTACTTAAAGCTGCATTTCGGGCACCGCATTATCGGAAAAGAAAAAAGAAAAGAGGCGGGCGGGAACGGTTATTTTTTATACGGGAACCATACGCACAACCTTGCGGACGCGCTGGTACCGACGATGGTGTCTTCGCCGAAGGACGCTTACGTGATCGTTCATGCCAACAACGTATCCATGCCGCTGCTCGGTCGGATCACACCCTATCTGGGCGCGCTGCCGCTGCCGGACGACGCGGCTGCGGGGAAACATTTTCTGGCGGCGGTCCGGCATCAGATGGACAAAAGGCGCTGCGTCATGATCTATCCGGAGGCGCATATCTGGCCGTATTACACGGACATCCGCCCGTTTACGGATCAATCGTTCCGCTACCCGGTCACCTGCGGGAAGCCGGTGTACTGCCTGACGAACACGTATCAAAAAAGAAAACACAGAAAAACGCCGCGTCTTGTGACGTATCTGGACGGACCTTTTTATCCGGACGGGACGCTTGACCGCAGGGAGCAGCAGAAAAAACTGCGCGATCAGGCGTATGCGGTCATGAAAGAGCGCGCAAAGGAGAATACCGTGTGCCCGATCGTCTATATCCGGGCGTCCGGGGAGAGTCAATGTGATGATAAACATTCTATTTTCGGGAAATGAGCGCGTATTTGACGGCGTTCTGACCTGCATGCTCTCTATTCTGAAAAGAACGGAGACGAAAGAGGCGTTTCAGGTTTTTATCTACACGATGAACCTGCAAAGAGTGAAAAAAGAATATATCGCGATTTCGGAGAAGCAGATTGCTTTTTTGGAACGCATCATGAAAGAATATAATGAAGAAAACAGCATCCGCAGGGTGGACGTGACGGCGCTTTATGAGAAAGAATTTGGCGGCTGTCCGAATGAAAAAACGTATTGCTCCCCCTATACGCTGCTTCGACTGTTTGCGGACATGGTGCCGGGGATGCCGGACAAGCTGCTCTATCTGGACGTGGACATTTTGTTTCAGCGTGACGTCATGCTTCTTTATCAGACGGAGCTTGACGGGTATGAATATGCGGCGGCGAGGGATCATTACGGGAAATATCTGATTCATCCAAACTATATGAATGCCGGCGTGCTGCTGCTCAACATGCCGGAGATCAGGCGGACGGGACTTTTGCAGAAAGCGCGGGCGCTCATTCAGACAAAAAAGCTGCTCTTTGCCGATCAGAGCGCGGTCTACCGCAGCACGACGCGCAAAAAAATGCTGCCGCAGCGGTTCAACGATCAGAAATTCCTGCACAAGCATACGGTGGTGCGTCATTTTTCCAAGCGGCTGTTTTATCTGCCCTATCCGCATACCGCCAATATCAAACAGTGGATGGTGAGCGATATTCACCGGATTTTCGGCTATTATCAATTTGACGATATTTTATATGATTATATCTATTATATCAGACAATATCAAAGGGAGTGTGGAAACGATCATGAGTAAGATACCTGTTTTTTATGCCTGTGACGACAATTTTGTCAAGTTCACGGCGGTATCCCTGTGCTCTTTGATGGAGCACACGAGCGCGGAGAACCAGTATGTCATTCATATCCTGCACACGAATGTGTGCGGGGAGATGCAGCGCATGGTAACGGGCATGGCGCGGGAAAATGTGGAGGTCCGGTTTGAAAATGTGTCCGAGTATTTAGAGACGATCCATGACAAGCTGCCGATCCGTGATTATTACACGAAAACAACGTATTACCGGCTTTTTATCGCCGAGAAATTTCCGCAGTATGAAAAAGCAATCTACATCGACAGCGACACGGTGGTTTTAGGCGACGTTGCCGAGCTGTACGCGTATGAGCTGGGCGACAACTATGTCGGCGCGGCGCACGAGCAGGCGATGGTGCAGGAGGATGTATACGGTACGTATGTCGAAAAAGTCATGGGCATTGACCGCAATCAGTTTTTTAACGCCGGCGTACTGTTGATAAACTGTGAGCAGTTTCGGAAACAAAAGGTGTTAGAGCAGTTCGGCGAGCTGCTCCACATGTATGATTTCGTGGTGACGCAGGACGAGGATTATCTGAATTTGATCTGCAAGGATCATGTGCTTTTTTTGCCGCAGCAGTGGAATATGGAACTGTTCGGCGAACTTGGCGCGCCCGAGGAGACCTTCAAGATCATTCACTATATTATGGTTTCCAAGCCGTGGCATTATGAGGACTGCCGGTGTAAGGAGTATTTTTGGCGTTATGCCGAAAAGACGCCCGTGTATGAGGAGATCAGAGAGATCCTGCGCAGCTATACGGACGAGCAGCGGCGCGAGGATCAGCTTTCGTGCGAGCGCCTCATGCAGACGGCGATCGAGGAGACCGGAAAAGAAAACAATTATCTGAACTTAAAAAACAGCGGCAGGCTCAAATCCAAGGACCGTTTGAAAGTGCTGGAAAAAATAGAACAGTATGAACGGGAAGGGCGGTTTGACGAGGATGTGGAGGAGGATCCGCCCGGCAGGGAGTTGAAACCGGATGAGGTCGATTATCTTGGGAAAAAGCTTTCCAGCAGAATCAAAAGCCGGCTGACTTACCGGGTTGCGCGGGTCTACTTAAATAATCTGTTGAAGACAAAGCAGTTAGTGATAAAGGAAATCCGGGGACTTGAACACTATCAGAATTTACAGAGTGGCGCGGTCATTACCTGTAACCATTTTGGCGCGATCGACAGTTTTATCATGCAGATGGTGTACGAGGCGGCAGGGCATAAAAAACGAAAACTTTATCGTGTGATCCGTGAGGGAAATTACACGAGCTTTCCGGGGTTTTACGGTATGCTGATGCGCAACTGCAACACGTTTCCGTTGAGTTCCAATGCCAAAACGATGGAAAAATTTATGCATGCAATGGACACGGTGCTTGCGAAAGGGCATTTCATGCTGATTTACCCTGAGCAGAGCATGTGGTGGAATTACCGGAAGCCGAAGCCGCTCAAAAAGGGCGCGTTTAATTTTGCGGTCAGGAGTAACGTTCCGGTGCTGCCGTGTTTTATCACGATGGAGGACAGCGATGTGATCGACAGCGACGGCTTTTTCGTTCAGGAATATACGGTTCACATCGGCGAGCCGATTTACCCGGCGCCGGATAAAAAACGCGCGCAGAACATCGAAAGCATGCGGGAAAAGAATTTTGAGATGTGGAAGCGGATTTACGAGGAGACCTATAAGCAGGAACTGCGGTATGGATAAAAAATCGTGTTTCGCACGCTTTCAAAGAAATGCCATAGGCATTTCTTTGGGGGTATGAAAATACCTGTAAGATTCGGGTGTCAAAAGCCCTGCCTCTGAACGTTGTATAGCAGATTTCATTGCAGGGCTTTTGATACCCGAATTCTATGTGTCAGAAATGAAGCCGTCTGCGCACTGCGTTGCGCAGGCGCTTTTTTGACAGGATCGTGACGAGCGCAATGGTGATGATGGTGCAGATCGTCAGCACGATACCCGACCAGGATAAGAAAAATCTTTGATGCAGATAGCGGTTGAGAATGAGTTCAATGCCGACGCATAACACGGCGATCTCGATAATGCTGACCGTCGCCGTCACCAGAAAAGCAAAGTGGAACCTGCGCAGCAGAAACGTCATACTCTCGGCAAGCGCTGTCACAAGAAGAACGATCGGCAGCGCAATGCCGAAAAACCAGCCGTTTTGTTTTGTCAGCCATGTCAGCATAAAAAGGTAGACGCAGGCGGAGGCGCCGTCTAACAGGAGCGCCGCATAGGCGGAAAGCTTGGTATAAATGACGAGCGGGATCATGAAAACCCAAAAGACACCGCAGGCGCCGATAATGGAGAGCGACCACAAGCTTGCCTTGTAAACAAAAAAGTTTAAGAGACCGCACGTGACTGCCGTTGAGAGCAGGACGACGCTCAACAAAAGCGCGGCGTCTTTTCTTTTGACCAGCTCGACCTGTCCCTTTTCCTGCGGAAACGGCGGAACGGTGCAGTGCGCATGAAGCTCGCGCGGATTGATGACAGGCGTGTTGCAGAGCGGACAGGTTTTATGGGAGGCGTCCAGTTCGACGCCGCAGTTGACACAATAGGACATGGCGGGCTCCTTCTTTCTTGGGGTGATGTTTATTCGGTTTCGGATGGCAAAAGTCCTGCACCAAATCGGTGCTGCAGATTGCGCAAAAGAAATCTGCGGAGTAACGTTGATAAGCAAGGCTTTTGACGCTGAAATCTCATATGGAAAATGGCGCGCTACGGATCGCGGTTGCTTGCGATCTTCACGTGAATGCCGTCCTGCACGAGCTTCCGGAAAAAGAGGCGCTCAACGTCCGCCTCGATGATGCTGCTCGCAAAATTGATTGTGAGCGTGTCCTCGTAGGTGATGATGGCGCAGTTTGTCCGGCTGGAAAACGGCTGTCCCATATAAATATCAAAGCGTTCAATATAGGGCTTCATGTCCTCCGGCACCGGGCAGAGCCCCATGTTTGTAAGTCCCGCCGAGGAGTTTTTATCCTGAATCGCCGCGTAGAACCGGCTGACGATAAAATCCTTCAAAAAGAGCGGGACAATGCGGATGAGCGGGTTTCTCTGCGTCGCCGCGTTCGTCGTGATGTCGCCGCGCAGGAATTTTTCGTTGATGTAGTAGCGCATGAAATTGTGCGTCTGCGTCACGATTTCCTCAAACGTATAGGAGCCGAGACGCGGATCAATCCCCGGATAGATCATCGTGATAAAATTGCGCAGCGTCTCAGACGGGAAAAAGCGCCGCAGATTCACGGGCATGGCGATTTTGACCGGGCGCAGCCTAAGGTGCCATTCTTTCTCCTGTTTTTGCAAAAGAGCATACAAAAGCACGGCGTTAAAATATTCCGTCACGGTGACGCCGTATTGTTTGGCGGTCCGCTTTGCCTCTGCGGCAGAGAGCGTACCGTTGATGATGTTTAACGTATAAAACGGTTCCTTTGTGCCGCGGACGCGGTAGGCTTTTTCATGGGCGCGCGGCGGGTGTACGCCCGCGTCCGCATAGCGCATGTAGGCGTCTTCCAGTTCGCCCGCGGAAGGCTCCTCGTCGATGTCGCGCACGAAATACTTTTTTGATACGGAATGTCCCTGAAGCTCCAGATACATGGCGGTCACGGTCTGCAATACGCACATGCCGCCCGTGCCGTCGCCGAGACAGTGGTGCGCCTCCATGGAAATGCGGTTTTCATAATAGTAAAAACGCACGAGGTAGCGGTTGTTGGTCTGAAAGCCCATCGGCATACAGGGATTTTTGATGTCCGGCATGACATACGGGCCCGGCCGCCGGTTCGGCTCCAAGTAACGCCAGAACAGGCCTTTTCGGATCGCGGTCTTGTAGGTGGGAAAGCGCTTCATCGAAAGATCGACCGCGCGCTGCAAAAGCGTCGGATCGACGGGAGATTTCAAGGTAACGCTCAATCGGTATACGGCGGAAAAATCACGCCGCTGGAGCGTCGGGTAGACGATCGCCGACAGGTCGAGCTTGTACCAGTCTTTTTTGGGACGCTTTTCACTTGTGGGCGGACGTTTTAACGGCATGTGCATTCCTTTCAAAATGGTGTGCAGCAAATTGCAAAACGCATTATATAGATTTTGCACAATCATGAACGTTTTCCAATTGTATTTTGCAATTACCTGAAAATAATGTGCAGATGATTTCGCGAACCCGGAAGAATCGTTTCGCGTCCTTTTTTATTGTAGCATAGGAGATACGCATTGACAATCGGGATACGAGGTTGTATTTCAAGGCATCCTATATTATAATCAGATAAAGAACAAATAAGTCACGGTACGGGGGAAAAAGAGCATGGCTTTGAGCGGCAGGGCGAATCAGAATCTGATGAATGTGATCCGCAAGGTGCATAATCTGGTGGAAGCGGAGGATATTGATAAGCACAGGCAGTCGCAGAATAATCTTGGCGCCGTGCTCGGCAGCCGGAAAGATACGCTGATCCGCGAGATTGACATTGACGGGATGTACGGCGAGTGGGTGAGCGTGGACCGGGCGCATATGAAAAAGTATGTTATTTTGTACTGTCACGGCGGCGGTTATATGACGGGGAGCAGTCTGTATGCGCGGACGCTGACGACGAAGCTTGCCGCCTCGACGTCCATGGATGTGTTTTGCTTTGATTACCGCCTTGCGCCGGAACATCCGTATCCCGCCGCGGCGGAGGATGCGATGCGTGCATGGAATTATCTGATGCTGTTAGGCTACGGCGCAAGGGATGTGATCGTTGCGGGCGATTCCGCCGGCGGAAATCTGGCGCTGTCGCTTACGTTAAAGCTAAAAGAAGAAGGACGGCTTCTGCCGCGGGGGCTCATGCTCATGTCGCCGTGGACGGATTTGACGTCAAGCGGCCGCTCCCATGAAACGCGCGCGTCGCTCGATCCGGTGCTTGACAAGGAATATCTGGATAAAGCGGTCGCCGCGTATGTAGGGGAAATCGGAAGGCTGACAGAACCTGACAACCAAGAGAACGCGCCGGCAGGGCAGGAGTCTGCACCGACAAAACGGGAGTCTGTGCCGACAGAACGGGAGTCCGCGCCGGCAGGGCAGGAGTCTGCGCCGGCAGGGCAGGAGTCCGCGCCGACAGAACGGGAGTCCGCACCGGACGGATCCGGGCAGGCATCCGTCCCTCAAGACGGCAGGGAAGAAGTTTTGAAGAATCCGTTGATCTCGCCGCTGTTTGGCGATTTCGCGGGATTTCCGCCAACCTATATTCAGGTGGGGGATAATGAGATTCTCTTAAACGACGCGACGCAGCTCCATAAAAATATGATCAAGGCGAATGTTTCCGTAAAGCTGGATGTGTTCAAGGGCATGTGGCATGTATTTCAGATGTCGCCGTTTAAGACGGCGTATGAGGCGATGGACAAGAATGCGGAGTTCATTTATGACATCTGCCGTTAGTTTTTTGCCGGGGTGTAAAATGGGGAACCGGGGCGGCTTTTGAGGACTTCAAAAACCGTTTCGTTTGTGCTATATTTTTGGTGGGGAGTTTGAAAATGGGTGTATATTTGTGGATTGCGGCTTATCTGCTGGTGATGAATGTTGTCGGCTTTTTTAGCATGTATCTGGATAAACGCAAGGCGAGAAAAAAGTTGTGGCGCATTCCGGAAGCGACGCTGTTTCTGATTGCGCTGATCGGCGGGAGTATCGGTTCGATTGCGGGCATGTATGTGTTCCGTCATAAAACAAGGCATTGGTATTTTGTGTACGGTCTGCCCGTCATTCTTTTATTGCAGATCGCCGCGGTTGTTGCTCTTTTTATGCTGCCGATCGAGATTGGAACGATTTAGAAAGAGGAGGTATCCGTATGCATATTGCGGTCTATGATGATAATATTGCGGACAGGAAGCAGTTAGAGCGCCTGCTCGGACGCGAATCCGATAAGAGGATCCCGACGACGGGCAATCTCTACATCGACAGCCACGGCAATTTTGAGTCGCTGCTGCACGCGCCCATGCAGTATGAGTTGTTTTTTATCGACTGCCATGCGGGGGATAAGGACGGCATGGATGTTGCGCACATGCTGCGCAAGGCGGGCGTGACGGCGCCGATCGTGATGTGCTCCGGCGAGACGGATTACACGGCGTTTTCCGCGTCGCCGGACCTGCTTCTTCATATTAAAAAACCAATTCAGAAAGAGGCGCTTTCCGCCGTCATTGACGAGGCGCTGGAAATTCATACGCATATGGAGCGTCCGATCACGATCCAGGGAGAAAAAGAGACGCTCTATCTTCATGAACGCGATATTCTCTATGCAAACGAATACCATCACACGATGCATATTCACACGGCGTCGGGCAAAGTGCATTCCACGCTTGGACGGGTGCTGGATTTAATGATTACGTTGGAAGATAATCCTCGTTTCTTCCGCACGGAAAAAACCTGCATCGTCAATCTGACGCATGTGCGGGAGGTGCGCCTTGGAAAGATCGTGTTTGACACGCAGGAGACGCTCTCGTTTCCGTTCTGGCAGACCGAGCATGTAAAGCGCCTCCATCATTATGTAAAGACGCATGAGGCTTAAGCCCGGCGAATGAAGAAGGGATAACAGAAATCTGAAAGAGAGTTATTGACTTTTTTTCCGTTCCTGTTAAAATGTAGCTGTAGATTTTAGGTCTATCGCTATATTTATGCGCGTGGGAATCTGCAAAATACGGGCTCCTGCGCGTGACATTAACGCAAAGGAGTCAAATCATATGATGAAACAATCAGTTCGGCGCCTTTTGGCGCTTTTTGTAATTCCGGCACTATTATTATCCGCCTGCGGTTCGGACAAGCAGACGCAGGGCGGTACGGAAGCGCAGGATAGCAGTGCGCTGACATGGGTGACATGGGGCGGCTACGACGATTTTTGGGAGCTTTTGGGTGAACGGGAGCCGGACATTGAGATTGAGTTTGTCGCATATGCCGGCGCAAACTATACCGGCTACAGCTGGGCGCAGATGCGCGCTGACGACATTCCGGATCTGTTCAGCACGTCGCAGATTTTGGACGAGGAGCTTGCCAAAGAGCGGCTGGTGGATCTGTCCGGCTATGATTTTATCAATAATCTTTCGACCTCTGTTCTGGATCAGGTGTCCATTGACGGAGGAGTTTATCTTTTGCCTGTCAACAACGCGATATACGGTATCCTGTATAATAAGACGCTGATGGAGGAAAACGGGTGGGAGCTGCCCGAAAACTTTGCGGAACTGGAAGCGTTGTGCGAGGAAATCCGCGCGGAGGGTCTGATTCCGGGTATGGTGGGAACACAGCTTACGGGAAATCCGTTTTCCGCGGTGTTCAATCTGGCAAAGACCGATTGGCTGACAACGCCTGAGGGTGTGAACTGGGAGCGGGACTTTTTGGCGGGCGAGGCGACGGCGGAAGGCATGTGGGAAGGCACGATGGATTATGTGCAGAAGTACATCGACATCGGCATGTATAGCGCTGATCCGGACGACATATCCAATACGGAAGTGATAGAGAATTATCTGGCAGGGCGCAGGACGGTGTTTTTTACAATGGCGGCGCTCATGGAAAGTCCGTTTTTATCAAACGGGGACGAGGTGGGCATGATGCCCTATATCGGCGCGGACGGAAGCAAAAATATTTATATGTATAACCCCACAAGTTATATCGGCATCAGCAAACGGCTGACGGAGCCGGGGAACGAGGAGAAGCTGGAGAAGGCGCTTCGTGTGCTTGCTCTGTTGTATTCCGAGGAGGGACAGGCGGCGTTTTCGGGCGAAGAGACACCCTGCGTCATGAATGTGCTTAACAATGTGGAGCTTTCGGAGGATTCCATGATTTATGACGCTCAGCAGGCGATGCGGGAAGGGCGTGCATTTCGGATGACATACGCCGGCTGGGAGAATGTTCTGGCAGATATGGGGCAGGCGTATAAGGAATGGTTTCAGGGGCAGGACGGCATAGATGGAACGGAATGTATCAGAAGAATGGACGAGCTGCAGAGTAATTACCTGAACAGTCAGGACGAGGTGTATTTTTGTGAGAGCACGGCGGATTTCACGCTGGAAGAGACGGCGCAGCTGGTAGGAAGGGTACTGGGAAGCGCTGTCGGCGCGGACGCCGCCATGATTCCTTTCGGGACGGAATATAAGGAAGGCGGACGCAAGCTGGCGGACGGCGTGACCGGCAGGCTGTATCAGGGGAGGATCAATTCAGAGGTGACGAACACCATTGCATCGGGGCATGACGGCGAGTATGCGGTGCTGACGATGACGGGCGCGCAGGCAAAAGAACTGGCGGCGGCCGGATTCGACATGGTTGGGGACGGCGTACCGTACGCTTATACTTTGGTGACAAGGGGCGGTATGGAGCTGGAGGACGATCAGATTTACCGGATCGCATTTATCAAGGACAGCTACACCGAGGAGGTCGGACAGACCTATAACGTGCAGGTGGAGAAAGGCTCCCTGCGCACATTCCTGCGTGAGTGGTTCGCGGAGCAGAAGACCGTTTCGCCCGACGGGAATCCGTGGGAGTAAAACGGAGTCGGCAGGCGAAGTAGGGCGGTGCCGGCAGTCGAGGAGCGCATTAAGCGCGCAACCGCGGCAGAGTGGAAATGGGAGCAGAAGGAACCGCGGCAGAGTGGGAATGAGAGCATGCGGAGGAACCGCAGGAAGAGCGGAAATGAGAGCAGACGGAAATGCCTGCGGGCAGGGAGAAAGCGATGAACAGAACGGTTATGAGAAAGTACCGGAGATTGTTGTTGGCGGCGGCAATGCTGTTGCTCTTGTTGTCCGGCTGCGGAAAAGCGGACGGAAAAAAAGAACAGGTTACGATCGCATTTTGGAGCGATCAGCTGACCGAGTCGTATGGAGCATATTTGCAGGAGACATTTCCCGACGTGGAGTTCACATTCTACGTCGCCACCAATTCCACGGATTTTTACCGGTTCAAGGAGCAGCAGGGCGATCTGCCGGATATTCTCACGGTGCGGCGCTTTGCGCTGCGGGATGTGGCGGAATGGAAAGAGGCATTGATGGATTTGAGCGATACGGAGCTGGCGAATACGTTTCATCAGTCTTATCTGCGCAATTATACCTATGATGACGGTACGGTCAACTGGCTGCCCGCCTGTGCGGAGGTGGACGGCATCATTTTGAATAAGACGCTGTTTGAGGAAAACGGGATCTCAATTCCCGAAAATTACGGGGAGTTTGTTTCCGCCTGCGGCGCGCTGCAGGATTTGGGGATCCGTCCTTTTGCTTCCGATTTTTCCGAGGATTATACCTGTATGGAGATTTTGCAGGGCTTGTCCGCATCCGTTCTGAATTCGCAGTCGGGGCGGGAGTGGCGGCAGCGCTATGAGTCCGGACAGACCAATCAGCTTGACGAGGAAGTCTGGATGCCGGTCTTTGAGCGGATGGAAGAATTGATCGATTATGCAGGCATTGTGCCTGCCGACACGGCGAGCGGAACGGATGATGTGTTTACCGGTTATATGGCGGGTGAAACGGCGATGGCGCGGGGAACTGCGGATGATGCGGAGCGATATGGAGGCGTCGGGCGGGAATCTGTGCTGGTGCCTTATTACGGCGCGACGGAAGCGGAGAACTGGTATCTGACCTATCCCGCATTTCAGATCGCTGCCAGTGTGCGTGCGGAGAAAGATCCAAAGCGCAAACAGCTTATTTTGGATATTATGGCGGCGATGCTCAGCGAGGAAGGGCAGCGGCGGGTTTCCACAAGTCAGAACGTGATCCCTTATAACGACGGCGTAGCGCGCAGTCTTACTCCGTCCTTGGAGGGGATCGCGCCGTATATCGACAGCAACCGGTTGTATATCCGTCTGGCATCGGCTGACATGTTTTCTGTCTCAGAGCAGGTAGTCCAAGGGATGATTCGTGGGGAATATCCCGACGCCCGTGCCGCTTTTGATGCATTTAACGCGGCTTTGGAAGCGGAGAAAGCGTCGGCGCCCGTCGCGGCGCATATTGAGACGGGATATGAATATGCGTTTCATCCGGACGGCGGAAGCCCGGCTGCATCTGCGGTGATGAATACGGTCCGTGAGGAACTGGGTACCGGACTGCTGATCGCGCAGGCATCGGCTGTTGCCGGAAATATCACGGCAGGAGATTATACGGAGGCGGAGCTTCAGTTTCTGACCATGGGTGAGACGCCGAGCGTCCTGCTCTGTCAGATGACGGGGGAGCAGGTCTACGCCTATGTGCGTTATATTCTGACGACGCCCGGAAAGCGGGGGTCTGTCATCAATGATTCTACCTTGTATGTGTCCAGCGGTTTTGAAATGACGGTACAAAAAACAAATACGGGCTATACGCTGGAAAAGCTGACGATAGGCGGACGGGAAATGGAGCGGGATACCGTGTATTCCATAGCGGTGATCGGCAGCAGGGACAGGATGCTGACGGATGCGCTTTTAGCGGCAGGAGTCACGGAATATACCGATTTGGGGACCGTCTACCAGCAGATTTTGGCGGACCGCCTTGCGGGAGGCGGACAGCTGGCGGCGCCAAGCGATTATATCACGCTGAACGAATAACGGCGGCGTAAGCCCGGAAAATAATAGACGCAGTACATCGGTTTGACGGAAGGTGTAATGGGGATGGAAACGAAAACGAAAAATCGGAAGCTCGCGCTTCCGGCAGTATTGACCGTCTGTCTGTTTTTGTTTTTGCTCACAGGGGGATCGTTTTTTAACCAGTATTTACAACAGCAGATTTTTGAGGAACGTACGACACAGCTGGTGGAGATCACATCCCAGGTACGGATGAATCTGAAAAACGCACTGGATACCCACTGGAATTATGTGAACGTGGCGGTCAATACCATAGAACCGCAGACGTTTGCCACGGTGGAGGAAGTGACGTCTTATATCGGCGAGCTGGAACAGGTGATGGAGACGCGGCGTTATGATTCCGTGCTGATGCTTTTGGACAGTCAGGGCAACTGCTATGACGCGGACGGAAAGCATGGGGTATGGTCTGACATTGATATGGTTTCCGGCGGGGAAAACCGCTGTACGTTTATTTCCGACAGCTATGTGCAGGCGGGGAGCAATTGGGCGTTCGTGCAAAAGCTGGATGTGCCGATTGAGACGGCGGAGGATGGCGTGAGCTTTACGCATATCGTATTGCTCAAGGATGTTTATGCGCTGTCCCAATATTACGACAGCGACGCTTACGGCAACCGGAGCGAAACGTATATCTTAAAGAGCAACGGGACCCGGATGCATGATGACGCTGCGCAGGAAAAAATGATCCAGGCATACAACGTGCTGAAGGTGCTGGATGAAATGGAGGGGCAGCGGTATGTAGATATTCGCGCAGCGTTGGAAGAGACGGATACCCTGAGCACGAATTTTGTCAACGAGGGCGTGGAATATTATTATTGTATCACCTCGCTTGCGGAGTACGATACGCTGCTGTTGTTTTTGATTCCGGCGGATTCTGTGGCGTCCGGAACGGTCAGCATGGTCAGCATGGTGATCCGTACACTGTTGATTCTGGCGGTCGTGCTGCTGCTTCTGTTGGCGTTGGCGGCGGCGTCCTTTATCCGTCAGCGGAACAGCGAGCGTCTGTATAAGCAGGAGCAGATCAATCTGCGCCACCAGGAGGAAATGAACGCGAAGCTGGAGGAATCCAATGCGATGCTGACGCAGTCGAAGGAGACGGCGGAGCAGGCGTTCCAGATCGCGGAGGAGGCGAACCGCGCCAAAAGTTCTTTTTTATCCAATATGAGTCATGATATACGGACGCCGATGAACGCCATCATCGGGTTTGCGACGCTGTTGGCGCGGGATGCGGAAGATCCCGACAGGGTGCGTGAGTATACGAGAAAAATCACGTCCTCCAGCCAGCATCTGTTAGGTTTGATCAATGATATTCTGGACATCAGTAAGATCGAGGCGGGCAAGACGACGTTGAACATGTCGGAAGAGAGCATGGTGGAACTGATCGAAGGCATCGACGGGATCATCCGGCCGCAGATGAAGGCAAAGGGGCATATGTTCGAGGTCTACAGCAAGGACATCCGGCATGAGCATGTGGTGATGGATAAGGTGCGGCTCAACCAGATTCTGCTGAATCTGCTGTCCAACGCGGTCAAATATACGCCGGAGGGCGGTCATATCACGATGACGGTTCAGGAGATTCCGCAGCAAAACGGGAAATTGGCGCATTTCCGCTTCGTCGTGGCGGATGACGGCTATGGCATGAGCAAGGAGTATCTGAAAAATCTGTTTCAGGCGTTCACGCGGGAGGAAGACAGCGTAACCAACACGATCCAGGGAACCGGTCTCGGCATGGCGATCACCAAAAACCTGTTGGATCTGATGGGCGGCATCATCGCCGTGGAAAGTGAAAAAGGAAAAGGTTCCACCTTTACCGTGGATCTGGATCTGCACATCAGCGAGCAGGAAATCGACCAGAATTTCTGGAAAAAGAATGGCATCACCAGAATGCTGACCGTGGATGACGAGGAAGTGATCTGCCAGAATGTGCAGGCGACGATGGAGGGAACCGACGTTGCGGTGGATTATGCGCTGGACGGCAAAGCGGCAATCGAGCGGATCAGGCAGGCGCAGCAGGAAGGAAAGCCTTACCATGTCGTATTGCTGGATTGGAAGATGCCGGGAATGGACGGCTTAGAGACGGCAAGGCGGATCCGTCAGGAGGTTCCTGAAAAGACGCCGATTCTGATCCTCACGAGTTACGATTCGTCGGAGATTGAGGAAAATGCGGATGTGGACGCATTTCTCGCAAAACCGTTCTTCCTTACGAGTTTCCGTCAAAAAGTCGCGGTGCTGTTAAAGCGCGAGCCGGAGGAAATGCCGGTGAAAGCGGCGGAACAGAGCGTTCTTGAGGGAATGCATATTTTGGTAGCGGAGGATAATGAGATCAATGCAGAGATTTTGGGAGAGCTGTTAGATATGGTGGGCGCGACCTGCGAGATCTGTAAAAACGGACAGCTTGTGGTAGAGGCGTTTGAAAAATCGACGCCCGGACAATATCAGATCATTCTGATGGATGTGCAGATGCCGGTGATGAACGGCTATGAGGCGACCAGGGCGATACGCGCGCTTGATCATCCGCTTGCGCAGACGATTCCCGTTATCGCAATGACGGCAAATGCATTTGCCGAGGATGTGCGGGACGCGATGGAGGCGGGCATGAACGCGCATGTGGCGAAACCTGTGGACATGTCGGTGCTGGAACAGACCGTCAGGGCGGTGTTGGAGAAAGAGCCGTCCGACCGGGGCGCGGCCTGAACGCGGGGCGGAAAATGCGGGCGCGGAACGGTGGCGCTTACGGTCAGGTCATTTACCTGTTCCAATGATTTTTTGGCAAAAAAGAAGCCTGCTCTATGATGCGGGCTTTTTTTGTTGGCTTTTGACACCCGAATCTTATTAGGAAATTCCGTAAACAGGGGAGAATCACGCAACGATTCTTTTGCCCCTTGTAAAGACGAAAAAGCTATGGTATTGTCAAATAAGATCAAGGAGATCAGGAGTTCAGTCTCAAAAATTCAGACGGCATGAAAGTAGACGATCCTGCGCCGCATATCGCAGGGACAGAGCGGATCGGGCAGGGAGGGCATATGGAAAAGAAGCAAGACAGTTATTGCCGTGAGCGGACGAAAAGACGTCTGGGGCAGATTGTTCCGGCGTTTATCATTTTATTTATCGCCGCTGCGTGCGGCGTGAACTTTGCAGTCAGCGTCAGGGCGGATAAAACAGGCTGGCAGTTTACGGAATATCTGAAGCTTGTCGTGTCTGCGGCGGTCGCCGCAGGCGGTCTGATCTTAGGATTCCGCGAGCTTGCAGCAGGGCTCAGGGACGGGCTTTTTCCGGGCAGAAGCCGGTTGGCAAAAGCGATCCGTTCCCAGCTTCCCGCTCAGAACGCAGGTTTGAATGCGGAAGAATTATTTGGAATCGTGGATCGGGATCTGTATGAGAACGGGATGTGGTTTGCCGGTGACCGGGTCGGCGTCGGGCGGGAATGGGTTCTGGGTGAGGATGCCGTTTTCATTCCGCGTATTCGTGTCGCGTGCGGCAGGGATGAGATTGTGACCCGCAGATCGGGCGGCGGGTCTTCCAGAATTGTTGCATGTTATTTGGTGGACGATCAAAAACAGACACACAGCACAGAGCTTCACGATCCCGATGAACTGAAAGCCTTTTTGGACTGCCTGAAGCTGCGCGCGCCGGATATTCTTTTTTGTTCCTACCGGGAATATCTTTCCTATCGTGCAGGGTCGGACATCGAATGGGAAGAAGCACTGCGGGGATTCCGCCACAGAAAAAATGAGCGGGAGTTCCGTGTGTTGGAAGCGGAACGCGCCGAAAATAACAGAATGCAGAACAAAACGGCGGCCGCCCTGGCGGGTGGCAACCGATTTGATGCGTATGATGCTGCAGGATTGGAAGATGACGGCGGTTTTAATCCGAATCGGCTTCAGGATTCAGATTCCTATACAGGCTCGGAGGATGACGACGGTTTCAATCCGGAGGGCGGCGATGAATCATGGATTCTGCCGGATCTGGCGGCACGTGCGGCGAAGCAGTCCGTGCCGCCTTGTCTGGTTCTGACCGCCGCCTCCGGCGCACGCCAATATCATGAGGAGTTTGAGCGCGAGGATGTGGAGGCTGCCGCGGAGGGATTGATCGACGGAAGTTATCGGAATGTGGAAATCCATACGATCCCTTATTGCTGGATGGTAATTGCGGAAGAAAACGGGTCGGGCGGGCATTTTCACGCAGGTGTTACAAGACCGGATGCGGACAGGCTACGATTTTTTTCGACGGAGGGTACGGGCAGACAGGCGGCGATGTGGCTGATGGATTTTTATGACGGACGTTTAGACACGGGAAGCATCCAGTGGCGGGACGATACAAAAAGGATGGAGAAAAAAGTACGAAAAAAGAGGAAATGACGGCGCAGATAGCATAATGGCACTGTGACAGATACAAAAGATAGGAAACGCGAGAAAACAGGAAACAGAAAACAGAAAACAGAAAACAGAAAACAGAAAACAGGGGGAAACAACGCATGGGGAAATGTTTTAGCGACGCAGTGGAGCAGGCACTTCGGTATATTTACTATGATGTGCGCACCGGACAGGGACAGGAGGGATTACAGCTGTTGCAAAAAGCGTCCGCGGAGGGGGACGGCGACGCGAGCTGCATTCTGGCAAGATGTTATTGCGGCCGCCAGTATGTGTGGCGCGGTCATGAATTTCCGGAAGACGACGGCTTGGCCAAAAAGCTTCTGCACCAATCGGTGGAGCAGGGCAGCGCGCTCGGCGTGCTGGTCACGCTGCGGAGCGGATTGCTGACGCCGTCCGTTCAGAGGAAAATGCCGTTTGCCAGTCTCAAAGAAGCATTCGACATCGTTCTGCAAAAAGCGCAGGACGGGGATGCGTTCTGCCAGTATACCATTGGAAATTCTTACTTTTGGGAAGATACTCTGCGTATTCAGGATAAGGGACGGGCTTCCTTTGCGACGGACGCGGAATACAGGGCATACCGGGCGGAGAACATTTCCCGATGCGAGGAATGGCATTGGATGGCGTTCCGCGGCGGCGTCCACTTTGCGGGGACGAATCTGTATCGTTACTATACAAAAGGGGAAGGCGATCTGATCCCGGCGCGCCCCGAAAAAGCGGCGGATATTTGGCGGATCGGCGCGGAACGCGGCTATCCGATCTTCCAGTACAGCTATGCGCTGGAACTGAATGAGAAAAACAGCCCCGACGCCGCAGGCTGGTTCAAACTGGCAGCGGAAGGCGGGGAGGGGGACGCATGGTATTATGTCGGTATCGCTTATGAACACGGGAACGGCGTTCCACAAGACATTGCCTATGCGGCAAAATGTTACGACAAGGGGTTATCCATGTCCTGTGCGGACGGAACAAGGGTGTTTAACGCGAACGCGCTGGGCGCTCTGTATTGCAAAGACAATGCGCTTCCGAAGGATTATGACAAGGCGTTCCGGCTTTTGAACTACGCGTATACGCAGGGCAGCGTCTGGGGTGTAAAATACTTGGGCGAATGCTATTTCAGAGGCTGGGGAACACCGCAGGATTTCGTCAGGGCAAGGGAACTGCTGGAAAAAGGAACAGGCGAAACCCCCAAGGTATTTTTTATGTTAGGTTATCTCTACGGGCGCGGACTCGGCGTGCCGGCGGACATCCAGAAGGCGGTGCTCTATCTGCAGAGGGCGGGAGACGATCCGGAGGCAAAAGAAGAATTGCTCCGGTATAAAAAGACATTGCTTGGGAAGTGGAAAGTGCGTTAGGATGGATCATAAACAGATTGTGGCAGATGCAGGAGGAAAAGATGAAATACAGACTTGATCGATATGGCAATCAGATTTCCCAGCTGGGCTATGGATGTATGAGATTCAGCAAAAAGGGCAGCGCGATCGACTACGAAAAGGCGGAAAGGGAAGTCCTTCTTGCAATCGAAAAGGGGGTCAATTATTTTGATACCGCTTACATTTATCCGGGCAGCGAGGAATGTCTTGGACGGATTCTGGATGAGAATCAGTGCCGTGACAAGGTTTCTATTGCCACGAAGCTTCCGCAGTATATGATGCGTTCCTCTGCGGCGATTGATAAAACCTTTCATGAGGAACTGACCCGCCTGCGCACGGATCATATCGACTATTACTTAATGCATATGTTTACGGATTATGCGGAGTGGGAGCACTTAAAAACGCTGGGGATTGAAGAATGGATTAAGCGGCAGAAAGCAGAGGGCCGTATCCGGAACATTGGTTTTTCCTATCACGGTGATACGGAAATGTTTCTAAAGATATTGGATGCGTATGATTGGGACTTCTGCCAGATCCAGTATAATTATTTAGACGAGCATACCCAGGCGGGAAGGCGGGGGCTTCAGGCGGCGGCAGGAAAGGGAATCCCGGTCATCATTATGGAACCGCTCCGCGGCGGAAAGCTGGTGAACCTGCCGGAAAAAGCGAGGGAAGTGCTTGCCTCCGACAGCAAGGGTTATACGCCCGCCGAGCTGGGACTGCGCTGGCTGTGGGACCAGCCGGAAGTCAGCTGTGTGCTCTCCGGCATGAATTCTGAGGATATGGTAAATGAGAACATCCGCATCGCGTCGGAGGCGGAGCCGGGGCATTTTACAGAGGAAGACAGGAAGATCGTGGAGCAGATCAGACAGATCATCCGTGAGCGGGAAAAAGTAGGATGCACGGGATGCCGGTATTGTATGCCGTGTCCCAAGGGAGTGGACATTCCCGGTAACTTCTATTATTATAACCTGATGTATATGGAGAAAAAGTCTTCCGCCCGCTTTGAATTTGCGCAGAATATGGGGATCCGCAAGGAACCCGGTTTTGCATCACAGTGCGTTGGCTGCGGCAAATGCGAACAGCACTGTCCCCAGCATCTTCCGATCCGGGAAAAATTAAAGGAAGCCGATCACGCGCTCAGACCCCTGCCGTATAAGATCGGCATTCATGCCGCGCGTAAGCTGATGATCCGGTAAAACGATATAAAAAAGGAACCCGCATGACTGTCATGTGGGTTCCTTCTTCACTTATAGGAGTGGGCTTTCGACACCCGGAAATATGTTTTTCGCCAGATTACTTCTTTTTTCCGGTCAGCGGATCGACGCCGCTCTCCTGAAGCTTCATCGCGCGTACTTTGCTCGCGAGACCGAACAGGTTGATGAAGCCCTCCGCGTCGTGGTGGTTGTAGAGGTCGCCGGTTGTAAACGAAGCGATGCTTTCATTATAAAGAGAATACGGAGAAGTCGTTCCGGCCTTGATGATATTGCCCTTGTAGAGCTTGAACTTCACTTCGCCGGTGACATTTTTCTGCGTGGATTCGATGAACGCCTGAAGCGCTTCGCGAAGCGGCGTGAACCATTTGCCCTCGTAAACGACCTGCGCGAACTTGTTGCCGAGGTCAGCCTTTAACGCGTAGGTATCGCGGTCAAGGATCAGTTCTTCAAGCTGCTGGTGCGCCTCATAGAGGATCGTTCCGCCCGGCGTTTCATAAACGCCGCGGGACTTCATGCCGACGACGCGGTTTTCCACAATATCAATGATGCCGATGCCGTGCTTACCGCCAAGGGCATTCAGCTCACGGATAATATCGGACACTTTCATCTGTTTGCCGTTCACGCTCTTCGGAACGCCATGCTCAAACGTCAGCGTGACATATTCACCCTCATCCGGCGCTTTTTGAGGTGTGGTGCCAAGCACGAGAAGGTGCTCATAATTCGGCTCGTTTGCCGGATCCTCCAACTCCAGTCCCTCATGGCTGATATGCCACAAATTGCGGTCGCGGCTGTAAGAGTTGTCGGCGGAAAAAGGAAGATGAATGCCGTGCGCCTCGCAGTATGCGATCTCCTCCTCACGGGAGTTCATCGTCCATTTCTCGTTTCTCCATGCGGCAATGATCTTTAAGTCGGGCGCAAGCGCTTTGATGCCAAGCTCAAAACGGATCTGATCGTTGCCCTTTCCGGTTGCGCCGTGGCAGATTGCCGTCGCACCTTCCTTGCGGGCAATCTCTACCAGACGCTTTGCGATTGCCGGGCGCGCCATCGACGTGCCGAGCAGATATTTATTCTCATAGACCGCATGTGCCTGCACGCACGGAACGACGTACTCGTCGCAGAAAATATCCGTGATGTCCTCGATATAAAGCTTGGAAGCGCCGCATGCTTTCGCGCGTTCCTCCAACCCGTCTAATTCATTGCCTTGTCCGCAGTCTGCGCATACGCAGATGACCTCATAATCAAAATTCTCTTTCAGCCACGGAATGATTGCCGTGGTGTCCAATCCGCCCGAATAGGCAAGGATGACTTTTTCTTTCATTATGTATTCCTCCGTTTTCTTTTTCAATCATAAAACTCTTTTGGTATCATACAACATCCGCTTTGCAAATGCAATAGGGAATTTGTGAATAAAATGCATATTTTGATGAATATTATACATAAATCATACAAAAAATTAAATAATACGAAAAAATAATGAATAATTATACAAAAAGAAAAGGAAAATCAGGACGGATCGGACCAAAATCATCTTGACGTTCCATGCAAATCCTCGTATAATCAGCACAAAGCATATATTCTTTGACGGAATTGTTCAAGGCTGTCTTACGCGTATTGGATTTATGCGGCATCCGATATAGATATGGATACCGTGCTCCGAATGCGATCAGCCAATCTTAGAGCAATCCGTGTCAGACGGCATTCTGCCGCTTCTTAAATGCTTATTCAAACAGGCATTCTTTTGTAATCTATGCTTTACCCACAACCAATCAAAAAAGCATAGCGCACGGAAGAAAAAGAGGCGGACAGGCTCCTGTTTTCCCGCGCTATGGGAACAGGAGGAAACGAATGCGAAATGTAAGGAAACTGGAAGAACTGAACTTGGTGGACGACTTTTTAGCCAACAGCCTGACAAGTCATGCGGTGTACGGGGAGCCTGCGGCAAGGTGCATCCTCGAATGCATTTTAGGCAGGAAGATCGGAAAGCTGAAAGTCACCCCGCAGAGGGCATTACCGGGGGAGGACACGGACAAACACGGTATCCGCATGGATGTGTATCTTGATGAGGAAGACGGGGAGCTTTTTGATCTGGAGCCCGACAACAACGACGGAGAGGATGACGTTGCGTCACTCCCGAAGCGGGTGCGGTTCTACCATGCGAAGCTGGATGCGGGCTGTCTGAAAACAGGCGTGGAGTACGCGGAGTTACGAAATGTGATCGTGATCTTTATCACGACGTATGATCCGTTTGGCTTGGACCGGATGGTCTACACGGTCAAGAGCGGGTGTATCGAGGTGCCGGAATTACCGTATGAGGACGGGGCGCGGACGATTTTCCTTTATACAAAGGGAACCGAAGGAAATCCGCCGGAGGAACTGCGTGAGCTTCTGTATTACATGGAGCACACGTCAAAGGAAAATGCCAGAACAGAGCGGCTGCAGAGACTGCACGAAATGGTAACGGCGGTGAAGCGTGACGGAAAGGTGGGGCTTGCCTATATGAAAAGCTATGAGATTGAACAGCGGCGATGGAAAGAAGGAATAGAAGAAGGACGGGAGCAGGGATTTACGGAGGGGAAAGCGACCGGTTTGGCGGAGGCGGTACTTGACCTGCTTTACGAGCTGGGCGACGTTCCGGACTCTCTGCGGGAGACCATCACCGCGCAAAAGGAGGAAGCAACGCTCCGCGCATGGCATAAGCTGGCTGCGAAAGCAAAAAGCGTGGAGGAGTTTGTGAAGCAAATTCAGTAGTTGTTTTTATGCGGCATTTCAAGTACAATAGAAAAGAATTGCGCAACGCATCCCGACATCCTTTTCGAAGGAATATGTTCGATGAACGAAAAGAGCCTGTCGGAAAGCGCTGCGGAAAGAAAGGAACCATATGATAAAAGCAGGAATCATCGGCGCGACGGGCTATGCGGGCAGCGAGCTCGTGCGCATTTTAATGGGACACAAGGATGTTACGGTCAAATGGTACGGATCGAGAAGCTATATCGGGCAGCGCTATGACGAGGTATACCGTAATCTGTTCCGCATTGTGGACGCGGTCTGTATGGACGATAACATGGAAGCGCTCTCGAAAGAGGTGGATGTGATCTTTACGGCGACGCCGCAGGGATTTTGCGCTTCCCTGGTAAACGAGGAGATTCTCTCCAGAGTCAAGATCGTGGATTTAAGCGCGGACTTCCGTATCAAGGACGTGAACGTCTATGAGCATTGGTACGGCATTACGCATAAAAGCCCGCAGTTTATCGGCGAGGCGGTCTACGGACTGTGCGAATTAAACCGCGGGCAGGTGAGGGGAGCGCGGCTGGTCGCGAATCCGGGCTGTTATACGACCTGTTCCATTCTGACGGCATATCCGCTTGTAAAAGAAGGACTGATCGAACCGGATACGCTCATCATTGATGCAAAATCAGGCACGAGCGGCGCGGGCAGAGGCGCGAAACTGCCGAACCTGTTCTGTGAGGTCAATGAAAATATGAAAGCGTACGGCGTTGCGACGCACAGACACACGCCGGAGATCGAGGAGCAGCTTGGTTATGCCGCGGGCAGACCGCTCACGGTCAGCTTTACGCCGCATTTGGTGCCGATGAACCGCGGTATTCTCGTGACGGCATATGCTTCTTTACGCCGGAAAGAGGACGGCACCCTGCCGGCGGAGAGTGAGCTGCGGGCGGCCTATGAGCGCTATTATCAGGAAGAACGTTTTGTACGCCTGCTTGACAAAGGCGTATGCCCCGAAACAAAATGGGTGGAGGGAAGCAATTATGTGGACATCGGCTTTACCGTGGATGAGCGGACGGGCAGAGTCGTGATGATGGGAGCGCTTGATAATCTTGTCAAAGGTGCGGCGGGACAGGCCGTGCAGAACATGAACCTGTTGTTCGGACTGCCGGAGGACGAGGGACTTTCCATGGTGCCGATGTTCCCGTAGGAAGACAGAAAATTGCCTGACACCCGAATCCCGACAAAGAATGCGAAAGGAGTATCGCTTTCCCTATGGAAGATATAAACAAAAAGATTCAGAATTTGGAGTTTATCGTCGCCATGCGTAAAATGCAGGACGAGAATACGCCGCAGAACCGCAGCAAAATGATTTCGGAAATGATGCGCACGAATTTCATTTCGCCTGCCATTGTCTCCGCCGAGGAGGAGGAGAAGGTGCGGCAGAATAAGGAGAAAGGCGTCCGCACGCCGATTCATGTCAGCTTTAAGGTCATTCACACAAAGGACGGCAAAAAATTCCTGCCGGCGTTTACGGACACCATTCAGATGAACGAATGGAAAAAACGCACGAACATGACGGAGCCGGTCAAAAACATGGTGATGAATTTTGATGTGTACGCGCAGTATGTGTTTGGTTCCAAAGGCGGACTTTCCGGATTTGTCATCAATCCGTTTGGGGAAAATATCGTATTTCCCGAAGAACTGATGCGCTCATTACTCAAACAGAAAATGGAACATGCGGCGCGCGCGGCGAAGGCAAAGGGCGAAAACGGAGGCAGTCATGACAGTCAGAACAATGGAAATTGAGGATTATGCCGGCGTTTACGCGCTTTGGATGAGTATTAAGGGATTTGCTATCCGCAGTGTGGACGATTCTAAGGAAGGCGTTGCGCGTTTTTTGAAAAGAAATCCGACAACAAGCGTGGTCGCCGAGGAGGACGGAGAGATCGTCGGCGCGATTTTATGCGGGCACGACGGCAGGCGCGGCTGTCTGTATCATGTATGCGTGCGCGAAGAGTATCGGATGCGCGGCATCGGCAGGCGGATGGTGACGTTTGCGATGGAGGCGCTGAAAGCGGAAGGGATCAGCAAAGTGTCGCTCATCGCGTTTACCAAAAACGACATCGGCAACGCGTTCTGGAACCGGATCGGCTGGACAAGGCGGCTGGACTTGAACTATTATGATTTTACGCTTAACGAAGCGAATATCATAGCGTTTAATCAGTGACGCGCGGTTTACGGCATACCATGACTTACGGGACCGGCAGACGGAGAGACAGAAAAAAGGAGATCGGTTGACAAAATGAATCAGAGAGAGATCACAGAAGTGATGAGCAAAGCGGAGGTACTGATCGAAGCGCTTCCCTACATACAGAAATTCAACAGGAACATCATCGTCGTCAAGTACGGCGGGAGCGCGATGGTGGATGAGGCACTGCAAAAAAGCGTGATTCAGGATGTCACGCTCTTAAAGCTGGTCGGATTTAAGCCGATTATCGTGCACGGCGGCGGCAAGGAGATCAGCAAATGGGTCGGCAAGGTCGGCAAGGAAGCGGAGTTCGTGAACGGACTGCGCGTGACGGACTCAGAGACGATGGAAATTGCCGAGATGGTCTTAAATAAGGTCAACAAGCGTCTTGTCACGATGGTGCAGGCACTCGGCAGCAAGGCGATCGGCGTGACGGGCAAGGACGGCGGGCTGCTCAAGGTGGAAAAAAAGACGGTGGACGGCAGGGACATCGGTTATGTCGGCAACATTGTCGGTGTGGAGCCGAAGATCCTGTTCGACCTCTTGGAAAAAGATTTCCTGCCGATTGTGGCGCCCATCGGCCTAGATGAGAATTTTGACACCTACAATATCAATGCGGATGACGCGGCATGTGCGATCGCCCGCGCAGTCGGCGCAAAGAAGCTTGCTTTTTTAACGGATATTGAGGGCTTGTATAAGGATGTGGACGACAAATCAAGTTTTATTTCGAGACTGACGGCGAGCGACGCGGACGCGTTGATCGCGGACGGTTACATCGGCGGCGGCATGCTGCCGAAGCTGAAAAACTGCACGGATGCCATCCGGGCGGGCGTCAACCGCGTCCATATTCTGGACGGACGGATCGCGCATTGTCTGTTGCTGGAGATCTTTACCAACTCCGGAATCGGTACAATGATTATGCGCGATGAAGACCGGCACCTGATGAATTATGATTACCATTAGGTGATTGCGAAACGCATGATATAGGCTGTGAGATTGTACAAAATATACAATCCAACGCAGGCACGCTCTCGCTGCAATTCGATCGCAGCGGTACATAACATGCGGAAATACCGCATGTAAGTACCGGCGATCTCATAGCACCTGCTTTTGGAATTGTATATTTTGTACAATCATGAACGTGATTGATTGCGTTTCGCAATCATCTAATGATTACCAACCGTGAGAGGAAAAAAGCCATGAACATGAAAGAATATATTGACGAGGCGGAGTCGGTTCTGCTTCATACCTATAACCGTTATCCGGTCGTACTTGAGAGGGGCGACGGCGTTTATCTGTATGATATAGAGGGAAAGCGGTATTTGGATTTCGCATCCGGCATCGCGGTGTTTGCGCTCGGTTATCACAATCAGGAGTACGACGCCGCCTTAAAGGCGCAGATCGACAAGCTGATTCATACGTCCAATTACTATTATAATGTACCGGCGATCGAGGCGGCCAAAAAAATCAAAGCGATTTCCGGCATGGATCGTGTTTTTTTCACCAATTCCGGTGCGGAGGCAGTCGAGGGCGCCATCAAAGCGGCGCGCAAGTATGCGTACTTAAAGGACGGCAGGACGGATCACGAGATCATCGCCATGAACCGTTCGTTCCACGGACGGACGATGGGAGCGCTCTCGGTGACAGGAACGCCGAAATACCGTGAGGCGTTTGAGCCGGGCATCGGCAATATCCGCTTTGCCGAGCTGAACGATTTTGAGAGCGTGCGCAGTCAGGTTACGGATAAGACCTGCGCGATCCTGTTTGAGACCGTGCAGGGCGAGGGCGGCATCCATCCGGCGGACGAGGAATTTCTGCGCAGGGTGAAGGCGCTCTGCGAGGAAAAAGACATTCTTTTGATTCTGGACGAGATTCAGTGCGGCATGGGACGGACGGGAACGATGTACGCATGGCAGCGCTATGGTGTGAAGCCGGACATCATGGTGAGCGCGAAAGCCTTAGGCTGCGGCGTGCCGGTCGGCGCATTTTTACTGACGGAGCATGTCGGCGCGCATTCGCTTGCGGCGGGGGATCACGGGACGACTTACGGCGGCAACCCGTTTGCCTGCGCGGCAATCTGCAAGGTATTGGAGCTTTTTGAAAAGAACCATGTGCTGGAAAACGTCAACCGTGTGGGAGCCTATCTGGAACAGAGGCTTGATGCGCTTACGCGCTCCTGCGGCAGGATAAAGGAGCGGCGCGGTCTCGGGCTGATGCAGGGGCTGGAGTTTGATGTGCCCGTTGCGCCATACATTAACGCGGCGCTTGAAAAAGGTCTGATCCTGATCAATGCAGGGCCGAATATCCTTCGTTTTCTTCCGGCGCTCATCATCAGCGAGGAGCAGGTGGACGAAATGATCGATATTTTGAAGGCTTGCCTGTCTTTGGACGCGTGAAGCGGGAAGGTGTAAAGTGGTATGAATTTGAAAATGAGACTGGCAGTCGTGCTGTTGATCGTCGGCGCACTGGCGCTGGAAATCTATGCAGGCGCGATCGATACGGAGGAGCGGGAACGCGGCGGGGATATAACATATGTGGCGAAGGATACGATCACGCTCTGGTATACGGATGAACTGCTGACGGATTATTTAAGCAGCGTTGCGCTGGACTATTACGAGGATACCGATATTCATGTGGAACTTACGCTTGTTTCGGGGCTGGAATATCTGGAGACGATCAATCGCAACAGCATTCATGAGACGCAGTATCCCGATATGTTCATTGTCGGAAACGATTCGCTTGGCAAGGCGTATCTTTCAGGGCTTGCAAGTGAGATTAAGGATACGGAGCAGATGCTGACGGATGCGCATTTTTGTGAAACGGCGTTGAACGCGGTGACGTACGACGGGCGTTATGTCGCTTATCCGATGTATTATGAGACCAGTTATCTTTTGTATAACCGGACGTATCTGGAGCAGATCGCGCGGACGGAGGTACTGACAGATTGGTATGAGGCAAAAGAGGACGCGGCAGCCGGAACCGCAGGCGGGGAAGGTGCGGACGACGGCGCGGAACCCGGAAGTGGGGATGCTGAGGGAGCCGGCGGCGCGGACGGAGAAAGTGCGGATGGTGGAAGTGCGGCGGATGGAAGCGCAGGCATAGAAGGTGCAGAGGACGAAGATGGCGGCGCCGGAGGCTGGGGGGAGAGTCTGTTTCTCACGGAGGAGGAACTGCTGGAAAGTCCCGAATTCGCCCGGCATGTGGAGGCACGGATCGAAGCGCTTGTGCCGGACAGCATTGAAGAGATTCTGAATTTTGCCAATGAGTATGATGCGCCCGAAAATGTGGATTCCATTTTCAAATGGGACGTTTCCGATATTTTTTACAATTATTTTTTTGCGGGAGATTCCATTCAGATCGGCGGACCGGCGGGGGATAACCCGAATGTGATCGAGATTTATAATGAGAATACGATCCGCTGTCTGAACATTTATCAGGACTTAAACCAGTTCTTTTCCATTGAAGCGGACACGACGACGTATGCGAGTGTCATGCAGGAGTTCATGGACGGGAAGATCATCTTTACGCTGGCGACGACCGACGCGGTCGCGCGGCTGGAAGCGGCGAAGGCGGAGGAATTGTTCGGCTATGATTACGGCGTTGCGCTGATTCCGGATTTAACGGAGGAGCTGGCGGCGAAAGAGGTGTCGGTGACGAACTGCGTTGCAGTCAACGGCTACAGCGACAAAAAAGAAGCGGCCAGCTTGTTTGCAAGGTATATCTGCGTGATCTATGCGGATTCGCTCTATGCAAGAACAGGGAAAGTGTCTGCGCGCAGATATATCCCATATGAGAATCCGGTTTTTGATACGATCGGGCAGGCGTACGAGCTTTCCGTGCCGATGCCGAAGGTTGTGGAGTCGAGCAACTTCTGGGTGGAACTGGAAATGTGTTTTACGAATATCTGGATGGGCGACGACGCGAACGCCACGTTAAAGAGGCTTTCCGAACAGATCAAAAAACAGGTGACGGGAGAAGACGTGGAGGAAGCATATATCGAAATCATCGAGGAGGAAGAAGAGATTTACGAGGATGAGGGCATGGAAGCCGGGACGGACTGAGCCTTAAATACAGAACGTGCATGAATAAAAATCCAATCGGCGGACATCCTTTTCACAAAAAGGGCAGGATGCTCTTTCAGAGTGAAAAGGAGTCCGATATGATTGGATTTTTGATTGCCATGTTATCCGGAGCGCTCATGAGCGTGCAGGGTGTTTTTAATACGCAGGTGTCTAAGACGGCGGGGACATGGACGACGAACGCGTTTGTGCAGCTGACCGCGTTTATTGTCTGTCTGGCGGCATGGGGTGCTACGGAGCGCAGCTCGTTTGGCGCGCTGCTCAAGGTGGAGCCGAAATATATGCTGCTCGGCGGCGTGCTCGGCGCGCTGATCACGCTGACCGTCATCAAAAGCATGGCGGCGTTGGGGCCCGCGTTTTCGACGATGCTCATCGTGACGACGCAGGTAACGGCAGCGTACCTGATCGAGGTATTCGGTCTGTTTGGCGTGGAAAAGGCGGAATTTGAGATACGTAAGCTGATCGGTCTCCTTGCGGTGATCGGGGGAATGATCCTTTTTGAATGGAAATCAAAGTGAAAAAAGCAAAATCGTACTTGTTTTTCAAAATTATATATCATACAATAGTTACACGGTTATTATATGTAACAGGAATTTATGCGAAAAAAAGAATATATCGGATGTTTAGTGGTACTCGTGCTGATGTATGCGTGGGTTCTTCCGGGATGCGGCAGACAGGGCGGCGTTTTTTATGAGACGGCGCAGGATGCGGACGGCACTCTGTCCGGCGCGGGAGGCGGAACGGGCAGGACTGCGGAAAGCGGCGCGGGTACAGGAAATGCAGGGATGGAAGCCGGGAACGGCGGAAATGCGGCGGCAGGAGGAACTGACAGCGCGGGAAATACGGCGGATGGCGGCAGCGGCGTGTATGCACAGGACGCGCAGACGCCGCGCACGATCTATATACATATTTGCGGCGCCGTGATGCATCCGGGTGTCTATGAGGTAGCCGAGGACAGCAGGCTCTATGAGGTGATCGTCCTTGCGGGCGGTCTGTGTGCGGATGCATGCGATTATCTTGTCAATCAGGCGCAGAGCCTGACGGACGGGATGCAGATATACATTCCGACCATGGAAGAGGCGCAGGCGCTTGCGGACGGAACGCGGACGCCCGGCGCGGGTACAGTAGGCGGAACGCAGACATTCGGTACGAGTGCGGCGGACGGGATACAGGATTTTGGCGCTGCAGCAACGAATGGAGCGCAGATTCCGGGTGTGCAGGGACAGACGACACAGGGACAGGCAATGGATGCGGATGTTTCTGCCGGCGCGGATGTTCAGGCGGGACAGCAGGAGAGCGTGGCAAGAGATACGCGTCTTGACTTAAACAGCGCGACAAAGGAACAGCTTATGACGCTTCCGGGCGTCGGCGAGACGAGGGCGGGAGCGATCATCGCTTACCGCGAGGCGCACGGCGGTTTCCGTACGGTTGAGGAATTGATGGAGGTAAACGGCATCAAACAGGGTGTCTATGACCGTTTGAAAGAAATGATAAAGGTGTAGGGAAAATGGGAAAGAGAGTGTTGGTCGTCGATGATGAAAAACTGATTGTAAAAGGAATCCGTTTCAGCCTGGAGCAGGACGGGATGGAAGTGGACAGCGCGTTTGACGGGGAAGAAGCGCTGGAGAAGGCGCGCAGCGGACAATATGATATGATCCTGCTTGACGTGATGCTGCCGAAGCTGACCGGCTTTGAAGTATGCCAGCAGATCAGGGATTTTTCGAACGTTCCGATCGTCATGCTGACGGCAAAGGGCGACGATATGGATAAAATCTTAGGGCTGGAGTACGGTGCGGATGACTACATTACCAAGCCGTTTAACATTCTGGAAGTAAAAGCGCGCATCAAGGCGATCATGCGGCGCATGGGCACAAAAGAGAAAAAAGCAAAAACGGTGGAATACGGGGAGCTGAACTTAGACTGCGAGTCGAGACGTGTTTATATTGCGGGCAGAGAAATGAATCTGACGGCAAAGGAATTTGACGTGCTTGAACTGCTTGTCCTAAATCCGAATAAAGTATACAGCCGCGAGAATCTCTTAAAGCTCGTGTGGGGCGCCGATTATCCGGGCGATGTGCGCACGGTAGACGTTCATATCCGGAGACTGCGTGAAAAGATTGAGACCAACCCGAGCGAGCCGAAGTATGTGCATACCAAGTGGGGCGTCGGTTATTTTTTCAAAGGATAAGGCAGGGATATGCGTCAAAAAATAAAGCAGCTTCTTTCGGGAATCAAACCTCTGCGCAGCTTTTTGGTGCGCATATTCGTGATCATTGTTTTGGTGGGCAGTCTGCCCGGTCTTTTTCTGCGTTACGGGATATTGGCGACTTATACGGAGCGGGCGGTCTCCCTGCGCATTTCCGATGTGCAGACACAGGGAAGGATTCTCGCCAATCATCTTGTGACCTACAATTATCTCCAGGATTCCACGTCCGAGGTTATCAACGCGGAACTATCCCAGTTAGCGGAAGTTTATAACGGAAGAGTGTTAATCGTCGATCAGAATTTTAAGGTGATCAAGGATACCTACGGTCTCAGTGTCGGAAAAATCATGATCTCCGAGGAGATCATCAAGTGTTTTAACGGCGAGAACACGACCAATTATGATGAAAAAAATCAATATATCGAAATGACGATCCCGATCACGGTGTCGGTCGAGCAGACAAATCCGGAACTGCCGGGCACGCAGCAGATCGTTCAGGGCGTGATCCTGATCAGTGTATCGACGGAGAGTACGCATACGACGCTGCAATTACTTAACCGGAACGCGATCCTGGTTGAGCTTGCTCTTTTTATCCTGATCGTCGGGGTGGCAGGCGGGATCGCATACCTGGTCACGCGCCCGTTCCATCATGTGACGAGCGAGATTCAAAAGCTGCAGGCGGGACATTTCAACGAGAAGATTTCCGTGCCGGAGTATTTGGAGACGGAGCGTATTTCCGATGCGTTTAACGAATTATACGCAAGAATCCGTGTGTTGGATGAGTCGCGGGACGAGTTTGTGTCCAATGTCTCCCATGAATTGAAGACGCCGATGGCATCCATGAAAGTGCTTGCGGATTCTCTTTTGATGCAGGAGGATGTGCCGGCGGAGCTGTACCGTGAATTTATGGTGGATATTGCGGATGAGATCGACCGGGAAAATAAGATCATCAACGACCTGCTCTCTCTTGTCAAGATGGACAAAACAAAGGCGGACTTAAATATTTCACAGACGGATATTAACGCGCTTTTGGAGCTGATCTTAAAAAGACTGCGCCCGATCGCGATCAAGCGGGATGTGGATATGACGCTGGAGTGCATCCGCCCGGTCGTGGCCGAGGTGGACGAGGTGAAACTGACGCTGGCGATCTCGAATCTGGTTGAAAATGCGGTCAAATACAATAATGAGCATGGATGGGTAAAGGTGCTTTTAGATGCGGATCATCAGTATTTTACCGTGGAGGTGTCGGATTCCGGCATCGGTATCCCGGAGGAGGCGATGGATCACATCTATGAACGTTTTTATCGTGTGGATAAGTCGCATTCGCGCGAGATCGGCGGAACGGGATTGGGACTTGCCATCACAAGAAGCGCGGTTCTGATGCACCGGGGGACGATCAGGGCGGCAAGTGCGCCGGGCGAGGGGACGACGTTTATCGTAAAGATTCCGCTTATCTATGTGAAGTGAGGCGGCAGCAGCAAAGGCGGCTGCGGCGGGCGGCATGGAGGAATAAAAAGATGACAGGAACAGGAAAGAAGCTTGCGGCGGCAGCGCTTGTCCTCATGCTGGTGCTTGCGGGCGGCTGCGGCGGGCGTGATGCTGAAATTGACGAAAATACGGTGGAGTATGGCGTTTATTTTTTGAATAGCGAAGAGACAAAGGTGCTGGCAGTAGAGACGAACGTGTCTCACAGCGATATTAAGACGGAGTTGTCGGCGCTGATCGAGACCATGCAGAGAAAACCGGAGGATGTCTCCATGCACGCGCCGCTCGACTATGCGTTTGGCGTCAATTCCGTTACGCTGAACGGCGAGCAGGTCATCGTCAATTTTGACGAGCATTATCTGGAACTCAAATCGACAACGGCGGTGCTCATCCGGGCCGCCATTGTGCGCACCTTAACGCAGGTGGAGGGCGTGACCTGCGTCAGCTTTCAGATCAACGGACAGCCGCTCACGGATTCTTTCGGGAATCCGCTCGGCATTCTGACTGCGGATATGTTCGTGGACAACGCGGGTACAGAGATCAATGCCTATGAAACGACAACGCTGACGCTGTACTATACCAATGAGGCGGGCGATATGCTTCTTTCCGAGAAGCGCGAGATTGAATACAACAGTAATATTGCGCTGGAGCGGATTGTCGTGGATCAGGTTCTGGCGGGACCGCAAAAAAGGGACGCTTATCCGACCGTGAATCCGGAGACGGGGATCATTTCGGTTTCCATCAAAGATGGGATATGTTATGTAAACTTGGATCAGGATTTTTTGACGCAGGTGTATAATGTGACGTCCGAGGTTACGATCTATTCCATCGTCAACTCACTGGTTGAGCTTGGGGGCATCAATCAAGTGCAGATTTTAGTGGAGGGGAAGTCGGATCTGATGTATCGTGAAAAGATCAGTCTGAACACCCTGTTTGAGAGAAATTTGGAGCTGATCGAAAAATAACGATCTGCTTATGAAAAGACCATTATGTACAGTATGTCTGCTGATCGCGGCAGCGATCGCGGTGCGCGTATTCCTGACGATGCCGGGGGTTTCGGCAGGCGCGGAGGGACGTGCAGAAATGCCGGGGGCTTCGGCAGGCGCGGAGGGACGTGCGGAAATGCCGGGGGCTTCGGCAGGCGCGGAGGGACGTGCGGAAATGCCGGAGGCTTCAGCAGGTGCGGAGGGGAGCGCAGACAGTGTATCAGAGAATGCAGCATTGCGGTATGTGCCGGAGGCGCTGCGGGACACGGTTATGCGCGGGGAGCGCGTGCGCGTATCCGGGCAGGTGTATCAATGCCGTATTTATGAAGATCAAATTGTTCTCTGGCTTCAAAAAATCGCCGTCTCAGGCGAAGAATCCGGGACCGTTCGGACCGGAGAAACCTCAAAAGAAATGTGTATCTGTTATTGTGAAAAAAGCACGATGCCGCAGGTTGGCAGCGTGGTTCTGGCGGAGGGCACGCCCGATGTGTTTTCCTGCGCGCGGAATCCCGGAGAATTTGATTCGGCGTTTTATTATTGGACGCAGGGAGCGGCATTTCGTGTCAAAAACGCGAAACTGCTGTCCGTCTCTAAAAGCCGTACGCCGTTTCGGGCGGCGCTCTTTCGCATACAACAATCTGCGCGCGCATTGATTTTTACCTATCTGCCGGAGCGGGAGGCGGGAGTGCTCTGCGCGATGCTGCTTGGAGATAAGACGTCACTGGACGATGAAGTGCGCAGCCTTTACAGTCAGAGCGGAATCGCACATGTGCTTGCCATTTCCGGACTCCATATTTCCATGCTGGGCGCATTGCTTTATCGGACACTCCGACGCATCGGCGCGCCGCTGTGGGTATCCATGGCGGTGTGCTGCACCTTTTTGTTGAGCTACAGTATGATGACGGGCATGAGCGCTTCCACAATGCGCGCATCGGTCATGTTTGTGATCGGGATAAATGCAGAGCGCGTCAGGCGGACTTACGATCTGAAAACAGCGCTCGCCGTGTCGATGATCTTGCGGCTCTTTCAAAATCCGCGGCTGGTTGCGACCTCCGCCTTTCAACTTTCTTTTGGCGCGGTTGCAGGGATCGCATGGGTATCACCTGTACTTGAAGGGCTTTGCGAGGACTGCCTGCCCTGGAAAAAGAACAGGCTGGCAAAGCCGGTGAGGGCGGTCGTTTCCTGTCTGGCGGTCTCGCTTACAACGATGCCAATTCTGCTCGCACATCAATATGAATATGCGGTATACGGATTTCTGTTTAATCTGTTCGTATTACCGAGCGTATCCGTTTTGCTGCCCGCAGGATTTCTTTTGCTGTTTTTTGCCATGGCAGCGGACGGATGCACGGCAGGGGCGCAGTTTTTGGCGGCGGCGGGTGCAGTATCGGAGGGAACGGTCGGGGGAATGCTGCTCACGGCAGCGGAGCATGTGCTTAAGTCCGCGCGCGTTCTCACGGATGTGTCTGCGCGTGCGGCGGCTGGATGCTGTAAGTTGATTCTTTTTCTTTATGAGCGCGGCAGCCGGTTTGTCAGCGGACTGCCCGGAAATCTGCTGCGCGGAAGACCGCAGAATATCCGGCTTGTGTTATATGCTGTGATGCTTATCGGGCTTGTCATAGCGGCGGAACTGCGCGCGCGGAATGCAGGAGGCAGACCGGATAAGAAAAGGCGTCGCGTGGGGAATGAGGACGGCGGACTGGATGAGGAAAAGCGCCGCGCAGGGGATGCGGGAGGCAGACCGGATAGGAAAAGGCGTCGCGTGGGGAATGAGGACGGCGGACTGGATGAGGAAAAGCGCCGCGCAAGGAATGCAGGAGGCAGACCGGATAAGAAAAGAGACCGCGCACGGATGCGGGCGTTTCTGGGTATGGGATGGCTTGTGCTGGCACTGTCAGTCCTGCTCGTACCTGTCAGGCAAGAGTTGAGGATCACTATGCTGGATGTGGGACAGGGAGACGGCATCTGTATTGAGCAGCATTCCGGTCATGCCGTTTTGGTGGACTGCGGAAGCAGCGATCAGAAAAAGGTGTCGGAAAACAGGCTGCTGCCGTTCTTGAAATATCGCGGGATTTACGAGTTGGATGCAGTTTTTCTATCCCATCTGGATAACGACCATGTCAGCGCGGTTTACGATCTGTTAGAAACAGCGGATGCGGAGCATATCAAAGTAAGGCAGATTGTCATTGGTCGGGAGATTCCGCAGGATACAGCGTATGAGAAGCTGCTTGCGGCGGCAAAAGAGGCCCGGGTGCCGGTACATTTGATGCGGGTAGGGGAGGTTTATGCAGACGGCATATGCAGACTGACCTGTCTAGGACCGTCGGCTGAGACGGGGAGAACGGGAGACCGGAATGTGTGTTCCCTGATTCTGCGGCTTGATTATGGGGAGTTTCAGGCGCTTTTTATGGGAGACGCCGATGCGCGGGCTGAGCTTGCGGCGGTGCAGGCGATGACGGAGCTTATGGCGGTACAGACAATGGCGGAGCTTATGGCGGTACGGACAATGGCGGAGCTTATGGCGGTACGGACAATGGCGGATTCCGCATTGGTAATGGCGATGACGGAGTGCGAAACGGATGTGATGGCAGAGCCTGCATCGGCACGGACCATGACAGATCGTATGCCGCAGGATACGATCGAGTTGCTAAAGGCAGCGCATCACGGATCACGGTATTCTACGTCGGAGGAATTTTTAGAACTTGTAAGTCCGCGCATTTCGCTCATTTCGGCAGGGGAGAATAATTCCTACGGGCACCCGCATGAGGAGACACTCGCGCGCCTCAACAAACATGGCTGTGACTGTTATATAACGCCTGAAAGCGGTGCGATCACCATTTATGTGAATCGGAAAGGAATGCGGGTCGAGACATTTTTGGGAAAAAGAAAAAATCACAAAGAGGGGGGCAAATAAATGTGGGAAAGCCCCTTGCACAGACGACCGACAAGTGCTATAGTCATATCATAAAGAAAAGCTGCGAAAGCAGCACACTTCGCGCGGGAAAACCGTTCCCGTGCATGATCTTAAGGCTTTTCGCCGGACAAA
>JAMPAG010000069.1 GCA_023667365.1 bacterium | reverse complement strand
GTCCCCTTCTTAAAAATTTCATAAAAATGTGTCTACTCTATTGACTATAGTTCACATTTCCCTCATATTCATACATTTTATATCGTATCACAGTTCCGTCCGGGTAATACTCCGTACTCTTTGTCACTTTCCCATCCTGATTATATTCATAAACAACATATTCTCCATTTTCCTTATATTCGATTTCTTCTCCATTCTCAAGAACAATCCCATTTATGGATTCAGGACCTTCTTCTAAATCTACTTCCGACTCCTTTTCTTCCTGTATACCATTTGCACTCTCCTGCGAATCCGTTGTTTCCCCTTGCACCGTTTCTTGTCCCGGCTGTGAATCTTGGAACTGCTCCCGCCCTTGTTCCTGTTCTGCTTCTGCCTGTTCTTTCGTTTCCTCTCGCTCCTGCGCGCTCTCTACCTCCTCCAAATACTCCTGCAGTTCCTCTGATTCCGTCTGCTCAATTCCACGGTTCAATATTTCCATCGCAAACTCGTAATTTTTCATCATAACATATAATTCCGCTAACTTGCGATATGCTTCTTCCCTTTCCGGCAACAGTTCGATCGCCGTCTCATATACTCCGACTGCTTCCTCATAGTTCTGTTCGTCGATCAGTTCCTGTGCCTGCACCAAATAGTTACTATATCTCTCCTCATCCGTTTCCTCCAGCTCATCTGTCTGTTCCTGATCGTCCTGACTTCGAGAATCCTCCGCTACAGATTCTTCTTCCTGTGCAGACGCTTCCGCTAACCGCTTCTGTTCCTCATATTCAGTCTGCACTTCTTCTATGTATTCAGACAGTTCCCTAGAACCTGTCTGTTCAATTCCCTGATTCAATACTGCAACCGCCGACTCATAATCTCCTGTCTGCACATAAAGTTCCGCCAATGCGCGGTAGGCTTCCACATTGTTCGGTTCAATCTCGATTGCCGCGCGGTACTCCGCAACTGCCTGTTCATAATCAAGTTCATTTATATAACGCTGCGCGGATTCCATATGCTTTGCATATTTTTTTCCATCGCTGCCAGTCGCCACTAATACTGCTACAATAGCAATCACTGCTATAAACAATATTCCTGCTATAATTCCCATGATTATTTTTGATTTTTGATTGCTTTTCATAATTTCTTGTCTCCTGCCGTCTTTTACTTTTAGGCATTAGCCCTATCCATAGGTAATTGCGAAATATGTTCGCAATTACCTATGATATTTCTGATAAAGCCACGTCCCACCATACTATTTGACAAACTACGGATTTATCGTGAATCTAGTTCCCCCGCAACTGCGCACCACAGTTAGGACAGATTTGGGTTCCACCTTTTTTCACTTTTATCCAAATGAACGGTAAAATAGCTGCAACTGTTGCAATCAGATATACATAGAAACCGTATCCATAATGAACAAAGTCGTTGCTGTAAATCGCCTTTTGTGCGATCGACCACACATGAATGAATTTGAACAGATTTAACAGGGAAACAAGGAATGCAAGGTTTTCCCTTGGTATGGCATATAAAAATACAATCACCACACTTAGCACAAGAACCATCCACCCCGCCATCCCCGCTTCGTTTGCTTGTGACGAAAGCATGCTATAGCTTTCACTGTAAAAATCTTTTATTTTTGTAAGAACCGGAAGAAACGCACAGATAAACATTACAACCGCGCTGACTATACCGATCAGGTTCAGTCTTTTCATGTCTGCGTTCTGCATGGACGCCGCAATCTGCTGTATCGGCACACCACAACTTGGGCAGACTGCCGGATTGTCAGGGACTTGGGGATTCTGTTGGTTACAATTCATGATTTTCTCTCCTCTCATAGTAAAGTGTAAATTCTGATCAGACCGTATAATTACACAATCACATCCCCCGCAAGGCTATTGCTCAACTCTTCATTTGCCTGCTCCGCAGAACGGTATTTTGACGCCATCTCATTTAAGTCGCTGACATGCTCGCTGATCATCGCGGAGAGCTTTGCAATATCATCATTTAACTGGCTGAATTTCCTGATGTACGCGGCGGACGCTTCCCCCTGCCACTTTGCACCAAGCCCGTTTACCTGATCGGTCATGCTGTTTGCAAGGTTCTGTACCTGTGTCATAATACTGCTGAACTCATTTGCCGTGCTTTCCAGTTGCTCCGGTGTTACTAAAATTGTTCCTTCCATATTTACCTCTCATTCTGCCGTTATTCGGCTATTCATTGCAGTGTCAGATTACCATTTCCGCCGGCATGATACTTGACGAAAACGCCTGTGTTTCTTTTCCAACCTTTTTAATGCTTTCTCGTAACAGCGGTCTCCACATTTGCAGCCTCTGCAGCGTCATATTTTGCCGCGATTGTCTCTAATGCCTGACAATAATTCTCGATTTCCACCGCGAACTTGTCCATAAATGCCTTGTCATTCATAAACGCCGTGTGGAACGCATCGTTTGCGGCTCCCTGCCACTGAGATCTCAATGTGCCTTCCGAATTCTCCAGATTCGCCACCTGATTTCTGAAATTTGCATTGTACTCTCTCAGCGTACCTGCTGCTCCGCGCAACTCTGTGCTTGTTACTAAAATCTGTGCCATAATTTTCCCTCCTGTTTGATTGATTTTATTATGAAGTCATAATATAGACTTACATATTAACATGTTAAACGCTTTCTCTACCTTCCACCCATGCCGCCCTGCGCTGCCTGTTCCGCCTCAAGCCTTATTGCTGCCTCCCGCTCCTCCGCGATTCGGAGCGCTTCCATCTCCGCATCATAGATATTTTTCGCCACAGCTCGTATCATAGATGCTGAATCTCGAAGCGCTGCCGCAGTCTGCTCCATTCTTTCCTTTAAGCTCAATCCTTTTTTTATATAAGCCTGTGCATTGTCGCCCTTCCAGTTATTGCCTAAATTGTTTAATGTCTCGTTAAACTCCGTTCCTGCAAGTCTGCCCAAGTCCCCCGCAACCCGCTCAAGCTCATTCGCTTTTCTCTTCGCCTGTTCGAAATCCATAGAAATCTGGTATCTGCCTGTCATATATATCCTCCATGTCTTCAATAATCTTCTATACGATCACATCACCGGGCAGTTCCTCAACTGCCTGCTGTATCTTTAACTCCACATCCGCATACCTTTTGGCAATCTCGACCAGATCCACCGGATGTTCGCCAAGACGGTCTAAGATTTTTTCCGTATCTTCCTGTAGATCACAGTACATCTGCCGATGCTTATCCGCCGCCTCACCGATCCAATAGGCACGCGTCTTATCCACTAAAGTCTGCAGCTGATCCATATGTTCTCTCATGGCTTTTACCTGATTTGCGGTCTCGCTGCTTTTTGCCGCCAATATCTCCGGCGTCACTTTCAAGTTTACTGCCGCCCCGCTTAAAGACGGTAAAATCATCCCCATCTGTTTTTCCATTCTGATCCCCCATCATCCTATTTGCATTTTGTCTATTTCTTCTTTTACCGCCGCCTCGCATTTCCGATAAGCGTTCTTTGCCTCTTCCATGCTGTCAATAATGTCCTCCACTGCACTACACAATTCTTCAAACAAATTCCTGTCATTTGCAAACTGCCTTTGGAACGCCTCATTTGCCGGTCCATCCCACATCGTGTCCAGTTCCTTTACCGTATCAAACATGGATTTCATATCATTTCTTATCAATGTCAGAATCTCCTCCAGCTCCTTGACATCCCGCTCCAAAGATGCAATATCTACTTCTATATAATCTGCCATATGCTCCCCCCTTCTAGCGAATGAGTTGTTTTATACAGTCCGACGCGTTTCCTGCAAATTGAATCGAAAACCACTCGAAGTTTCCCCTTACGCCTGTCTGTACTCCTTCCGCATTGTCAATCACATTTCGTTCACATAGATGATAGGTTTCCTCAATTTGTCTGAGACTCATCATCATCTGAAAGTGGCGGCGTCTCAACGCATCCATCTCCTCAAGCTGCTTCCCTAATTGAAAAACAACGCCTTCCATTCCTGACATATGCCCAAGGCTGCTTTTGATGCACTCGGTTTCTTCTATGTATCTGTTCCATTTTCTGATCTGCTCCTGCATCTGAAATGCAGATTCTTCCATCGCCCCAGTATCCGCCCGAAACATACCCGCTCCTTTCTATGTTCACACCGTATCACAGATCGGTTATCCTCTGTTCTTTTTCCGACAGACAGCATATCTCTCTGTACCGATAACCCGTTTATACCAATAACAGTCTGCTTCCGCTTACAATGCCGGATTCTTTCAATGTGATATGTCTGTCCAAAACCGCTTTTGCGCCATAGGTACATAAAAGCAGTTCCTCTCCGTTTCCGCAAAGTACACAGTGTTCTTTTTGGCTGATCATCCCCGCAATTTCTTCTATAACCAGTGAGATTTCCGTATTTTCATCCAGTGCAAAGTCATATACTTGTTCGATTGCCGGTACCGCCACATCCACCACGATCATTCCTGCTTCCCTTTCCTCTTACGATTTCTTGCTTACAGGCATTTATGAAACGCCTTTGATCATCTTGTCTTCGCAATTGCAATTGCCTATTCGCTTTATTCCAGTGCATTGATCAGCCGCTCATAGAATTGCTTTTTCTCATAACGCACCAAACCGGATTCCCCTTCCGACACCCAATAGTTACACGAAACGCGAAGCAGCCTGAATATGCTGCCTGACTCCCGCTTTTCCTGCGCGGGCTCTAAAATCTGATAGCTTGCATAGATCTGTGCCTCTTGTTCCGACACATCTTCCGCTTCCTGCATTTGGGCAATATCCGGCTCCCAAAACGGCTCTGGCAAAAAGCCCCTGTCGCAAAGCTGTGCATATAACATTCCTTTTTTCACGCTGCCGATCCTGACTGCATGCGCATCCCATACGCTTTTTTCCAGCGAAACAATTTGTTTGCCGAAATAAAAACATACCTTCTCCTTCTCTGCGTTGTTTCCTGCCACTGCCAAAATCCGCTTTGCCGTTTTCATTGACGCAAACATGCGGCGGTACGGATCTGCTATGCGAAAACCGCCGCTTTCTGCCATCAACATCCCTTTCGCTGTCATTTCATGAATCGCGTACATCACCTCGGCTTCTCCGGCTTCCTCCTGCGGGCGTATCCCATAGAAGCTCTCGATTCCCATTGCTGCTGCCAAAATCTGAAACTCCGTTTCCTGTAAAATCCATTGTTCTTCCATCGAACCTCCCGATCTGCCGCATAAGGCATGACTGCCCCGCTCATGTGTTAATCATCTTAAACTTCGGCTTATAACTCCTTGAAAGCGGAACCGAAATACCATGAGACAACCCGATCTCGTTCCGCGACAATTGGATTTTTTCTATATAATCCCGATTGACCAAAAAACTTCTGTGACACCGCATAAAATTTGACGGAAGCTGTCTTTCAAGCTCCTCGATCGTACCATAAAACGGCAGCTCCTTGTCCCTAAGGCGCAAATAGATCCGTTTATCCCTCGCCTCCATATAATAAATCTGCTGGTAGGGAATCCTTGTCTTTCCGTCTTTTACAGACAGAATAAACGCCGCCGCCTCCGTGCCCTGCGTCCGTTCTGTATAGGCAAGAATCATATCTCTCAGTTTTTCCCTCATCAGCCCTTCTGTAAAAGGTCTTAAAATCAGCCCTGCCGCCAAAATATCAGGTCTGACATACTCCATTGGCGAAAGCGTTTTGTCAGCAATCAGCATTAACAGCGTATCCCGATATTGCTTACGGATGGCTGGCAGGCAGGAAAGACTGCTTTTTTCCATGATGTCATAGCATGCCATATCAATGAGCGGCTGCTCTTCCAAAAACTTCTTTACTTCATCAAGTCTGGAAAATCCATGCCATTCCCATTTTTCCTCACTTTGAAACGCCGCCTGCTCTTTTGCCAGTCTCCGTATCTGCGGAAGCTCCTCTTTTCTGCCCGTATAGATCAGCATGGCTACCATCATATCCCTCCCTGACCTTTGACCAGCGGAAGCACGATTTTCCGCGCCTCTTCACCGTTTTGTGCCGGAATGATACCGATTCCCGTCTTTTGCGTCTTTGCCTGCTCGGTGTAAGGGATTCCGGTAAAGTCAAAATATCGAATATTTTGGACATTTCCGCCCAAATGGATTCCCGTTCGATACCCAATCAGATTCTCATAAATCGTAAGTCCCTTGACTGCGTTTACCGCATCCGGATTTAACCCGATAAAGAAAAATACATTATGCAGTTTTCCTCTTTCCGTTATGTTCTCCACAAATCTCTTTGTGTCCAAAACACTTTCCTCCGGTTTCGCCGCCGCCTGCACAAATGGCACAATATCCGCCACGATGATAAAGTACGGTTTTTCCATACGCATCTGCGCATAAATTTCCGTTTCGTCTTTTCCTTCCTCTATCAGCCTACGCTTTTTCAGGTTTCTCTCCTTGAAAGGCTCTACAAGTCTCTTGAAAAGCTCCGCCTGCCCAAGCTGATCGTCAATGTACTCAGCTCCTGCCGCCTGCGCAGTCTGCTTTAGGTCAGTGGTTTGGTACTCAATGACAATCAAATTTCCCTGTTTCTTCGCAGCCGAACGGATCATTGCCTTCAGCAGATTTGTCTTTCCGGTTCCGCTCCTACCGGAAACCACATAGGAATAGGTTCTGCTTAGATCGATTCCATAAATGTCCGCACTGGTCAAATCATATCCGATTGGCAAATTATCCGTCTTCACGCTCAGCCGGATGACTTCCTCTAGGCGTTCAAACTCTGCCCAAAGCGGCTTTTTCGGTATCACAGGAATCGGTTTTGCCCTGCTCCCCTGCCATGTATCCCTCATCCGGCTGCACAGCGTCCGTATTTCCTCCGAACGCTTAAAATCGTCCTCCACCGGAAGCGCCAATGCCGTCTGAAACTCCAAAACACTCTCTCCCACAATCGCCAGTCCACGTCCCTTGATATGATTTTCCGGCATCACGTCAAATCTTCCGCATCTTAATACATCCGCATAGGCAAATCGGTCATTCATCTGCAGGCAAATCGCCGTTTTGATATTATCCCCAAGCTTTGAAAATATCTCTGCGGATTTAATTCCCGCAGCAGTCAGCACCAAATATATTCCGTATCCGACGCTTTCCTTGGAAAGGCGCAGAACTCTCTCATCATATCGATTCTCCGTTTTCTCACGGAATGCGCCAAAGTTATCGATTACAACAACAACTGCCGGCAGCGTCACACCGTTTGCGCGGACATATTGTTCATAATTGCCGCCTTCGAATAATTTTTTTCGCTTCTCGATCATCCCTTCCATCATGTGGAAAAATTTATCTATCTTCTCCGTATCATCCTCATACATCACATCACCCACATGGGGCGCCTGCTCTAAACATGAAAGCATATGGCTGCTAAAATCCATCACATACAGGTTCACTCTGTCCGGCTCATATCGATTGATCAGACCAAACAGAAGTGTCTGTAAAAAGCAGCTTTTTCCGCTTACCACTGTGCCGCATACAGCAAGATGCCCTCCGTTCGCAAAATCCACGATCAGCGGAAACTGTGCCTGATTCACCGGATCATCACATAATCCGACAGGAACCGTCAAATTCCATTTTCCGGATTTCTGCGGCCATTTTCCAGTTTGCGCCTCATATGCTTCATATCCCTTTAATTCATTCAGATAGAGTGTCTGCGGAAGCGGCGGCATCCACAGTTGCATCTGATGCGTATAGCCCTCCTTCACAGCACTCTGCGCCAAATATTCGATCACCGCCTCAAGCTGTGTTCTTCCTTTTTCTTCTGGCAGCTTTTTTTGCTGTCTGTCCGCAAGCATGGCAATCTCCTGCGCTTCTTCTTCTGGCGTCATTCCCGTCATTCTGCCGCGATTCTCTGCATAAAGCTGGATCAGTTCATCCGCTCTGCGACGGTTATATTCCGTATCCTGATATTCTGTTTCGTGTGCCTGTAGTTGTCGGAAGAAGGCGGAAAATCGTTCCGGATCTGCGGCAAATTCCATAATTGTTTCCCCTGCCGCCGCAACCGCTTCTCTTATCGCAATCAACAGTTTCTGCAGCCATCTGTTACGAATCTGTTCCTGTTGCCTGCTCTTTAAGCTGTTGCCGACCAGTGCCGCTTTGCCGGTCAACGACAGCATGGATGCGATCTCCGTTCCGGTATTTACGCCGCTTTCATCATAAGCCGCGCCGCTGTATCCTGACTGAAACAACTCATAAACTTCATCATTACCAACCTGAAGATATCCGCGTCCCGCCTGTGTGATATAGGCAGCATCCGGTTTATGCAGCATGTCGCTGCTGTCCTGTCTGTCCTGTACGCGCAGGCAGAGGCGGAACTTTGCATTACTCCAAATATTTTCATCCACCGTACCGCTCGGTTTCTGTGTCGCCAAAATCAAATGAACGCCGAGGCTTCTGCCAACCTGCGCTACGGAAATCAGCTCTTTCATGAATTCTGATTCTTCCTTTTTTAGCTCCGCGAACTCATCAATGATAATAAACATATGCGGAATCGGAACGGCTGCCTCTCCGTTTTTGTAAAGCTTTGTGTACTGATTGATGTTATTCACATTATTTTCGCTAAAGATTCTCTGCCGCCTGCGGTTTTCACTCTTAATGGACACCATTGCGCGCCGTACCTGATTGCCTGACAGATTTGATATCGAACCGATCATATGTGGAAGCTTATCAAAAAGTCCCGCCATTCCACCGCCTTTATAATCAATGATAAAGTATCCGATGTCGTCCGGGCTGAAATTGATTGCCAGAGACAGCATATAGGTTTGAAGCGTCTCGGATTTGCCCGATCCTGTTGTACCCGCCACCAGCCCATGCGGTCCGTGATATTTTTCATGGACATCCAAATACAGCGGCGTACCGCCCTCCTTCACACCGATCAGCGCCCGCATATTTTCATAAGTGCGGTTTTTGCACCATTTTTCCTCTACATTCAATTCCTCCGGTCTCTGTATTCCCTGCATTTCAAAAAATGTCAGCGAGGATGGAATATCGCGTCCTTTTTCCGTCTCCCGCACCTCGATCGGCAGCAGCCTTCTCGCAAACAGCTCAAGCTGCTCACAGGACATCTTGTCAAAAACGATTGGAAGAGTGTAATCCTGCGCCAGATTTCGAATCCCGCAAAATTCCTCATCTTTCTGCAACAAATACTCACATTCATTCGGAAGTTGCTCGCTGCTCTCAGCCAAAATCAATGTGGCAAGTCCGTAGCACGGCACGCATTCATAAATATATTTTGTGATCAACTCGCCCTCCAGCAATTCCATGTCTGAAACAATAAGCACATAGTATGGCTTCGGAGTCGTTTCTTTCTTCTGCGGTCCGTCCTCCGCTCTCATCCGCAGCACCTGTGTCAATTCAAATAAAATGTCGCTTGCTTCAGACTTATTACTAGCTACAAACCGGGTCTTCTTATCTTCCGACCAGACATGCGGAAGAAAACGCGCATATCCCCATTCTTCTTGCTCTTTATTACTGTCATATAAAAAAATCAGCTTCACATCCGTATAACAATTGTTGGCCGCGATCTGTGACGTCAGTAGGCGGATGATCTCGTATGCACCTTTCTTTTTTGCTTCTCCCGTTATCCCAATCAGCTTATTGGCGCAAAGATCCACGTTGACCGGCACATCATAGAGGACACTGTATTCTTCTCTGATCGTACGCGGTCGTTCCGAAAGCGCATCATTGATCAGCGTAAATCTTTCCTTAGGCACGTTAATGTCCATTTGAAAGGGCAGGTTTCCCGTCCCCAGACGCTGGCACAAAAAATCCTCATGCTTCCGGTTTCTGCTCCAAAGCTCCGTATTCTTTTCGTCATACGCAGCCACTACGGACGCAGGCGGGTACATGCTTTGCAAAATATTTCTGCTTTTCTCATAGTTTTCCCTGATAAAATCTGCCCGCTTGATCAGATAATCACTGTATGCCTGAAACCGTTTTTCCTCCCCGCTTCTGATCTCACGCTTGTTATAACGAATATTGGCAAGCGCCCAAAAAACACCGATCAATGCAGAACCCACTGCCGTGATGATTCCCGTATACATGTACATGCTTGCTCCGTTTCCCTTAGAACTTGCACCAATAATCGTCAGGATACTGCCCGCCAGCATCGGGAGCATCATGGTAAAGGACGGTCCAATTACCATCCAAAGCGGTTTTTTGCTTTCTTCCTTTGGATTAGGCGGCGCTTCAATTTCGATTGAATCTGTTTCCAGTTTCATATAATTCCGCGGCGCCCTATGGAAATACTTCTTTTCTTTTGTGACAGCTACTTTTCCTGTAGAACCATTTGGCAGTTCACGCTGTCTGTAGACCGGAAGCTTGTCATCTGCCAAATACGCATTCTCTTTTGGCGCACAGACTGCCAGTATCTCTCCCAAATATACCATCTTCAATCCATAGATATTGATCGTATCCCCGACTTCCAGTATCTGCGACGCTCCCGCCCTTTTCCGGTTGACAAACGTACCATTCGAGCTTATGTCCTGAAGCAGCAGTCCCTGCGATGTCTTCCTCAGGGCGGCATGCTGTCTGGATACAAGAGACAGATTCTGATAAACAATCTGATTTTCCTCTCCGCTTCCGATGGTAATTATGTCAATGGAAGAAATCATAAACTTTTGAAATACGGAAAAATAATATTCTGTCTCTCTTACGATTAGAGATATTTTCGCTCCGCCTCTCTCTAATATAGTCAAAATGTCTCCATCCTTAAGCGCTCCATGCGCAGAACCTGTCTGCACCGTATAGCCATAAGACTCCGTATTTTTCAGAAACCATTCCTTATTGATAATTTCCAGTTTTAGGACGACATCGTCCGTCATCCCGAATATCTCTCTTTTCAGTACGATTTCATGATCCGTATTATTGACTGCCGGAAGCAAAAACTCACAATATGCATTCTGCGTATATGCCGACAATATGGTGCTCATTCGTATACCCCGTTCCTTTCACATTTTTATCTTAGGCGCGTCTCCCTTTGGGTATTGCACCTCCGGTCATTACAAGGGTGTTATCATCACAGTTCCCGGTTGATTTTTTCAAGCAGCCTGCGCCGTTTTCTTCCTGCCGTTGCAAGCTGCAGTACCAGTAAAAGAAAAAAGAATCCTGCAGCTACAATTCCGCTGATAAACATGAGTTGCCCTGTTGTCATATTGTTCCTCCCATTCGATTCACGAAGTATTCACTCGTTTTTTCTATCTCTTCCTTACAGCCAATTTCCTTCTTTTAACTGTTCATATGCCTGATCAAGCAGGCTCATCTCCATATCAGAATCCGCCCGCATACCGCTATCTGCAAATAGCCGTTGCGCTGCATCATAGTACTCCAAAAAGGGCATATAATCTCTTTCGCTGTTATCCTGCGCCGTCTGAATGTCAAGTTCTAAAAACGCCAGCCTCTTATAGGTTCTGTAATCCTCTCCATAAACAGAAAGCATATTTTCAAATTCCGCTCCTGCCGCATCATAATCACCAAGCTTTTCGTATAAGATTCCAATATTATGATGCGTGAGATATGTATCCCATCCGAGAGCTGCTATTTCCTGCAGATTCTCAATTGCTTTTCTGTTATATTCCGCCTGCTGCGTGAGTTCCGCCAGATCAATATGGGTCTGAGCAAGCTGTTCCAAAATAATCGCTCTGTTATCTTTGCCGACAGCATCGAGCCCTTCCGTCAAAATCTCCGCCTTCCGCAATAGTCCCTGCTCTGCCGCCGTATCATCATAAATTCCGCTCCACATCACATAAGCGCGCAACGTGATATACGCATCATTTGTCTCACTCAGGCATTGTCTGAAATAATTTTCCGCTTCTTCCAACCTTCCCTGTCTGCCGCTTAACTCTCCCTGAGCCAGCAAAATTCTGTCATTTCCGCCTCCCAGTCCCACTGCCTTTTCCAAAATTTGGGATGCCTCTGAAATTTGTCCCGTCATGGCTAACGCAATTGCATAGTCCGCATAATAGGATGTCTCATAAGGATTGCACCCCACCGCCTGCCTGTAATAACCGAGCGCGCTGTCGAATTCCTTTATTTCCATATATCCGTTCGCCAAGAGAAAATACATACTGCCCTTTTCTTCATCCGAAAATTCCCATATTCTATCACTAATGTCCTCCGACAAATATTCAATTATTTCGTCAAACTGTCTTTTTTCATATAAATACCACGCTCTTTGATAATAGGCTTCCGCATTGTCTGGAAACATTGCCGTCGCCTCGTTGTAAATCTCCTCAAACTGTGTCTGATCTCCCCCCGTTTCCCGATAGTCTTCCATTTCAGAGATCAGCAGATCATATGTTTCTTTCTTTTCCTCTCCCATTTTTTCATGTCCCAAAAAAGAAAGAATCACACCGCCCGCAATGCCCGCCATACACAGAATTGCAGCAAGCTCCTGTCTCAATACCAAATGCCGATATCTTTTATCGACCTTAGCAATTCCCAATGCAGCTTTCAAAAACTCCTGCGCGCTCTGAAAGCGTTTCTCAGGTCGATACGCCATACATCGGTTAATCAGGTTTGCCAGCCCTTCCGAACATTCCTGCATTCCGCCCGTCACTTTATTGTTCTCTTCACTGTTTGGTGCATGTCCAAGTAATAACGCATACAACGTCGCTCCCGCACTGTAAATGTCCGTACGTTCATCGATCGTCTGTCTGGCAAGTGCAGTAGAAACCGAAATGTTGGCAGGATTCGCTGTATTTCGGCTCCGCTCTGCTTCCTCATATAATAACAGCGTTCCTGTTCTGTTTTCCTCATTTAGTAACACAGTTTTATCTTGTGTATTCAGCAGCACCGTTCCATCTCTATTATTTGCATTTAGCAATACGGTTCGCTTTATTTCTTCTACAATCTTTACCTGTTCGGGCGCTGCATAGCCTGGCGTATACCCCATGTTCAAACTTGCTCCGCCGTTTTTTACCTGGGAAATATTGAAATCGATCAGGCATATGTTGTCTTCGGGTGTCAGCATCAAATTTGCCGGCTTAATATCTCCATGTACAATCGGCGGATTCTGCTCATGAAGATAGACAAGCACTTCGCCTAACTGTCTTGCGTATTTCATTGTCTGTGCCTGCGTAAAACGCACCCCTTTTTTCAGCAGGCTTTCAAACGATTCACCTTGTATATAATCCATAACCGTATAGACAGCTCCGTTATCCTCTATAAAATCCAACACCGGCGGCAAGTAGGAATGCCGCAGCTTTTTCAGGATATCCAACTCACTGCGGATATCCATACTGCTTCCGGCAACATAGTCATGGATCTTCTTTAACACCACATACTTCTTCATTCTCATGTGATATGCTCTGTAAACGGTTCCGCCTCCGCCCGATCCGATTTCAACGATATCTTTATATGTATCCTGCAAAACCATATTGATTCCAACCCTCTTTCTGCAAAGCACACCTAATATTCGATCACATTGACCGGTGTAAGAACTCCTGTAACACTGCTATAATGAAATACCTCCCAAAGATATCCCGGCGCATTCGGTACATAAAAAACATAACTCGGAACCTGACTGTATCCCATATAGACCTGAACGCAGGCACCGGATTGTGGCAACGCCATTTCCTCGCCCCCGCTATAATTGTGAACCATAAAGTCATATTCACCCGGATCATCTCTGTAAATAGTCGTCGTCTCCGGTCCGTATGAACTTGTATCGTCCAAATCCAAATCTGCAATTCGTTCACCGCCTATATAAAAAGTCGGATCTGCGTAAAATACATGATGCCCTTCCCCGCTTAGCAATGCACAGTCCAAATGAGAATCCAAGTCCCACGGAAGTTCTCCCCATATTAAAACAATTCGAAGCTGTCCGGTCATGATGCTGTAACTCACATCCACATTTTCTGCAAAACATTAGGTCACCTCCCTAAATAAATTTCCTTTATCACAATAAAAGAACCATTTTATATTGGATAAAAACACTTTTATCCAATATAAAACGGTTCCTTTCCGCTTGTTCGTTGTTAAAAAAATATACCCCAAAATCAGACGGATTATTTATCTGTCTGCCTGTCTGTCTGTCTGTCTGTCTGTCTGTCTGTCTGTCTGTCTGTCTGTCTGTCT
>JAMPAG010000068.1 GCA_023667365.1 bacterium | reverse complement strand
AAGTAATTTTGGAGAAACAAGGCAGGATATAATGGAATTTACCTTTCAAGGCTGTGTACTGAAAAAAATACTGGTCTTTTCAGGAAAACTATGCTATACTTTTACAATGACTATGCGTATGGGGTTAGATGCCCAGCGGTATGAAGGAGGAAAAACGCAAAATGAGTTTACAGGTTGAAAAACTGGAGAAAAATATGGCAAAACTTACGATCGAGGTTTCTGCGGAGGAATTGGGCAAAGCGATTGAATCCGCATACCAGAAGACGAAGAATAAAGTCAGCATTCCGGGATTCCGTAAGGGCAAGGTTCCCCGTAAAATGATAGAGCAGATGTACGGCAAGGGCGTGTTTTATGAGGACGCCGCCAACGAGTTGATCCCGCAGGCATATGCGGAGGCGCTGGAGGAGTGCGGGGAGGAGATTGTTTCCCAGCCGTCCATTGAAGTGACACAGATCGAGGAGGGCAAGCCTTTTATTTTTACGGCAGCCGTTGCGTTAAAGCCGGAGGTTTCCCTCGGTAAATATAAAGGCGTACAGATCGAGAAGATTTCCACCGAGGTAACGGACGAGGAGATCGACGCTAAGATCAATGAAGAGAGAGAGAGCAATGCGCGTGAGATCACGGTGGAAGACCGTGCAGTTAAGGACGGCGATATGACGGTCCTTGATTTTGAAGGATTTGTGGACGGCGTGGCGTTTGCGGGCGGCAAGGGTGAGAACTATCCGCTGACGATCGGTTCCGGCGCGTTTATTCCGGGCTTTGAGGAGCAGCTGATCGGTGCAGAATTAAATAAAGAGATCGAAGTGAACGTGACGTTCCCGGAGGATTATCAGGCGGAGGAACTCAAGGGCAAGGCTGCCGTATTCAAGTGTACGGTCAAGGAGATCAAGGAAAAAGAACTTCCCGATCTGGATGATGAGTTCGCAAGCGAGGTTTCCGAATTTGAGACCATGGCGGAGTACAGGGAAGATGTAAAGAAGAACCTGGCAGAGAAGAAGGAAACCGAGGCAAAGGATAAGAAGGAGGAGGCGGTCATCGAGGCGATCATCGCGGACGCCAAGATGGATATTCCCGATCCGATGCTGGAGACGCAGCAGAGACAGATGGTGGAAGATTTTGCACAGCGCCTTTCCATGCAGGGACTGACGCTGGAGCAGTACTATCAGTTTACCGGTCTTGACGACGAAAAGATGTTAGAGCAGATCAAGCCGACCGCATTGAAGCGGATTCAGTCAAGACTCGTATTAGAGGCGGTCGCAAAGGCGGAAAATATGACGACGGACGATGCCGATTATGAGAAAGAAGTAGAACGGCTCGCCGAAATCTATCAGATGGAAAAAGACAAGGTAAAAGAAATGCTCGGTGAGCGCGAGAAGAAGGAACTGATGCTTGACGTGCTCGTCAAGAAAGCGGTTGACTTTGTTGTAGAGAAAGCAAAGGAGAAATGACGCAGATTCCTAATATTATGAGGGGAAATCATATTATAAGGAGGTATGACCAATGAGCCTGGTGCCATATGTCATCGAACAGACAAGCCGTGGGGAGCGTTCCTACGACATTTACTCAAGATTATTAAAGGAGCGGATCATTTTTTTGGGAGAGGAAGTCAACGATACTTCCGCCAGCATTGTCGTAGCGCAGCTGCTGTTCCTTGAGGCAGAAGATCCGGATAAGGACATTCACCTCTACATCAACAGTCCGGGCGGCTCCGTGACCGCCGGAATGGCGATCTACGATACGATGCAGTATATCAAATGCGACGTGTCTACCATGTGCATCGGCATGGCGGCGAGCATGGGCGCATTCCTGCTCGCGGGCGGTGCAAAGGGGAAGCGTCTGGCGCTGCCGAATGCGGAGATCATGATCCACCAGCCGCTGGGAGGTGCACAGGGACAGGCGACGGAGATCGAGATTGCGGCAAAGCATATGCAGCGCACCAAGGAAAAGCTGAACAGGCTCTTAGCGGCGAATACCGGCAAACCCTATGAGGAGATTGTTGCGGATACCGAGAGAGATAACTGGAAGACCGCAGAGGAAGCGAAGGAATACGGTCTGATTGACGAGGTCATGGAGAGAAGAGCCGATTCCACGGAGGAGTAACCAAAGCGGGAAGCCGGCAGTGACAGCGGCGGAACCATCATAGTATGTGTGAAAGGGCAGAGGGATCGTGTTGATATGGGTTCAAAAAATTCGGACGAAAAAAATATAAGATGTTCCTTTTGCGGCAAGACGCAGGGACAGGTGAAAAAGTTGATCGCAGGTCCGGCAGGGGTATTTATCTGCGATGAATGCGTGGATATTTGTGCAGACATCATCGAGGAAGAAGAGGAAGAAATGGAGGCCGTGCAGGCGGCGCCTGAGATCAACCTGATCAAACCGGTGGAGATCAAAAGATTTCTGGATGAATATGTTGTCGGACAGGAAGCAGCCAAAAAAGTATTGTCCGTGGCAGTCTATAACCATTTTAAGCGGGTACTTGCGCCGGAGGACGAGGACGGCGTGGAATTGCAGAAGAGCAACATCATTATGATCGGACCGACCGGTTCGGGCAAGACCTATCTTGCCCAGACGTTAGCCAGAATCATCAACGTGCCGTTCGCGATCGCGGACGCTACGACGCTGACCGAGGCCGGCTATGTCGGAGAGGATGTGGAGAACATTCTCCTGAAACTGATTCAGGCGGCGGATTATGAGGTTGAACGCGCACAGTACGGTATCATCTATATTGATGAGATCGACAAGATCACCAAAAAGAGTGAGAATGTGTCGATCACCCGCGACGTATCCGGCGAGGGCGTGCAGCAGGCGCTCTTAAAGATCATTGAGGGAACGGTTGCATCCGTGCCGCCGCAGGGCGGAAGAAAGCATCCGCATCAGGAGCTTTTGCAGATTGATACGACCAATATTCTTTTTATTTGCGGCGGAGCGTTTGACGGATTGGAAAAGATTGTGGAAACGAGACTCGACCGGAAGTCCATCGGATTTAATGCGGAGATCGCGAGCAAATCCGAGAAAGAGATTGGTCAGCTTTTGCGGGAGGTGACGCCGCAGGATCTGATCAAGTTCGGTCTGATACCGGAGTTTATCGGACGTATGCCGATCAACGTTTCTTTGGATGGACTGGACGAGAAAGCCCTAAAGCGGATTCTGACGGAGCCGAAGAACGCATTGATCAAGCAATATCAGAAGCTGCTTGGTCTCGATCATGTCCGGCTTCGGTTTGAACCGGATGCGGTCGATGCGATCGCGCAGAAGGCAATGGAGCGGAAAACGGGCGCGAGGGGTCTTCGTTCCGTCATGGAAAATGCGATGATGGACGTTATGTTTGAAATCCCGTCCGATGAATCCATAGAAGAATGCGTCATAACAAAAGAGGTTGTGGAAGGGAATTGTGAGCCGATGGTCATTCATGCGGGAGGACGCATTGAAGGCGGCGAGCGTAATGAGAATGATGAGATGAAAAAACGTCGCCCAAGCTAAGGCGGCGTTTTTTGCCTGACAAAAGGAGAAGCACACTTGGAGAAAGAACAACGATTACCGCTTGTCGCGCTGCGCGACCTGACGGTATTTCCAAATATGATACTTCATTTTGACGTACAGCGGGAATGCTCCATACAGGCAGTGGAAAAAGCCATGCTGGGAGATCGGAAGCTGATGGTCGTCACCCAGCGGGATGCAAGAACAGAGACACCGCAGATGGAAGAACTGTATTCGATCGGTACGATCGTTACGGTCCGCCAGGTCAGCAAGATGCAGGGCAGTATTGTCCGGGTGCTCGCAGAGGGAATGGTCAGGGCGCGTCTGAAAGAACTGGATACCGTGGAAGAAAAAGGAAGACCTTATTTTGAGGCGGAAGTGTCGGTATGCGGGGACGACGATGCGCCGGAAACCGCACGGGGATCGGAAGCATCCGATGCGCCGGAAGCCGCGCGGGGATTGGAAGCATCCGATGCGCCGGAAGCCGCACGGGGATCGGAAGCATTCGATGCGCCGGAAACCACACGGGGATCGGAAACATCCGATGCGCCGGAAACCGCACGGGGATCGGAAGCATCCGGTGCGCCGGAAACCACGCAGGATTCGGAGTCCCATGAGTTGGAGCAGGAGGCGTGCATTTCCCATATCAAGGAGCTTATGGGGCAGTATGCGCTTTTTCACCCGAAGGTCGGAAAAGCGATCGGTTTTCGTCTGGAAATGATGAACGACATCGGAAAGATCGTGGACGCGGCGATCATGAATATGCCGCTTGCCATCACGGAGAAACAGCGTGTGCTTGAGGCTGTTGACGTCTGGGAACGCTACCGTATCGCGGCTGATCTGATCTACAGGGAAGTCGAGATTGCCAAGATCAAAGTCAAGCTGACCGAAGGAGTCAAGCAGCGTGTCGATAAGAACCAGCGTGAATATGTGCTGCGGGAGCAGCTCGGCTATATCCGTGAGGAGCTTGGGGACGACAGGACGTTTTCGGATGCAGAGCAGTTTGAAGAAGCGGTTGAAAAGCTGAAAGCCAAAAAAGAGGTGAAAGAGCGGATCCGAAAAGAGATTTCGCGTTTTCAGAGCGTTTCTACGAGCAGCTCGGAGAGCGCGGTCGAGCGGGGCTACATTGAGACGCTTTTGGAGCTGCCATGGGATAAGATGTCAAAAGATAACAAAGATATTGACCATGCGGAACAGATTCTGAACAGAGACCATTTCGGTCTGGAAAAGGTGAAAGAGCGGATTCTGGAGTTTCTTGCCGTGCGCTGTATGACGCACCGCAGCGACAGCACGATCCTTTGTCTGGTCGGACCTCCCGGAACGGGAAAAACGTCGATTGCGCGTTCCGTCGCGGAGGCGCTCAATAAAAAGTATGTCCGGATCTGCTTAGGCGGCGTGCGTGACGAGGCGGAGATCCGCGGGCACCGCAAAACGTATGTCGGCGCGATGCCGGGGCGCATCATTAACGGCTTACGGCAGGCGGGCGTGAAAAATCCGCTGATCTTATTGGATGAGATCGACAAGGTGAGCAGCGATTATAAAGGAGATACCTCCTCCGCATTGCTGGAGGTTCTGGACAGCGAGCAGAATGCCAATTTCCGGGATCATTATATTGAGATTCCGGTCGATCTGTCCGAAGTGTTCTTTATCGCAACGGCAAACACGACGGAGACGATACCGCGCCCGCTGTTGGACCGCATGGAACTGATCGAGGTCACGAGTTACACGGCAAATGAGAAGTTCCATATCGCGAAGGAGCATTTGTTAAAAAAGCAATTTGAGAAGAACGGGATGACGGACGAGATGCTCACGATCAGCGACGGCGCGCTCAAAGAGATCATCAGGGGCTACACGCGGGAGGCGGGCGTCCGTGATCTGGAGCGCAAGATCGGAGAGATCTGCCGGAAGGCGGCGCGCGGACTGATTCAGTCAAAAAAGAAGTCCGTGCATGTGCGGACGGCAAATTTGGAAAAGTATCTTGGAAAAGTCAAGTATCATCCGGATAAACGAAATGAGACGAATGAGATCGGAATCGTCAGGGGACTTGCATGGACAAGTGTCGGCGGCGACACATTGCAGATCGAAGTCAACAAGATGCCCGGAAAGGGAGAGATTGAACTGACCGGTCAATTGGGCGACGTCATGAAGGAATCCGCGATGGCAGGGATCAGTTACATCCGATCCGTCGGAAAACAGTATCACATTGCGGCGGACTGTTTTAAGAAACATGATTTTCATATTCATATTCCGGAGGGTGCAGTGCCGAAGGACGGACCGAGCGCAGGCATCACGATGGCGGCCGCCATGCTCTCCGCCATCACGGAAATTCCGGTCAGAGCGGACGTTGCCATGACGGGAGAGATTACGCTGCGCGGGCGCGTGCTGCCGATCGGCGGGTTAAAGGAGAAGCTGTTAGCGGCAAAGACGGCGGGCATTCAGACGGTGCTTGTCCCGAAGGAGAATCAGAAGGACGTGGAAGAAATCTCAAAGGAGATTACGGACGGCTTAGAGATCGTGTATGTGGAGACGATGGACGAGGTCATCGAACGGGCATTTGTAAAAGAAAAGGAAGTATGACGGACGAGCGACGGCTGCAACAGCCGCTGCCGGATGAAGACAGGTAACGGACGGCTGCAGGTGCTGTTGTTGAAGAAAAGGGGGACGGAAACAGGATGGTCATCAAAAGTGTGGAGCTTGAGACAGTATGCGGCATTACCAGCGCCATTCCGAAAAACCGCTTCCCGGAAATCGCGTTTGCGGGAAAGAGCAACGTAGGAAAATCGTCGCTGATCAATGCGCTGATGAACCGCAAAGCCTATGCGCGCGTCAGCGAGAAGCCCGGAAAGACGCAGACAATCAATTTTTATCTCATCAACAAAAATCTCTACTATGTGGATCTTCCGGGTTATGGCTATGCGAATGTTTCGCAGGAGACAAAGGCGAAGTGGGGGAGGATGGTGGAGAATTATCTTCATCGTTCAAAGCAGTTAAAAGCGGTATTTCTTCTGATCGACATCCGTCATGAACCGTCGGCAAACGACCGCCAGATGTACGAATGGATCCTGTCGCAGGGGTATCATCCGGTCATTATTGCGACGAAGCTCGATAAGATCAACCGCAGTCAGGTGCAGAAACATCTGAAAATGCTGCGCACGGGCATCGGCGCAGATGCGCAGACGTTATTGTTCCCGTTTTCCGCGTTGAATAAGCAGGGACGCGACGAGATCAACGCTTATATTGAGAACCTGACGTCGGGTGGAGGGCATTATGAACAAAGATTTTAAGCAGTATTTGAAAATTGTTATCAATCTGGTAATCGCAGTGGCGGCGCTGTTGGTTATTGTGCTCCTTGTCCCGAAAGTCATTTTATTCTTTATCCCGTTCCTGATCGGCTGGATCATAGCGTCCATCGCGAATCCGTTTGTGAGTTTTCTGGAAAAAAAATTACGGATCAGACGCAAGGCAACGTCGGTGTTCGTGATCGTGCTTGCCATCACGGCAGTCGGCGGAGCGCTGTATCTGCTTGTGTCCGAGCTGTTTAAGCAGGGCGTCGCCATGCTCAACGATCTGCCGGGCATCTGGGAGAATTTTGAGCAGGACCTCGAAGGGCTGAGCGATAAATGGAATGTGTTCTATAAACGTCTGCCGCTTGATGTGCAGACGACGCTCAGCGATCTGTATTCTAACTTCAATACCTATATCGGGGATATTGTCAATAAGCTGGGTACCCCTGCCGTGAGTGCGGTCGGCAATTTTGTAAAAAGCATACCGAGCGCGATCATCAGTATTATCATGTGTCTGATCTCTTCCTATTATTTTGTGGCGGAGAGAGAGGAGATTTATCATTATTTTCGGGCGCATATGCCGCTTTCCATCCAGCAGAAATGGCAGATCGGCTTCCGGAGCATGAAGCGTTCCGTCGGCGGTTATTTTTTAGCGCAGTTCCGCATAGAACTATGGATTTATATGCTGCTTGTCGTCGGTCTGATGATCCTTCGCGTGAAGTACGCGTTTTTGCTGGCGCTGCTCATTGCGGTCCTCGATCTGCTGCCGGTGTTCGGCACGGGGACGATTCTGGTACCATGGGCGGTGTTCCAGCTGTTTGCGGGGAACTATCAGATGGCGGTCGGACTGCTTATCATCTGGGGGGTCGGTCAGTTAGTCAGACAGCTGATCCAGCCGAAGTTCATCGGGGATACGGTCGGCGTAAAACCGCTTCCGACCTTGTTTCTGCTCTATATCGGTTATCGCTTTTTCGGCGTGATCGGCATGATCATCGCAGTGCCGGTCGGTATGATTATCATGAACTTAGACGGCGCGGGCGTGTTTAACACGACAAAGAACAGCGTGCGCCTGCTTGTGAAAAAGGTGAATGATTTTAGGAAGTTCGACGAGGAAGACTTGAATTGCATCAGAGAAGATGAACCGGTAGAAGATGAGGAGGAGCACGATCAGTTTTCGTTCAGCGACGAATCTGTGGACGAGATCGACTGGATCAACGATAACCGTTATAACGATATTAAGCGAGAACTTATAAAACGCCTGCGCCAGATCAGGGAAAAAGAACAGGAAGAAAAAGAACAGAGCGCAGGGAGATCAGCCCGCCGTGAGGAAGAGCAGGCGGGTGAGAGCGGCGTGCAGGAAAAGCATACGCAGGAGAGGGACATGTAGGAAAGCGCGCAGGGAGAGCGCACGCAGGAGAGAGACATGTAGGAAGGTGCGCAGGAAAAGCATATACAGGAGAGGGACGTGTAGGAAAGTGCGCGGGTGAGAGACATGCGGGAAAGCGGGCAGAAGAAAAAGGCAGCGGAAGAAAGGCATGGTTTATAACAATGAGGGTACTGATCTTATCGTGCAGTACAGGCGGCGGACATAATATGGCGGCGCGTGCGATCGAGGAGAGAATGCTCGCACGGGGACATGAGGCGAAGGCGATCGACATGATGGCGCTTGCCGGAAGGCGGCACGCGAAAGTGGTCGGGGGCATTTACGTCGGGATTGTCAGACACATTCCGGCGCTGTTCCGGTTTGGTTATTTTCTCGGTTCCAAAGTGACGTCGTCGAGAATCTGGTCCCCTGTCTATTATGCAAATGCCGGCATGGGAAAGTACCTTGCGCGTTATCTGGCGCAGCATGAACAGGATGTGATCGTGACGACGCATCTGTTCTGCGCGGAGACATTGACTTATCTGAAACGAAAACAGAAACTGACCCAGCCGGTCATATTTGTGGGAACCGATTATACGTGCATTCCTTTTTTCGAGGAGGCGAAGCCCGATTACTATGTGATCGCTTCGGAGGAGCTGAAAGAAGAATGCGTGAAGCGCGGCATTCCGGAAGAAAAGCTGTACGGATGCGGCATCCCGACGGCGCTTGCGTTTTCTTCCGCGCAGACCAAGGAGGAGGCAAGGCGGGAGCTTTCGCTGGACTGCGAGGGAAGCGTGTATCTGATTATGGCGGGCAGTATGGGATTCGGCAAGGTTCCTCTTTTGGCATATGAGCTTGCGGCGAGGATGCAGCCGGAGGATTTCATGGTCGTGATCTGCGGAAATAATAAAAAGCTAAAGAAACTGATGATGCGCGAATTTAAGGGAAGAGAGCGCGTGCGCGTCGTCGGGTATACCAGACAGGTTGCGCAATACATGAAGGCATGTGATGTGATTTATACAAAGCCGGGCGGACTCTCCTCCACGGAGGCGGCGGTCAGCAGAACGCCGATCATTCATACGGCGCAGATTCCGGGATGTGAGACCTGCAATATGGAATTTTTTCATGCGAGGGGCATGTCGTTTGCCTCCGCGCGCATCAAAACGCAGATCGCGCAGGGCATGATGCTTGCGGGAAATCCCGATATGGCGGCGGGAATGCGCGCCGCACAGAAGCATTATATCAAAGGGGACGCGTCGCTGCGTATCGCGGAGCTGATCGAGAGCTTACCGCATGAGAATGGCGCATAGATTGAGGATTTGCTGTGCAGAAGCGGTACATGACCGTGTGGGATGCCGCATGGAACAATCGCGCGGCGGACATGTATCAGGCGGTGCGAAACGCGATTATCACACGGTCTATGTGATGCGCTTTGCGAACGACTGACATTTAGAGACGGGAGGAGGAGCGGGCATATGGGAGATTATTTGTTCTTTAGTGTGTTGGGGTATCTGTCCGGCAGTATCATGTATGCGTATTGGACTGCGCGGATATTCGGGAAAAAAGACATTATTCAATTGGCAAAAGATCATAATCCGGGCGTTGCAAATACGTTTATGATTGCCGGCGTTCCGATCGGCATGTTGGCGTTGGTGTGTGAACTGCTCAAAGGAGCGCTGCCCGTCTATGCGGCGGCGCGGTTTCTGGACCCTGCAAGACCGGCATTTGCCGTAGTCATCTGTGCGCCGGTGATCGGTCATGCGTTTCCGCTGCCGTTTCCGAAAGGGATCCGCGGCGGTAAAGCGATCGCAGTATCGTTCGGCTGCCTCATCGGGCTGTTTCCGGAAATCCGGCCGCTGGAATATTTAGTTTTGTTCTATTTGTTCTTTTCCCTGATCGTCAAGGTATCGCCGCATTTATACCGCTCGATCGTGACGTTTTTATGCTTTGCGCTGATGGTGTGGCTGAACGTGCCGGTGATTTCCGTGCGCATCGGCTGTACGGTGATCGCGGCGGTCACGATTTTTAAGCATTGGGTGCAGCATGCCGGAGAGCCGTTGAAGCTGGGATTCGGGCTTCGCGCGGGAAAATAGAACCGGAACGCTGAATGGAACACAGCAGAAATCGACGGATATAAAAAGTACATTTTATTGGACTATAGAAATGCTATTCTTCTTTTCGGAAGCAGGCGCATACCGCCAAAATTCAAGGGGCGGATGCGGCAGGACGTTTGAAAAAGGAGAATTGCATGATGAAGGGATACTATGTCAGAGACGGTTATATGGGGTATGTCGGGAACGGTTATATGCTTTTTGCAAGCGAGCAGGAATACAGGGAGTATCTGGAGGATTAAAAGCCCAAAGCGCAGAGTGAGCGTGTTGGAAAGCAGGGAGGATTTTTATGAGCCGCTATGAAGCAGGCAACGGAGTAATCAAAATCGAAGTGGATTCGTTCGGCGCGGAACTGAGATCGCTGCGCAGAGTATCGGACGGCAGGGAATATATGTGGAACGCCGATCCGAAGTATTGGAAGCGCACGTCGCCCGTATTGTTTCCGCTTGTCGGAAGCCTGCAGGGAGGGCAGTATACCTATGAGGGGAAAACCTATGCCATGTCCCAGCACGGTTTTGCGCGCGACATGGAGTTTACTTTGATCGGGGAAGGCGGAGGCCAAGAGCCGGAGTTGTGGTTTGAACTGCGGGACAGCGAAGAGAGCAGGGCGCATTATCCGTTCCCGTTCCTTCTGCGGATCGGTTATGTGCTGGAGGGCGCGGGCGTGAAAGTACACTGGCAGGTGGAGAATACGGGCGGCGGCGTCATGCATTTTTCCATCGGCGGACATCCGGCATTTTTATGTCCCATTGACGGGGATGCAAAGCAGAGCGATTGTTGGATCGGTTTTGATACCGACAGAGCGCTTGTCAGCACGGTGATCGGTAGGGACGGACTTGCTTCGGAACGGAAAAAGACCTATGCGCTGGCGGAGGGAATCTTGCCGATCAACGAGCATTTATTTGACGAGGATGCGCTGATCATAGAGCACGATCAGGCGCACCGCGTATCGTTGATGACGAAAGACAAGAAGCCGTATCTGACCGTTTCGTTTGACGCGCCGCTGTTTGGCGTCTGGTCGCCGCCGCGCAAAAACGCGCCGTTTATCTGTATTGAACCGTGGTACGGGCGCTGTGACGCAGAGAATTTCCATGGGACGCTGAAGGAACGTGAGTGGGGCAATGTGCTTGCGCCGGGGGAACGGTTTGCATCGGTTTATACGATCGAGGCGGAGTGAATACGCTGTGTCGGTTTATACGATTACGCAGAGTGAGACGGCGGATTTCCCAAATCAAAAGCAGACGTGAAATGTTTCGCTTCTCTGCTTACCGTGCAAATAAAATCAGGGTGGCTGATGAAGCCGCCCTGATTTTGCAGTCCCCCAAGAACTGTCTTTGGCAGATTTTCTGAAAGACTTTCGCGCAAGCGGAAGTCTTTTTTTACTTATAGGAAATTCCGTAGCCTGTGAAGAATTGCGTCAGCAATTCTTCGAAAGAGTTTCGCGTAAGCGGAACTCTTTTTTTTACGTATCCGACCGCAGTGCGATGACCGGATCCTTTTTCGATGCGATCCGCGATGGGAACAGCCCCGCAATCACGGTGAGCAGCATACTGATGATGACGAGAATGACTGCACCTGCGGCGGGAAGCTTCGCAACGCCTTTAATATCCGCTAAATGCTCGATAATGAGATTGATCGGAATATCCAGAAGGACGGTCACGAGGATACCGATCACACCGGCGCTGAATCCGATAATGAGGGTCTCCGCATTGAACACGCGGGAAATATCGCGTTTTGATGCGCCGATACTGCGCAGGATACCGATTTCCTTTGTGCGCTCCAGTACGGAAATATAAGTGATGATGCCGATCATGATGGAGGACACGACAAGGGAGATTCCGACGAACGCGATCAGAATGTAGGAAATCGCATTGATGATCGTGCTGACGGAGGACATCAAAAGCCCGACATAGTCCGTGTAGCTGATGACTTTGCCGTCTTCGCCTGCGGCGGTCATGGAATCGTTGTACGCGTCGATGATGGTAATAATCTGATCCTTATTTTCAAACGAATTTGCATAGAGCCGGATGGAAGAAGGCGCGTCTAAATCGGCAACGCCTAATTGCGTCAGGTTGCCCTCGTAGGTTGCATCCGTATACTGCGAACCCATGATGGAGGAAAACATTTGCAGAATCTCCTCCTCGCTCATGATGGAGAAATACTGCATCATGGTCGCCTGCTCCTCCGGAGTGAGCGTAGCGGCGTAGGCATTGACGTCGTCCATCGTATATTCCGGCGCCTCGCTGTCATCGGACGGAAACTCGATGCCTGTAAATACGTCAATATCGGGATTTTCTTTTTGCGCGCGGACGATCTCGGAGGCGTTGGTCTCGTTGATGACATAGGCGGTTAGGTCCGCGGTATAGCCGAGCGTTCCCGTGATGCTGCTGGCAACCGCTTCCTCGTTTGGACGGATGATGCCGACGATGCGCACGTCGATACCCTGATCGACGACGGTCTTGAGCGTATCGCTCTTTTTGCTTAAGTCCGTCCATGTGCCGGACACTTCGTCATAGGAATAATAATCGGACGGCAGGACAAGCTTAAAGGAGGTCGAAAGCATTTCATCAAAGGAAAAGCTGACCTGCGTTGTCTCAAAGGTTTCGCCCTGTATGAGGGAGTTCATGATCTCGGAAAGCTCATCCTGAGATTTTAAGTTCAGCGTATAGAGTACATAATCACTAATCTCATTGTTCTGATCGACCACGAGCACAAGTTCGTCATAACGCTCCGGCCATCTGCCGGCAACCACGTCATATTGGGAGTCGAGCAGCGTCTGATCGCCGATCAGCTCTTCAAAAATGATGCTGCTTCCGTAGGTCGTGCTCATGGTGCTGCCGACGTTATTGTTATAAGTGACGCCCATCATATCATCCATGAGATTCGACGGGTTGACTTTAATAATATCGCCGGAGGTATCCGCAGAATACAGATTGACGGAAATCGGGTAGCCGTACTGCACCGAGCTTAGGTAATCGTTGATCTCGTTTGTTTCGTCATCCAGATATTCTTTGAAAGCGGCAAGATCATTTTCCGTCAGTTCGGCGAGGACGGAGCTCATCATATCGGTCATAATGTCATTGGAATAGATGGTGTTCTCGTCGCGCGCGGCAAGTTCTTCCTCGTCAAGGTTCGTGCCCATCATGGACTGCATGATACTGGTGTAGTCAATGCTTTCTGATTGCAACATGATCGGGTAGGAGGAGAGCGTGTCTTCCTGCACGCGGTCAATATAAGCCTGCAGTCCGTGCGAGAGCGAAAGGATCAGTGCGATGCCGATGATACCGATGCTGCCCGCAAAGGCGGTCAGGAACGTCCGGGCCTTTTTGGTCATCAGGTTGTTCGTGCTGAGTGAGAGCGCGGTAAAAAAGGACATGGAAGTGCGCTTTTTTCTGCCCTTATTCGTCTTTTTTACCGTCTCATCCGCAGCGTGCTTCTGGATCGCCTCTGTCTGGATCTGATATTCGCCGTCCGAGAACGGATTGGAGTCGTCCGTCACCCTGCCGTCGAGCAGCTTGATGATGCGTGTCGAATAGGTTTCGGCAAGATCGGGATTGTGCGTGACCATGATGATCAGGCGGTCGCGGGAAATCTCTTTTAAGAGTTCCATGATCTGCACGGAGGTCGTGGTGTCGAGCGCGCCGGTCGGTTCATCCGCGAGCAGAATTTCCGGATCGTTGACTAATGCGCGCGCAATGGCAACGCGCTGCATCTGTCCGCCGGACATCTGGTTCGGGCGTTTATGAAGCTGGTCGCCGAGTCCGACCTGAATGAGCGCTTCTTTCGCGCGGGCGCGCCGCTCCGATTTGGAGACGCCGGAGAGCGTGAGCGCAAGCTCGACATTGGAAAGCACGCTCTGGTGCGGAATCAGATTATAATTCTGGAATACAAAGCCGATCGAGTGATTGCGGTACGTATCCCAGTCGCGGCTTTTATATTTTTTGGTGGAAACGCCGGAAACAAT
>JAMPAG010000067.1 GCA_023667365.1 bacterium | reverse complement strand
ATAACTTTGGAAATCGCCTCGGAAGACTCGTTAATATCGTTCATTGCGTTGATCATGGACTTCATCTGGTCATTACCGGAAGTTGCCATTGCTCTTACGCTGTGCGCCAGCTCATCCGCCTGGGATGCCTGGGAAGCATTCTGCTTCGTGCGCTCCGCGATCTCATCCATGGAAGCCGTAACCTGCTGTAATGCGCTTGCCTGCTCCGTCGCGCCCTGTGCCAGAGACTGGCTTGCACTCGCTACCTGCTCGGAACCGACCGTTACCTGCATGGTGGATTCTTTGATATTGCCAAGGATTTCATTGTTATCTTTTACTAAGCGATACAGCGCTGTTCCAAGCAAATCTCTGTCGCTTCTCGGATTGACCTGAACAGTCAAATCTCCCTTTGCAACCGTATCCGCGATCTGTGCCTGAACCTTTGTATCCGCGACCATTTCCGCGAACTCATCCATCAACTCGCCGAGGTCATCATTATTGATCTTCTGGCAGTCTACATCCACATCGCCCTTCGCAAGCTTCTGCGCTGCCTCAACCAGCTTCTTAACAGGAACCGTGATGTTCTTGATCAGCGTGACTGCATAAGCCATTGTGATGATAACAGCAACTACCGTTACAGCAACTAAGATCAGCTCCGTGATCAGCAGCATCTTTTCTACGCTCGCGCCGTTCTCCTCTGCCTCCTCCTGAAGCATGACAAGCAGTTCTTCCAAAGCAACCTCTGCACGTTCCTCGATCACGTGGTTCGTCATCATGTCGTCCACTGCTTTGTCCACATTACCGCTCTGCACCCATTCAAACTGCTGGTTCATGGATGTTACCCATTCCGTCAAGGTATTGGAAACCTCCTGGAACTTTGCCTGCGCATCCTTGGGAAGCTCGTTCAGGATTTCCGAAAATGCCGACAGATGAACGGTCATTTCCGCAAGGTAGCTGTCGATCTGCGTCTTCTGCGCCTGCAGGTTTGCGGCGTCATCAAAATAAACCAACGCAGCGTTCCGCATCCGGACCTTTACTTCGCAGAAGTCTGCGAATGCCTGACTTAAATGGTACTGTCCCATACCGTAATCGTCATACCGGTCCTTCTGCTCTCTGTTGATCGTGTTCTCCGCGAACAGACCGACAACGGTGATAACAACCATGAACACCAGCATCACTACGCCAAAGGTTGTTATCTTCGCTCTTACACTCATGTCATTGATTGAAAATCTCTTCTTCATGGTAATCTCTCCTTTTTATGATTATTCTTCCTCTTCCTGTATTTCTTCAATTGCCTGAATGTCCTCTTCCCTGATCAGCTTTTCCGGATCAAGAAGAAGCTTCACTGTATCCTCTGTCCGCGCTAAACCATAAACATATTTATTTTGTTCATTCTCTCTTTTGCCGAGAGCGGGCGGAGGTACAATGTCATCATCCTGTATGGTGTCAACTTCTGCTATCTTTTCCACGATCAAACCGATGACCGTCGATTTTACATTGATGACGATGATACAGGTTCTGTCCGTATATTCAACCGGTTCCATCCGGAACCTCACACGGACATCAATAACGGGAATAATCTTTCCTCGGAGATTAATCAAGCCTTTGATGTAATCCTCTACCTCCGGGATTTTGGTGATCGGCTGCATTGCGATAATCTCGTTGACATAGCTGATGCTGATACCGAAATACTCCTTTCCCGTTTGGAACGTCATGAATTTGCCCTTTTGGGCATCTTCCTCAAGCAGCAGTTCCTCTTCTTTTTGTTCTTCTGCCATTCGCTAGCTCCTTTCCTCATCTTCTATCAGACCTGCGATGTCGAGAATCAGTGCGATGCTGCCATCACCAAGCTGGGTACATCCCGACAGTCCTCTGACCTTCTTCACATAGGACGGGATCGGTTTTACCACGATCTCCTGCTCCTGCACCAGACTGTCGATCAGTATACAGATCTGCTTGCCCTCATGCTCTAGGATCACAACGATACCGTTCTCAATATCTTCCTGTGAATCCTCTATCTGATATTTTTTGCTTAAGCGGATGAACGGATAATAGGTTCCTCTCAGAACGATATATTCCTCACCGCTCGGTTCTGTCACAATGGCATCTTTGCTCAGTCTTACAAATTCTTTTACCGAAGACGTCGCAATTACAAAGGAGGAAGCGCCCACTTTCACTACGATTCCGTTTACGATCGCCAGCGTCAGCGGAATGATCAGCGTCATTTCCGATCCTTCGCCTTCCTCGCTGGTGATCTCCAATCTGCCGCCGATTCCCTGAATATTCTTGACGACGACATCCATGCCGACGCCTCGTCCCGAATATTCCGTCACGGCTTCTTTGGTTGAAAAGCCCGGAAGAGTAATAAAACGGTAAATCTCGTTTTCCGTAAAATCAGTAATCTCTTTCGTTCCAATCAAGCCCTTTTCTCTTGCCTTCGTATACAGTTTTTCTTTATTTAATCCCTTGCCGTCGTCTTTTACGCTGATGTAAACTTTGCCGCCCTCATTCTTGGCTTCCAGCGTGACCGTTCCCTTGGCGGGTTTACCTGCCGCCACGCGGTCGTCCGCATTTTCCTCGATGCCGTGGTCCACAGAGTTTCTTACCAGATGCATCAGCGGATCCGAAATATGCTCGATGATGTTCTTATCCACCTCGGTATTCTCGCCGACTACCTTCAGCTCGATGTCCTTACCCAGCTTGCGGGATACGTCGAACACGATACGCCGCATCTTCTGGAATGTATTCGTCAATGGCATCATTCGCATTGACATGATCGTTTCCTGAAGCTCTGTCGTAATCTTGGACAACTGCGCGGATGCTTTCTGGAAATTGGAAAGCTCTAAGCCCGGCACTTTTAAGTCGGGATTCTGCAATACCACCGCCTCGGATATAACAAGCTCTCCAATCAGATCCATCAGCGCATCCATCTTTTCGATGCTGACGCTGATGATGCTCTGCTGCTTCGGCTGGTTCTTTGCCAGCGTCTTGCCTTTGCCGGTTTCCTTCGACTTGACAACGTAATCACCCGGCATAATCGGCTTCGATTTATCCGGCTGCGGTACTTCCACTGCAGGAGGCGGTGCCTCCTGTATTCCGGCAACGGCAGCCGCCGCAACCTGCGCCTCTTCCGGCTTGATCGGCTCGTGATTGATCTCCGCAAGCCCCTTGCCGAACTGTTCCGCCGTAATCTCGTCGATGTCGATCGTTTCCGCTTCCACACTGTCAATCAGTGCGAGAATGTCTTCCTTGCTGCCCTTTGTCTGAAGCAGCATATAAAAGCCTTCCGACAAAATAACGTCGGAACTCTCCTCATTGCTGATGATGTCCTCCGGCGTATACAGCAGATCCTCCGCGATCTCTTTTAACGCGTAAGTCGCAGAATATGCCCGGATATTACTCATCTGTGTATCGTTCCGGTAATGGATTACGATCCGGTAGAACAGACTGTCCGGACTTGCGACCGGCGCAATATAAAACTGCGTTGGCTCTTCATGCTTGTTTTCTCTCGGAAGCTTGATTCCCTGCTCCTTGATCTCGCCCTTTAATTCTTTCAGGAACACATCCAGATCGGCAACGATTTCTTTTTCATCGCCATCCGACTTATTGCCCTCTCTGATCTTCTCCATCTCTGCGTTGATGAAATCAGATACGGCAAGCACTTTCTGTACCAGTTCCAGATGGGGAACGTTTTCCGGATGGGATTCTCTTAAGTAGTAGAATACATCTTCCAGCTTATGAGCAACTTTTGTAATGTTCTCAAAAAGCATAATTCCCGAGGAACCCTTGATCGTATGCATGATGCGGAAAATCTCGTTGATGTCGGAATCATCAAAACACTCCGCGTCCTGCTTTTCCAATATGATGCCTTCCAGCTTTTCCAAAAGCTGGCTGCTCTCAAAGAGGAACATATCAAGCATTCCGTCTGTGTTAAATTCTTCTGCCATATTCTCCCTTTCCAGCGGACGCCCGTTTCCCGCGCACCGCTTTTATCCATGCCGTAATTGCTGGCATAAAGCCGATCCTTAAATCAACTTCATTTTCTTGAGCACCTGCTCAAACTTCTCCACATCGATCGGCTTGCCGGAATACGCTTCACAGCCCAACTCAAACGCCATTTTGACATTGCGCTCTTCATTCAATGCGGTCGTCATAATGATCTTTACCCGTTTTTCCTTGGGCGTCTTGTTTCCCGTTTCAATATCACGGATCGCTTTCAAGACCTGATAACCGTCCAAAACCGGCATCATGACGTCAAGGCAGACCAAGTCATAAGGATCTCCGTCCTCGAGCGCCATCATAAAGGCATCCACGGCTTCTTCGCCATCCACGGTCACGTCGCACTCACCAAACTGCGACAGGTACTTATCCATGAATTTCCGGCTGGCAAAATCATCTTCCGCCAATAGTGTCTTCATCTTCCTCTCTCCTTTCCGTATTGGTATCTGCTACTTGGTATCTAAAAGACTATATACTTTCTTGGCGATCGCCGTCAGTGTGCACTGATGCTGGACTGCTCCTAAATCATATGCAACTTTCGGCATACCGTATACCACACAGCTCGCTTCATCCTGTCCGACTGTCAGCGCGCCTGCCTCGCGCATCTTGAGAAGCCCGCGCGCACCGTCGCCTCCCATACCGGTCAAAATAACGCCGACCGCTTTCTTTCCTGCCACGCGCGCCACGGAATCAAACAATACGTCAACAGACGGACAGTGCCCGCTCACCTTATCGGTTCCCCGGCACTCCACCTGAAATTCATCACCGACTCTGACAAGGCGCATCTGCCGGTCTCCGGGCGCGATTAACACCTGCCCCGGAATGACGCGGTCCCCCGACGTCGCCTCTTTTACTGCAACCTCACACTGATTATTCAGTCTGTCCGCATACATCTTGGTAAATCCGGGCGGCATGTGCTGTACGATGATTACCCCCGGAATATCCCGCTTAAACTGCCGCACAACCTCAAAGATCGCTTCCGTTCCGCCCGTGGACGCACCGATCGCAACGATCTTATCGCGGTATGCCGGATTCAACGGATGATCAGCATTCATCACGGCGGCATGCTTAAACTTGCCGACCTTCGCCGTCGAAGCGATCTTGACCTTGGTAACAAGCTCCTGCTTTAAGAAGATGCTGAGCTGCGTCCTGTCAAGATTGGACGGTTTGTTGATAAAGTCTACCGCACCCGCCGCAAGCGCGTCGAACACCTTATCATTCAGTGAACTGATCATGACGACCGGCAGCGGATACTGCGGCAGCAGCCGCCGTAAAAATTCGATACCGCTCATCTTCGGCATTTCCACGTCAAGCGTCATAACGTCCGGTTTATACTGGATGATCGCATCGCGCGCAGCATAAGCATCCGCCACCTGCGCGACCACCTGAATGTTGGGATCGGACTCCAGACTCTGCACGAGCAGATTCCGAAACAGAATGGAATCATCCACGACTAATACTTTGATTGGTTTCATAAGCTTATTCCCTTTTCCTATAAATAGATGGCTGTATGTAATCGAACTTGATCTTTGTTTTGTCCAGGGATTCCGTCTGCCCGATGAACAAATACCCGCCCGGCTCCATAAAGTCGTACACTTTCTGGACCAGATTATACTTTACGTCATCCTTAAAGTAAATCATGACATTCCGCAAAAAAACAACATGGAAGCGCCTCTTAAACGGAAAAGGATCCATCAGATTAAAACGACGGTAAAACACCTGTTCCTTTAATTCCTCTTTCACGCGGTACTGTTCATTTCCAATATCCTGAAAGAACCGTCTTTTCCATTTCTCCGGAAGCGGTTCAATCTGTTCCTTCAGGTACACACCCTTGACAGCATGTTCTAACACCTTTGTAGAGATGTCCGTTGCCAGCACTCTGGTATCCCACGCCTTATGCTCCAATCCGAAATAGTCCATCAGATACATGGCGAGCGCATACGGTTCTTCTCCTGTAGATGATGCTGCCGACCAGATACGCAGATCCTTCGTACCTGCCGCACGCACCTTTAGATATGGAAGTACTATTTTTACTAAATAGTCAAAGTGCTCCGACTCCCGCATAAAATAGGTATGGTTCGTTGTCAATACATTGATCAGGCTTTCTGCTTCCTCGCCCTTCGGATCATCCAACACCTTTTTCATGAACTCGTCAAAGCTGTTGTAGCCGTGCCTCAGAAAGTACGTCTCCAGTCTCCCGTTCACCAATACCCGCTTCTCGCTCAGGTCAATTCCATAGTGTGCTTTTACATAAGCGACTGTTTTCTGAAATTCACTGTCCGTTAACACCTAAATCACCCACATTATTTTATTATAGTTTAGTAAAAATTGATTACTACTTTTATTATAGTAATCGTTTCGGCTCTGTCTGTCAACAGGATTTTGCGCGGTTATTTTGTATTTATTCTCATACCAGACGCAACTGTTTGTGTATCTTGTTAAACACTTCCACAATATGAGGATCATACACAACCCCGCTCTTCTCGTTGATCATCTTTATGCTTTCTTCCGCCGTGTGTCCCACGCCGCCGTGCCGGTGTCCGAGGAACGCGTCAAAATCATTCGCAACCGCGGTGATCCGCGCTTCCAGAGGAATATCCGTGCCGGAAAGTCCTTCGGGATACCCGCTCCCGTCCCAGTTCGCGTGATGGTAACGCGCAATCAGGATCGCCATGTCAAGCGCCGGGCTTTTATGTCCGCCGCCGTTGATCTCCTCTAAGATTTTCGCGCCTTCCTCCGTATGCATCCGGATCTCTTCCATGCTGATGCTGCCATTTTCCTGCGGATATATGGTATCATCGGCAATGAGAATGTCTCCGATGTCATGCAGGATGGACGCCGTCGCGATCGTATCCACGAACTCGTCCGTGATCATCTCCTCATATTTTGGCACAAGCTGGAGACTCTGCGCAAGCAGATGACAGTTATAGCCAACTTTTTCCAGATGATTATCCACATTGGCGTTCCTGCGTTCCACGATCTTGGCAAGCGCAAGCAGTACGCGTTCCTGCTCCTCCTGCACCTGCCGCTTCTGTTCCTCGACCATGCGGTGCATCATGCGGTTGTAATCTTCCATTTCCTGCCGGATACGGTAGCTGTTCAGATGATTGTTCACCCGCATGACAACCTCGATCCGCTCAAACGGCTTCGGGATAAAGTCAACCGCCCCCGCCTCAAACGCGGCGCGCTTATCCTCGCCCGAATTGGCGACCGTGATAAAAATGAAAGGAATATCCCGCGTGCGCGGATTGCTTTTTAACAGTTTGCAAAACTCCAGTCCGTTCATGCCCGGCATCGAATAGTCGGACAGAATGAGCTGCGGCATCGTCTGATTCATGATGTCGAGCGCCCTCTGCACATTCAATGCGCACAGCGCCTCGTGTCCTTCTGCCTGAATGATATTTTCCAATATCTTGACATTGACGCTTAGGTCGTCCACGATCAGTATTTTTGCCGGATTCTTTTTTTCTGCCACGTGACCTCCCCCTTTCTTTATGATGGTGCCTCTCCGGCATTCTCAAGCAGCTCGTTTATCGTCTCCCTGACACGCTCGTACGCCGCAATGCTCTTGTCATAATTTTCTTTTCTGAGCGCCATTTCCAATTGCAGGATCGGACGCTTCAAGTCGCTTTCATGATCCTGCGCAAGCGTTTTGATCGTCTGCGCGAGCGTCTCCGCTTTCTCCCACGAATCCAGTTCAATGGAAAGAACAAGCTTTTCCAACCGTTTCCGCAGTTCTTCCCGGTTCGCCTTGGTGCCGAACGTCAAACGCTCTTCATGCCCGGTTTCCTCCATGCTTTCCGTCAGATTGTTCCAGTTGCGGTATGTCTCGCTCATATCGCGGCTCTCATCCACATTTTCGCCCGTGCGGAGCCGGACGCTGAAAGAAAAACAGCTTCCCTTTCCCTTCTCGCTCTCCACATGGATTGAACCGTGCATCATTTCCACCAGCTGCTTCGTGATGGAGAGCCCTAACCCCGTGCCGCCGAAGCGCCTTGTGATGGAGGCGTCCACCTGCTTAAAACTCTGAAAAAGCTTATCCTGCTCTTCCCTCGATATGCCGATCCCGCTGTCCCTCACCATGAAGAACAGTTCCACCTCGTCCCCCGTCTGCATGGTCCTGCTCACATCCACGCTGACCTGACCGACCGTCGTGAATTTAACGGCATTGGACAGCAGATTGTTCAGAATCTGTCCGACGCGCAGCTCATCCCCGATCAGCCGCTGTGGGATTGTCTCATCCATATGTACCCTGAGCTGTAATTCTTTTTTGTTGATTGCCACGGTATGCGTGGCAATAATCTGTTCCATCATCTTATAAAAATCAAATTCATGCTCATCCAGCGTGAATTTCCCCGCTTCCATCTTGGAAAAATCAAGGATATTGTTGATGATGGCGGACATATTATCACAGCAGTAAAGAATGATGTCAAGCGTCTTTTTGACCTCCGCGTCCTGCACGGTCTCCGAGAGCGCCATCACATGTCCTTTAATGCCGTTGACCGGCGTGCGCAGTTCATGCGTTACATTCGCCGTAAACTCATTGCGCGCCTTTTGGTTCGCCTCCTCCTCCTCTTTGAGCTGACGGATACGGACGTCCGTATTTTTGCGGTAGGCAATATCTTCCGCGAGCAGATAACCGCCGCCGTCCTCATCCGCAAAAAGCCGCAGCATCACCGGAAAGCACGCGTTGTTCTTGCGGTACATCACCGTCTCCTGACCGTCTTTTAAGAGCGTCTGGTCAAAACCGGCGTAGCTTCCGTCCTCTTTTTGAAATTCCTGCCGGAATACCTCGCACATGCTCTTAGAGAGCAGTTCCTCCTCCGTGTAATCAAGTTTTTCCAGAGTGGAATGATTTCCGTAAGAGATGCCGCCGTCCCGGTCAAAGGCGAGCACCAGTTCTACGGTCTCCTCCACGACTCCCGCATTCATCCATTCTTTCTTCATCACACAACTCCTCCAGACCGCATGCCGTCGCAGCGCCGCGTCGGGCACTGCCGTATCAGGCATGACAATCTGATCCATTCTTCTGTATCTGATATACCGTCTTATTATAGCACTTTCACGGAAGATTCTCAAGACTTGAAACGCGGTCTGCTTTATCCCCTCATACACTCGTGGATAAAGTAAAGCGCCATCGCTTCCATCCGTCTGTTCCCTTCCTCCGAAAAGCCGTGCCCCTCACCCTGAAAGATTTCCAGAACCGCATTCGGATACTGTTCAGACGCCCATACCGCATAATCCATGCTGACGACAGAGTCCTCCGAACCATGCATGATCAGAACATTCCCCGGAAATCTGCCGACCTGCTCTCTGATCTGAAACCCGCGGATCGTCTCAAAAAATCTGCGTCCCAATTTCATTCCCCACAATTCCTCAGAATCCGGTATCTCTTCCGCATTCGGAAAACGGGCATTCCAGTCGTCTGCAATGCAAAACGCCGGATACAGCAGTAAGAGTCCGCGGATCGCAGCGCTTCTCTCCTCCGCGGCAAGCGCCGATACCATTCCGCCCTGACTGCCGCCGAACAGATAGCGGTTTTCTCTGTCAACCTCTTCCCACGTCTGAACCTCGTCGATGACGGCATTCAGATCTTCTTTTTCCGTGAACAATGTCATTTCCGTCGTCGGAAAGCCGCTGGTATCCCTCGTACTGCCTCCGCAGAACGTATAGCAGAACGCACCGATCCCGTTTTCTGCGAAGTATCTGGCGGAGCGGTCAAAATCCTCTTTGCACCCGTTATAACCGTGGCTGAAAATCACCAGCGGAAAACGCCCTTCCACATCCGGCTTGTAATAAATTCCGGTCAATGTTCTGTTATGATGCGTGATATTGATCTGCTTCGTCTGCATGGTTATGTCCTCCTTTTCTCTGTGTTTTCATGAATGCTTAACCGACAGCTTCTATTAAATGAAAAAGGGGCGCGTTATAAATGCTCCCGTATTTTCTTTCTGACCGGAAGGATGCAGGATGGCGATACGCTCAACTCATCAACGCCCATTTCGACAAAACGGTCTGTCAGTTCTAAGTCCGCGCCGAGTTCGCCGCAGATTCCCACCCAGGCGCCGCCCTCATGTCCGTTGTCAATCACCATCTGAATCATCCGCAGAACCGCGGGGTGATGCGCGTCATAAAAATCATCCAGCTTTGCATTCTGTCTGTCGATCGCAAGCGTATACTGTGTCAGATCATTGGTTCCGATACTAAAGAAATCCACTTCCTCCGCAAGTTCTCTGCTCACCATCACGGCGGCGGGCGTCTCGATCATGACGCCCAGCTCCACTTCCCCGTATGCGGTTCCGTTTTCTTTTAACTCCTGCCTGACCTCCTCGATGAGCTCCTTAATGCGCATTACTTCACTTACAGAAATAATCATCGGAAACAGAATGCCGATCTTCCCGTAAGCGCTGGCGCGGTATAGAGCGCGGAGCTGCGTTTTGAACATATCAATCCGCGTTAAGCAGAGCCGGATCGCACGGCAGCCCATCGCCGGATTCTCTTCCTTGTCTAAGCCAAAGTAACCGATCTGCTTATCCGCACCGATGTCGAGCGTCCGGATAATGACCTCTTTTCCCGCCATCGCTTCCACTGCGGAGCGGTAGATCTGAAACTGTTCGTCCTCTGTCGGATAATCGTCCCGCTCTAAATATAAAAACTCGCTTCGAAACAGTCCGATCCCGGCAGCGTCATTTTCTATGACCGCCTGTAAATCGGTAATGCTGCCGATATTCGCATGAAGCCGGATCGTCCTGCCGCTCCGCGTCACGGTCTCTTTTCCTTTTAATTCCTGTAATAATCTTTGCTTTTCCGCTTCTCCGGCGGCTTTTTTCTCATATTTTTCCAACATCCCCGGATCCGGGTCCACAATCAATTCTCCCGTAAAGCCGTCCACAACCGCCGTCATGCCGTCAATGTCTTCCTCGTATGCAACGCCGATCAGCGCCGGAACGTTCATGATTCTTGCCAAAATCGCCGTATGGGAATTTACAGAACCCTGGCGCGTGACAAAGGACGAAACTCTGCTCCTATCCATCTGAATCATTTCGCCCGGGGAGAGGTCGTCCGCCGCAATGATAACGGATCCTCCAGCGGCAGCGACGGTCTCCCGCTGTTTTGTTTCAGGCATTTCGGACATCCGCGGTCCGGAATGCGCATCCCCCTCCGCCGTTTCGCCCCCGCCTTCCTCTGCCAGCACGGAAATCAGACGCCCGGAAACCTCTTTGACATCCGCTGCCCGCTCTTTCATATACGCATCGTCCATCTGCGCAAACCGTTCAGAAAAACGGTCCGCCGTCACCGCCACCGCATACTCCGCATTCACCTGTCCGGAGCGAATCATGCCCCGAATAGCTCCCTGATAACTCTGATCCCTCAGCATCATCTGGTAGGCAGCGAAGATCGCCGCGCCGGACGTGCCCGCTTCCGGCAGCGCCTTGTCATATAGCTGCTTCAGCTGGTTTTCCGCCTTCGTTACCGCCTGTTCCAGCCTTGCAATCTCCCGCTCCGGATCCTCGATCTGTCTTCGGTGCGGATGGATTTCTTTTTTCCTTCCTAATTGGATTTTCCCAATGGCAATCCCATGGAAAACCGCTTTCCCGCTATATACTCTCATGCCTCGTCTCTTTTTAACAATTGATTGATTTCATCTACCATGCCGTTTGATACCCATTGATTTTAGACGGTCACTCCTCCAGCATCCAGACGCGCATCTGGTTCTCGCCGCGGTTCGCCCACGCATAATAAGGAATCGCCGTGAGAGACGTTTTTTCTTTTGCCGGAGGCTGTTCGCTGTAAAGTTCGCCGCTTCCGACCATGCGGAATCCGTCGAGTTTTAATAAGACATTTCCTTTTAGCAGGCCTTCCTCACAGAACTCCGGCACCGCTTTGAGTTCCTTTGGAATGCGGAGACTCTGTAACAGTCCGTCGTTGTCCGCACCCTCAAAGCAGTACACGACCGGTCCGCGCAGCAGCGCGACGCAGCCCGCGTTCTCGCGCACATGCTCATTGGCGTAAACCTTGCGCACCTTAAGCGGAAAGCGTATCTCCACCGTATCGCCCGCTTCCCACTTTCTTGTCAGATACACGTATCCTTTTTTCATAAGACTGCGCGCATCCGTTTTTTCTCCGTTGACCGTCAGATACGCTTCTTCTTTTTCAAAATTCACATAGGAAGGAATATGAATCGCCACCGTAAATTCCTGCTCTGTCTTCGGCATGACGGTATAGACCGCCTCGCCCTCCCACGGATAACGCGTCTTAATCGTCACATCCGCTTTCTCCAGTTCCGCCTTCTGTCCGATCATCAGGTGGGAATAAATCGTGGTATCGCTCTCGCTGAAGCAGTATTTCCCCAGAGAAGTAACCATCCGAATCAGATTGGGCGGACAGCAGGCGCAGGCATACCAGCCCGGTCTTACGGGCAGCGCGTGCCGGTATCCGAACAGCTTTCCTGAAACGCCCGGTTCACATTCCAACGGATTCACGTAAAAATATTTTTCTCCGTCTAACTGCATCCCGCTGATCGTGCTGTTGTATAACTCTTTTTCGATGATGTCCGCATAGGCGCCGTCCGGTTCGATCTCCAGCATATGGTGGGCAAAAAATACCATGGCGATGGACGCGCAGGTCTCCGCGTATGCCATATCGTTCGGCAGTTCATAATTGACCGAAAATGCCTCCCCCTCCGAATTGCCGCCGAGCCCGCCGGTGATATAGAGCTTCTTGTTCACAATATTGTCCCACAGCGTCCGGCACGCCTGATACAGACGCGCATCCCCGTCCGTCCCCGCCAGATCCGCCATCGCGGTATACATATACAGCGCGCGGACCGCGTGTCCGACCGCCTCTTTCTGCTCGTAGATCGTCCGGTGCGCCTGATTATAAGTCACGTCCAGCTTATCCAGGCTGTACTGCCCCCAGTGCTGCCATCCTCTTTTTACTTTTTCCTGATAAAAATAATCCGGGTTCTTTCCTCTTTCCTCAAGGAAGTATCTTGCCATATGCTTATATTTTTCTTTTCCCGTCGTGTGATAGAGCTTCATCAGCCCGATCTCCACCTCCTGGTGTCCGGGGATTCCGTGCTCCTTCTCCTCCTCCGCCCCAAAACGCTCGATGATCGCGTCCGCCAGCCGCTCTGTCACATGTAAGAGCCGGTCCTTCCCCGTCGCGTCATAATACGCCGCCGCAGCCTCCATCATATGTCCCGCACAGTAAAGCTCATGGCATTCATGTAAGTTCTGCCAGCGGTGTTCCGGCTCCTTGATAATAAAATAGGTATCCAGATAGCCGTCCGGCTGCTGGGCTTTCTCAATGATCTCAATGATCGCGTCCGCTCTCTTCTCCAGATCCGGATCGGGCTTCACCGTCAGCGAATAGGCGACGCCTTCCAGCCATTTTGCCACGTCGCTGTCCTGAAACACCATTCCGTAAAATTCTCCCTCCGCCAATCCTGCGGCGATCCGGAAATTCTCAATGGCATGGCTTTTCTCCACGCCGGGAACCTCGTCGTGTAATACCTTCTCCTGAAACGGGATCACAACATCAATGACCTTTTCCTGCATCTTCGACCAGAACGGATCTGTGATCGTGACGCTGCTGCTCTTTACTTCCCTGATCTTTTTTTCCATATCCATAACCATGCCTTTCCCGTAATCTATTTTTCTTTGGCATCGGCGCGTCCCGCCAGTCAGACAGGTAGTAATCCGCAAGCGCCTCCATTTCCGCACGATTCTGTTTGGAATAGGAATCGTATACGCCGCAGGTAAGCATTTTCGCCTGCTTCGCGCTCCTGATCGCCGGAAGAACATCATCAAAAACAAGACATTTTTCCGGCGGCACGCCAAGCTTGTCCGCCGTATATGCAAATATATCCGGATATTCCTTCCCGCGCGGCACTTCATCCGTGGAACACACGGCGTCAAACAGATCAAATATGGCATTGTTTTTCAGGCAGGGAACCGCCAGACTGATCGTCATTCCGGTTGCGACCGCCAGCCGGACGCCAGCCGCTTTCAAGCGCAGCAGATACTCCAGTGCATAAGGCAGCATCCCCACATGATGCGCATATTCATACGCCGCCATTTCACGCCACTCCCGCATGATGTCCTCCGCCTTTTCATCCAGATGAAACAGGGCGATCGTGTACCGCGCCGCTTCTTCAAAGCTGAGGCTGCTGAGCTTTGCCGCATAGTCTTCCGGCATGGATAAATTTCGTTTTTGTAAAAAAGCAATATCAATCTGCTCCCAGACTCCCATCGAGTCAAGAAGCGTCCCGTC
>JAMPAG010000066.1 GCA_023667365.1 bacterium | reverse complement strand
GCCTGCGCTTCCGCTGCCGCACGCGCTTCTTCCTGCGCCTCTGCCGCCGCTCGTGCCTGTGCTTCCGCCGCTCGCGCCTCTTCCTCCGCCTCTGCCTCTGCTTCCGCCGCCGCTCGCGCTTCTTCCTGCGCCTCTGCTTCCGCTTCCGCTACCGCACGCGCTTCTTCCTGCTGCGCCTCTTCCTCTGCTTCCGCTGCCGCTCGCGCTTCTTCCTGCGCCCCCGTCTCCGGATCTTCCGCCGCTGTCCGCGCATCCGTTTCCGTGTCCAACACCATCTGTACTCGTGCCTCTGCCGCTGCCTGTATCTGCGCTTCTACCTCTTCTCTCGTCTGCGGCGTCATCTCCTGCATCCGTCCTTCATTGAAAGAGCAGCCCGTGAGCAACAATAACACAACGATACCACATATTCTTTTTTTCATATGTCTTTTCTCCGTTCCTCTGTAGCGTTCTTCTGTAGGCACTATCCTACATTCTCTGTAATCTTACCGTTTTACTCATTTGTCAGGCTTATTTCTTCCTCTTTCAGAACCAGAAACTCCTGATCCCTTTCCGTTATGACCTTTACGGCTAACCGGTTCCCCGCAACTGCGATCTCCGATAAATAGATCGTATATCCGTAATCGTTCTCTCCGTCATCGGAAAGACTTAAGCAGAACGCATCATACATTTTCGTTCCGTCCGCATCCGTGATCTCTACAAAAATACGACCGTCCACGGACATGTACGCCGCGTCCGCCGTTCCTGAAACCTTCCAATAACTGCCTTCCTTTGACACGCCAAGTGTCGTATTGCTCTCTACCGGTATCCGCACGCCGTCAAGCACCGCTTCCGGCGCACTCATCAGCGGCGGCACTTCCGCAAGCGTCGGTAAGTGGCGCTCCACCTTCTCCATGATCACAACGTCCGGCCAGTAGGTTGCCAGGTCGGTCATCGGATAAGGAACAATCTTGGAAAAAACCGCCTGAGAATACTCTCCTGCCAGCAAAGGAAGCAGCGAGTTTCCAAAAGAATCCCGATACATGAGCAGCGTCTGATTTCCCTCAGCGGATTCTGTAATGATCAAAGAATCTTCCACTGTTTCTCCCACATGGTAGGTCCATTCGTTACCACCCGCATAGATAATATCCGGCTCCGGCTCTCCCCCTGTCGGAAAAAGCATCCGGTTCAGGTCCCCATAATAATCCTCTGTGATCTGCGTCCGGCTGTTCTCATAGGTCTCATGCGCCTTGCCACAGGCATCCAAAAGCGCATTGTACACCATGACAGCCCCTTTCCGGTTCCAATGCGAATCCCTCTGATAATAGAGAACTTCCTCCTGCTCCCGGAACAGACCAAACAGATCAACGTAATTGATCTGTTCCCTGTCAAGCCAAAAAAGAAGCCTGTCCATATCGCTTTGCGCCCCCACCGAAAAACAAAATCTCTGCGGCATAGCCTCCCCATATAAAGAATTCTTGTTCGGCGCGACGGTAAACAAAAATTCCATACCGAGACTTTCCGTGTAACGCTGCATCAGGGACACATTATGCGCAATGTTAAAAAGCATTCTGTCCGAAGCAGGATTTTTATGCTGAAAATCATCCAGCGTCGCCGTGTAATACAGCCAGCCGTCCTCCCCCGCGATCACATCGCTTACGGGCGAGATGCCAAAAACCTTCGTCCTGATCCATGCATCCAATGACACAAGCTCAGGGCGAAATGCAAAATGATCGTCAAAATATGCTCCCATTTGGGACAAATACTCCCATGGAATGCCCTCCTCAACGGAAAACTCCGGCATGGAAGCCAAGGTCCTGTTTTCCGCTTTCTCCTGCTGTCCGCTTACTCCCATAGCCGCCAACGGCGTCAGACAAATTCCCAATACAAGGATCAGATAAAGCGCTCTTCCGATCGGTTTCGCCCGGTTTGTATGCGGCTTTCCATACCGCTCTGTTCCGCCTTGATCTTTCCGCTCCGCCCTCTCTCGGTCGGCGGTATCAGCGGCTTCCTCCGACTTCTCTCGGTCGGCGGCTCCGGCGGTTTCCTCCGCTTTCTCTCCGTCGGCGGCTTCGGCGGTTTCCTCCGACTTCTCTCCGGCGGCGGCTCCGGCGGTTTCCTCCGACTTCTCTCCGTCGGCGGCTCCTTCCCGCTTAGGGTTTTCCCCGTCAGCGCCGGCATCGTCCTCCTCATCCTCCTGCCACACGCGCAATATCGGCAGCAGCGAGACGCCTAAGACAATAAGCAGATAAAAATAGAACGCTTTATCTCCCGTCTTTTTCCGTTTCTTCATCGTCCGTCTCCACTTGACTATCTTCTAAAATCTAAAGTAAATGAATGGATGGAAGGTTCCTCCTGCAAGACTCATCACACACGCAAAAAGAAGGAAGATCGAAACTGCATAACACGCTCCTTCGATCACTCCCCGGATTCTCTTCCCTTTTTCTTTATGCTTACCGCACCACGCTTCCAGCCAATGCCCCACGGGCAGGGAACAGACAATCGCTAACGCAAACATAGACAAAAATAATCTGTCAAAGATCCGCATCGTCGAGGCAGCGATCAGCGGGTTCCAGCCTCCCCCCGTAAACATCACCGACAAAAACGTCCATGCCTGTCCTATCGTATCCGCGCGGAACAATACAAATCCAACGCACACCACCAGCAAAACATAGATGCGGTTCAGCACCCGGAATTTATGCTTTTTTCGTGGAATCAGCGTTTCCAGGGTCAGGAACGCACCGTGAAACAGTCCCCATAACACAAAAGTCCAGTCTGCACCATGCCACAATCCCGTGAAAAAAAACACGATCAGACGATGAAAGCCTGTGCGGACCTTTCCCTTGCGGTTTCCGCCAAGCGGGATATAAAGATATTCCCGGAACCAGCCTGTAAGCGAAATATGCCATCTTCTCCAAAAATCCTGCATACTGGCTGCCGCATACGGAAAGCGAAAATTCTCCGGGAAATCAAACCCGAACATTTTGCCCATCCCGATCGCCATATCGCTATAACCGCTAAAATCAAAATAAATCTGCAGCATATATGCCGCCGCGCCAACCCACGCCGCCGCCATGCCAAGCTCGCCCGCGCCGAGCGAAAACACATAGTCCGCCGTCACTGCCATGGTATCCGATAACAGCACCTTTTTGGACAGTCCAACAATAAAACGCCGCATCCCGCGACATATCTTTTCCCCGTCCGCCTTACGCTGCTTTAACTGCTCCGCGATGCTGTGATATTGGATGATCGGTCCGGCTATCAACTGTGGAAAAAACGATAGATAGAGCAGGATATTCAAAAAGTTCCTGTCCGCTTTTACCTTCCTTCTGTACACGTCAATCACATAAGATAACGCTTGAAATGTAAAAAAAGAAATGCCAATCGGAAGTCTGATCTTTGGTATATCCAAATTCAGTTTTGTCAGGTGATTGATCGTCGTGAGCACCATACCGGTATATTTGTATGTACCCAGCACCCCAAGGTTTCCCACAACAGCAAGCAGAAGGAAGAACTTCCCTGCTCTTTCAAAACGTGCGATCAGCCGTGCGAAAATATAGTTAAACAATGCGCAGGCTATCATCAGCAGCACATAATATTCCTCGCCGTATGCATAAAACAACAGGCTGGCGGCTATCAGAAAGAAATTCTTCACCTTCATGGAAGGAATCAGATAATAGACGGCCAACACCACCGGAAAGAAGGCACACAAAAAGGGTATGGAACTAAATGCCATCGTCTTTTTCCCCCTGCTGCCTAGAAACTAACCGGCCATTCCTGTTGTTTTTCAAGCGGCTTACTCGGATAAGTCTCATAGGTTTTCCAGTAATAATCTCTATCTTTGTGGGCATATTGAAGCTCCGTATCAAAAACGATCCACTCGCCTCCGATCTTTACTTCCGTCCAGCCATGCGGCGTCATACCGCCCGACCTTGTCCCGATCTTTCCGGTAATCACCTTTGCCTCATATCCCAGCTCATTGACCAGATACGCAAATGCAGCGGCAAAACGGAAACAGTTTCCCTGTCCCGTGGTCATGATCTCAAGCGCAAAGCCGCCCGTCCAATCCCCTGACGGCGTCTCATAAGTCCGCTTGTAAGTATAAGTGTTCGCCACATACCAGTAACATGCGGAAATCTTCTCTTCCTCCGTCATTCCGGGCGTTATGATCGATTCCAGGATCGCATCGACTTTCTCCCGAAGTTCATTTCCCGGCGGAAGGATCTCGCCGCCTTCTAAAACCGCCTTGCCGTCACTTCCCAGCAAAAGACCGTCCACCACCGTATCGACTGCCATTTCCCCGCTGAAATTGAAGAAATACCAATCTCCTCCTATGACCTTCCAGCCTCTGGCAATCTTCCCTTCCGGATACAGATAATACTTTTTTCCGTCTATTTCCGTGATTCCGGTCTGGATGTAGCCCTCCTCATCAAGGTGATAGGTCAGACCATACTCATACAGCCAGCAGTCCGCAGCATAAGTGCCGTCCTCCTGCATCCAGCGGTATCCGGCATCCGTCTGTACCAATCCGGACGCAGCGGCTGTCTGCTCCTGCGCTCCCGTATCACTTCCATCGTCCAGCGCAACCCATCTGCACAGGACGTATGCGCCCTTGAGCGTCCGGTAAAAGCTCTTTCCGTCACCGATCTCACTCGGTATCACCTCCGGATAAACCGTGATCTGATACCCTTCATCCACATACCGGATCCTGTTTTCCTCCGTTGCCGCCGGTGCGCGCCAGATACTACAGCGCTGTGTCGCCCGTACGACATAGGTGTCTGCCGCCTCCGCCGCAAACGCCTGTATCGGCGCCGCCATGACAGACGTTACGAACAACACCATGCAAAGAACGGTCACGATGATCCTGCTTTTGTGTCTTAAGGTTTTTTCACGATTCATGGTATGGATTCTCCTGTTTTTCTCTTTTATCGTATATTTTCATAACACCCGTGCGAATAAAAACTCAAAGTTCATGCGCACGCCGCTTCGCTCCGGCGCAGTACAATGTCTGACGACATTATACCTTGATAACCTCAATATTGTCAATCATTGGAAAAGGGATATGCCGGCGCCGGCACTTATATTGTTTTGATTGCGAAACAGAGATGTGAATGATATAATGTCGTTTGGAGGATTCTGATGATGGAAAAACGATTAAAAAATTATCTTGCCGCTATGGACAAGCTTCTTACGACACTGGCATCTGCACGTTTGGACACCCCCGATGCATCCGGACAGAATACCACTCCGAATCCGGACGACCTGATTCGGGAACATCTGACGCAGATTCAGTTTTTTCAGCACGAACGGCTCATCCACCTGATTGTGACCTGCCTGTTTGCCGTTCTGGCTTTCGCCGCATTTTTTGCATTATTCTTCACGATGAACGCCGGATTGTTCGTGCTCTTTCTCGCGCTTCTTGTCTTACTTATCCCCTATATCCGGCATTATTACATTTTGGAAAACGGCGTGCAGCGCATGTATGCGCAATATGACCGGCTGCGGGATCTGCTGCGCAGGTAACCACCTATTTCACTTTAGGCACCTTGCCGTCCGCGCTTACAACATCGCAGACGCAGAGCCGTTCTTCTTTTTCGAAAAAGCGAATGTCATAGCCCGCAAAATGCATGCCGTAGACTGCCCCCGGCTGTTTCTGGTATGCCGCGCGCGGATCCTGACGCAGCAGCTTTATCGCCGTCTCCCGCTTTTCCTTTGGCAATATTTCCAGCAATTCCTGCGGGAAATCCACTTCCGTCTCACAGACAGCATAGGTCTGCCCGAATCCGCCGGACGCTTCCGGATGAGCGTCGGTATAGGGTAAATACGGTTTGATGTCATAAATCGGCGTGCCGCTCACAAGATCGGCGCCGCCGACGATGAGCTTCGCCCCCTGTTCACTCTCCCAGATCACGTTTTCCAAGCGAACGCAAGAAAGCCCGATCGCGTTCGGGCGAAACGGCGCGCGCGTTGCAAACACACCTTTTTTTACCCTGCCTCCCAATCTGGGCGGATGTACCGTCGGCGTAAATCCCTCTCTCCGGTTAAGGGAAAATCCCCACAACAGCCATAGATGCGAATATTCCTCAATCCCGCCAAGCGCCTCCGCGCTCCGATAGTTCGGTTCAAAAACGATCTCACCCCGCAGTCCCTCCACAAGTCCGCTCTGGCGGGGCACGCCGAATTTCTCTGCAAACTCCGTATGAATGGTCGCGATCACATGTAAGGTTTCCTCCTTGTTTTCCATTCCCCCATCTTTCCCCTCTCCGGTTCTTACAATTGGATCCGCCATGCCACACGCTCCTCACTCTTGCTTTTTTTCATGTTTTCCAACACATTTCAAAACCATTATGCCTGACGGCAAACGCCACATACCACATACTATAGCAAAAGAAACAAGGTTTTGCCAAGTAAAACCTTATGACGCGATCATCTACGCTCCCGCTATTGTCATCACGCATGGAATTATGATAAAATGAACTCAAAAATCCAGCCGCTGCGCGGCTGCCGCGCTTCGCGCTTCAAAATCTGCTTCGCAGAATCCCCGAAAACATTGCCAGTCTGACCTTGGAGGTGCGCTTCATGACCGATTTTACCGTAAACGAAATGTTAGAAATGCAAAGAAAATTACAGGAAAAATACAAGAATCAATGGGAACCGATTTCCCCCGCGACAGGAAGAAATAAGTTGTTGTGGACGATTGGCGAGATCGGTGAGGTAATTGATATTGTGAAAAAAAACGGCGATCAAAAAGCGGTAACCGATCCCGAACTCCGAAGGCATCTGGTCGAGGAAATGGCGGACGTCCTCATGTACTATCATGACGTGATGCTATGCTATGGCATCACGGCGGAAGAACTGAAAAACGCTTATACGGACAAATTCGAGCGCAATCTGACACGCTGGTAATATGCTCGTTCTTGAAGGAAATCCGCGCCAAATACGGATTGCGCACGGTCGGCGCCTTTACTTTTTACGAAAATTCCGCCCTTATACTCCATAACCGCTCAATTCCTGATTCATGTCCGAAATTGCAGAAAACGTCTCCGTAGCGGCGGTCTCAATGCTCTTCATTTCCTCGTCTATGGACGTAAGCAGCCCGGAAAGATGCATGATCTCCGCACTGTTTTCCTCGGACGCCGCGCCGACCGATTCCATGGCGCTGCGGATCTCTTCCAGTACCTTGGCGTATTCTTCCATATTTTGCAGAAGCTGCTCCATGGACGCACGGATCTCATCCGCTTTCTCCATAAACTCACAAGAAATGTTTCCAAAATTCTGATAGTCCGTCGAAATGTCATCCTGAAGGAAATGGAGCATCCGGTCCGCCAGCGCATTCAGCCCCTCAATGGCTTCCACGACGCCCCTGCTCATCGCCTGGATCTCATTGGCGGCATCGCTGGTATTTCCCGCCAGCACACCGATCTCTCCCGCTACGACCGCAAATCCCTTTCCCGCTTCCCCCGCTCTCGCTGCCTCTATGGACGCATTCAACGCCAGCAGGTTCGTCTGATCCGAGATCCCAAGAATCATTTCCGAAAGCTCTTTGATCCGGAGCACCGCCTCCGCTTTCTTCTTTTCCTCCTCTAGGGAACGCGACATTTCCTCCACATTTTTGCCGATCCCGTCAAAGGATGCCTGCGCCGTATCATGAAGCTTGGTTGACGCTGCATTAATCTCCTTTAAGCTGACCGCATTGCCCTCTGCGATCTCCACAATGTCCCGTATGTCCTTATATACAAATTCCACCTGCCCGCCCACGGTTCCGACGGATGACGCGGTCTGTTGGGAGGCATCCGCCATGGCATGAATCGTATCGCTGATACCGCTGACCTTCGCCGCCGAGTCCTTCACATGCGTATGAATATCTCCCATCTTTGTTTCGATATTGCCCGTGCCGCCTTTGATCTCCCGGACCGTTCTCGCAGTCTTCTCCAACAGCCGGTTCAGACTGTTGCCAATCACCTCAAGTTCATCCCCCGAATTGATCTGTAACACCTTCGTGATGTCCCCGTCGTCAGAAGCCACTTCCAGAATCTTATTGTTTACTTTGATAAAATTGCGCCGCATCCTGACCGCAACGAGCAGCGCCGCCGCAATGGCAAAAAGCACCGCCGCCCCCACTGCCAGCAGGATATTGCGGATCAGACTGTTCAGAGACGTCCGTATGGAGGACGCCTCATAATCCACCGCCACGATCCCCAGCACGTTTCCGCCATAAGAAATCGGCGCGTATCCGCTGTAGAAGGTTCCCCACTCGTCGGTAAACGGCTCCTCCGTCACGGAAGCGGCGCCCTGCATCGCCTCAAACATGGCGTCCTGCGCCTCATAGTCCTCCGCATACTCGCCCGGATCCTCCGGATCGGTATCCACCACAAACTGAAACCACTCCGTATCCTTCGGCATGAGAGTATAAACATACGTCACCGAATTTCCGACCAAAAAGAAACTCAGGCTGTCCTTAACCGCCATAAGCGCCGCCTCGTCACCCTCCATGGCTTTCGCAAAGGTTTCCCCGTCCACATTTTCCGCCGCAATCACGGCAATCTCCATGACGTCGTCCTTACATTTCTTTTGCAGAAAATTCCCCATATTGGCGTAAGCAACGCCCCCGACGATCACCGCAACGATCACGGATGCCCCTAAGATAAAGAGAAATAACTGTGCCGCAATGCTGATCTTTTTTGTTTTCATCTCTTTTGTATCCTCCTTTGCGGAAACTCCTTTATTCGCGTTTGAAAAAGCCGCATTTTAAGAAAGTAATCGAGAAAATACCATTACAATATCGTAATTCATTTATTGTAATAGAAAATCACGAAAAAAGGAACAAGCCGCGAATACTTGGCATGTTTTTCGGTATCGTTCGCGTTTTAGTTTACATAAAAAAAGCACATCCTCTGGACATGCTTTTTCTTTTTTATGATCAACCGCGCTTAAAAATAAGTCTTATCCACCGGCTTACAGATTAGTTCCACCTGATCCTCGATCTGCATGGAACGCAGCACTTCTTCCGCTTTCTCCCGCTGCATTTCATTGATACAGATCGTACATTCCGGTCTGCCCCCGAAAATCTTACGGAAAAAGCCGGGGTTCTCCCACTTTTCGCAATAGGAAATGCGGTTATTCAAAAATTCTTTCTCAATGCGCTTCTTGACCTCTAAGTCGATCACCGCGCACAATGCGATTTCATTGTGTACCTTCAAGCCTGTATAGATTGTCGGTTTCATAACTCTTTTCCTGCCTCTGCCAATGCTTTACCATGATAGCCGTCATAATTACTATAATTCTTTTACACGCTAATTTCAAGTTTTTTTAACGATAGATTTTGAGCGTCACACGGATGCGTCCCTTTCCCGTCACGCCGAAATCCCCGCAGACAACAAACTTTCCGTATCCTCTGACGGAAACAATATCCCCGTCTTTGCAGAGATAACCGGCGTTCTCACATTGTCTGCCGCCCACAAAGATTTTTTTTGCCGCAAACAGTTCTGCGCTCCCGCTCCGCGATAAATGATAGAGTTTCGCGACCAGCGCGTCGATGCGCTCGGACGATACAATGACCTGTTCCTCGCTGCAGCGCGGTTTCGCCGTCTCCGGCACCACATCCGACACCGTCAGCCGGACGCCCGTATGCCGTACTTTGGTCAGATTTTCCACGAGATAGCCGGCGATCCGCTCAAGACAAAAAATACAGGCGCTCTTCTCTCCAACCACAATATCCCCGATCAGTTCCCGTTCAATTCCAAGATTCATCAGCGCGCCCAGAAAATCCCGATGCGTCAATTTCTCGGCAAACTTCGGTGCAGGCACTTCCGCAAGCAGACAGACAATCGGGAAATCCGCTTCATAACCGAATGCCTGTACGTCCCCGAAACGCACGACCTGTCTCTCCGCGCCTTCCACTCCGCCGGACAGACAACAGCCTGCGTACGAAAGTTCTTTTTCCATCCGATAGAACAACGCCAGCTTATCGGGACCTAAAAAGGGCGTGAACGTATAACAGCCGCCGTCATAGGATCTTTTTGCCAGTTCACGGAACCGCTTTTCCCAAATTTCATCCTCTGTCATACCGTTTCCCGTTCCTTTCTGTTCTCATCCTTGCAGGTAATTGCGAAACGCGATTGATTACGTTCGCGATTTCATGCCGCTCACACGCTTACCCTGTACGCTTCTCTCTTAGCAGCGGATTCCTCATAAGCTTCACGAGCAGCGGAATTACCATTAGGATCCATGTCACCGGCTCGGACCAGATTACCGCCATGTAACCGAAATAACCGGAAAACACGACCGCTGCCAGCACCTTTCCGACAAGCTCCACTCCGCTTGAGATCAGCGGCGTAACCGCATCCCCCATGCCCTGCATGGTGTTGCGCGCAAGGCAGATGACTGTAGGTACCGCGTAAAACGGCGTATTGATGCGCAGATAAAGCGCCGCCGTCTCAATAATATCCTTCTCTTTCGTTGCCGTCACCGCGCTCACCAGCCACTCGCCCGCCGTATATGCGGCAAAAAGCACGAACAGACACCAGCCCCATACGACAAAAACTGCCTGCAGTAATCCTTTTTTGATCCGGTCCGGTCTTCCCGCTCCCATGTTCTGTCCGCTGTAAGTCGCCATGGTCGTACCAAACACCGAAAACGGCAGCATAAACAGTTCGGAAATCTTGCGCGCCGCCGTGTGCGCCACGATCGTATGCTCACCAAAGCTGTTGATCGCCCCCTGCAAAGCAACGGAGCCAATATTCACAAGACATCCCATGAACCCAACAGAAAGCCCCGTCGCATAAAGCTCCTTTACCGTATCCGGCTTTAGGCGGCACTCCTCTTTATGAACATGCAGAATGGGATACCGCTTCCACAGATAGCAAAAGCTTGCCATAAACGCGATGACCTGCGAGAGTACCGTCGCAGCCGCCGCGCCTTCGACGCCGAGCGCAAACGTTCGGACAAATAAAAGGTCCAGCCCGACATTTAACAGCGCGGAAATCATCAGAAATACAAGCGGCGCCACCGTATCGCCGATCGCACGCAGCAGTCCCGCGCAGACATTATAAAGCATCGACGCTGTCATACCGAACAGAATGATACGGAAATAGCGCACCGCAAGCGGTATGAGTTCCGCGTCTGTATTCAGGACTCTCAGGATCGCGGGCAGAAAAAGCACGCTGGCAATCGTCAGCACAACCGAGGTCGCTATACCAAGGACAAAGGTTCCTGCGACCGCCCTGCGCACATGCGCTTCGTCTTTTGCGCCAAATCCCCGCGCCGTGATAATGGCAAACCCGTTTGTCAGTCCGATCAGAAAGCCAATGATCATGCTGTTTAGGGAACTTGTCACGCCGACGGACGCCAGCGCCTGCTCTCCTAAATAGCTTCCCACAATACGCGTATCCGCAAGGGAATAGAAAAGCTGAAAAATATTTCCCAGCATAATGGGAACCGCAAACTGTAAGATTAGTTTCAGCGGTTTCCCCTGTGTCAGATCTTTCATCGTTTTTCACCGTTATTTTTTGCGCCTCTGCTGTAAAAAAGGACGCAAAGCGTCCTTTCGAAGAATTGCTGACGCAATTCTTCACGGACTGCGTCAGCAATTCTTTGGAATCTGTCAAAGGCATATTGATCCGGAACTTACCGTAATTGACGTTATCCCGCTTTACAAATAAATCTCCATATAGCCCTTGATTTTTGTCACATCATAGTGCGCAAGCACACCAAGGTTAGAATCGTAGCCCTTTCCTTGATAATATACAAGATAATGGCTGTAACGCCCCATCTTTTCCATAATGATACAACATTCGGGAAGCGTCACGTCCTCTTTTCCGTTCGTGTAAATGATTTCCTCGGAATGGTCGATGCCATAATAGTTCAACGCGCTGACAAGTTTATCCATCGTTGCCTGCCATTCGCCGCAGTGCATGGTATTGATCGCTTCGTCAAGCGTGATACCCGCAAGCATTGCCACACAGGACTGTCCGCACAACCCGTCATGCGGCTGAATGATGACCTCCATGCTGTCAATCTTGCGGATGGGATTGGACGTACTGTACGGACTCGCCTCCACGCTTGACTTCGTCATACGGAACGTCACGGGATATTCTTTTCCCACCTCAAACTGGCTCATGATATTTTCCTGAATCGGAATATTGTAATAACCGTTCCCCTCCGGCTCCAGATTGCAGACGAATACGGTATCGGCAACCCGCACCTTCACGGGAACATCGCCTTCTTTTTTACAGATTTCCCATACATTAAAGGGAATCTTCATCCGTCCCCCCTGCTCCGTCTTGTCAATGGATGCCTCAAACGTATATTTCATATGCTTTTCTGCTCCTTTCCGCTTCCACGGATGCATCCCCTTACGTGCATCCGCCGCCCCCGCTCGTCAAATGTCCAAAAAAACATCGGCCCGGGCAAACTCGGCATCTGTTTCTTCGGTCACTTGACTCTGCCCTTTGCGGACATTGTATCATATGTGCGCAAAAATAGGAAGAAAAAACTAGTATTCTGCATTCCGGTTTTGTTTTTGTATCATAAAAAGCATCTAGATTTTTATTTTCCAAATGCTTCTCATTAACAATACTATTTACCTACATCAGAAAAATGCCTTTACATATGCCAATGTTTTCTCTAATAAATCTTTTGGCATGTTCTCAACAAATTGAATATTTCTACTAATAACATCCAAACACTTCATGTGTTCCGTCAATATTACACCAGTTGTCTTTGTTCTATTGTCCAATGGAATATGCAGCGGAAATTTATTACTTGTATTTGTTATTGGACATACTACGGCAAATTTAGTTCTTATAAAAAACTGTTCATTACTTATAATCACTCCCGGTCTTCTCCCCGCTTGCTCATGCCCTGATTGTGGACTGAAATCCAAAAATACTATATCACCTTGCTTCGGATTATACATTACCACACTTCCTTTCCAACAGGAGAACCCCAATCAAATTCCTCAGCTGTATATTCTCCATCATAATCTTTGAATATATCTTCTAAAGTAAGTTCTTTTTCCTTTTTAACTTTCGTAATCACAATATTTTCATCAACCCTGTTAAGCTCAACAAGATCATTTTCCATCATTCCTAATGCTTCAAGAAACGCCTTTGGTATTCTTATTCCCTGTGAGTTTCCCCACTTCTGAATTTTTGCTTGCATAAAATCATCTCCTTCCTTTCTATCTAGTATATACATTAGTATATACATTGTCAATAATCTCATGCAGAAAAAAGATTTCATTTCGCATTCCATTTTCCCTGATCGTATAACCACATAGTTGCTAAGAACCGATGGTTTCCATCTATAATAACAGGTATCGGACAAATGTGTATTCCATTACAAATATTGTCAATCTCTATATCTCTAATTTCATTTGGATGCTTAAGCTCAAAATCGTATTTAACTATACAAAGACCAACGATGCCATAACACTGGAAAACATAGAAAAAGCCGTCACATCCGACATGTTCGAATGTGACGACTCAAGCAGGGGAAGAGGGATTCGAACCCCCGTGAACGGTTTTGGAGACCGCAATACTGCCGCTGTATGATTCCCCTATGATCCGGCAACTGACTGCCGAGTTGTATTATAGCACAAAAAGATGGCGGATGACAAGTATTTTATTTTCATATGTCTCCATGCGAAAATATTCAGGAGAACGCAGAATTTAACGGCATATCAGCACTTCCCGCAAATTTCCTGGAAGTTAAAAAAGTTCGTCCGAACCTTGAGCCCAAAGAGCTTTCGTTCTTTGAAACCTTGGTTCGTTCAGATCATTCCGGCATTTCGCCACAGATTCAGATACATTTTGCATGTGCAGCCGCAGGATATTGAGGAAGCAACTCTGCGTTATCATTTTTTTGACGGGGCGGAGCTAAATTCCGACAATGGAAAACGGATTCGAGTGAGAAATGCGAAGATTTCGAACGAACTTACGGAGCTTTATGCGGTAGCGCTGATCGAGCACAAGAGCTATGTGGATTATGACGTGGCAATGCAGCTTTTACGATACATGATCTGCATATGGTATGACTGGGCAAAAAAACAAGAAAAATCCTCAGGAACACCAGGCGGCTGCCCTCCATATCGGAGGGGCTAACCCTCCAGACGAAAGAAAGGAGGACGTTGCCAATGATGATTACATACGCTGATTTCGTTCAGACTGGAATATTCATTGTTGCCCTTATAGGATTGTGTTACACAGTTTTTAAGGGAAAACGGAAATAGCCGCCACTACTGCCAATAGTGACGGCTGACCTTATAAAAGGTTGAGAATATGAAAGTTTTTCTGTAAATAGATATTAAGAAACAGGTCTTCTATGA
>JAMPAG010000065.1 GCA_023667365.1 bacterium | reverse complement strand
GAGGCTTGATTATATGACTTTACAGATGCATTATCAGGAGAAATATGAACAGGGTTTAGAACAGGGTTTAGAACAGGGGAAAATTGATTCGGCAATGCGGATGATAAAAGACGGGGATTTGCCGATGGAAAAGATTGCAAGGTATTCAGGGCTTACGCTGGATCAAGTATTAAAATTGGAGAAAGAGAGAGAATTACAGCCGGTATAGCGATTTCCTTAGCGCATTTTTAAGCGGAAATAGGTGGGGAGCGTTTCGAGGTGGAAGAATATCGTGCACTGTTAGAACTCGTGGTTCGGGAAAGCAGGGAATTATTGGGCGATGCGCTTGTCGGCGTTTATCTCCACGGTTCCGCCGTAATGGGATGTTTTCAGGCAAAAACGAGCGATCTTGATCTGATTTTTGTAATCAAACAGGAGATTTCCGATGAGAAAAAACGAAAGTTCATGGACAGGGTGGTGAAATGGAATGCGCAGGCGCCCGAAAAGGGAATCGAGCTTAGTGTGGTGAGGGAAAGCGTCTGCGATCCGTTTGTCTATCCGACGCCGTTTGAACTTCATTTTTCCATGGCTCATCTGGATTGGTATCGGAAGTCGCCGGAGGATTATATTGCTAAAATGCAAGGGACAGATCTGGATTTAGCGGCGCATTTTACGATCCTTGCCCACAGGGGCAGGACGCTTTACGGAAAAGCGATCGGGGATGTGTTTGGCGAGGTTGAGGGGGCGTATTATTGGGACAGTATTGTTTCCGACATAGAAAACGCGGCGGAGGAAATTGCAAAGCAGCCCGTCTATATGACGCTGAATCTTTGCCGGGTACTCGCATACAAAAGGGAACGCCTGATCTTATCCAAAAAAGAAGGCGGAGAGTGGGGATTATCCAATCTTCCGGAGCAATATGCCGGGCTGCTTAAATCTGCACTGGAGGCGTACCGGACAGGGGAGCGCGTGCAGTTTGACGATGCGCTGGCACAGAAGTATGCAGGCGATATGCTGGGGCAGATAAAGGGCGGATGACAGCAGAATGAAGCCGGAAGGATGACAGCAGGATGAAGCCGGAAGGTGACAGCAGGATGAAGCCGAAAGGTGACAGCAGAATGAAGCCGGTTGGCGCCGTCAGAATGAAGCGTGTCGGAAGACACCGCCAGAATGCCGTCAGAATAAAAGCGATGCTTGACAATTTAGGAAAGAAGTATTATAGTTACTTCTTGTAACATATATTTATGACACTAAGGGAGAATGAAATCATGAAGAAAAAATGTTGTTCCATTTTACTGGTATGCGCAATGCTGCTCACACTTGCAGCGTGCGGAAGCAAGGGTACGCCGGTGTTACATTATGACCTTCCGGAAGGCTTCACGGAGCAGTCGGACGGTATGTACTATGCGCCGGATTATCCGAATGACACTGCAAACATTAACATCATGGAAGCACAGGATGATCAGGTGACCTTCCAGTACACGAAGGACAGCTTCTGTGAGGCGGTCGAGTATCTGTATGAGCAGACCTACGGTTATGAGGTGGATGTCAATTGTACAGAGTTCACGAAGTCCGAGTTGAACGGCTGCAAGACACTTACGATCAGGGCATCCTATTCTCTGCTTGGCATGGAGATCGAGCAGGTTCAGTTTGCGGTTGAAGTCGGAAAAGATAAGGTAACAACGGTTACCTATACGCAGACTGCGGGCGGCGGATGGACGGATGCGTTTAATGCGAGCATTGATTCCATGAGCATCGAGTATGTGAAGTAAACCTGTACGGAATGAATGTCTGACAGGTAGGACATACCGCAAAGGCTGTTGCAAAATAGTGTTTTCTTTTAGGGATAGGCGGGCGCAGATGAGCGTTTGGGAATCCACGGGGAAACGTCCTATTTTGTAACGGCCTTTTTTCAAAAAATTATTGTTTTTTATCGGATAAAGCATAGAAAAGTAGAAAAAATATGCTATACTGAATGTGATATGTTTGGCATGGTCAATGGTGCCGATGCCCCAAATCGCGGGCGCCGGCGGCAGGGAGGGTTGGTATGGAAGCGCATGAGCTGTGTCCTGGCTGTATGTGCAGGGTAACGGAAGAACAAATGCAAAGCGGGTGTCCATACTGCGGTTATCGACTGCCGATGCCCGGAGAGCTTGCGCCGCACATCCTTGCGCCGCGAACGGTCTTGGAAGGGAAATACATGATCGGCAGGATGCTGGGAGCGGGAGGCTGCGGCATTACCTATCTGGGCTATGATCTGAATCTGGAACTGCGGATCGCCATCAAAGAATATTATCCGGTCGGCTTTGTCAGCAGGGATACGGGAAACGGCAGCGGAGTGATTTCCGGAGAAGGCGATCAGGGCGTCTTCTTTTCAGACGGAAAAAAGAAATTTATTCAGGAAGCAAGAATGCTCGCGCGTTTTTCGGGGCTTCGTAACATTGTGTCCGTGCGTGATTATTTTGAGGAAAATAACACCGGCTATATCATCATGGAGTATCTCGACGGAGAGACTTTGAAAAGCTATCTCATACGGAAGGGCGGCAGAATTTCCTGCGGCGAGGTGATGAGAATGCTGCAGCCACTGCTCACGTCCTTAAATGCGGTGCACGAGCAGGGCATGATCCATCGTGACATCAGTCCGGATAATATCATGATCCTGAAAGACGGCACGCTAAAGCTGTTGGATTTTGGTTCGGCGCGCGATATGGCGGGCAGTGCGGATCGAAGCGCTTCTGTGATGCTCAAGCCGGGTTATGCGCCGGAGGAACAGTATCGGATGTATGGCAGGCAGGGGACGTGGACGGATGTGTATGCGCTGTGCGCCACGATCTATCGCTGTCTGACCGGTCATACGCCGGTTGATGCATTGTCGAGAAAGGAGCATGATACGCTGATTCCGCCGTCGCAGTATGGGGCGGCGCTGACGCCGCAGCAGGAGGCGGCACTCTTAAAGGGGATGGCAGTGGACGCGGAGCAGCGCTTCAAGACGATCGGCGAGTTCTATCGAGGCTTCTACTGTAACGAGATTCCTATGGCACAGGGAGGTTCACAGCGGGCAGGCGCAGCGTCGAACGGCACGCAATGGAAAGCAGGTGCGCAGGGAGGTTCACGGCAGGCGGGAGCGGCGCCGAACGGCACGCAATGGAGAGCGGGCGCGCAGGGAAGCCCGCAGCAGGCGGGATTCGGGCAGGACACGGCATGGCGGACGGGAAACGGACCGCAGAACGGACTGTCCTACCCGAAATATCAGGTGTCGGAAGCGTCTTCCTATATCTTACAATCTGGGAAAAAGAAGCGTTCCCGTGCAGTTTTGATGGCGGCTGTTCCGGCAGCGGCGGTTGTGATTTTGATCTTGACGCTTTTTTGGGCGTTTTCCGGAAAACAGGGGCGTACGGAGGATGAGGCGGTATGGTCGCAGGACGGACTCGCGAGGGGAGAGAGCGGGACGCTTCATGATAGCGGGCAGCCCGCGGAAGACGACGGGGCGGACGACGGAAATGATCTGCAGCAGGATATTCCGGAAGCCGGACCGGCTCAGGCTGAGGGACAGGGCGCGCTGCCATTACCAAATGGATTGTCGCAGAACGGAGCGGGCGGCGTGACGCCGGAAGGCAGTCTGCATGGATTTTCGCAGAGTCCCGGCGGCGGTCAGATACAGGAAAGCAATGCTCCCCAGATGCGCTATGAGATTCCCGACGGATTTGTGGAAGTCGAGAAGGGCTTTTTCTGCGCGCCGGATTATCCGAGCGACACATCGAATATCAATGTGATGACAGCAAAGAACGATACCGTCACATTCCAGTATACGGAAGAACTTTTCTGCTACGCATTGGAAAGCCTTTTGGATGAATATTATGACATGCAGGTGGATGTGGAGTGTACTGAGTTTACGAAAACGACGATCAACGGCTATAACGCGCTGATCATCCGCATCAAATATGATCTGCAGGGAGTTGCCTTAGAGCAGATACAGTGTTCGGTGGAGACCGAAAAGGATACGGTGACAACGATCACCATGTCTCAGCCTGCGGGCAGCGGATGGGCGGATGCTTTTGACCGTGTGCTGGATTCCATCTATATAGAGTAGAGTAAAAAAGAGTTTCAAAAATAATGTGCCTTTCAGGCAGTTGCAAACAACAAAAATGAAAATAAAATAAGAGGGCACGGAAAGGGTTAGGAGTGGTCAAATGAGTAAGAAACCGGTAGTATTGATGATTTTGGATGGGTATGGACTGAATGAGAAAACGGAGGGCAATGCCGTTGCGCTGGCGGGAACGCCGGTCATGGACAAGCTGATGGCGGAGTATCCGTTCGTACGGGGAAACGCGAGCGGTATGGCGGTTGGGCTTCCGGACGGACAGATGGGTAATTCGGAGGTCGGTCATTTGAATATGGGCGCCGGCAGGATTGTATATCAGGAGCTGACGCGGATCACGAAGGAAATTCAGGACGGAACGTTTTTTGAGAATCCGGCGCTGATGGACGCCGTCAACAACTGCAAGAAGAATCAGTCTGCGCTGCATATGTTCGGGCTTTTATCGGACGGCGGCGTACACAGCCATATCACACATTTATACGGACTGCTGGAGCTGGCAAAAAGAAACGGTCTGGAAAAAGTTTATGTGCACGCGTTCCTTGACGGACGCGATACGCCGCCCATGAGCGGAAAGGATTATGTCGCGCAGCTTGAGGCCAAAATGGCGGAATTAGGCGTTGGCGAGGTCGCGAGCGTTTCGGGACGCTATTACGCAATGGACCGCGATAATAATTATGACCGCGTGGAGATCGCATACCGCGCGCTGACAAAGGGCGAGGGACAGACTGCGGACAGCGCGCAGGCTGCCGTCCAGAATTCCTATGATAAAGAGGAGACGGATGAGTTCGTAAAACCGACCGTCGTGATGAAGAACGGCGCGCCGGTCGCTACGATCGGGGACGGGGATTCCATTGTATTCTTTAATTTCCGTCCGGACAGGGCGCGCGAGATCACACGCTGCTTCTGCGATGATGCGTTCAAAGGGTTTGCGCGGGAAAAGAGACTGGATGTGACCTATGTCTGCTTTTCCGATTATGATCCGACCATCCCGAATAAGGAAGTCGCATTCCACAAGATTGCCGTAACCAACACATTCGGCGAGTGGCTTGCAGCAAACGGGATGAAGCAGGCGCGCATTGCGGAGACGGAGAAATATGCGCATGTCACGTTCTTTTTTAACGGAGGCGTGGAAGAGCCGAACGAGGGAGAGGACCGGATTCTGGTGAATTCGCCCAAAGATGTGGCAACGTATGACTTAAAGCCGCAGATGAGCGCCTATGAGGTCTGCGACCGTCTGGTTGAGGCGATTAAGTCCGGAACCTATGACGTTGTGATTATCAATTTTGCCAATCCGGATATGGTCGGTCATACCGGCGTGTTAGAGGCGGCAAAAAAGGCGGTCGAGGCAGTGGACGAGTGTGTGGGAAAAGCGGTAGAGGCGGTCAAAGAAATGGACGGCGTTCTGTTTATCTGCGCAGATCACGGCAATGCCGAGCAGCTGGTTGACTATGAGACCGGCGCGCCGTTTACCGCGCATACGACGAATCAGGTGCCGTTCATCCTTGTCAATTATGACGAGGCGTATACCCTGCGTGAAAACGGCTGTCTGGCGGATATTGTTCCGACGCTCATCGAGATCATGGGTAAGGAACAGCCTGCGGAAATGACGGGACAGTCCCTGTTAATCAAAAGATAAGAGTGAGAGAGATTGGGATGCGTAAATATTATTTGCTGTTTGCCGCACTGGTGCTGTTAATTTTGGATATTCGGATTCCGACGGTTGCGTATCCGGCCTACGAGGCGTTTCGGACCGAGGCGCCTGTAACGGTGTCTCTGGTGATCGACCATGTGGTCGGGCATCAGCTGCGGATGGATATAGGTTCCGATCTGCTGGGGTATCTGTTGCTGCTTGCGGCGACGGCATGGCTTTCTGTGAATAACAGGCGTTTTCGCAGATGTTTTCTGTGGGGAGCCGTTTCCACAGCGTGTTATGTGTACTGGCAGATCATGCCGTTTTACTTAAACGGCGGACTGCGGTTCCGTGCGGGATATGTGCTTTATTTTGTGACGGCACTTTTGAAAATCATCACCGTTTTTCTTGCCATGTATACCGTGTCGGGAGAACTGGAGAATACGTCCAATCACAGCTATAACAATGTGACCGTCATTTTGCTGATGGTTAGCGCGGGCTGTGCGGTCGTGGCGGCGCTGATGTGGTTTTTTGATTTGATCGTGATTTCTGTCGTGTATGCGGTCGTCCAGCTTGCCCTGTTCGGCGTGGTCGTATGGCGGATATGGAATGACAGAGAGCTGCTGATAAAGAACGGATAGATCGTGGCTGACAAGTCCGCACGCAGCTTGGAGGAAAAATATGCATAGTTTTCGATTACCTTATTGTCTGATCGTGGAGGATGGCGCGTTTACGCATATGGACCGGCTGCTGCAGGCGTGCGTTGCCGAGATTCAGAAGAAAAAAATACTTTTTGTGACGGAACAGAACCTAAAGGATTTGTTTGCGGATACGATCGCAGAGATTCAGAAAGACTTACAGCACTGCGATCTTTATCTCGTGGAAGACGCCTCGTTTGACATTGCGGTCGCGCTTGCCAAATATGCGAGCGTGCAGGATTATGACGTCTGTATCGGTTTCGGCGGCGGCAAGGTTTTGGATGTCGCCAAGTATGCGTCGTTTGTGGCAAAGATCCCGTATATCTGTCTGCCGACGACGTTAAGCAACGATTCGCTTGCATCCCCGTTTTCCGTGATGGCGACGGACGGGCATAACAGAAAGACGTTCGGCTGTAAGATTCCGACGGGCATTATCGTAGATACCGGGATCATCCGGGCAGCGCCGGAGAGCCAGCTAAAGGCGGGCATCGGCGATACGATCAGCAAATATACCGCCCTGTATGACTGGAAGCTGGACGCGGAACAGAAGGGCGGCAGAGTCGATGACTTTGCCTATATGATCTCGGAAATGGCGTACAATGCGGTTGCGTTCTGCGAGGAACGCTCGTTAAAAAGCAAGAGCTTTATTCATATTTTGACGGAGGCGCTTGTCTTTGGCGGGCTTGCGATGGAGATCGCGGGAAGCTCCCGCCCGTGCAGCGGCTCCGAGCATCTGTTCTGTCACGCGCTGGAAGAATTTTATCCGCAGATTAAGATTTCGCATGGAATGGCGGTCGCGATGGGGAGCATCGGCGCCGGTATTTTTCAGGAGCGCGACGTCTCCAAGCTCTATCGGCTGTGCGCGCTTTACGGACTTGACATTAAACCGTCAAGCTACGGCGTCACGAAAGAAATCTTTATCGACGCATGGCAGCGCGCCGCGACGACGAGAAAGGACCGCTATACGGTGTTGAGCAAAGCGGACTTAAACGCGGAGCGGCTGGGGTGCATTTATGAGAATATGGAGCGGGATCCGGCAGGATGACGGAGCGCGATCCATTGCAGAAAGAAGGCAATTGCTATAGGAAATTCCGTAGTCTGGAAGAGTTTCGCGCAAGCGGAACTCTTTTTTTACTTATTAGGAAATTTCACAGCCCGGAAGAATCGCGAAACGATTCTTCGAAAGGACGCTTCGCGTCCTTTTTTGATCTGACTGAATAAATCCTCCTGCGCAGGGCAAGATACAAGTGAAATGCCGACTTGTGACAATGGATGGTGTGGAGACACGGTTTTCGTTGTCGGGGCGGTGAAGGGATCCTTATTTTTTTAGCAGGAGGAAGAGGAAATGTCATTACGGTTACGGATTACGGATGTGCACGCAAGAGAAATTCTGGATTCGAGGGGAAACCCGACCGTGGAAGCGGAAGTGATCGTGGAGACGGAGACAACGGGCAAAAAAACGATCGGAAGGGCGTCCGTGCCGTCGGGCGCGAGTACGGGGCGCTTTGAGGCGGTAGAGTTAAGGGACGGTGAGGAACGCTATTTCGGTCTCGGAACGCGAAAGGCGGTCAATAATGTCAATACCAAAATACGGGAGGCGCTCATTGGGCTGAACGCATTGGATCAGCAGATGATCGACCATGTGCTGATCGAGCAGGACGGAACGGAAAACAAGGGAAACCTCGGCGCGAATGCGACGCTCGGCGTGTCCATGGCATGCGCGCGCGCCTGCGCACTGGCGCTGGAACAGCCGTTGTACCGCTATCTGGGCGGCGTCAACACCAAAACGATGCCGGTTCCGATGATGAATATCTTAAACGGCGGCGTTCATGCGGATAATACGGTGGACTTTCAGGAATTCATGATTATGCCGGTCAATGCCGTTTCTTTTTCGGACGGACTGCGGATCTGCGCGGAGATTTATCACAACTTAAAGCAGATTTGTAAGAAAAAAGGACTTTCGACCGGCGTCGGCGACGAAGGCGGTTTTGCGCCGTCCTTAAAAGATGCGGATGCCGTGCTGGCGTTGATCATGGAGGCGGTCAAGGCGGCGGGCTACGAGCCGGGTTCCGACATCCGCATTGCGCTGGACGTTGCGGCGAGCGAGCTCTATCAGGAAGATTCCGGCATGTACTATTTTCCGGGAGAGAGCGCATTGCTGAGAGCGGAGAGACAGCAGGGGATTCAGCCCATACCGGACGGCGCGTACGAGGCGGGTGTGTGCGGATGCGGCACAGATGCGGACGCGTCATGCGGCTGTGGAGAGACGGCGTCCGGCGCAGCAGGAAACGGTATAGGCGGAAGTAACGGAGCTGGAAGCGGCAGAAACGGTGTTGGAGGGAGCAATGGAGCTGGGAATGGCGGAACGGGTGCCGGCTCAAGCGGCGGAACCGCCGGAGTCGGAAATGCGGTATGTACTTGCAGCGAGCCGGATACGAAGGAGTATTGCGTACTTCGGAGTACCGATGAAATGATTGCCATGTACGAAGCGCTCTGCGATAAGTATCCGATCATTTCCATTGAGGACGGATTAAACGAGGACGACTGGGAGGGCTGGAAAAAGCTGACCGAGCGCCTGGGAGGCCGGATACAGCTTGTGGGCGACGATCTCTTTGTCACAAATGTCAAGCGTCTGGCGGCAGGTATCAAGCTTCATGTCGCAAATGCGATCCTGGTAAAAGTCAATCAGATCGGAACGGTCACGGAAGCGCTTGCCGCGATCGAGATGGCGCAGCGCAACGGTTACTGCGCCGTCATTTCCCATCGGTCGGGCGAGACGGAGGACGCGTTCATCGCCGATCTCGCCGTTGCGGTCAACGCGGGACAGATCAAGACGGGCGCGCCGTGCCGCACCGACCGCGTCAGCAAATACAATCAGCTCCTGCGCATTGAGGAGGAGCTTGGCAGCGTGAGCGAGTACCGCACGCCGTTCCTCTGCTTTGATGATGGAGAAAAATAAAGCCGGTGTTAATAAATGGAGGATAGCAGAGCGCCTTACTTTTGATGCGGATGTGTCGGAGGTAGGGCGCTGTCGTCTGCAACAGATCAAATTTACAAATCTGAATGACAATTTGGGGATTTTGCAGTAAAATTAACTTGATTGGGTGATACTTGAAAGTTGCTAAAATGATTGCGGAGATTGAGGCGGAGTATGATAAAAAATTTTGATTTTTTGATATATAAGGCAGAGGAAGATGATGTTTCCGTTAATGCGGTTATTAAAGATGAAACGATATGGCTGACACAAAAATCTATGGCGGAATTGTTTGAAATAGACAAATCAGGAATAAGCCGACATTTGAAAAATATTTTTGAAAGTGGAGAACTGGACGAAAAAGTGGTTGTTGCAAAAATTGCAATACCCACAAAACATGGAGCGATCGAGGGAAAAGAACAGTTATCGCCAACAAATTATTATAATTTGGATGCTATTATATCCGTAGGATATAGAGTTGACTCCAAACGTGCAACCCGGTTTCGTAAATGGGCTGCCGGAGTATTAAAGGAATATATGATCAAGGGCTTTGCCTTGGATGACGAGCGCCTGAAACAAGGAAAAACAGCGTTCGGAAAAGATTATTTCAAAGAGCTGTTGGAACGGGTTCGTTCCATTCGGGCGAGCGAGCGCAGAATCTGGCAGCAGATCACGAAAAGGAGAACATTGGGTTGACAACATGGAAGAACTCTCCGGATGGACGTATCTTGAAGTCGGATGTTATTGTGGCAAAAAATTATCTGGATGAAAAACAGATTCGTCAGTTGGAGAGAGCGGTAACGGGTTATTTTGACTACATAGAAGATTTGATTGAGAGAGAAAACACATTCACTATGGAAGAATTTGCCGCCAGTGTGAATGAATTTTTGGCATTTCGTAGATATGAAATATTGCCGGATCAGTGCAAGGGCAAAATTTCAAGGCAGGATGCGTGGAAGAAAGCACAGGCTGAGTATGATGTTTTTAATAAAACGCAAATCATTCATTCTGATTTTGACGAGATGGTGAAAGAAGTGCTTGGAAAAGAAGCAGAGCGGTATGAGTAGAGTTGAATTTTGGGCGATACGATAATTCAGGGTTGGCATATTCGAATATGGACAATTTGCAAAGTTGAGGAAGGAGTTCCGTGTTATTGCAAGCAGAGAGAGGTGGAGAAATGGGAACGATACATTTATCCGCGCGCATTTCCGCGCTCGCGGCAGAGATTCTGCGGCTCTCGCGCGATCAGATTTTAATGCATCTGCGCTTTCTGGATGTGGCGCTTTCTGCGCTTGTGCCGCAGGAAAAGGCGGGAATGGGCGGATGTTCCTGCGACGGGAAGTATTTGTATTATGACGCGCAGGCAATCGTCCGCGCCTATCGGCGGGAGCAGGCGTCCGTGATGCGTATGCTGCTTCATGTCCTGTTTCATCTTCTTTTTTCCCATGGGTTTGGCTATGAGCGGGTGGAAAAAGAAATCTGGGACATATCGGTCGATATGGCGGTGGAACATGCGGTCATGGAGCTGGGACTGCCGGGAGCGGAATTGCGTTCTGATCTTAGAAAAAAAGAAGCTTTTTCTTATTTTGAACAGCAGGGCGTAAAGCTGACGGCGGAAAAGCTGTATCGGTATCTGCAAAAAAATCCGCCTGCCGCAGATGAGCAGGCGGAACTTGCACGCCTGTTTTACGCGGATATGCACGAAGAATGGGGAAGCCGGGAGGAGGCGGTCATTTCCCTTGCGGAATGGAAGCGGATCGCCGAGCGCGCCAAGGCGGAGCTAAAAGCATTTTCACAGGGAAAAAACACGCATGCCGTGGAGGAAAATTTGACGGAGGCGACGCGCGACCGCGTGGATTACCGCGCTTTTTTACAGCGCTTTGTCGTATCGGGTGAAGTCGTCAAAAACAATGACGAGGAGTTTGACTATATTGCTTATACCTACGGGCTTTCAAAGTACGGGAATGTGCCGATCGTGGAGCCGCTCGAATATCGGGAGGTTGATCGGATCCGTGATTTTGTGATCGCGATCGACACGTCGGCGTCGTGCCGCGGCGAAACGGTGCGCGCATTTCTCAGACACACCTATTCCATCATGAAAACGAGCGCCAGCTTTTTTGACGACATGCTGGTTCATATCATTCAGTGCGATTATGAGGTCCGGAGCGATACCGTGATTCACGATCAGGACGAGCTGGATGCTTTTTTGACGGGAGGGAAGCTCGTGGGATTCGGCAGTACGGATTTCCGTCCTGTCTTTACTTATGTGGACGAGCTGATCGCGCGCGGCAGGATCGGGAATGTGAAAGGACTGATCTATTTCACGGACGGGCAGGGCGTTTACCCGGAAAAAGCGCCGGATTATGAGACGGTGTTTGCGTTTTTGAACGAGGCGGAATTCTTAGATTTCGCGCCGGCGTGGGCGGTGCGGATCTGTCTCGACGAGGATACGCTTATCGAGCGGGAGCGGGATGCATAGGCATGGTGCCGGCGTGGGCGGAAGAACAGAATTTGGGAAAAGTGCGCCGTAGACGGCATCAGTGCGGTACAAAGCATGGGCGGTGCATCGGAAGGAATGCGGGAAGCGGATACGGACGAAAACAAATACGAAAACTGGATTTAGACGGAAACAAATACGGAAACCGGATTCAGACGGAAACAAGTACGGAAACCGGATTCAGACGGAAATAAATACGGAAACCGGATACGGACAACGAGTAAGCGGGAAAGGACAGCGGAATGAATATCGGACAAGCCAAGCAGGATATTAAAGATACGGTCAGATTATATTTGAAAAAAGATGAATTTGGAGAGTACCGCATCCCGGTCGTGCGGCAGCGCCCCATTTTTCTGATTGGTGCGCCGGGTATCGGGAAGACGGCGATCATGGAGCAGATTGCGCAGGAATTACAGATCGCGCTCGTCTCTTATTCCATGACGCACCACACAAGGCAGTCGGCGCTGGGGCTTCCGGTCATTTGTCATCGGGAGTATGAGGGAAAAGAATACGATGTTTCCGAATATACGATGAGCGAAATCATTGCGTCGGTGTACGAAGTGATGCGGGAGAGCGGCTTAAAAGAGGGCATTCTTTTTTTGGACGAGATCAACTGTGTCTCCGAGACGCTTGCGCCGTCCATGCTGCAATTTTTGCAGTACAAGGTGTTCGGCGGACATCGCGTGCCGGAAGGCTGGGTGATCGTGACGGCGGGAAATCCGAAGGAGTATAACCGCAACGTAAGAGAGTTTGACGTGGTGACGCTGGACCGCCTGAAGGTGTTGTGCGTGGAGGCGGATTATGAGGCGTGGAAACGGTATGCGGAGCAGGGAGGACTGCACCGTGCCGTGCTGAATTATCTGGAGTTAAAAAAGCAGGATTTTTATGTGATGGAGATGACGGCAAAAGGGCGTGCGTATGTGACGGCGCGCGGCTGGGAGGATTTGTCGCAGATGCTCTTTTTGTATGAGGAGGAGTCGCTTCCCGTTACGGAGGAGCTTGTGGGGCAGTACCTCGGACATGAGCGGGTCGTCCGGGAATTTATGGCATATTATGACCTGTATTGCAAGTATCAAAAGGATTATCACATCGGTGAGATTCTGCGTGGAAACGCTTCTGAGGAAATGCGGACAAAGGCGGCGGGCGCGCCGTTCGACGAGCGGATTTCCCTGCTTGGGATGCTGACGGATTCGATGGACGGTATGCTGCGGGAGTGTATGGAAAAAACGGATTATCTGGAAAACTTGATGCAGATATTAAAAAATGTGAAACGGCAGATGGGCGCTGCGTCGGAAGCGGACCGCGGGGGAATCTCCGCGGATGAGGCACTTTCGGTACAGATTACGGCGCGGGAGCGCCTGCTCGATTCTCTTTCAGCGGCCAAGGCACTCTCGCCGGCAGATCAGCGGATGCACAAGCGGGTGCTGGCTTTTCTGCGGGAACAAAAGAGAAGTCTGTTGCTTGCGGGGGAGCGGACTTCTTTCGGAGACAGCGCGACGCCGGGAACCCCGTCTTCTCCGGGAGACAACGTGACGCCGGGAACCTCGTCTTCTTCAGGAGACAACGCGGCGCCAAGAAAACAGCATCCTTTCGGGAAGGGAGAAAACGCGGACGCCGATTTCGCGGAGGGGCAGTTTGCCATGATCAGGCAGGCGTTTGCGCGGGAAACGGCGTCTGCGCAGAGGGAAACGGCGCAGGTCAAGCAATGTCTGCACCATCTTTTTTCTTTTGTGGAACAGGTCTTTGCGGGCGGGAACGAACTGTTACTGCTTGTCACGCATATGACGGCAACGGATTGCTGTGCGGGATTTGTCGCGCGTTTCGGATGTGAGGATTACGAGCGTCACAGCGGGGAGCTGATGCTCAGCGAGCGGCGCGGGGCGTTGTTGCAGGAGGTACAGGAACTGGAGCTGTGACGGGGAAGCGCGGGAAACGGAACGCGAGAGGAAGTCGAACGAGCGACGCGCGGGAAAGTGGAACGCGAGAGGAAGTCGAACGGGCGAAGTGCGGGAACAGAACGTGAGCGTCGGCTGATCGTGCGAAGCGCTGGAAGCGGATGAGGGCAGAGGCTGATCGTGCAAAATGCGGAAGCGGATGAGGGCGGCGGCGGATCAGGCGGAAACGGCAAAACGGATAAGAGGAACCGGCAGGCGCTGAACAGTCAGGGGAACAGTCAGGGGAGAAGGCAGGGGAGAAGAGGAAGCTATGATCATGCAGGATACCGTCTTTTTTTATGAGGATATACAGGGCGAGGAAGAACCTTGCGTGCGGATCACGGGCGCACAGCATCTGAGAGCGCTGTTGCAGATCCCGGAGAGGCTCAACGAAAAAGCGGTCAGGTCGATTGGGAAAAAAGCGTTTTGGGGTTGTGACGGCGTGCGGGAGATCATGCTGCCTGAGAGTGTCTGTGAGATTGAGGATTGGGCGTTTGCAAGCTGCAAAAATTTGCGAACGATCCGAATCCCCCACAGGCAGGTATTGCTTGGCAGAGGAGTGTTCCGCGGATGCGGGCGGTTGGAGATCATTGAAATCGAAGAGGCGCCTTTTTCGGAGGATGCGGATGGGAAGCGGAGCGTCGGTCATCTGCTTGCCGCGGGGGACAGACTGCTTGCGAGTCCCTACCTTTTGGATATTGCGAATGCGGGAACGGGTGAGTGGTACGCAAGGCTGGATGCTGCTTTGGAGAAATTGATGAGCGCGGCGGAGGATGAGGGGTTTTCCAAAATGCTGTTGTGCGGCGAGGAAGACTACGGCAGCAGGGAAAACAATATCGACCATTATTGCGCAGAGCAGCGCAGGAAAAAAGCGCGTGCGGCGCTTTTGCGTCTGCGTTACGATGATTGTCTGAACGGGAAACTGCGCGAGGAACTGACGGCTTTCCTGACCGCGCACACGATGGGCTGTCAGACGCGGGAAGCGTGGGACGTGTTGGTTGAGGAGCATGGGGAGGACAGGAGCTATTA
>JAMPAG010000064.1:5801-15172 GCA_023667365.1 bacterium | reverse complement strand
CCTCTTTTCGTTCAAGATTGCAAACGAACGGAGTGAGTTTCGCAATTACCTATTAAAAGCATTTTTTCCCTGTAATGTACTACATTATATGAGGACATTTCCTATGATATAACAAAATTCCCGCCTTGTGTCATGTTAAGCATCGCGCGTGGAAAGCCCTCACAGACAAAGACGCGCCCGCCAGCCGCGGTTTTATTTGCATTTCCGTTTTCCCGGTGCTATACTATATGCATTTGAAAAAAACATTCCGGAATTATGAAATGTTCCATTGCAAACAGAAAGGTACGGTATTGATTTTATGAAACAGATTCGTGAAGACGTCAGAAACGTCGCTATCATCGCGCATGTCGATCACGGCAAGACCACGCTGGTGGACGAGCTTCTAAAGCAGAGCGGCGTATTCCGTGAGAATCAGGAGGTTGCCGAGCGCGTCATGGACTCCAACGCCATTGAGCGCGAGCGCGGCATCACCATCCTCTCCAAAAACACGGCGGTCACTTATAAAGGCACTAAGATCAACATCATCGACACGCCCGGACACGCGGATTTCGGCGGCGAAGTCGAGCGCGTCCTAAAAATGGTAAACGGCGTCATTCTCGTGGTGGACGCTTTTGAGGGTCCGATGCCGCAGACCAAGTTCGTGCTGAAAAAAGCACTGGAATTGAATCTTGCGGTCATTGTCTGCATCAACAAATGCGACCGCCCCGAAGCGCGTCCCGAGGACGTTGTGGACGAAGTTCTGGAGCTGTTTCTCGATCTCGACGCCAATGACGAGCAGCTGGACTGCCCTTTTGTTTTTGCTTCCGCGAAATCCGGCACGGCGACCTTAAATCTCACCGTAAAAAATAAGGATATGACGCCGTTATTTGACACGATCCTTTCCCATATTCCCGCGCCGGAAGGCGATCCCGACGCCGGCACGCAGATTCTGATCAGTACGATCGACTATAACGAATACGTCGGCAGGATCGGCGTCGGCAAGGTGGATAACGGCACTGTCAAAGTCAATCAGGAAGTCGTCATCGTCAACCATCATGAGCCGGATAAATTCAAAAAAGTAAAGGTAAGCAAGCTCTATGAGTTTGACGGCTTAAATAAAATAGAAGTCACAAGCGCAGGCATCGGTTCCATCGTCGCGCTCTCCGGCATTTCCGATCTTCATATCGGGGATACGCTGTGTTCTCCCGAAAATCCGGCTCCGATCCCGTTCCAGAAGATCAGCGAGCCGACGATCGCCATGCACTTTATCGTCAACGACTCCCCGCTTGCCGGGCAGGAAGGCAAATTCGTCACAAGCCGCCATATCAAGGACCGTCTTATGCGCGAGTTAAACACCGATGTTTCCCTGCGCGTGGAGGAGACCGACTCGACGGACTCCTTTAAGGTGTCAGGGCGCGGCGAACTGCATTTATCCGTCCTGATCGAAAACATGCGGCGCGAGGGCTACGAATTTGCGGTCAGCAAAGCGGAGGTGCTCTATCATACCGATGAAAACGGCAAAAAATTAGAGCCGATGGAGCTTGCCTATATTGACGTGCCGGAGGAATTTTCCGGCGCGGTCATTCAAAAGCTGAGCGAACGCAAGGGCGAACTGCTCAATATGAGCCAGGCGGCCGGCAGCTATACGCGTCTGGAGTTTTCCATCCCCTCCCGCGGTCTGATCGGTTACCGCGGTGAGTTCCTGACCGATACAAAGGGCAACGGCATCATGAACACGATCTTCAACGGCTACGGTCCTTATAAAGGCGACATCCAGTACCGCAAATTAGGTTCTCTTATCGCGTTTGAGGCAGGCGAGGCGATCACCTACGGTCTGTTTAACGCGCAGGAGCGCGGAACGCTCTTTATCGGACCGGGCGAAAAGGTCTACTCCGGCATGGTCGTCGGTCAGACCGGAAAAGCCGAAGATATAGAAGTCAATGTCTGCAAGACAAAACACCTGACCAACACGCGTTCTTCCAGTGCGGACGACGCGCTGCGCCTCGTGCCGAAACGGATCTTAAGTCTGGAGCAATGTCTGGAATTTATCGACACGGACGAGCTTCTGGAGGTCACGCCGAAAAGCCTGCGCATCCGCAAAAAGATTCTCGATCCGACACAGAGAAAACGCGCGTCATTCAAGAAAAACTAACACGTTTTTTCTGCACAGAAAAATCGGTATGTTACAGCTTACTCCGTTTCTTCCGTGTAGAAAAGGCGTTCCGCCTCTTCAATCACAGCCTTTCCCTGGGCGGCTTCCGTGATTTCGGCACAAAGCCGCTCCGATGCCGCTCCGGGTACGACAAGGCTGAGTCTGACCTGTTCCTCATAGCTGCTGTCTTCGGGTGTGATTCCTTTTTGTCCGAGCAGATACAGGATCTTTCCGATCGTATGATAATCCGTCTCTACCAAAAGCCGCACGCCGGCGATCCGCCTGCCCATCGTGCAATGCCGCAGTCCCTCCTGTACGGCCTGCGTGTACGCGCGCACCAATCCGCCCGTTCCTAAGAGCGTTCCGCCAAAATAGCGGGTGACAACGACCGCCGCATTGCGGACGCCGTCTCCAAGCAGCACCTCCAACATCGGTCTTCCCGCCGTTCCGCCCGGTTCGCCGTCGTCGCCATAGCGCATGACCTCACCGCGCTCTCCAAGTATATAAGCATGACAGTTGTGCCGCGCATCCCAATATTTCTTTTTCATTTCCTCAATAAAAGCGGACGCCTCCTCCTCCGTCTCCACCGGACGCAGCGTCGCGATAAACCGTGATTTTTTCTCCTCGATCTCCCCTGTTCCGCCTTTCAGCAGAATCCGGTATCCGCTCTGTTCCTCCTGTGCCATGCCCGTTCTCCCTTTTTCGCCCGGTAAGCCTCAGACTGACGGCATACCATCCCCGGTGACGTCCTGTTCTATTTCAAAAAACACACCGACAACATTTTCTTTTAGCATACCATACCCTGCATTTTGGCGCAATGCATGATATGTTTTTATTCCTTTGCATACTATACTTCCGCACCCGCGCGCCCTGCCCTTTACCGGTCCCCGCTCCTTACACATCCCTGTTTTCGCACATTTCCCGCTCCTTACGCCGCCCGTATAAAATGTATGGAATTGTGAACAATCATAAAAACAGCAGAAAATCCTTTATTTACCATTGGGGTTTTGGTATAATATATAGGAAATTTTTCTATGAAAAGCGTTCGCGGACCTTTCCGCGGGAACGGGCTTGCTATGTCAATCTCTTATCACGGACTTTCATGGAAAGGAAGGCACAGACCCAATGAATTATGGCAGATACGGCACGCGGAAAAGGCAGCGTGCGCTTACCTCTAAAACGACCAAATTAAAAAAGATGATTCTTGTCACGATGCTCAAGGCGCTTCTCGTATGCTTCGTCACCGTGATCGTACTCGGCATTTCCCTTGTGCTCGGTATGTTCCGCGGCATCCTGACCGCCACGCCCCAGATCAGTATCGAAGACGTCATTCCCACCAGTTATGCGAGCGTCGTCTATGACAGTGAGGGGCACGAGATGGTCAAGCTTGTGGAAGAAGGCTCCAACCGTAGCCCCGTTACCATGGATCTGATTCCCGATGATCTGGCGCATGCATTCGTCGCCATTGAGGACCGCCGCTTTTATCAGCATAACGGCATCGACATCAAAGGCATTCTGCGCGCCGCGTTCACCGGTCTTAAAAACGGCGGACATTTTACATCCGGCGCCAGTACCATTACGCAGCAGCTTCTAAAAAATAACGTCTTTGACGGCTGGGTCACGGAGCGCACATTCATCGAGAGCCTGAAGCGGAAGATTCAGGAGCAGTATCTTGCCATCCAGCTTGAAAAATACATGGACAAGGATCAGATTCTGGAATACTACATGAATACGATCAACCTCGGACATTCCACGCTCGGCGTGCAGGCGGCATCCCAGCGCTACTTTGACAAGCCGGTTTACGAACTGACGCTGTCGGAATGTGCGGTCATCGCCGGTATCACGCAGAATCCGTCCCAATACGATCCCATCATTTATCCCGAGGCAAACGCCGAGCGCCGCAACGATGTGCTGGGCTGGATGCTGACGGACGGCTGGATCAGTCAGGCGGAATATGACGAGGCGATGGCGGACGACGTTTACTCCCGCATCCAGATCGTCAACCAGAACGTCATTGACGCTTCCATCTATACTTATTTTGAAGATGCGCTTGTCAGCCAGTTGGAGCGCGATCTGCAGGAGAAGGCAGGATACAGCCCGACACAGGCAAAGAACCTCCTGTACAGCGGCGGACTCAGCATTTACTCCACGCAGGACAGCACGATCCAGACGATCGCGGACGAGATCTGCTCAAACCCGGAAAACTATCCCGAAAGCGTCCGCTATGAGCTCTCTTATCAGCTCACGATTGAAAGACCGGATGGCAGCTACGAAAATTACGGTTCTGAATCCTTCACGGCTTATTTTAAGGAAAGTAACCGCAGCTTTAAGATGCTCTATTCTTCAGAAGAGGAGGCCTATGCGGCGATCGAGATTTACAAGGAGTATGTGCTTGGCACAGACGGCACCTTTGTCTCCGAGACGATCTCCTTAACGCCGCAGCCGCAGATTTCCATGACGATCATGGACCAGCATACCGGTCATGTTCTCGCAATGGTCGGCGGACGCGGACAAAAAGAAGGCAGCCGGACCCTGAACCGCGCCTTTTCCGTACAGCGGCAGCCCGGCTCCACATTCAAAATCATCGCCGCTTATGCGCCTGCATTGGATACCGGCGCCAAAACGCTTGCCTCCGTCTATAACGACGCGCCGTTCAACTATGACGACGGAACGCCGGTACAGAATTATGACCGCCAGTATCATGGTCTTTTATCCGTCCGGGACGGTATCCTAGGCTCGATCAATGTGCTTGCGGCAAAGACCATCACGGAGATTTCTCCGGCGCTTGGTTTTAACTATACACAGAACTTCGGTTTCTCCACTTTGGTGGAAAGCGCGCCGAATTATGACGGCACCAAAATTCTGTCGGACGTGACGCAGTCCCTCTCTCTTGGCGGTCTGACAACGGGCGTAAAAAATTATGAACTCTGCGCGGCTTATGCAGCGATCGCCAACAACGGCACTTACTTGGAACCGATCCTTTACACAAAGGTGATCGATTCCCGCGGTAACGTCATTCTTGATAATACAGTCAATCAGGAATCGCATCAGGTCATCAAGGAAACGACCGCTTATCTCCTGATCAATGCCATGGAAGATGTACTCACGGGGGGCGGCAGCGGCATTGTCTCTCCTACCGGAACCGCGGCAAATTTCACCGGCCAGGCGCTTGCCGGAAAAACAGGAACCTCGACCGCTTACCGGGATGTATGGTTCGCAGGCTTTTCTCCTTATTACACCTGCGCCGTGTGGACGGGCTACGATAACCGGAATTCCACGACATTTTTGAGCGACCGGACCGGAGAGCGCAATCTCTCCAAAAATTTGTGGCGTCTGGTTATGTCCAGAATTCATGAAAATCTTCCTTATCAGGCGTTTACCATGCCAAGCGGTATTACGACCTGTACGGTCTGCAGCCGTTCGGGCAAGCTGCCGATCGCGGGACTGTGCGATAATCATCTGCGCACGGAATACTTTGAAAACGGTACGCAGCCGACTGAACTGTGCGATGTTCATTATTCCGGCTCCGTCTGCTGTGCAGATGTTCTGCCCGCAAGCGAGGGCTGTCCGTTCCAGATCGAGGGCGTTCTGGAATTGCTGCCGGTAGAACATGAATCCCTGCAGCGCGGCTCCACAATGGTCAATGCGGACGGTACCGTAACGACCGCTCCCACAACGAATATGTGTCAGCACACCGCGGAATTTTTCGCCCAGCCCGATTCGGATGCCATACTGGTTCAGCAGTGGTTATCCCTGCTTCCGGAACAACAGCAGGCGATATTGGCTACCAGTCCTTCCGATTACTTCCGGGATCTCATCGGTTACGGAACACAACCGGTCATTCCCGGCGGCGAGGGCGGCGAGGTCATACCGATCCTTCCGCCCGATGATAACGGCGGCACCGTTCCGCTTCCCGACGGCGGTACAGGAACCGCCACGGAATCCGGAACCGGCGGCGGTGCGATCAGCGGCGGCACCGAGGCGGCCGGAGGCGGCGCAGGAACAGGCGCAGGAACAGGCAGTGGTACAGAGTAGTACCGACAACAGCGCGGACAGCCCGTCGGCGGCAAGGAACGTAAAAGCTTCCGCTTGCGCAAAGCCTTTTGAAGCGTCACAAACTTCTTAATTTCCTATAAGTCAAAAAAGAGGTACCGTCATCTGGCGGTACCTCTTTTTATAGGAAATTTCGCACCCTCGGAAGAATCGCGAAATGCTTCTTCGAAAGGACGCTTTGCGTCTTTTTTGTGTGTATTATGGTGAATCTGTCTGTTCCCGTGCAGCGCTTACTGCAAACTCGCCGCTTTCCGGGATGCTGCACTGCGCGGCCGACGTTTTCTGAGCTATTGATATTGCGCGACGACTTTCTATGAGCTATTGATACTGCGCGGCCGACATTTTCTGAGCTATTGATACTGCACAACGACATTCCCCGGGTTACTTACTGCGCCGGTTCTCCGCCTGCTTCCGGGGCGCCTTCCGCGCCTTCCGGCTCGGCTGTCGGCGTCACCTCTACTTCTGTCTCAAACGGCTCCAAATAGCTGCTCTTAATATAAGCTTCGCCGCCTTCATACTCGATCTTCGTCCACTTGTTGTCCCCTTCGCCGACATCTTCAATCATCACAAACTCAGAACCTTTCACAACCGTCCCAAGCTTTGGCCCGCTTGCGGAAGGCTCCGCCCTGACATTCACCGACGTCGTTGTCCGCACCATCTGCACCGTCATCGTCGTCACCTCCGGCTCGACTGTCGGCTCCGGCGTTATCTCCGGTAACGGCGTATCCGTCGGATTCGTGTTATCATCCACAAACACATTGGCAGAAGCGCTTAAATCCGGCTCTGGTTCTGCTTTCGGACGGATGCTCAGCTTCACACTTAAGACAATCACCACGATTCCGAGGCAGATCACAAATCCCATCAGAATTGCCGTCAATGTATTTTTATTCATAAGCACTCCTTTCCACTTTCTCCTCTGTCGTTCCTACCATATGTAGATACCCGTCGTGATCGAAACATCCTCAAACACCCATTCGCCGTCCCGATAGACCGGATCACAGCGAAAACATCCCCACGATTCATCCTCGTTTGACTCATAATAAGCGCCTGTCCACCAGTCAAGCTGATCATAACTATAGTCGATCGTAAAATCCACTGTGATATTCGTGCAATACTCGCCCGTTTCCCAGTCGAAATAACCACCGTAATTATATGCGTCCATTCCGGACAGCTCGATCTGCTTAAAGTAACCGTCATCAATTGTGAAGTCAGCCACCAGCGTATCGTACCTCCCGATCTCATCCTCAGAAGGCTCAGGAAGCCCTGCCGCCGCAAACGCGGTTCCCGCATCCTCGCCGTTCAGCGCGCTCTGACACAAGCTTCTGATCATTTCCGGAACCGATTCTGCAAGCTGATCGACCGTTCCCTCTTTTAACACGGGCTCACCCATCATAAAAAGATTATAATAAGAATTGACCGTCACATCCTCGGTATACGTCTGAAAAATATCGCCGCTCACCTGAATCCGGTAATCCCCCACAATCATCTTGTCAATCTTGTATGCCGTCTCATATCCGCTGAGATAGACATCCTCCGAATGATCGTCTCTCGTGGAGTTTCCACTGTTCAACTCGATCCCGTTGACGGAAACCGTCATCATCTTCGGCGCGGTGATATACACATCCTCCGCATAGAACTCCTGCGGGCATACCTCGTACTCCGGGAACAAAAACCATTTCTTTTTTCCGGTTTCCGTTACTTGCACCGTATGCGCGCCTTTTCCCGCATCCAGCACATAATACGTCTCATCGTACAATTCTTCCCTGCTGTCGCTCACATCCGCCGTCCCGTCTGCAAATCCATACTTTTCCATGACCGACGCATACACATCCATGCTGAGAAACACCGAGGTATCCATGCCCTCTTCCGCCTTTAAGTAACTGTATGCCGTCGCATAATCGCCTTCTTTCAACGCGTTAAAATAGCCGTCTGCGATCCGCTGCGGATCATTATAGCGATTTACCACGATCACGCTTCCCACGACTCCCGCGATCAGTATGATCAATTCCATCACAAAAATGATCAGCCGAAGCTTGGGATTTTTCTTTTTTTCATTCTGAACGGTCTGATCCTGCACTGTATTTTCCTGATTATCCGACATGTTCTTTCTTATCCTCCTTCAGTTGACTTTGGAAACGCCGCCCCTTATCTTAGTATGTAAAAAGAACGTTTCCCTTTTCCGTACGCTCCCGCAATCTACTCTTCTTCCAACATGTCCTCAAGTGCGTCCCCCGGTCCTTCGGCGGATGTCGTACCGTATGTCACATATTCCTCGATCAGCTTCATGTTATACGCCTCTATCTCACTTAAGATGCCAGCATCCATCAGAATGTCATACGAAGGATCTTCACCGTTTTCCATCATCTCATCGTAACGTTCCAACTGCTCCTCATCAAGACCAATCAGCACATCCATAAGGGATTCGGTCGGCTCATACCAGCTCTTTCTCTGAAAATACTCCTCCATCTCGTCGTCCACTTCGGAAAGATCAACGCCCGCCCGCGCCAAAATCTCGTAATAAGCGTGCCAGAGCTCGTCATCCGTATAGGCGTACAGATCGGATTCTTCCAGATAACGCGTGGCGCTGTCCTCGATTACATATCCTTCCGCCATCTCCTGCGCCGCCCGGTAACCATCGGTTTCCGGAATTTCAAGCTGATAGTACGCGCCGCTTAGATCGACACTGATTTCATCCCCGCCTTCCACCGTCTGCTGTGACGCGGGAACTGCCATGGCTTCCGCCGCCAGTTCGGACTTTTTCTCCGCAGGCTTTCCAAGCAACAGTACGCAGACGAACACCGCGGCTGCGGCGATCGCCAATATTCCGCCTGCCACATTGACCGCCGCCGGCATGACAAAGGGTTTCTTTGGCGGCTTGACCGCCTGTCCAAACGGCACGCCATTCGGAATGCTGCCTGCCTGCGGTATGCCGTTCATCTGCATCTGCGGCTGACCGTACGGTGTCTGTCCGTTTACCTGCATCTGCGGCTGACCATACGGTGTCTGTCCGTTTACCTGCATCTGCGGCTGACCATACGGCGTCTGTCCGTTCATCTGCATCTGCGGCTGACCGTACGGCGTCTGTCCGTTCATCTGCATCTGCGGCTGACCATACGGCGTCTGTCCGTTTACCTGCATCTGCGGCTGACCATACGGCGTCTGTCCGTTTACCTGCATCTGCGGCTGA
>JAMPAG010000064.1:0-5701 GCA_023667365.1 bacterium | reverse complement strand
CCGTACGGCGTCTGTCCGTTTATCTGCATCTGCGGCTGGCTGTCCGGGATGCTTCCCGCCTGCGCTTGAACTTCCGCCCCTATTTGCGCAGTATTTTCCGGCTCGGCGCTCTCCTGCCCTGCCTGCGCTTGAACTTCCGCCCCTGTTTGCGCAGTATTTTCCGGCTCGGCGCTCTCCTGCCCCGCCTCCGGCTGGGCTTCCGCCCCTGCCTGCGCAGTATTTTCCGGCTCGGCGCTCTCCTGCCCCGCCTCCGGCTGAACTTCCGCCCCTGCCTGCGCAGTATTTTCCGACTCGGCGCTCTCCTGCCCCGCCTCCGGCTGAACCGGCGGCTCGGCCGGTACTGCAACGCTTCCCGGTACCACTCCGCTCACAGGCTGTATACGGACGCCGCAATTCGTACAGAATACGCTGTTATCTGCGACTTGCGCTCCACAACTTTTACAAATCATTTGTTTTCCTCCCTATCGCCGTCAGATTCTCTGTCCGCAGACAGGGCAAAATGCGCTGTCCGCAGGAATCTGAGACCCGCACTGCCCGCAAACTTTCGTATTCGCCGTCTGTGGCGCAGCATGATCTGCCGGCTGTACCGGCGCCTGCGGTGCGGCGTTATTCATCGGCTGTACCGGCGCCTGCGGGGCAACGCTGCCTGCCGGCTGCTGTGGCGCCGGCTGCGCAACCTGCGCGCCGCATCCTGCACAGAACATGCTTCCCAGCGCGAGCTGTGCGCCGCAGTTCGGGCAAAGCTGAATTCCTTTTTTTATCCGGATCTGATCCTGCAGCTGCGCGATCTGATTCAACATATCCGTAATCATACGGCACTGCTCCACATAATCGCCCTGCATATCTCCTTTGTGCGCCTCGTAATATGCGCGCCCGATCTCCACATACAGATTCTGCACGGCGGACTGATTGGCATTGACCTGTTTTTCCAGACTGTTGACTTCAGAAAAATTCTGTGTCTTCCGCTTCAGATTATCGCTTGCCTCATTGAGGGTTTTTCCTAATTGTTCAAAAAAAGCCATCGTTTTCTCCGTTCCCAGGACCGCTGTCCTGCTCTATGTATTTACATCTGCTGGCCATTTCCCATAAACTTATCAAGCTGCTTATCGACTACGCCAAGCTTAACATTCTTCATGCCAAGCGCCATAAATCCCATCACAAGCAGGAATACTTCTTTTACAACGGAAATAATGTACTGGCAGAGGGACGTCAAATTTGCCGGAACCGATAAATATACATCCTTGTCAAACCAACGGACAATGATATTCAATATGGATACAACATCATCGATCCAGCCGACTGCAATGCTCAACAGCCCAAATACCACAACGACGCCGATCATTTTGGCGGCCTGCCGTTTTAACCACTCATTCTGCTCCGCGATCAATACATATCCTGCAAGTAAGACTGCCGGAGTAAAGCTGAGCACTCCTAAAAAGTACATTGCTGCCCCCACTAATGCGATGGAAATTCCCAATTTTGTTTTTAACATCTCTTTTCCTCCTGTTTTTCGTGAATATATCCTATCTCTACAATTTCTATTATAGACTATGAAACCTTTGTTTTCAATAAGATTGTTTTTTTTACCGCGTGGGAGTAAAATATTCCTAACAAAAGAAGAATCCGGGAGAACCTGCTATGACAAACGCAACCGCAGTATTGAAAAAAGGCGCCGGCCGTACGGTAAAAGCCGGCGGCATGTGGATTTATGATAATGAGATCGCCGACGTAAAAGGCGGCTTTGAGAATGGAGACTTAATCTCCGTCGAAGATTTTGACGGATTTTTTATGGGCTACGGCTATATCAACACACACTCCAGAATCACCATCCGGCTGATGGCGAGACAGAAAGAGCATCGCATCGACCATGCTTTTTTAGAAAAAAGAATCCGCGACGCATGGGAGTACCGTAAACAGACGATCGACACTTCCTGCTGCCGCGTCGTATTCGGCGAGGCGGATTTTCTTCCCGGCATTGTCATTGACAAATTTTCGGATGTGCTCGTCGTGGAATCCTTAACGCTCGGCATCGACCGCTTAAAAAACGAGCTGCTCGACATTTTGACCGCCATTCTGAAAGAAGACGGCATTTCCATCCGCGGCATTTACGAACGCAGCGACGCCAAAGTGCGCGAACTGGAAGGTATGCCGCGCATCAAAGGCTTTATCGGCGAACCGTTTGACACAAAGGTCCGGATTGAGGAAAACGGCGTGACCTATCTTGTCGATGTGGAGGACGGACAAAAGACCGGATTCTTTTTGGACCAAAAACATAACCGAAACGCCATCCGCCCCTTCTGCCGCGGCAAACGGGTATTGGACTGTTTCACGCACACCGGCTCTTTCGCCCTGAATGCCGGTATGGCAGGCGCTTCCTCCGTGCTCGGCGTGGACGCTTCCATGACGGGTATTTTACAGGCGGAAGAAAACGCCCGCTTAAACCATCTTTCCGACCGCGTGCATTTTCAATGCGCAGACGTCTTTGAACTACTGCCAAAGCTGGAGGCAGACGGCGAGCGCTATGACGTTGTCATTCTCGATCCGCCCGCATTTACCAAATCGCGCAATTCCGTCAAAAACGCGGTAAAGGGTTATCGCGAGATTAACCTGCGCGGCATGCGCCTGTTAAACGATCACGGCTTTCTCGCCACCTGCTCCTGCTCCCATTTCATGGAACCGGAGCTGTTTGCAAAGACAATCCGCGAGGCGGCGCACGGCGCCCGCAAGCGCCTTAAGCAGGTCGAGTTCCGCACGCAGGCATGCGATCATCCGATCCTTTGGGCAGCGGATGAATCATATTATTTGAAATTCTATATCTTTCAGGTCGTGAATGAGCTGTAACGCCGGATGCTATCGTAATGGTATAAAAATCGGTGCAATACCCCTCCGCATCAAAAACGCGCGTCTTTCCTTCGATCGTCACCGTTATATTCTGATAAAAGCTGCCGTCCCCCAAACGGTACTTCCAGCCGGTATCGTCTTTTTTCCACCCTTCAATCGATACGCCGGCTGACAGATAGGACTGCAGTCCGATCTGATTCCTCGTATCATCATCCTGGAAATGCCACCATTCGGTAATCAGTCCGTTATAACCGGCTCCCTTCATATAGTATGCCAAAAGATCGGCGTTCTCATTATTCTGCCCCGTCACGGAATACCAGCTCAGGTCATGGATCGCTGTCTGCATCGGAAGATTCTCTTTTGTATCCGCATCAATCAACTCCAAATCCAGGGCAATGCCCCTGTTATGGGTGGAAATGCCCGGAGCAAGAAAACTTCTGAGGCTGTAGCGGCCGCCATCGGTCATGACGTCCCAGTAAGTATCATATTCCTCCTCCGGAAATTCTTCATCCTCCCGGTCCGCATCGCTCTCCCCGCTTCCGTCTGTTTCCCACTCTCCGTCCATCTCATGATCCATACCCCGCTCTGACTCGGTTCCTTCTGTACCCGCATTCTGTTCAGGCTCTGCGCCCTGCTCCGGATCCGCATCCAGCCCCGACTCTGTTTCCGCCGCTGTATCGCCACTCTGTTCAGACTCTGTTTCGGTTCCCTGTTCCCGGTTTTCCTCCTGTGCTCCCTCTGTCTGCGCATTTTCCGGCGTTTCTTCTATTTCAGACTGCTGTCCCGCTTCATCATCCCCGTCTTCTCTTTCTTCCCTGCTATCCCCGCCTTCGCCGCCGTCCTCTCCTTCTTCATTGCGGTTCCCGCTGTCTTCTCCTTCTTCGCTGCCTTCCTCATCTTCACTGCCGTCCCCGCTATCTTTGCCGTTCCCGTCCTCTTCACCGTCCCTGCCTTCTTCGCTGTCCTCGTTCTCTTCGCTGTCCTCGTCTTCCTCGCCTTCCTCGTCCTCTTCGCTGTCCTCGTCTTCCTCGCCTTCCTCGTCCTCTTCGCTCTCCAGGATCGCCGGCTCATCCAGCAATAATTCTACTGTGTCATACAAATATCGCGTTGCCTCATTCGGTCGGAACGCATCATAGATGCGCAGACGGTAGCCGTCCGCAGCGGCGCTTACGATCGCCTGATACAGTTTCGCACTGCACGGATATAAATAGGGCACAAGATAATCCCCATTGCCGAGGCATACATTTTCATACCCCGCAATCACACTGCCCGTGATCTCTGGAAGAATATATTCATGCACACGGAAAATCGAACTGATACTATTGGTAATATCATACTCGCAAAGATCGCCCAAATATTCCGGCAGATTGATCATGCAGAACCGCGAATCAATGTAGCCCAGACATTCCCCATATAAGATCTGAAAACTGTCGCCGTTCTCTTCCAGAACACAAAGTGCCTGTCCTGCCGGGACTTCGCCCAAAATTTCTCCGCCCTGCGGCTCAGCCGTGATCTTGAGCGGCGCGATCGGCCATATCGTACAGTAAAGCGGCGACATTCCCGTATGAAACGTGACCTCCGCCGGCTCCGCCTTAAATTCCTCCCGATCACGTTCCTCTGTGCGATCATAAGAAACCACACGGAAGCGGACCTGCGCATTCGAAGGCAGATGATCCGTCTGATACGTCATTTCTTCATCCCAATCAAGAACGCATCTGCTTACCCATCGCCCTTCCTCTTCCGACCACTGCTGCAGCTCATATTGCTGCCCGTGGCATTCCTGCCAGCTTAACACATACCGCCGTTCCTCTATCTGCTCCCAGCAAAGCGCCAGATCGTTTTCCAGCAGATCATTGCGTGTAATGACCATGCTTTCTGACATAGGGCTATAGGATACCAGCCCCTCCGTTCTTTGAACGGCACGCACCGCCATTTTAATCGGATCATCGCGGTCCGGTACCGCAAAATCATTTTCAAAATCAAGTGTTATGGTCTGATCGCCGGTTTCCGTATACAGCTGCATACTTCCGTCGCTGCCCCAAAAATACACCTCGTAGACGCAGCCTTTCTGCGCCTGCCAGTTTACGGTTACCGTCTTATTTTCTTCTACCGTTCTATATAATTCGACCTGCTCTATCGGTTCGATCGTCAGCTCCCGTGAAAATCCCGGAAGTTCTATTCTCTGACCAAAAATTTTCGAATATCTTACCGGCTGTAACCGCAGCCTTACTTCTTTTTTATCCGCTCCTGCTTCCAGAATGATCCCATTTGTATACTGTCCGCAGGAAACGTAGTCTTCCGCCTCCTCATCATATCGAAAGACACGGCATGTATCCACCGGAAAAGAAGGATTCCATGTAATGGATATGGTGCCATCCTGAAAATAAACACTGACATCACTTGACACTGTCTCGGAATGCAGTCGCCATAAATAAACAGCTGCCCATACGACTGCCCCAATGATCAGCACGCAAAAGAAAACTGTTATCACCCTTTTTAACCGCATTGACCTGCCATCCCTGTCCTTTCCCTAAAGTCCGCTCAGTCTACTCGTCTACATATTCCACATGCCCGTCAGAATATGTAATTTCCCAATAACCGCTGTCAAGTCCGCAGTCCTCTATGTAGACTCTGCTGACTTCTACCACCTCGTCCGTATTCTGCGACGATGCAGTCTGCGCCTGTGCTGCCGCCTGCGCCTCTGCCGCCGCTCGTGCCTGTGCTTCCGCTGCTGCCCGCGCTTCTTCCTGCGCCTCTGCCTGCGCTTCCGCTGCCGCACGCGCTTCTTCCTGCGCCTGTGCCTGTGCTTCCGCTGCCGCACGCGCTTCTTCCTGCGCTTGTGCCTGCGCTTCCGCTGCCG
>JAMPAG010000063.1:3586-15632 GCA_023667365.1 bacterium | reverse complement strand
AAAAACAAGGGAAAATACATAGCACTTCACTGTATGAGGCTCTGAAAGCCTTGAAGAATAAGGAAAGTTCAAGAAATTTATCTGCAAATCCCGATTTGTGGAGATGTTTGGAGATCCAGTTCAGAATCCTAAAGGATGGATTCAAAAGCCCTTATTAGATATGGGTAATTGTAAGAATGGAATGAATTTTCATCAAAATGATACTGGAATAGAAATTAATTGTTTAGGCGTAGGAGATTTCAAGGATTTAACTCATATTGATAATACAGCAAAACTTTCAACGGTATCATTGAATGAAATGCCATCAGAGGAATATCTATTAAAAGATAGGGATATTGTTTTTGTAAGATCAAATGGGAATAAGGCACTTGTTGGAAGGAGTTTGGTTGTTTATCCAGGTAACGTACCAACTACATTTAGTGGATTTTGTATTAGATACAGAAAAACAGATGATGCTCTTTCAATTCCCTATTTATTAAGGGTATTAAAGACGGATTCAATGCGGAAAAAGATGGCTGGGAGAGGAGCAAATATTCAAAACCTTAATCAACAGATTTTAGGAGCATTAGAAATTCCAGTTCCACCAATAGAATTACAAAACCAATTTGCAACATTCGTTCATCGGGTAGACAAATTGAAAGTTGCAGTGCAAAAAGCTTTGAACGAAACTCAATTATTGTTTGATAGTCTTATGCAGCAGTATTTTGGATAAATGGTTAGCTCACTCTGCAAGGGGAATACTTTTTGAAGAGATAGTTATCTATACGGGAAATAAGAGGAGAAGATTTATGACAATAGAAATGTTGAAAAGCAATATATTAACGATTGTGAACGATTACCCTATTAAACGGATTACTCTATTTGGGTCAAGAGCGGCAGGTACGGATCATGAGGGCAGTGATGTAGATTTAATCATGGAGTTTTCGCTCCCGATTTCGTTGCTTACTTTGTCGATGATAAAACTGAAACTTGAGGAGATTTTAAAAGTAGGCGTTGACATTGTGCATGGTCCGATTGAGGATTCCGATTTGATTGAAATCGGTAAGGTGGTGGAATTGTATGCGGCATAGGGATGAAATAATTCTTCATAAGGTGATTTCGGAAATTGATATTGCTCATGAAATGTTAGGTACGGCAACTTTAGAAGAATTTATAAATGACGAAAAGCTGAAACGGGCTGTCAGTATGACGGTCATTAATATCGGAGAACTAATAAAGAATATCATGGATGATACAAGGATGGAATATCCCCAAATACCGTGGAAAGCTATTGCAGGGATGCGTGATATTGCGGCACATAAATATCAGACATTAAGAATGGAAGATGTTTATAATACAGCCCATACGGATTTTACCGAACTAAAGGAGCAACTGGAAAAACTGCTCCGGGATAACTGATATGATATATAGTGCGGTTTCCATCTGATATACTGATAATCAAAAAGGAGTATTGCAGGATGGATAACCAGATTTATAACATCATTGATGATATGTCAGAGGTTCTTAATGTTGCTCAAATGAAAAAATTACAGGAGGTACTTATTGAAAGGCTGGTTACACAGCAGGCAAAGACGGAAAAGAACGATAATACTGCGTATCTGGATATGTTTTTAACAGCGAAAAGAATAGAGGGATGCTCCGAAAGAACGATAGAATATTACAAAAGTACCATAAAGACAATGTTGGACAAGATAAAAACACCAGTACGGCAAATGACTACAGAAATGTTAAGGGACTATTTATCACAATATCAGGAAGTCAATAACTGCGGCAAGGTTACGATAGATAATATCCGCAGAAACCTGTCAAGTTTCTTCTCATGGCTGGAAGAAGAGGATCATATATTAAAAAGTCCTATACGGAGAATACATAAGATTAAGACAAAGAAGGTCGTGAAAGAGACAATTTCTGATGAAAACATGGAAGTACTGCGTGACGGATGCTGTGAAATACGAGACCTTGCAATGATAGATATACTCGCATCTACTGGTATCAGGGTTGGCGAGTTAGTAAATCTGGATATTGCAGATTTGAACTTTGAAGAAAGAGAATGTATTGTTTATGGTAAGGGCGATAAAGAACGCAAGGTGTATTTTGATGCAAGAACCAAGCTGCATATCCAGAAATATCTTGAAACGCGAAATGATGATAATCCAGCGTTGTTTGTTTCCCTGAACTCACCTTATGAAAGGTTGCAGATTAGCGGAGTAGAAATAAGGCTTAGAGAATTGGGAAGACAATTGGGAATATGTAATATTCATCCCCATAAATTTCGCCGAACAATGGCAACAAGGGCAATTGATAAAGGAATGCCCATCGAACAAGTACAGAAATTACTTGGACATCAGCAGATAGATACCACGATGCAGTACGCAATGGTTAATCAAAGCAATGTGAAATCATCCCACAGGAAGTATATAGCCTGACATACAGATTGAGATATTCTCATCAAATCCCGATTTGTGGAGATGTTTGGAGATCCGGAAACTAACCCTAAAGGATGGGATGAGAATGCATTGTCTGAAAGACTTAATGTCCTAGGAGGATATGCATTCAAGAGTGATATGTTTGACGAAACAAGCGGAATTCCAGTGCTAAGAATTGGCAATATTAACGCAGGATTTTTTAAGAAGGTCAATATGGTTTATTGGCAAGAAGATGAAAAGCTCAAAAGATATGCAATGTATCCGGGTGATTTAGTAATGTCGCTTACAGGAACTGTGGGAAAAGACGATTACGGTAATGTATGTATTCTTGGAAATGATTATGAGATGTATTATCTTAATCAGCGTAATGCAAAACTAGAAATAGAAGATGGAATTGATAAGTACTATCTTTTAGAATTGTTAAAATTTGAACAGATAAAGAAGAAACTTACGGGGATAAGTAGAGGGGTTCGACAAGCAAATATTTCTAATAAAGATATATTGAATCTCGTAGTTCCTGTGCCGCCAATGGAAATCCAAAACCAATTTGCAACATTCGTTCATCGGGTAGACAAATTGAAAGTTGCAAAACAAAGATAGAAAACAAACAGGTTTTACATCCAACATGGAATTCAAAAAGAATGATAATCTTTCATACGTGTTTGCAGGGGGCGATCCTATGACTAATTTCGATTATTTGAAAAAAGAGCCGAAATTCAATACATTTTCAGATGTGGCAATCGCGGCGGAAAAAATATTATGCATTGACCCTTCCTCTTGCATTATCAACTGTCGCAGGGCAATGGAATTTGCGATTAAATGGATGTATTCTGTTGACAGTTTTCTTTTTATGCCGTATCAGGACAATCTGATAAGCCTTATGAGCACAGAGGAGTTCAAGAAGATTATTGATGAAGACCTTATGAAGCGTATGGACTTTATTCGTAAAATGGGGAACAATGCGGCTCATTCCGGCAGGAGGATTACGGAAGACCAGGCGGTTCTCTGCCTTGAAAATCTTCAGATATTCTTTGACTTTATTTGTTACTGCTATGCGGACGAGTACGAAGAGCATACGTTTGACAAGACCTTGCTGACGCAGGATGAGCCCCAGCCTAAACAATCGGATCTTCCGGATGTTGATCTTGAAAAACTGATTGCAGAGAATCAGGCGCTGAGAGAAGAGCTTACAGCAAGGAGAGCGGAGCAGGCGGTAAGCTATGTTCCGAAGCCTTTGGAGCTTTCCGAATACAAAACCCGTAAGATTTACATTGACGCAATGCTTATGGATGCGGGCTGGAAGGAAGGATCGGATTGGATTAACGAAGTAGAATTAACGGGTATGCCGAATAAGTCAGAAGTTGGTTTTGCGGATTATGTTCTCTATGATAATGCACATAAACCGCTTGCAGTAATTGAAGCAAAGCGCACCTGTATGGATGTATCAAAAGGTCGTCAACAGGCCAAGTTATATGCGGATCTTCTTGAAAAACAGTACCACAGAAGACCTTGTATATTCCTTACAAATGGATTTGAAACCCGTATGATCGACGGACAGTATCCGGAGAGAAAGGTTGCCTGCATCTATTCCAAGGCGGATCTTGAAAAGATGTTTAACCTAAGAAAAACGAGAACATCTCTGGATCATAGGAGTGTCGATAAAAAGATTGCGGGAAGATATTATCAGGAAGCAGCAATTAGGGCGGTATGTGACAGCTTTGACAGGAAAAACCGCCGCAAATCCCTTCTTGTCATGGCTACGGGCAGCGGAAAAACGAGAACGGTAATCGGACTATGCCGTCTGCTTCTTGATGCGGGATGGATTAAAAATATCCTGTTTCTTGCTGACCGGACATCCCTTGTAACACAGGCGAAAAGGGCTTTTGTAAATAACGATTCGTCCCTTTCGGTAACCAACTTGTGTGAAGAGAAGGAGCATTACAATGCGCACTGTGTATTTTCTACTTATCAGACAATGATGAACTGCATCGACTCTGTAAAGATAGAAGATCAAAAGCTGTTTACCTGCGGTCATTTTGACCTTGTGATTTGCGATGAGGCCCATAGGTCAATCTATAATAAATATAAAGATATATTTACTTATTTTGATGCTCTTTTGGTAGGACTCACGGCGACTCCGAAAGAGGATATTGACAAAAATACCTATGAGCTATTTGACTTGGAGCAGGGCGTGCCTACTTACGGATATGAACTCGCACAGGCAGTAAAAGACGGCTATCTTGTAGATTTTCTTTCGGTAGAGACGAAGCTGAAATTTATAGATCAGGGAATTGTATATGCAGATCTTTCTGAAGAAGACAAGGCAATCTATGAAAGTACTTTTGAAATGGAAGATGGCAATGTGCCGGAGGCAATCAGTTCTTCAGCGCTCAATTCATGGATATTTAATGAAGATACCATAAGACAGGTTCTCCATACAGTCATGACCGAGGGGATCAAAATAGATTATGGGCAGAAACTTGGTAAGACAATTATATTTGCCAGAAATCATGATCATGCGGAAAAAATTCTGGAAATTTTTAATAAAGACTATCCGTATCTGAATGGATTTGCGCAGGTAATTGATAACAGAATTCATTATGTACAAACGCTGATTGATGAATTTTCAGAGGCGAATAAGCCGCCTCAGATCGCGATTTCTGTTGATATGTTGGACACCGGTATTGATGTGCCGGAGATTGTGAATCTGGTATTTTTCAAAAAAGTGATGAGTTACGCTAAGTTCTGGCAGATGATAGGGCGAGGAACAAGACTTTGTCCGGGACTGATTGATGGCGAAGATAAGAATAAGTTTTATATTTTTGATTTTTGCGGAAACTTTGAGTTCTTCCGAATGAGTAAAGGAAGACCTACCGCCAATATGATTGCATTGCAGGGGGCGATTTTTAATCTGCAATTTGAGATAGCCTACAAGCTTCAGGATCTTGCGTATCAGACAGACAGACTTACCGCTTATCGAAATGCTCTGGTTGAAATGATGACCGGAAAGGTACGGGAACTTCCGAGAGATCATTTTGCAGTAAGGCAGCACCTCAAATATGTGGATCTTTATTCCGCAGAAACAAACTACCGGACGCTGACTTACGAAGACACATTACATGTAAGAGAAGAACTTGCCCCGCTCATCTTACCGAATGAGGATGAGGCAAGCGCGGTGCGGTTTGATGCGCTTATGTATGGGATTGAGCTGGCTTACCTTGTGGGTAAGAAATATGGCAGGGCGCGCAGTGATCTTTATAAACGTGTAAGCGGCATTGCGAGTGTGGCGAATATTCCCGAAATTAAGGTTCGGGCGGAACTGATTGATAAGATTCTCCATACAGATTATATTGACAACTGCGGCATCAGTGAATTCGAAGAGATCAGAGAAAAGCTGCGTGGTCTTATGAAGTACATTCCACATAACAGATTGCGTTATGATACCAATTTTGAGGATGATATTCTTGACATCTCATGGAACGAATCCGAACTGGAAAATGATGACCTGAAGAATTATAAAGCAAAGGCAGAATATTATATTCGTGCGCATCAGGAGAATGGGGCAATCAAGAAGCTGAAATCTAATATCCCGCTTTCCCGTGCCGACATAGAAGAACTGGAAAAGGTTCTCTGGTCGGAGCTTGGGACTCGGGAAGAGTACGAACAGGAATATGGTTCAAAGCCTCTTGGCGAGCTGGTGCGTGAGATCGTAGGGTTGGATATGAATGCAGCCAAGGAGGCATTCTCTGACTACCTTGAGCACAATCACCTCGACAGTCGCCAGATCTATTTTGTAAATCAGATCGTTGAGTATATCGTACACAACGGTCTCATGAAGGATCTGTCCGTATTGCAGGAATCTCCGTTTACGGATCAGGGAAGCGTTGTCGAAATATTCACGGATTTGAATGTGTGGATGGGGATCAGGAGGGTGATCGAAAGGATCAACGGAAATGCCGTTGCGGCGTAAAATAATTTTGGAAAGTACCTGTTTTCGGGCGGAAATCAAATTTCCGCCTGAAAATATGCTACCGCGATCGCACCGGGACCGACATGCGTACCGATCGTGCTTCCAACCGTACAGATCGGGAGTGTGTCGAGCCTGTCCGTCCAGAGGGCGCTGCTGTCTGCGATATATTTTTGTAGCAGAATATCGGACAGACCGGTATAGCCCAACGCGACAGGACAGTCAAAATCGGGACGGTGTTCGTTGATATATTCAATGAGCATGTTATTGCCTTTTTTGGAACCGCGTGCTTTACCGATCATGACTACCTCGCCGTCCCGGACCGTGACGACCGGTTTAATAGAAAGCATGTTGCCGACAAATGCGGTGGTCGGGGAAATCCGCCCGCCTTTTTTGAGGTATTCCAGCGTGTCTAAAAGAGCGATCAGGCAGATGCGGGAACGCTCGCGGCACAGTGTATCCGCGATCTCAGAGGCGCTTTTACCCTGTTCGGCAAGCATGACGGCGCGTTTTACCAGAACCTGTTCGCCGACGGTCGCGTTTAAGCTGTCAACGACAAATACAACGCCCTCATATTCCGCGGCGGCAAGCACGGCGTTCTGATAGGTGCCGGAGAGCTTGGAGGACAGGGTGATGACAACGGCGGTGTTGCTGCCGTCAGAGGTATTGCCGTCATCAGCGGTGTTGCTGTTGTCAGAGGCATTGCCGTCGTCAGAGGTATTGCCGCCATCAGAGGTATTGCTGTTGTCAGAGGCATTGCCGTCGTCAGAGGTATTGCCGCCATCAGAGGCATTGCTGTCGTCAGGGATATTGCCGCCACTGACGACTTTCTGATAAATCTCCGCAAATTGGTGCGGCGCAAGCTGGCTTGTCTTGGGGAGCGTATCGTCCTCGATCAGCTTTTCATAAAATTCGTGGTGGCTGATCGTCACGCCCTCGATATATTCCGTTTCTCCGAAGATGGTCGTCATCGGAATGACGGTGACATCATGGTCAGCAATATATTCAGCCGGCAGGTCAGCCGCGGAGTCTGTAATGATCTTTACACTCATAAAAAGTCCTTTCTGAACATTGTTCAAATATAATTTGAATATCAAAATATTATTTTTTTCACTATAAGGGATAGAAGAAGAAAAGTCAAGCAGAAAGACGCGGCAAGAACGAAAGACGCGGCAAGAACGAAAGAATCGGTAACAATCTAAGGATGCGGCAGAAACCCAAACGAGTGCGGGATCAAAAACGTATGTAGAACCCAAAGAGGCATGCAGGAAAAAAGGCACATGCAGAAACCTAGAGCCGCGCGCAGGAAGCAAAAATATATGTAGAACCCAAAGAGGCATGCAGGAAAAAAGATACATGCAGAAACCCAGAGCCGCGCACAGGAACCAAAATATCGGTATACGCATAGAATAACAGCATAGGTCATAGCGGGGGCGTACCTGACGGGGGAAGTGATCGGGAATGTGTTCCCGAAGTTTTGCAATGACTGAAATCGCGGTATAGGGAAAAGGAGCAGGGAGAGAGCAATGCGGATCGCGCGTGGAGATCGGGGAACTTTGGTACAATATATTCAGCTTGCGCTGCACAGGGCGGGGTATCCGCTTGTGGTGGACGGCGTGTTTGGGGATGAGACCTGTAAGGCGCTGGCAGCGTTTACGGAAAAAAACGAAGAAGAATGTGTTGTGGACGATGAGGTATGGGAGGCGCTTGCGCCGTATCTGCGCGGATATGTGACTTATGAGGTGCGTGCGGGCGACAGCTTCTATGAGATCGCTTCGCGCTACGGTGTTTCCATGCAGGCGCTCATGATGGCGAACCCCGGTGAGGGACCGCTCTATCTGATGCCGGGGATGACGCTCAAGGTGCCGCTTCCTTTTCCGGTCGTGCCGCAGAATGTCGCGTATTCTTCCCTGCTCATGCAGTATGTGACGGAGGGATTGGCGGCGCGTTATTCTTTTTTACAGGCGGGGAGTATCGGAAAGAGCGTCCTACAGAATGATCTTTGGTATCTGCGCATCGGGAACGGGAAGCGTGAATTGTTTTACAGTGCGGCGTTCCATGCGAATGAATGGATTACGACGCCGCTTCTGCTTCGGTTTGCCGAGGAGTACGCGCAAGCCTATGCCATGGGAAAACGGATCAACGGCGTGGATGCGAGGTGGCTGTTTGACAATTATTCTTTATACCTGGTACCGATGGTGAATCCTGACGGTGTGGATCTGGTAAACGGGCTGCCGATCGAGGCGTCGGCATATGCGAGGGTGCGCGAGATCGCGGCAGCATATCCGGCGATTCCGTTTCCGGACGGATGGAAAGCGAATATTGACGGCGTGGACTTAAACCTGCAGTTTCCGGCGGGATGGGAGGAGGCGCAGCGCGTCAAATACGCGCAGGGTTATACGACGCCCGCGCCGCGTGATTATGTCGGGGAGGCGCCGCTTACTGCGCCGGAGAGCGCGGCGGTCTACAATTTTACGCTGGAGCATCGTTTTTTGCTGATCCTTGCGTACCATACGCAGGGGGAGGTTATTTTTTGGAAATATCAAAATTACGAGCCGGCGCGTTCCTATGAGATTGCGCAGTATTTCGGGGCGGTCAGCGGTTACGCGGTGGAGGAAACGCCGGCGGCGTCGGGCAATGCAGGGTATAAGGACTGGTTTATTATGACGTATGACAGACCGGGTTATACCGTGGAGGCGGGACTCGGAGAGAATCCGCTGCCGCTGTCCCAGCTTCCCGGTATGTATGACGCAAATCTGGGCATTTTTGTCGGCGCGATGACCCAGACAGGATAAAGGAAGCAGGGTCCAAAGAACTGATAGGAAATTCCGTGGTCCGGAAGAATTGCGTCAGCAATTCTTCGAAAGAGTTTGCGGAACGCAAACTCTTTTATAACTGATAGGAAATTCCGTGGTCCGGAAGAATTGCGTCAGCAATTCTTCGAAAGAGTTTGCGGAATGCAAACTCTTTTTTATGCCAATGGATCAAACGAGCCGGAAGATAACGATTTCAGCCTGTTGGACCAATCTTTTGCAAAGAGGGTGATCGGTGTTTCGGCGGAAAAAGGATCGCTCCCTAAACTCTTGCGGTAATTGCTGTTTTTGTCGAAAAGATCACGCGGCTGAATGCCGATGGAGGCGCACAGCTCCTCGACTTTGTCTGCGATATAAGCCTGACTTAATGCGGTCCGGTCCTTTACTGCCTGCTCGTAAAAAGTGGGGAGCATAACAATCATGAACCGCAGTCCTGCAACTTTCGGAAAAGCGCCGAGATCCTTATCGCGATCTACAAACTTGGAACCCACTGCATTTTCCCAGCCTGATAAATAGTTGGAAATGAGCGTCAGCATCTTATCGTCCGATAAAGGCGTGTTGGAAATATTTTTGATGTCCGCTTTATCTAAAATAGTGATAAGCTGTTCGCCTTTGATGCCGCCCGTGATCTTTTCGGCGCCCATGATGATCCTGCCTTTCAGCGGGGAGCAGCTTTCGGAATTGAGTAAGGATACGACAGGGTGGTATGTCTGCTCCTTTTCGTTGAGCATATTCAACTTTTCACGGAACCACATTAACAGGTTGGAAGCGACTTTTTCCTGCTTTTCGTTGGTATTTTTGAAGATCAGCCGCTTTTCACGCATGGTCGGTTTCAGGTACATTTCAAATGTGATCTCAAAGACGTCGTCATTCGTCAGTTTTGTGTAATCTTTCAAAAAGGAAAAAAGCCGATGCTGACCGTCCATAATATCGAAAGCGTCCCGAAAAGTCGCAAATTCCGCATTTGTTTCGGGGAAACGCATTTTGTATAAATTAGGGATACCCTTGATCTTGACGGGCTGCACGGTGAGACGGTTATCTTTGGTGCCGATTACGATCGAAGTGGACAGCGTTCCGTCCGCAGAAACGAAGTCTGCGATCTCCGATAAGCGTTTGGGATTGATGGGACGCTGCGCATCCTGCGTTGCCTGCAGCTCTACGGTAGTGGCAAGACGGACTAAATCTTTTGCCGCAGTCGTTCCGATATAGCGTTTCATGTTGTGTTGTCTTACTTCCAATAAGTAGATGTCTTTCATAATAAATCCTCCATGTTGTTTCAAACAGAGTTCCTAAATGAGTCTGAGAAAAAATCTGACCTGATAATCCAGACTCTTGTTCTTTTTGGAATTACAAGCCGTACATAACATTTGCAAATTGTCATCCAGCTCATCTCCGACAAACTTAAAAGGGACAACGTGGTCGGCATGTGCATGAGCGTCAATATCGCGTCCGCAGATCGCGCAGCGATGAGACTGCTTTTGCAAAAGCGCATTCCGCGTGGAAGATCCGATCGGCTTTCGGTAGTCGGACTTATTCAAAAAGGATGTGATCAGAGTAAACATGCGGCTGGCATCGGAATCGGATAAATCCGCGTCAAATTCTCTTGCGAAAATAGTCCGGGTGGTCTCGATCGGATTGCCGCTGCGCCGATAGATTGTGCGCATTCTCAGTTGTGCATCTTTCGTAGAATTCTTATCGCAGAACTTTCTAAAAAGACCGAGATTCTGAGCTTCCGTGATCATGCTTGCCAATGGCGCGTTGTCTGCTTGCATTCTGCTGCTCCTCCTTTTTAATAAATACTATAACGAAAAAAGTCAAAAGTCAATATATTTTTCGATCTAAAAATCAGATATTTATATTTTGATCTAAAATATAAAAATAAAAAATTTGATCAAAGAAAATCGAGCAAGGATTAAAATCCTCACGAAAGCGAAAAAAAGAATCAGGGGATTTGAAAGAGGGCGCTTTTTGTGGTATGCTATTTTCTTGAAAAGACAGGGAAGAATTTTATGGAAGCGATGAAGGGAAAAGCAGATGATCAAAACAGTGATCTTTGATATTGGCAATGTCATGGTGGATTTTTGTTACCGGGAAATGCTGAAAAGAAAAGGATATTCGGAGGAAATCTGTGAGCGTATTGCGGCGGCGACGGTAGACAGCGGTTTTTGGAATGAGCTTGACCGCGGCGTGATGGGCTATGATGAGGTGGTATCTTTGTTTGCCGCGCGGGATCCGGAGATCGCGCCGCAGATGCGGGAGGCGCTTTCTGACTTGAGCGGGATTGTGAAGCTGCGCCCGCATGCCGTTCCATGGGTGCGGGGGTTAAAGCGCGCGGGCTATCAGGTGCTCGCACTTTCCAATTATCCCGAAAAGGCGTATGAAGACGGTCGGGAGCAGCTTTGCTTTTTGGACGATATGGACGGATTCATTTTGTCTTATCGGGATAAAGTCGTCAAACCGGACAAGGCGATCTATGAGTTGTTACAGGCGCGTTATGCATTTTTGCCGGAGGAGTGTGTGTTCATTGACGATCTGCAGGAAAATCTGGATACGGCGGACAAGCTTCATTGGCACACGATCCGCTATCAGAGTTACGAGCAGGTGTGTGCGCAGCTAGAGGAACTTGGTGTGCGGGCGGATTGAGGAACGTGGCATCGCTGCCTTTCCGCGTCTATGTTTCGTCTTCTTCCGCCGTAATATCGCCGCCTGCCTGCATTTCCGCGCCGTCAGCCTGCGCCTGCATTTCCGCGCCGTCAGCCTGCGCCTGCATTTCCGCGCCGTCAGTCTGCGCCTGCATTTCCGCGCCGTCAGCCTGCGCCTGCATTTCCGCGCCGTCAGCC